>JAMOAZ010000001.1:0-154152 GCA_039908505.1 Nitrospirota bacterium
CAAGGACTCTGATAAAAAGTCTGAGACACCCCCTGCTGATACTGCCAAATCTGATAAAAAGACAAACACTGTTTCCTCTGCTAACACAAAAAATATCGACAAGACAGCATCTGAAAACAGCCATACAACAGACTCTGAAAAAGAACAGAAAGGTAAACCAACAGCGGTCAAGCATCATAAAGTTGAAAGTGGTCAAAGCCTGTCCTCAATTGCAAGAATGTATGATATTTCTGTAAAGGAGATAATGAAGGTGAACGCGATTAGCGATCCACTGAAGATTAAAGTGGGTAAACTCCTGAAAATCCCAATAAATTAACTTATCAGCCTACGCCGTCAGTCTTCAAACAAGAAACACTTGTGTTAGAGTTAGTTGACCTGCTTTAGCAATCAGGCATTATTAAAGTGCTTGACTTTTAATGAAAAATAAAGCTATAATGATAGTGAGAGATAGTTATCTCAATTCAGGAGTGGGAAAAACCCACTCTTTTGTTTTATGGGTGTTTTTTTGCTGGAATAGGATTTTGGGCATGGAGATAATGAGACGCCTTGAGGCTATAGCGAGGGAGGCAGCCCTGCAGAGGGCGGTAGAGCTCTTTAGTGTGGAGTTAAAAGGACAAGGAGCCAGAAAGATATTGAGAGTGACAATAGACAAAGAACCATCGGTTGGCATAGCAGATTGCGAGGGAATGAGCAGAGACCTGAGCGCAAGGCTTGATGTAGAGGGCATACTTAAGGGTGGATATACGCTTGAGGTGACTTCACCCGGCATTGACAGGCCGTTAAGAAATAAGGCCGATTTTGTAAAATACACCGGCAAACTTGCTAAGGTTGTAGTGAAGGGTACTGCCGGAAGTGCTGCCGCTGTGGCTGCCGCTGTGGCTGCAAAAGACGTCTGCATCATTGGGAAAATACTGTCTGTTACAGATGATGTGGTTACGCTTGAAGACGCCAAATCAGCGGTTGAAATAAAGTTTCACGATATAATCAGAGCTAAACTGGAGATTGAGATAAAATGAGCAAAGAGCTTCGTTACATTATCGATCAAATAAGCCATGAGAAAGGGATTTCCAGGGACACGCTCAGAACTACTATTGAGTCTGCGATGTTGACAGCAGTAAAGAGAAAATTTACGAAATTCGAGAATATCGGGCTGACTATCAGCCCCATCGATTACGAAGTCAGTGTTTTTAAAATAAAGTCTGTAGTTGATAATGTAACAGATAAACACACGCAGGTGTCATTAGAAGAGGCCATGGCTATTTCACCTGAGGCGTCTTTAGGTTCTACTGTGAATGAACCGCTTGATATAAAGGACTTTGGGCGTATAGCGGCACAAACTGCAAAGCAGGTTATAATGCAGAAGGTACGCGAGGCTGAAAGGGATGTAATCTATGACAAGTTTGCCAATAAAGTTGGCACTGTTGTCTCAGGCACAATAATCAGAAAAGACAGGCTTTCCTACAACGTCAGCATAGGCAAGGCAGAGGCCGTCCTTCCGGTAAAAGAAACCCTTCAGAGAGAGCATTTTAAAAATGGCGATGTAATCAGGGCATATATCGAATTGGTTAATACTACGAATAAGGGCCCGCAAATACTGCTGTCAAGGATTTCGACAAACTTTGTCGCTGCGTTATTTAAAATGGAAGTGCCGGAAATCAGTGATAACATTGTTCAGATAAAGGATGTAGTGCGTGAGCCTGGGGAGAGGACAAAAATCGCCGTATTTACGAAGGACTCCACGATTGACCCAATTGGTGCATGTGTGGGGATGAAGGGTACAAGGGTTCAGGCAATTGTGCGTGAGTTGAGGGGCGAACGAATTGACATCATTCATTGGACGCCAGACGCGAGGCTCTACATAGCACGTGCGCTGACACCGGCGGAAGTAGACAAAATCGGTATAAACGAAGAGGATAAGACCGCGATGGTTGTAGTTGAGGACTCGCAGCTTTCTATAGCGATAGGAAAGAAGGGCCAAAATGTCAAACTGGCCATGAAGCTCACTGGCTGGGATATCGACATAATCAGCGAATCCAGATACGCAAAAGTAAGACAGGACAAGTCTGACAAATCAATTGACGAAATCCTGCAGGACAGGCAGGAAGAAGACTCATAAACTACGCTCTTCTTTGCGCTGAGAGTCAAACAAATGTGGAATAAGATAAAAAGAGACTTTGAGCGCGGCATTGATAGGCTCCAGTGGTTTGCCGCCATTGTAACTGAAAGGCTGACCATTGAGCTTTCCTTCATAAAGATACTGGCAAAAATAGAAGCGCTCGAAAAAGAAAAGGAAGAGCTTTATAAATCCATAGGTAAAAATGCCTACGATCTGAGTTTCAACAGGACAACGGACTTATTTAACCACCACAAGGTTCAGCAGGCAATCCGGGAGATTTCCTCCATTGAGCGCAACATAGAGGAATTGAAAAAAGAGGCAGGGGAAATCATATCAACGGAGGGATAGCGCTGCTGCCATACTACGTATTAACAGCTGCATTCGGATTAATAGTTGGGTCATTTCTTAATGTTTGCATATACAGGCTTCCCCAAAAGGGGCTGTCTATTGTCACACCGCCGTCAAGCTGCCCTGCCTGCGGCAAAAGGATCAGTCCGTGGCATAACATACCGGTTATTAGTTATCTTGCGCTCAGGGGCAGGTGTGCTTACTGCGGGGTGCATATTTCGCTTAGATACCCAGCGGTTGAGCTACTAAACGGAATCCTCTATGTGCTGATTTACGCGAAATTTGGCATTACGGCATATTCGATATACTACATGATGTTTATATCGGCGTTGATAGTGATAACCTTCATTGACATAGACTATCAGATAATCCCTGATGTGATAACGCTGCCTGGGATGGTGTTGGGGCTTATTGGTTCGATATTTATATTGCCTGAGCCACATCTGTATGGCAGGCTGATGGGGATTTCCGGGTCATTTGCCGGGTTGTTCACAGGCGGGCTGATATTTTATATCATAGCAGTGGTAAGCAGGGGCGGCATGGGGGGTGGGGATATAAAACTGATGGCGATGGCCGGGGCAACGTTTGGCTGGAAATCGACTTTACTGACGATTTTTATCGGGAGCTTTGTGGGGTCTGTCTATGGGATTTCCCTGATGATATTTAAGGGAAAGGGCAGGAAGGCCAAGATTCCATTCGGGCCGTTTTTGTCGTTAGGCGCTGTGGTGTCATTGTTTTACGGCAGGGAGATTATTGCGTATTACTTAAACTTATAAATAACTCTTTTTTGTTTAAAGGCACAAACACAGCTCAAACTGCCACAAGATCATGTGTACTGCTGCCACAATTTTTGCGGTTTTATATATGTCTTCTTAGTACAATAAGTTATCGAGAGTTGATTCTAAATGTTTAGCAGTAACTATTATTAGCATTGCAAACCTAAGGTGGTATTTGTTCATCACATGGGCACGGATTATGTTGAGCGATGTTGATTCCAAGCTTAACAAATATAACAAAATCAATATTGACTATAGCCTCATACTAAAGATATGATACTACACACTGCTGCATTGCAGTTCTTATAAAGAGGTGAAACAGTGATAGAACTTACAGAACAACTGAAAAAAACGATAGATGACATGGATACAGTCCCAATCGTAATAACCCAGGTTGACCCGGATGCAATAGGCTCTGCAATGCTTCTGCGTTATATAGCCATGAAGTTAGGCAAAGACGTAACAATATACTACTGCGGACACTTCGGGCATCCTCAAAACCGTACCATGTTTACGCTGTTTGACCTTGGTTCCATAATGTTTCCTATCAAGGAAATGCCTAAGGAAATCAAGTCCTGCGCGCTTGTAGACTCCTCTATGGTAAACGATTCGCGTCTTATGGGACGCGTCATAGACCCAATAATTATAATAGACCACCATGATGCCGACTTAAAGACCAGAGAGGAATATGATGAAAACGGATTTATACTGATTGAAAGAATAGGCGCAGCAACAACCCTGCTTGCAGAGCTGCTCTTTTCGATGGGCTATACACTACCCAAAAACAGCAAAGAGGCAACCCTGGGGTCACTTGCCGTATTCACTGATACGAAAATGCTTATAAACGCAACTGAACGGGATGTACTTGCGTACTCCAAACTGCTTGAGCTTGCAGACAAAGAGGTATTTCGCCAGTTGCAAAGCTATCCCCTGCCACAACGCTACTTTGAACACTTCAAAGAGGCTGTTAACAACTGGAAGATGAAAGAAGGCAGACTGGTGACCGGCATCGGCTTCGTCTCCTCAAAAGACGCTGACCAGTTGGCAATCATAGCAGACAGTCTTATAAGAATGCCTGAAATTCAGGTAGCCGTCACATGGGGAATCGTCGATAACTCCATTGTAAGGATCTCGGCCAGATGTACTGACCCTTCCATGTCATTCTACGATTTTTTGACTGAACGCTTCGGCAAAAATAGCGGAGTTAAGACATCATCTGTGGGAGTTGCAGAGGGTGGGGCGTTTATCAAACTGCCATCAGGGTTTTGGGCCGGAGATGAACTAAAGGGCGAGTTGATTTCCCTTGTGAAGCGAAAAATGGACCATCTTATCCTTGAAGAGTTGTCTATTAACGAGCGAGCCAACGTCAGAGACAACGACTCGGGCGAGGCAAATTCCTTCGATATATGAGGGCCGAAAGTCATTATCAGCCCTCGCTGCAATCCTCCACAGGACATTCCTTACTCCGGTAGAATTCGTAATACAAAAGCGGCACGGCAATAAGCGTCAGCAGTGTAGCGCTCAGTGCCCCGAACATCATTGATATGGCAAGTCCCTGAAATATCGGGTCAAACAGCATTACCACAGAACCGACAAGCACCGCTGCCGCAGTCAGCGATATTGGCATAAAGCGGACCGCCCCTGCCTTTATTATGGCATCTGAAAGGTTCCCGCTTTCCTTCCAGTCGTGCTGAATAAAGTCTACAAGTAATATGGAGTTACGCACGATTATACCGGCAAGGGCAATAAAGCCTATCATGCTTGTAGCCGTGAAAAACGCCCCCATAATCCAATGTCCGGGCAGTATCCCAACCAGAGTCAACGGTATTGGCACCATAATGATTACCGGCGTTAAGAAGTTCTTAAACCACCCCACAACAAGCACATAAATCAATATCAACACCGCTCCAAAGGCTATCCCCATATCTACGAACACGTCATAGGTTATCTGCCACTCTCCATCCCACTTTAATGAATATCGTTTCTCAAGCCAGGGCATCTCAGAAAAATGCTGAGTCAGCTCATACCCTTCGCTTAGTTTTAATGCCTTTACTGCATCTTTCATTTTCAATATCGCATAGGCGGGGCTTTCCTCCTTTCCCGCCACATCGCCTACGACATAGACAACTCGTCTGAGGTTTTTGTGGAAAATGGTCTTGTCCTCTGTGGTGCTGACCACATTGACAAGTTCAGACAGGGCTACTAATTTCCCTGATGCGCTGACAACGGTCAGCCCCTTGAGTTCGTTTATGCCTGAGCGCTTGTCCCGTGGGGCCTGTATGTATATCTCAACCGGCTCTTTGGATTTATCATCGTGAATAAGCCCCGACGCTGTGCCCCCAAGAAATACGCGCAGCGTTGAGGCAGCCGCCTCAGGGGATACCCCGGCCACTGCCGCCTTGGTCTTGTCTATTTTAATGATGTACTTCTCTGCATCCGCCTCAACAAACCAGTCCACATCGACAACACCCGGAGTATTCTCAAATATTTCCTTTACCTGATTAGCAAGCTCAGTCTGTCTCACAGGGTCAGGGCCATACAGCTCTGCAACAAGTGTGCTGAGTACCGGGGGGCCAGGGGGGATTTCAGCTATTTTTACATTTGCGCCGAATCTCTTTGCCAGCTCCTGAATCTGGCCGCGTATGCGCTTGGCAACGTCGTGGCTTTGTGCCTTGCGGCTGCCTTTTTCGACGAGGTTTATCTGGATGTCTGCCGTGTTTGGCTGCTGTCTTAAGTAGTAGTGTCTGACCAGCCCGTTAAAATTAAACGGCGCTGCCGTACCGATATAAAGCTGAAAGTCCTTGACCTCGGTAACAGTACGTATGTACTCAGCGATAGCGCGGGTTGCCGCCGCAGTCTGTTCAAGTGTCGTCCCGGCAGGCATGTCTATGATTATTTGTATCTCACTCTTGTTGTCAAAGGGAAGCATCTTCACAGTTACCAGCTTAAGCGGCAGCAGAAGCAGTGTCAACATAAGTAGCCCTGCAACAGACATAAGCCCCACAATCCTGTACCCACGGTGCTGGATTAACGGCCTGAGCATCTTTTCATAGAATGCCAGCATTGTCTTGCCCTCTGTCTTTTCAGAGTGACCGCTATGCTTAACATTTCTCAAGACCTTGTAGCTCATCCACGGCGTGACAATAAAGGCAATCAAAATAGAAAATATCATCGCCGCAGACGCCCCCACCGGTATGGGTCTCATATACGGCCCCATCAGCCCGCTTACAAAGGCCATCGGCAGCAGTGCCGCAATTACCGTAAACGTGGCAAGTATGGTTGGATTGCCTACTTCGTCAACCGCCATTACCGCCGTTTTTATGCTTGCCCCGCCTGTTTTAAAATGCCTGTGGATGTTCTCAACAACCACAATGGCGTCATCGACGAGGATTCCTATAGAGAAAATCAGGGAAAACAGCGTTACGCGGTTAAGTGTATAGCCATAGACATATGTTACTAAGAGTGTCAGGGCAAGTGTAACCGGTACGGCAACGGCCACTACGATAGATTCCTTCCAGCCTAGTGTCAGCGCTATGAGAATAATAACTGACAATGTGGCTATCATCAGGTGGTCAAGGAGTTCGTTGGATTTCTCTTGTGCGGACTCACCGTAGTTTCTGGTAACATTTATGTCGATGTCTTTGGGGATTATCCAGCCCTTCATCTCCTGCGCCTTTTCGATTGCCTTTTTAGCTATTGTTGTAGCGTTTGAACCGCTCTTTTTAGCCAATGAGATGGTAACGGCCTGACGTATATCAGCGTCTGATTTATCGTGTGCTGGGGCAGTGCCAGTGAATACATAGTTAGCCGGGTCTTCAGGGCCGTCAGTGACTGTGGCAATGTTTTTTAAATATATGGCAGAAGTGCTGCTTGTGCCAACCACGAGATTGCCCACATCTTCGGCGCTTTTTAAAAACCCTCCTGTTTCGACGAGGACTTCTTTGTTATCCTTTTGGAACGTGCCGGAGGGAATCTGAGTGTTTGCTGCGTTGAACATGTTTATAATTGAAAGCGGTGAAATGCCGTAGGCACGGAGCTTGACGGGGTCTATGGACACCTTAAGCTGCCTTCTTTGCCCGCCCGTGATTGTTATCTCACCGACGTTGGAGTCTTTTTTCAGCTCGTTAGCCATTTCTGCTGCGACTTGCCTGAGCCGGTAGCCATCATATTTTTCACCTGAAATCGTCAGTGTAAGAATTGGGACCTCATCAATGGACTTTGGTTTCACGAGGGGGTTCGAAACACCAGGGGGGATTTTGTCATAATTAGACATCAGTTTGTCGTATAGTTTGACGAGGCTTCGCTCTGTATCCTCACCGACATTAAATCGCACGATTACCATACTCACGCCGGGCCTAGTTATTGAATACACATACTCAACTCCATTGATTTCATAAAGCAGTCTCTCCATCGGGCGGGTTACGCGCTCTTCTACTTCTTTGGCCGATGCCCCGGGGTACATCACCATAACATCAAACATGGGGACTATGATTTGCGGTTCTTCTTCGCGCGGGGTTACAATGATGGCAAATATGCCGAGAACCAGTGAGGCCGCCACTAATAACGGTGTCAGCCTTGAGTTTATGAAGGCACCAGCAATTTTCCCGGAGATGCCAATCTTTTCCATTTATTTAGCGCCTTGCGTGTAGCCGGTTATCTGCCCGCCGTCAACTGCCGTGCCTGCGGTAATGATCTCTTCGCCGTCTGTGAGGCCAGAGAGGACTTCCAGCGTGCCTGTTGCGGCAAGTTTTCTGCCGGTAGTAATCAGCCTGTATGTTACAACGCCGTTACTATCGACGACATAGACGCCGCGCAGTTGTCCTTTTTCCACGATTGCACTCTCCGGTACATCAATGGACTGGTGCTGACCACCACTGATTGCCGCTACTGCATATAGACCGCTTCGTAAGCCCTTTTGTGCAATAGCTATTTTAACGGAAAATGTCCTCGCTGCGGAATCGACCAGCGGGCTTATCTCTGTAACAGTGCCCTTTGTTTTAAGTGGCGGGGTGCTGAGTGAAATATCAACCTGTGTGCCCATTTTTATATCTGAGGCAAGGCCCTCGTCAACATTAATAATTACATTAAAGCTGGAGGGGTCTTCCACTGTTATAAGCGGTACGCCGGGGGCGGCCATAGCGCCCGTGTCAACCATTTTTTTCCCGACGATACCATTAAACGGCGCTGTAATCTTTGTATAGCCGGAAAACACGTGCGCCTCTCCGAGGGCAGACCGTGCGCGCTGGTGTGCCGCTGATGCCTGTGCGTATGAGATTGCTGCCAGCTTTCTCTTTGTCTCTACCTCGTCGAACTCCTGTCTGGATATGGCCTTGTCCTCGTAGAGCTTTTTGAATCTCTCATAGGTTGTGTCTGCAAGTTGTTTATTTTCCTTTGCCATGTCAAGGCCCGCCTCTGCCTCCGCTGCCCCTGCTTGTGCCTGGGCAGATTTATTGGCAAACTCACCAGCCCCGATAGTAAGCAGCGTTTGACCTGCCTTAACTGTGTCGCCCTCTTTGACGGCAATAGACTTTATCTCACCCATAATCTTTGAAGACAGTGTGGCAACGTTTTCGGCCTTAACTGTGCCGCTGATTTCGTAGATGTCATCTATGGTGGTTTTTGTTATCTTAGCGGTCTTAACGGCTGTAATTGCAGGACGGGGTATCTCCTTATTTCCGGGCTTAATCTTCTCGCCGCAGCCGTATGTGAAAATAACGCTTATTAATATTGCCGTAAAGAAATGCCTTATCATCGATTCCTCCCTGAATTATCGACTCCGAAAAACTCCAAAATCCTGCCGCCTGTGTATTCAAGCGTTGCAGTTGACACAAGATACTGCCCCTCTGCAGCGGCAGCATCAGCCCTTACCTTATCGAGGGCAGTTTGAGCGTCTATCAGTGAAACCATTGGGGCAAGGGAATTGGCATAGCGTTTTTCGATAAGCCTTACGCCCTCCTCTGCGGCGCTGAGGGCATCGCGCGTTAGAGAAAGCCTTTTCTGAGACTCATCCAAAGACATCATGGCCTCATAAACCTCGTATGCGGCCTGTTTTTTTATCCCATTGAAGTGTTCGCCTGCCTCAGCGGCCTCAAGTCTTGCCTTTGCCAGTTGAGCCTCCCGTCTGAAGCCGTCAAAGACATTTAGTTTCATATATACACCAATCTGATAGCTCTTACCCTCATCGCCAAATGGGTATCGGTGTTCGTTCAACTGATAATTACCGCCAAGGGCAAGCGTTGGGAGATATTCGGCCTTCGCTATTGAAACGGATTGTTGTGCATTCTCGCGGGTTTTCTCCATTGCGGCTATATCTGCGCGGTTGAGTGCGCCCTTTAGATATGCTTGTATTGGGGCAGCCGGGGTAAAGGCGATTTTCTCATCGGCGCTGTCATAGGACTGGTCTGAGCCTATTATCAGCCCAAGAGAACGCTGCGCAAGATTTACGTTTTTCTCTGCTGTAACTATTCGCATCTTCACCTCTGAAAGGGCAGTCTGTGCCTGCAAAACATCTGAATAAAGCCCTGTGCCGGAGTCAAGTCGCACCCTGGCTATGCGCAAATGTTCTTTTGCATCCTCAAGACCTTTTTCTGCCGCTGACTTATATGCCTTTGCCGTTTTAATGGCTGTGTATGCCTTAAACACATCGAGGACTGTTGTCTCCTCAAGGCGCATCTGCTGAAATTCCCGGCCTTCGGCCCTCGTTTTGGCCATATCTATGGCGATATATGCCTTCATGGAAAATACGGGCATCTCGAATCGAACAGCGGTGCGATAGTCGTTGATAGGGGCCGGATTTTTTAAGTTGGATAAATCAGCACTGGTAAAGCGTCCCTGGTCAAGTTTAGACATAAAGAAATATGTCGGGTTGTTGGTGTTGCTGTAGCTCTCTTCGACTTCAATTTTTGGCAGCAGGCTTCCCCATGCAATAGATACGTCTTTTTTGAGGGCCTCAGCCGCCCATCTTCCTGCCCTTACCCGGTGATTGTCATTGAGGGCAGCCGCGATAGCCTCTTTTAGGGTTATGACATTTGACGGCTGTTCATAGTTTTCACAGTACGCAGGCAGCGCATTAAGCAGCAGCGCTAAGGCAATGACGGCTATGAATTGTAGGCTTTGTTTAAGCATTTTACTTACTTAATCTATTATACAGCATATATTTTTGTCAACTTATTCCCTCGACCTGACATATGCCGCCACAGTGAGTCTGTATGAAGAAATTCACTCTAAAAATCCAGACAATACTAGGTAACAATGGTATAATACTCCTGTGCAAGATTTAGATTTAACAGAAATCATCAATGGAGAAGAGATTATGGGTCCAAGCCCGTTTGGTAAGCATCAGGATGCTGTTTTTAACTTAGCATATAATATGCGTCATTATATTGAAAAGCATCATTTAGGAAAATTATCCATATCTCCCCTTGATGTAATCTTCGAGGAAGGGTTCAATAGACTTCAACCAGATATCATATTTATCAGGAAGGAGAATATGAGTATTTTCCAAGATTGGATAAGAGGTGTACCCGATATGGTTTGTGAGATCGTCTCTCCTGGTACATTCAAGAGGGATATGGAAATTAAAAGGGCAATCTATGAAAAATACAAAGTACCTGAGTATTGGATCGTTATACCTGAACTGCAAACCATAGAGATATTAACCATAGAGAATGATAGATATATGTTATATTCGATAGCAGAAATTGAAGGTACAGTTACATCTAAAGTCATAGAGGGACTTCAAATCGATATAAAAGATATCTTCGAGTAATCTTTACCAAGCAATCACTCCAACCATAAATCCCATATTCATCGGATTTTCGGGGGAAGTTTCACTGACATACATATTGACTAAATCACTGAAATAAAATAAAATACCGGTATGGCACGAGGAAGCAAGGCTGATATAGTTGAAGATATAGCGTATAAGATAGGGCTTCAGAAGACAGAAGTGCGTGATATCTTTGATATAATTATAACCCTGATAAAAGAGACCCTGACAGATGGTGAGTCTATCAAGATACCTAATTTTGGTACGTTCTCTGTTAGAACTAAGAGGGCACGCTCAGGCCGAAATCCAAAAACCGGCCAAGGGATAGAGATTGCTCCAAGAAGAGTTGTGGCGTTTCACCGCTGCAGCAAGCTGGCACAGTCTGTAAACAATGCGGAAGCCGTTATTAATGAAATCAGTAAGGTAGGCGTTACTTCTGAGAGAAAGAGACCACACAGAAAACATGACTGGCCTTCCCTGTGGGCAGAGTACCAGGAAATGAAAACACAAAACCCAGATATGACCGACACGGAGTTTGGCCGGCTGCATGGGATATCAAAGACGCTCTTAAGTGCGCGGCTTAAGCAGTTCAAACAGGCACTCAAGACAATACCACGTGACCGTGACGGTTAATATCTCGTGCCAGTTGATTAAGCTAATTAAACAGTTTAGGGGACTCTTACCTAATAATTTCAAGTTTATTCCGGTTATTTTGGCAGTACTCCTGTCCTCGGTATTATATCCATTCGGGGATTGTTTCCCAGTGGTTGACTCTGATCTCGCTAAACGTCTTTGTTTTGGCCCGCCTCGCCTATTTGCTCCGGGGGGTAAGGAAAATATTAAAAAAATTCTCCATTGGAAGCGTATATTCAGCGAAGAAGACATCGATTATGACACGAGACTGCTAAAATATAAAAAAAATAACGGTATTGAACTAAAAACCTCTTACCAAAATCTCATCGCAGGTTGGCACAGGTTACTTGAAGACGACCACCTGTCGATGATTCACGATAAGTGCCAGGACAACGACGTCCCCCCTGAGATTATATTTTTGGCGCTGGCAGAATCAATGTGGAACAAAAACGCCGTCTCTTCCTCCGGGGCAAAGGGCTACTGGCAGTTTATGCCCGCTACGGCCAAATCCTACGGCCTTATCAATTCCCGCTCAGACCACAGGGCACACCCCGAACTAAGCACCGATGCTGCCATACAACTCCTGAAAGACAACTATAATTTGACAAAGGGCTGGGACAGGTTATATAAAATTAACCCCAAAACAGTATCCAACAATGACCGCTGGCTCTGGGCATTCTGGTCATATAACAGTTCGCCAAGCACCGTAGCACGCTACTACAATAAACTACGCGGAAAACCTGCTAACTTTGCCCTCCACTCAGACAGCTATGAAAACGCAAACTATGTCAATAAAATATTCGGCATCAGAGAGGCCCTCAGGGCTTATATGAAAAAATCTACATTGCGTAAGCCTGCCTCCCCTGCCGACACGCTCTACGCCCAATACCTCAGTACATGGTTTGAGATGCCCATACCTGAGCGCCTCGCCACCCTTGAGGAAATCAAACGCCAGTATCTTACCCAAAAGAAGCCCCATAACAAAGTCCCGCCCGATGTCTTAAAACAAATCTGGCGTATCAACAAGATTCTGTCTGCTGTTTAGTAGCATGAGATGCTCACAATGAACGATAAACGTACAATATTAATCTCCATAGCGCTTGCGGCTCTGTCGTGTTTCGTTTACCTGCCTGTGTTCAATAATGACTTCGTCAGTTATGACGACTATGTCTATGTAGCTGAAAACTATAGGGTCAAAGATGGATTTACGAAGGATGGTTTACTGTGGGCATTTACATATTCATATGATTCAAACTGGTTTCCACTGACGTGGTGTTCACACATGCTTGATGTTGAGCTTTTTGGGTTGAACCCGGCTGGGCATCATCTGACCAGCGTACTTATTCATGCTCTCAGCGCATCGTTTTTATTTCTTTTTCTTTATCACGCCACAGGAAGCGCCCTCCCCAGCGCCCTCGCTGCTGTGTTATTTGCCATTCATCCTCTGAATGTTGAGTCAGTCGCATGGGTGGCGGAGAGAAAGAATGTCCTGTCCACATTTTTTTGGATTACTGCCGCCTGTGCATACGCCGGTTATGTGAAGCGGTATAGTGCCGGGCGGCGCAGTGCGGCGTTTTTTACCGCCGCGTTAGTGTTATTTATATTCGGGCTTATATCAAAGCCTATGCTTGTTACGTTTCCATTTGTCTTGCTGCTCATAGACTATTGGCCGCTGCAGCGGTTTACAGGCACGGCAGTGTTCAGGCGGTCAATACTTGAAAAGCTCCCGTTTTTTTTCTTTACTGCGCTGTTTATCTTCATAACCCTGCGCGTCCAGCACGCCTCGATTGCCAGCTTCGAGGCGCTCCCTTTAAATATCAGAATTGCAAACGCCTTCACTTCCTATATTTCATACATAGGCAAGATGCTTGTGCCAACTCATCTGGCCGTTATTTATCCATATTTTGCGTTAAAGTCATATCTGCCCGCAATAGGTTCGGCGGTGCTGCTGATTTGCGTAACAGCCGCCGTGATTATACTTAGAAAGCCGCGGCCATATCTTGTCATGGGCTGGTTTTGGTATCTGGGGACGATGGTGCCTGTGATTCAAATCGTGCAAGTGGGGCTTGCCCCTATGGCTGACCGGTATGCCTATGTGCCGATGATTGGGATTTTCATTATGTTTTCATGGGGGTTGTGGGACCTGGCGGAAATAGTGGGGCAGCGCCGTCAAATACTTGTTTTTATATCAATCTCGATACTGATTACAGCCGTTTTCAGCGCCTTTACGTGGAGACAAACCGGTTACTGGCGGGACTCAGGCACACTATTTAAGCACGCCCTCGATGTGACCAAAAGCAACTACGCAGCCCATAACAGCTACGGCGTTCACATGTTAAAGCAAAACAGATTTGACGAGGCACTCGTGGAGTTTTACAAGGGGCTTGAGATAATGCCCTCTGACCCGCTCCTTAATTTCAACGCATGGAGTACGCTTACCCATCTTGGAAAGGACGATGAGGCCAAAAGGTATTACGACAAGTCGCTGCCTTACTGGAGAGAAGGCCGTCAGCCTCACCTGTATAAACTCCTTGCCATTTCCTATATGAAAGACGCCAACTACGGCGAGGCGGCGCTATATTTCAGAAAATCGCTTGAGCTTAATCCCAAAGACCTTGATGTTATCAACTACCTCGGGCTTGTCCTCATGTACACGGGTAAAAATGACCAGGCGCTTTCGTATTTTAACCGGGGCCTTGCCCTTAAGCCAGGCACATGGGAGATGGTCTTCAACAAAGGACTTGCGCTAATGGCACTGGGAAGGGCAGCCGAGGCCGCGGCAGCCTTCAGAGAGACACTTGCCATTAATCCTGACTATGTACCAGCCAAAAATAAACTCGAACTGATAGAAAAATATACCGGACAGGGGGCGGGATCAATCGATGGGCGATAGAAATCTGAGGATGCCGGTAATTGCCGCCCTCTGCCTTGTAACGCTTGGGGCATATTTTACACTCAAGGACTGCGGCTTTGTAAACTATGACGACTATAAATACGTAATAGACAACTACAACATTCAGGGCGGGATTACCCTGGACGGCATCCTGTGGGCGTTGAAGACTTCCTATTTCTCATATTGGCACCCGCTTACGTGGATTTCACATATGGCCGATATATCGCTCTATGGACTTAATCCACATGGTCATCACCTCAGCAGTCTGCTGATACATGTTGGGGCAGTGACGGCTGTGTTTCTTTTCCTTAACTATGCAACGGGCAGGCTGTGGCAGAGCGCCCTTGTAGCCGCGTTCTTTGCGCTTCATCCTATAAATGTGGAGTCTGTGGCGTGGGTGTCTGAGAGGAAAAATGTGCTGTGCGCGCTGTTCTGGTTTATCACCGCTGCGGCCTATGTATTTTACGCAAGGGGGCCTGCGCTCAGCCGTTATGTCATTGTTCTTTTGTGTTACCTATTTGCCCTGATGTCTAAGCCAATGGCCGTAACTCTGCCGGTTGTGATGCTCATTCTTGATTATTGGCCGCTTGACAGATTTAAAGGCAATGCTAAGATGAACGGGTTGTTGGTCTTAGAGAAGCTGCCATTTTTTGTGCTTTCGGCGCTTTCCAGTGCGTTAACGATATATGGGCAGGCAAAGAACGAGGCCGTGGCGTCACTTACTGAGTCATCTCTGTGGTTTCGCCTCTCAAGCGCAGCGCTTTCATATATGACATACTTAGGGAAGGCCGTTTGGCCGACAGCCCTTTGTGTGTTTTATCCTTATAAAGAGATCAGCTCGCCCTGGTCGGTGGTGTTGTCTGTTGCTGCCCTTGTGATAATCACTGGGGTTGCCGTTTGGATTAGAAAGACACGGCCTTATGTATTAGCAGGCTGGCTCTGGTTTTTGGTAACACTTGTCCCGGTGCTTCAGTTTGTCCAGACCAGCGCTGCCCCTGTTGCAGACCGCTATGCGTATATACCCTTTGCTGGTATTTTTATAATTGTCTCATGGGGGATTTTCGATTTCTTTAAGAATAACAGGACAATCATACTGGTTTTGGCCGCAGCCCTACTCCTGCCCCTTGCGCTTTTGACATACATGCAGACTGGTTACTGGAGAGACACCGGCACGCTTTTTAAACACGCCATCGATGTAACAGAAAATAACTTTCTGGCTTATAACCTTTACGGCACACACCTGTTATCAACCGGAGAGACAGACGGGGCAATAGAGCAGTTCACGCGCGCCCTAACTATCCTGCCGAACTATCCTGCCCTGAATTTCAACATGTGGAGCGCTCTGATTATAAAGGGCAAAAAGGCAGAGGCAGCGCCATATTTCGAGAAATCCCTGCCTTATTGGGCAGTTGATGGCGAGTCCTCTGTGTTTAAACTGGGACTTTCCTACTTAAGGCAAAAGAACTACGACACGGCGGTCGAGTTTTTCTTAAAGGTATTGGTAATAAATCCACAAAATAAACTAATATATAAGTACATAGGGATGGCGCTAATGGGACTACATAGATATGAGGACGCCCTTGCATATATAGACAAGGGCATTGAGGCTTCGCCAGACATCCCGGCAGGCAACTGGGAACTGTATTTTCAAAAGGGTCTTGTGCTAAAAGAAATGGGAAGACGTGAGGACGCCGTGTTGAATTTCAAAGAGGCGCAGCGCCTAGCCCCTCCCGCACAAAATATAGATACTATGCTTAAATCGGTACAAACCCAGTGACTGCTGAAAATACAGCCTACATACCGGAAAAGGTATTTCTGATATTGGGGATTGTCTTTGGCCTGTTGTTTGTGTTTGTAGTGCCGCCGTTTCAGGCCCCTGATGAGACAAACCATTTCTACCGTTCGTATCAACTGTCAGAAGGCAGGGCCTTGGCAGAGAGGCGTGGAGGCGATGTTGGGGGTATGCTACCCAAGTCCCTTATCAAAACCGCAAAGACCCTATCTAAGGACATCCCCGGTCACCCGGAAAACAAACAGGAGGTCAGTGAAATCATCGAGGCGTTTAAAATACCAATAGACGAAGGGCAGAGGGCATTCCTGAACTTCCACTACACGGTACTCTATAGCCCTGTACCGTTTATACCACAGGCTGCTGCCATATATGCAGGGCGCCACTCAGGTTTTACAGTGCTATGGTTAGTCTACGCTGGTAGGGCTGCCAATCTGTTGGTATGGATTTGCCTGATGTACCTGTCAATCAGGACAGCGCCCGCATATAAGTGGCTGTTTGTGTTTCTTGCCCTGATGCCCTTGTCGCTGTTTCAGGGGGCGTCGCTGTCTGCGGATTCCTTTACCAATGCCGTCTGCTTTTTATTTACTGCCACAGCGCTGAGAGCGGCCTCTGACAAGGAAAATCTTAAAAAGAACCTTTTAATGCTATTCTTACTTTCTTTGCCGCTTACGATGTCAAAACACGCGTATTTTCCCCTGTTGTTGTGCTTTTTTCTGATACCGAAGTCATTTTTCCCCTCGGTCAGGAGTTACAGGGCTGCCTTTGCCGTATTATTCATAGTGAACCTTTCACTCAACCTCTGGTGGTCATCGAAGGTGGACTATCTCGTAGTGGCATACAATAACGGCCTTGACGTATCGCCGGAGAGACAGTTGAGCTATGTCTTAGGGCATCCATTTGCGTTTGTTGAGACATTTATCAGGACAATTGTGAGGCAGTGCCAACTGAGTTGGTATACAGTTGTGGGAAAGATGGGGTGGCTGGATACGAATATGCCTGTGGTATATCAGGCCTCTTACGTGTGGCTGTTAGCGTTGAGCGCGTTATTTGCTGCACCCGAACCACTAAAAATCAGTACAACAAAAAAGCTGGTAATCTTTACTGCCATATTGTCGTGTGTCCTACTGTTTTCCATATCAGAGTATCTGATTTGGACGCCTGTGGGTAATCCCTACATTGACGGTCTGCAGCCGAGATATGTGATACCGCTTTTGCCGCTGTTGTTTATTTTATTGAGCAATAATATTTTTGGACATATATTAGTGAAGCGTCATCTCGTAGAGTTATTTTTAGGCGCTTACCTGTTGTTTTCTCTGATGTTAGCGCTATTTGTAATAGTAGTAAGGTATTATGTGCAGATAGAGTGAGAATGATATAAATGAACATTTTTATAAGGCTGCTCAGGCCAAAGCACTGGGTAAAGAACATGTTCTTGTTTGCCGCGCCGTTTTTTGGGGGTGAGCTGTTAAGCCATGAAACGCTGGGCAGTGCCCCGGCTGCGTTTCTGGCGTTTTCCTCAGCCGCAAGCGCCTCATATATTATCAACGACATTGCCGACAGGAAGGCTGACCGCCTGCATCCGGTAAAAAAACTAAGGCCGATTGCCGCAGGGGAGGTCTCACTGGCGTCTGGCGGTGTGTTGGCTGTAGTACTGCTTACGGGCTCAGCAGTTACGGCATATTATATTGATTATGTGTTTCTTTCATATATGGGGATTTATCTGGTGATACAGGCGTGTTATTCCATGTACTTTAAGAACACTGCCGTGTTGGACATCTTTTGTATAGCGTCGGGATTTGTAATGAGGGTGCTTGCCGGTGGGGCGGCATTTCATGTACCTATATCGGATTGGCTGTTTCTGGCGATGTTTATGATTTCACTGATGCTTGCAACTGGCAAGAGGATTGGAGAGCTTAAACTCCTCAATGAAAATGCTGCTGCACACAGGGAGAGCCTGTCCGGGTTTACACCGGCGCTGCTTAATGATATTCTCCTGATAACCGCCGCGTCGTCGCTGGTCTTTTACGCTGTTTACACGATAGAGCAGTACAAGAATTTTATATACACTGTACCCGTTGTAACCTTCGGGCTTTTCAGATACCTGATGCTTGCCAAAGAGGGCAGAGGTGACCCGACTGACGCCATGACAGGAGACAGGTGGCTTGCCATGACAGTGATATGCTGGCTCCTGTCAATTGGTATAATAAGATACGCAAAACTGGAGGTATTTTAAACGTTGAGGGTATGTTTTTACAGATACTCGTTAAGAAACAGGGGCGGCGACAGAATAGTTATCGAATACGCTAACCATCTTGCAAAGACCGGATATGAAGTCACATTTTGCCTCAATGTGCTTGACACTGTCTTTCCCATTGAGCCATCTGTCAGGATTAAATACATAAAACTCCCCACGCCTGTTGGGACGATAATAAGCGGCACGCTGAGAAAGCTGCCCTATGATATAGTGATTGCCGACATTATCCACCTTGCCATCCCGCTGGGGCTTAGAAATAAGGTGGTGTATATCGCACAGGCTTATGACGCCCTGTACTATGGAAACGTGGTGCAGCAGAGGGGGATTGACCTGCTTTACAGGCTATATTTCTCAGGCAAAACAGCATGCTGCATTGCCGATTCTGAGGCGCTGGCTGAAATTCTCGGTGCAAAAATTGCCCATGGCGGCGATAAACTAAAAACAGTTGTCATCGGCATAGACCACCGGCAGTTCTATCCTGACCCTGATGACAAATTAATCAAAGAGAGGCAGGGCAGGGCAGCGATATTTGTCCTCTCACGCGGCGACGTATTTAGAAAGGGATTTGACATAACCACCGCTGTATTAAATGAAACAGCCAGTGAGCTGAAGGACAAAGCAGAGGTCTGGGTATGCGGCGACGCTGTGGAGTTTAAGCTGAAGACGAGACATTTTGGCAGACCGGATGACTATGAACTGAGACGCATTCTGAGCAGCGCCGATATATTTCTATACCCATCGCGCCACGAGGGGTTTGGGCTTTTCCCGCTTGAGGCGATGGCCTGTGGTCTGCCAGTGCTGACAACCGGCACAGTACCATACGTCAGGGACGGCTATAATGCCTGCGTTACGCACCCCAACGCCAATGATGTTAAAAAAACTCTCCTGAATGCCCTGAGAAACGATGATCTAAGAAAATCCATCAGAGAAAACGGTTTTACAACGGCAAAAGGCTACGATATAATGAAGAGCAGGCAGGAGTTTGAGGAGATAATCAGAAATCTCATATGAAATCAATAATAACTCCTTCAACTCATGTCTTATTTATCCTTCTTCTTTGAAGACAAAACGTAGAGAATGACAATCGACACTGCAAAAAATCCTAATACAATTATCCCTGCAAAACCAAGGTCATTAGACTTGGTTTCTTTGTCTTGGGTATATGTGCCGCTGGCTTGTGTGCCGCTGGCTTGCTGCTGAAATTCGCCCTGATTATTAGCATTCGCTGTTTTAAAGTTGGTGCTTGCCATACGTCGTTCTTTGGTGAGATTGTCTGCAAATTTCTTGTCATACTTCGCTAGTTGTTCTCTCAGTCTCATCATCTCTTTGTAGTACTTGCTAGCTTCGTTCATCCAGAAACCAACTGCTTCTTTTTCCTCGGCAGCAAAATAGAACGATGCAAGTATAACAGAGACCGTAGCTGTGACTATGATGACAAACGATACAAGAAATAAGGTTTTCCTAGCAATAAACATTTCAGTCCTCCTAATTAACGTTTTCAAGGTCTCATACTGTCTTTATATATAATACCATGAATTCAGGCTATTGGGAAAGCACAACAAACGGGCGGCGGGCTCCCTTTAATTACGACTGAGCAAGTTTCATAACTCCTTCACACTGCCTGAATATATAGCGCAGGTGTTACACGCATCCTCGCTGCGGGCGGCAGTACACGCCCCTGATATGCCGTGATGACACAGGGCGAAGTCATATTTCAGCGGGTCATCTGGGTCAAGGAGTTTTAAGGCTTCGGTTATCTCTACGGCTGCCTTCCAGTCGTTGCCCTTTCTGTTTGTCAAGCCCAGGCACCTTGCGATTCTTGCAATGTGCGTATCAAGGGGAATTATAAGTGAGTTTTTAGGGATTTCTGTCCATATGCCAAGGTCAATATCGGTGTCTCTTACCATCCAGCGCAGAAACATATTAAACCGCTTGCAAGCCCCGCCCTTAAAAGGCGACGGAAAGAGCTGGCGAAGTCCCGGGGGGTGGACACTGCTGCTATATACCGCAGTCGTATCAATCGAGAGCATATATTTTGAGAATTCCCCAAGCGCCTCATATATTGAGCCACTGAAAGTCCTCATGAAGGCATCTTTAATCGAGCCGTGAGCGATTACCGCCCTATGCAGTATGTAAATAAAGGCCGTTATGTCCTCGCTTTTATTGAATCTGTAGGAAATCTCTGAAAATAGCCCTGCGTGGCAGTTTATATCAAAGTCTTGTAAAAAACCAGCCGGTGATGCCCCCATCTTAGAGAGTATAGTGCCGATTACCGGCTTAAACAGGCTGACTTTCCCGTAGGCGAGGCAGGCTGCTATGATACCAGCTGTCTCTATGTCCGGGCGATTGTTATAGCAGCGCGGGAATTCAATGGGGTCATTGTTTATCCTTTCGTTGAAATTAAACGATGAGTAAAACCCGTCAAGGAGTGCCTTAATGCCTTGTGCTGCCATATAGTCCCAATCCCGAAATGTTCAGATGTGTAAGGGCAAGGGCAAGGGCGTCCGAGCTGTCCGGCGACAGGACAATGTCGATATTTAAAATTGCCTTTATCATGGCCATCACCTGTGATTTCTCTGCCTTACCGTAACCTGTCAGCGCCTTTTTTACCTCCAGCGGGCTGTATTCAAACACGGGGATGTCTACTGCTGATGCCGAAAGCAGCGCCACTCCGCGTGCGTGCCCCAGAGAAAGGGCGGCCTTTATGTTGCTAGCAAAGAATATCTTCTCTACAACTGCCTCATCTGGGCGGTATGTATCTATTGCCTTTGTCAGCCCCTCATATACACTTTTTAGTCTCTCAGGAAGCGGACGCCCCTTGGGGACGATTATCTCGCCCGATGCCACATAGACTATGGATTTGCCATCTTTTCTCAGCACTCCATAGCCGCAGACGATGCTGCCCGGGTCAATGCCGATTGCCGTTGTGGACATCACATGCCGGGATTTAAGGCTGAACCGCTGCTACAGTTTTTCTCGTCTTCTTCGTCGGAAAGTCAAACAATAATGATTCCACAAGCTCACATATCACGTGTCCAATTGTTATATGTGTCTCCTGAATGCGTGCCGTGTCCTCGGTAGGCACGACGAAGGCAATCGTGGATTTCTCTGCGAATTTTATCCCCTTTGCGCCGGTGAAGGCAATCACCGTGAGTTTCTTTTTCTTAGCTGCATCGACTGCCTTTAATACATTTTTTGAACCTCCGCTTGTGCTTATAGCGATGACAACATCCCCCGTGTCGGCGATGCTCTTTACCTGTCGTGCAAACACGTCTGAAAAATCATAGTCATTGGCGATTGATGTCATAACTGCCATATCTGTATTAAGCGCAATGGCGGGAAGCCCGGGGCGTTCCCGTTTGAATCTGTTTATGAATTCGGCTGCTATGTGCGAGGCGTCGCTGGATGAGCCGCCGTTTCCAAAGAGCAGGAGCTTTTTACCCTTGCTGAAGGCATCGGCAATAGTACTTGCAGCCTCGACAACCTTGTCGGCGTTTTCGTTAAAAAACCTCTCTTTTACTGCGATACTCTCGCTTACTATTTTAAAGATCGTCTCTTTCATAGTGTTTAAATCCCTCTTGTCCCCTTTTATTGAGTTTTCAATCGCTCAGTGTCTTCGCTGTACGGGCTTAACTCCTCCGGAGGCTTCTGCGGGGGGGCTTCCTTCTGACGCCCTTGTTCTTTAAGCGTAGGCGGCGCTTTATGTCCGCATGATACTAATACGAACGGCGACGACAACAAAATTACTGCTATAATAATTGCGGCAATTCTCTTCATTCTTCTCTCTCCATACCAACTTTCTTACGAAGTCTTTTTATTTGTTCTTCAACCTCACCCGTACCACCAAATGATTTCCTGCCACGCACCGATGCCTCAATGGTCAGGCGGGAGTATATGTCATTTTCTATTAAATCTGAAAATCCCTTAAATTCTTCTATCGTCAGTTCATGAAGGTCTTTTGAATTATCAATGCAGTATTTGACGATATTGCCGGTGACTTCATGTGCCTCTCTAAAGGGCATCTTTTTTGTGACAAGGTATTCTGCCAAATCTGTAGCCAAAGAAAACCCTTCGGCGGCGGTCTTTCTCAGCCGTTCTTTGTTGAATTTGATGTGTTTGAACATATCGTTAATAACGTGAAGGACGTTTGTTACCGTGTCGATAACGTCAAAAAGCGGTTCTTTGTCTTCCTGCATATCCCTGTTATAAGCCAGGGGCAGGGCCTTCATTGTGGTAAGAATAGAAACCAATGCGCCATAAACCCTGCCAGTCTTACCCCTGATGAGTTCAGCAACATCGGGGTTTTTCTTCTGCGGCATGATCGATGACCCTGTAGTGTAAGCGTCAGATATTTCTATAAAAGAAAATTCCTTCGTACTCCATAAGACCAGTTCCTCGGCCATTCTGCTAAGGTGCATCATTAAAATCGAAGAATTGGAGATGAACTCAATAACAAAGTCCCTGTCAGAGACGGCGTCTATGCTGTTGTCTGCGATGCGTGAAAACTTAAGCAGCTCTGCCGTGTGCTTCCTGTCTATATTCAATGTCGTACCGGCAAGGGCACATGCCCCAAGTGGAAGGGTGTTAATTCTTTTGAGGGCATCAGTGTAGCGTTCCTTGTCTCTTTCAAACATCTCTACATAGGCAAGCAGGTGGTGGGCAAGAGTGACTGGCTGTGCCCTTTGCAAATGTGTATAGCCGGGCATAATCGTATCGATATTTGTTTGTGCAACTGTTATGAGTGTTTTTTGAAATTCAATTATCAGCCTTATAAGACGCTGCTCAGTTAAATCCTGAAGATAGAGCCTGATATCAAGCGCAACCTGGTCGTTTCTTGAGCGTGCTGTATGAAGTTTTTTACCTGCTTCCGGGTATTTCTTAATAAGAGCGGCCTCTATGTTCATGTGGATGTCTTCGAGTGCCTCGTCGAACTCGAATTTATTTTTATTGATTTCATTTTCGATTTCTCTAAGTCTGTCAATTATTTCTTTAGCCTCTTTTTCTGTAATAATGGCCTGCTTGGAAAGCATCTCAGCGTGTGCTATTGAGCCTTTTATGTCATCAGCCCACAATCGTTTATCGAACGAAATAGACTCAGTAAACTGCTCCACGCTCTTTGCCGTTTTTTCTGTGAATCTGCCAGACCATAGTTTGCTCATGAGTAAGGTTCCCCGAATACATCAATTATGTTTATTTGCAGCTTTCCTGGCGCTGTCTTCATAGCTGTAGTATATCAGCAGAGTTAGAATTTTGTCGAGAGCGCACAACCTGGGCTGTTGCCTCCAGCACATGCCTGCTCTGAAGATGCTTAAAACCCTTGTAAAACGAGGAAGAAAGCCAGTCTTTGCGATTATCAACGACCCTTTTTATTATAAAACATTTTGCACCATTTTTTACGCCAAAAGAACCAAATATTTTTTTATGTTGTAATATCAATGTGTTACTGGTGTGGGTGCAATTTAGAGAGCTACAAAATTGTAGCGCTACTATTAGTAATACTACAAAATTGTATGTATTTTTGCCAAAAATAGCCTTTCAGACGCTCCATGCGAATAGGAGAATGGCGTATTTACTGGGTTTAGAGGGCATTCATGCGAATCTCAACTATATATAAGTAGTAAAAAAAATAAGCTGTAAATCAAGAGGAGAATGAACAATGGAAGAGACATGCTGGATAAAGGATGAGCGTGGAAGGTTTAGGGGTAGAAGGCCGGGGTGCAAGATGGAGAAGGGCGGTGTTACGAAGATTTCTGACAAAGCACCATCATTATCATTGACCCTGAGCGCAGGCGAAGATGACCTTGAAAAAGAAGCTAAGGCACACGGGAAATCAGTAGAAGATTACAAGAAAGAAAAAAGAGCGATGGATATATTGACAAAGCCTCAATCTCAATGGACAGAGGAAGATAAACAGTTTTTGAAAGATTACGGATCGATTGAGGCAAATCCAACAGGAAACCCTGTCGATGCCTCTGCCTCTGCGTTAACAGGTCCTATAGCTGGTATATTGAAAGCTATTCTCGGCAACATAGCCATGGACATATCGATGGATGAGCTGATGAAATATGCTGAAGAGAAGATAGGCAAATGGGGAGCCATAGGTGCCCAGCTTGCCCTGATATTAGGCATAGCGAAAGGAAAATATAATCCTAAAGCAGCCGCAAAAGCAGCTGGCGCAGGGGCAGAGAAAAAAGCCATTGCGGGGGCGGGGAAAAATGCGGCAGAAGAATCTGCAAAGGCAAAAGAAAAGCTTGGCAAAATATACGACGAAACAAAGAACTATAAGTATAAACCCGGGGCTGAAACACAAAAGAAGACAAATAAGGTAAACACTGGAGATGTAAGCGCTAAAGAGGCAAATACAGTGAGCGCAGCAGCTAACAAGGCAGGGTCATCAGTAGATATAAGAGGGTATAAAACAGAGGCTTCGCAAGCTCAAATTGAACACTCGATGAATGGACATGCTCGTGGCGATACCAAGAGAAGAATCAACAGGGAACGGGCGGCACACGGTGAGACCGTAAGGCCTAGGGACTACGTTGACGAGGAAAAACGTGTTGGACCGAGAGGCACGTACAATGAGTCTCTGAAAAAACAGGATTACCAAAAAATAGAAGAGTATCGTAAGCAGGCAGTTGATAACGGTACTGTCGAGTTTAACCGAAAAAAAAGGACGGTTGACTATTTGGTAAAGCAAGGTGATGGGGTTATCTATATGCGTTACAAGATTGACCCTGTTAATAAGAAATTGACTTTTGAGACGATGTGGAAAGAAGGATTCAGAACACCAAAGGCATCTAAATGAGGTTACTAACGATATGCAACAAAAGTATATCCTTTAGTTAAGTTGCTACTGTATAATAAATCAAACCATAATAAGGAGGATGACGATGACCTTTAACAAGAAGACTAAAGACATCTTTTGGATTACTTGTGATGCAAGTACGCTTTATGAACTTGGTGACTACTATGTTGGGGATGCCTTTAACGAGGCTTTAACTTTTATACATACTGAAATGGAGCCGTCTCAAAGCGCGACAAAATCACTTAAGAGAGTTGATATAAGTCTTTATGAGGGAGTAGGCAGGATATTTGACATATCAAAAGGTAATGGTCCAACACTGTTGTTTGACTGTGGAATATACGCCATTTGTCATGATGCTGTACTTCCTGAGGGAATCGAAAGCGGCTCGTTTGTTAAGGTGCGATTTTATCTGGAATTCGATGAAGGTAATTCCAGTGGTATTTGTATAAATGGTGAATCCATTTATAGGGCTATCCCAGAGTTTTCACCAAAATGGAGAATAAAAGATATATTGGTATTGGTCAAGAATAAGAAGTACTTTAAAGACCAGCCGGTGGCTTATGAATCCAATACCGGGGATATATATAAAAGCATCAGACAAACTCATGCATATGACGACTGTGGTGGTGATGCAGAATATGTTTTTATCTGTGAGATGCTGTGATATGCTAATACTAAGTAGCAAACTAATAAGTAAATATGCTATAGTATCTTCAAAACTAAACAGGAGGAAGTAATGGCTAATAAAATAACGAAGGTGTTACCCCATCTAACCGCAGAAGAGATCAAAGAGAGATTAAAGGAGACCATAGGTTTTTGGCGTGTGCAGAAATGGTTGGTTATACTGAATGCTCTGATAGCGCCAAGAGCAGCCAAAGAGATTGCTCTTCATCTTGGACTTGCAGAACAAACGGTACATAATCTGATTTCCGAATACAATCGTTTAGGGCCTGTAGTAATTGAAAGACCAGGGAAAGGAGGGAGGCGTCGTTGTTATTTGACGACAGAGGAGGAAAAAGCACTTCTCGAACCCTTTATGGAGAGAGCTCTTACTGGTAAGATAGCTACTGCTAAAGAGATTCAGAGTACTCTTGAGCAGTCTGTCGGGCATCCTGTTCACAAAACAACAATCTATAGGCTTTTTAAGAGGAATGGCTGGAGAAAAATAGTTCCAAGACCCTTTCATGTTCAGGCAAAGAAAGAAGAACAAGAAGACTTTAAAAAAAATTCAGTGAAAAAGTAGACGAACTCTTGCAGGGCAGAGACCCTGACAGTTATTGTGATGGCACAGGATGAGGGGGCGTATCTGCAATGTCAGAAGAGCATGGGCTCCGCCTGATTCACAACCCAAGTTGAACATCTTTGGGAAGAAATGAATTTTTAGAAGGTTTAATTGCTTCCGTTTGTGCTTGCTGTGGTAGTATTTCTTTTTCAATAAATATTTCTTTAGGCAGCGAATTGCCTCACGAAAAAACTGTAAGCTGATGATGATTATCAGGCATTACAGTTACCTATATTAACACTGTACGAGGGGCTGGCCTGTGGCTGCCGACTATAACAGCATCCCGGCCCTCACTGGCGCAAGGCTGCCGCCCTTGACCGCAAGGCTGCCATTGACAAATACGTATTCTATGCCCTCCGGGGCTCTCCACGGTTGTGCATAGTCAGATGTATCTCTAATTCGCTTTTCATCAAAGAGTGTGATGTCGGCATAGGCGTTTTCCCTCAGCACTCCGCGGTCTTTTAATCCAAAGGTCTCTGCAGGCAGGCCAGTAATCTTTCTTATCGCCTCAGTGAGGGGCATCAGTCCCTCAGACAGGACATATTTACTCAAATACCTGGGGAAACTCCCAAAGCCTCGCGGGTGGGGTTTTCCTGATTGGCCAGTGGAGCCATTATTGTGCTGCGAAATTGGTCTTATAGTGCTGTCAGACCCAACCATACAGTTCGGCAATGACAGTATGCGCCTCAGATTGTCCTCGTTCATTGAGAAAAATATTGCATCTACGGCAAGGCGTTCCTCAAGTAACAGATCAATGGCGAAGTCTATAGGTTTAGCCCCTGCCATTGCTGCGGCATCTGCGATGCTCATCCCCTCAAGGTGCCGGTTCTTTTCAGTTTTTACTGATGACACAAGGACTCCCTTCCAATAATCATCGTTTTCACGAAAGGCGGCAGTCTCCGCCTTGATTCTCTTTAACTCAGTAGGGTTTGACAACCGTGCCAGCTCTGCCTCGTCTCCACCTTCATATGTCCACGAGGGGAGTGCCGTGTCCAGCGAGGTCTGTGAGGCCGTGTATGGATAGCGGTCACAGGTAATCTTGATACCCTCAGCAGCGGCGTCTGCAATTAACCTGAGTACGGCGTCAATTTTGTGCCAATTGTGCTTGCCCGCTGTTTTCAGGTGTGAGATATGAATCTTTATGCCGGTTTGCCTTCCAATTTCGATGGTGTCTTCGATAGACTCTATAATGGCGTCGCTTTCGCTCCTCATGTGGGTTGCATAAATCAGGTCTGAGACGCCTGATTGTCTTATCAGCTCGATAAGCTCGGCGTTTGATGAGTATACACCGGGTGAGTATATCAGCCCGGTAGACATACCGATTGAGCCGTGACTAACAGACTCCCGCAGAAGTGCAGCCATATTTGCAATATCTGCCCCTTCTGCCGCCTGGTTCTTGTATCCAAGCACAGAGGCACGGATGTTTCCATGCCCTGTAAGGGTGGAAAAATTTATAGCAGGTTTGGCCTCAAAGAGGACCTCGTTGTACTCTTTAAAGGTCTGCCAGCGCTTTTGTACCTTGTGAAGGACGAATTCCTTCTCCAGGTTCTGCCTTGCTTCATTATAAATTGGTGCTGCTGAAAACCCGCAGTTGCCGTTTATCTCCGTTGTAACGCCCTGGAGGAGTTTAGAGTCTGCCTCAGGATGACTTATAAGGCTGAACTCAGAATGACTGTGTACATCAATAAAGCCTGGGGAGGCGATAAGTCCATCGGCATCAATAGTGAGTTCGGCTGCCGCTGTTACGCTGTCTGAGACGAAGGCAATCTTTTTGCCTGTGATTCCAATGTCAGCAGAGTACGGCTGCCTGCCGGTGCCGTCGTAAATGAGTGCATTTTTAATTAATATATCTAACATAGTTCTCCTTAATTATTACTGTTGTCAGTTAGTTCACCAAAAATTTTTTCCGGGGAATTGATAATCTCCCCAAGCATGGGTATGGCAAGAGAGGCAGAAAGCCGTGCTCTGTCTATCAGGCCTGTGGGACGGGTATCAGCTGCCTTTTCCATGAAATCACGCTTCAGCCGCAGGACAATTGCCGGAAATGCCCTTAAAGTCATACCAGTAATCTCCACAAAATCCGCAACCGACGACTTTCCGGCGGTCTTTCCCCGTGATTTTGATGAAGGTATCATCCTGTTTAACCCTGCTATCATGTCATCAACGCTTGTGGTGAGCATCAGGATTTTTGCGCCTATTATCATTAGAAATACCCGAGTGGTCTTAACAATCGCATCATTAAGCCCCTCATAAGTTATGTCCACACCGGCAAATGACACAATAACCCTGCCACCGGTAAAACACAGCCCACACATAAACGTTATGAACAGAAAAATGGAAACCGGCACAATGCCCCTGCGAACTGCCTTGTCAGGATATAGGAAAAAAAAACATGCAGCGAACACGCTTGATATAATAAAAAACTGTATATCCTTCATTAAAAATGTAAGCGCAATAAAAATCACATAAAGGGTAATCTTAAATTCAGGTGAAAATTTCATTTGCTGGTAATGTATTGGTGGCTGCCTACTTTTTATGTGCCAATGCCTTCGCGTACTGTGGGGAGTCAGGCAGTGAGCTAATGTACTTATTGATGCCGTAGGCAATGGACTCGGCTAAAAGCTCCTTGTACTCATCAGTGCTAAGGAGTCTCTCTTCTGCAGGGTTAGTAATATATGATATCTCTACCAGGGCTGCTGGCATGGATGCCCCGACTAAAACATAGAACAATGCCTGTTTGACTCCATGGTCGGTTACGCCTCTGTGTTTTTTGCCGACTCTGGAGATAAGTGACTTTTGAATGTAATGTGCAAGATGCAGCGATTCATCACGCTTGCTCTCACGCGCCAAAGATGCCAGGATGAGACCAAGGTCAGACTGAACCTCCTTCATCTGCTTCATGGAGATGGCATTTTCACGGGCAGCCACGCGCATGGCCTCGTCGGAGTTGGAAAAGTTCAGAAAGTATGTCTCTATCCCCTTTATGGTTGGCGAGTTATTTGCGTTAGCGTGAATGGAAACAAATAAGTCTGCCCTCTTACCGTTAGCAATAGCGGTACGCTCATCCAACGATATAAACTGGTCATCTGAACGTGTCATATGCACATCGAAATAGTATTTTTCCCTGAGTATCCTTGCAAGCTGCAGTGATATATCGAGGACAACATCCTTTTCTTTGAGGCCGTTTTTGCTCAAAGCCCCGGGGTCGTGCCCGCCGTGGCCTGGGTCTATGACTATAGTCTTTCTGGTTATCATTGGTTCGCTCTGCCGCGCCGATTTGGTCTTATGCCTGCCTGTTTCGATGGGTGGTTTGACTACTTCGTGAGTTTTCTCCGTAGTTCTATCGGTCTCAGGTGTCTTTTCTGTTATTTTTTCATGTGTTTTTTCAGGTTCAGGCGCTTTTGCAAGCTCCTTAGGCTTTTCAACTGGTTTGGCTGCCTCTTTGATTACCTCTGGTTCTTTAACTACGTCAGGTTCTTTAATTGGTTCTTTAGTAATTGCAGCTTCTTTGGTTACTGAGGTTACCGGCGGTTCATTAGCTGCGCCTGCAGTTGCAGCTGGGGCATCTGCTGGTTTATCAATGCTGTCCTTTTCGGCTGGGGCTGCCTCTCTTACCCCGTATATATCTACGACAAGTCTGTCTGGATTTATTAATGTGAAAATCTTATAGTCCTCGTAATTGTCAAGGTCAACAACTACCCTGACTGTTTCCTTGTCGAACTGCCCGACTCGGATTCTTTTGACGATTGAATTATCGACATCGACTTGCCTCTTCATAAAGTTCAGCACTGAGGCATGTTCGATATCGAAATATATCTTCTTACTGTCTTTAAGCTCGCCTTTTTTAAATTTTGTAAGAGAAACAAGGTCGATAACGACGCGCACATAGTCCTTTGAGGCAAAATAGCGGATGTCTTTTATCTGCGTTATAGGCGTAGCGCTGGCGCGCGACATGCCATAATAACATCCTATGGCAACGCATACAAACAGAACGATATGTAAGAAACGGCGCAGCATCAGACCGCCTTGACCCCCTTAAGAGACGGCAGAGCCTCAAGAATAGTCTTTTCGACCCAATTTTTCATCGTAAGACCAGACATTGGGCATGTCTCGCATGAACCAAGCAGCTTAACATACAACATATCGTTCTTCACACCGATGACTTCAATCCCCCCGCCCTCGGCCTTGAGTTTTTCACTAACCTTCTCTATAACCCTGTCCAGAGCTTCTTTATCCACTATGTATTCAACCTCATACTTAATTATATCACATAACTCACTATTTTACTAATACATTTATACGTATCGGCGTACAACAATATTTCTTTAGGAAAAGACAGTATGGGTGTGGCTTATTGTACTATCTCAGCGGCATTGGTTATTATAGAGTGTCAGACGGATAAAATCATGGCAAGGCACTCCCGCACTATCATGGGACGGGCATGGGACGGGCATGGGACGGGCCCTTAGACAGTCAGGATGGACAAAGGTGCATAAGGTGAAACTTTTTACTATAATAACCGCTATTTTTCTAAATATTTCAGTTGCCTCGGGTTGGCAGGATGACACTAAACTCCAGCTCAACGGTGTTCCTGTCCACATCGAATCTTGTAAGCCTGTTGATATCGGTAACTTGCCCCCGGAGGTGGATGCCCTTCAGTCCGGCGAAACTGATATGCTTCATGCCTTCGTAAGAGACCTTAACAGGGATGGTGTACCAGACTACCTTTTCGTCGCCCACCCTAACATTTGCGGAACAGGCGGCTGCCCATACGTTTTGGTAGATGGTAAAAGTAGACATGCAATAGGAGAGTTTTTCGGCAGCATTGTCCTGCTCGACCAGAAGATCAATGGATATCCAGTTATTCAGGCAACAAGCAAATATGATATTACCTCTGTCACCGTTACAACCCATGTATTTGATGGAAAAGACTACAAGGTGGTCGCATTGTTCCTTTTGGAAGAACGAGGTATAGCCAAATGGAAGGAAATCATCGCCCAACCCCGGAAGAAGCGACCATGATGCCTTTTACCCCAGCAGCTTTGACCATGATGCTATTTTTCACTCTGCTGCATTCAAGTATGGCAGGTGGCTTTCAGTCTGACTCCAAACGCTATGGAAACTCAAAGATGGACATCGTAGTTACTGAAATTGAACGGCGTTCAAGAACCTCTGTCCTCGATATAAAGATCAAGTCTGTCGGTTCATCTGTGGGGTCTTCTTTTTTTATATTATGCAGCCTTCGCGAGCTGGCAAAGCAGCGAGGTGGTTTCAGGTTCATCGTCAAACTCGAAGACAAGCCCACGTATGGTCAGATGCTGGTAGGCTTTCTAATATCTGACGGGGAACACTTGGAAAAACTCGACACACAGTTTGCCGGAGCCACAGTTATTGACCTGGAACAGTTCGCTCCCATCTGCGACATGATGAAATGAGACCCTGCTGCGGTGTCATCCGGCAGGCGTATGTCTTTTGCGATGTTGAAAACTAACCTTATCGGTCAGATAACATCATGTCTATATTCCCTGTCAGATTGAGCTTAATATTTCCTATTAGTTCGATAGCGTTAAACTGCCCGTCCTGCCATGGGTAATAAAGCTGTATGGCACGTGATGAGCCGCTCTTATCTCGTACAGGCTGGGAAGTAAGCCTTAAAGACCTTGTAACCAGCGCACTTGCAATATCTTTATATGCTGAAGCACACACTTGCTGCATGTTGTCAGCTGCATTTGATGAACACCAGTTCTTCCACGCTGTTAAGCGGCAGTCATCTTGTACTTTGACTGTAAGCTCCTTCATGTTCGAAATCCTGTAGCTTACCACTATGTATGCCCCGGATGAGTGCATGGAGGTATAAGCGCTGCCTCTTAAATCCAGACCGGCCTGAGTAAGCTCTGTAAGAGCTTTATCAATATCTATGTTCCTATCAAGAGGAAAGACAGCCTCTACGTGCTGTATAAGCATAAAAACAGGTTTATCAGTGCTTTGGTCTGCGCCTGCATCCCCTCGTTTGTTTTTTACTTCAATGGTGCGCATTAGTTCCTGTAAGTTTAGACGGCCTGTTTTATTTTTTACGATGTCATCCAGATGTTTGACTTTTTTATCAAGTTCTTTAGATGCCTTAACCGCATCTGCATCATCAGCTCTTAGCGTTCCCTGTATAACTGCGATATCGGGTTTGAGGACTGCATTGCACTCTGAGTTTATCTGTTTATTGTAAGCCCTCATTATAAATGTATATTTAGAATTCTGCATATCGGACAAACCTTTTTCCTGTGCCAAGAGATCACCAGTCAAAATTATCAGGCACACAGTAAAACAAAGGCTAAATTTCACTATAGTCATAGGGCACTCTCCTTAATATATTTGTAATACCCGTACAGTTTTATGTCAGTATTTAACGTCAGGGATATTTTACCATAATGACATGTTGTTTTTCAGATCAATTAAGTCTGCGATTCCACATTTAAAACCTCGTAAGCCATGTTGTGCGCCTCCTAAACTATATGCTATTTCAATCGTTTTATGTTAAAATCCACCTAATGTTAGAAGATAATAATAAGGCAATGACCGCAGACCCCTCAATTCTCGGTGTAAAGAGATACTCTCTGGCCGATAGAAAGAGCAAGGTAGCCGTTGAGAAGATTGGCAGACCATATGAGCGCGGTGGACTTTTTGGGGAGTTCTTATCAAGCCTCCCAGATATTCTTGCAGCGGCAGACCTGAGGCGTGCGGCAGCGCGTATCTCTGAAGCGCACAAAAATGGCCGTCCAGTCATTCTGGGCATGGGCGCTCACCCTATTAAAGTCGGCATGTCACCCATTATCATAGACCTGATGGAGCGTGGCATTATAACTGCCCTTGCCACAAACGGGGCGTCTATTGTGCATGACTTCGAGCTTGCCTATGCTGGATTTACATCCGAGGACGTAGCGGCAGAGTTGTGTAAGGGGCTGTTTGGCATGGCCGAAGAGACCGGCGTTATGCTTAATACCGCTATTGTTAAAGGTGTTGAAAAAGGTCTTGGGCTTGGGAAGGCAATCGGCTCTTTTATTCTCCATGACAAGGCCATTAAAAATAAGGAGATCAGCATCTTTGCGCGCGCCTGTGAGTTAGGGCTGCCCGTAACGGTGCATGTTGCAGTTGGAACTGACATCATTCATATGCACCCGGAAGCCGATGGAAGGGCTATAGGGGAGGGAAGCCTGCGGGATTTTCGTCTCCTTGCTACGCTTATCAGAGGGCTTGAGGGCGGTGTGTTCATAAATCTTGGCTCTGCTGTTATAATACCAGAGGTCTTTATGAAGGCCCTTAATCTGGCTAGAAATACCAGCCCCGGCGATAATATTGAGCGCTTTACAGCCATTAATATGGATTTTATAAGCCACTACAGGGCGCAGGTCAATGTGCTGAAAAGACCGGCCCACAGCAGCGATTCGGCCATTAACCTCATAGGCCACCATGAGATAATGTTCCCGCTCTTAGCGGCTGCCATTAAAGAAACCCTGAAAGGACAAGACGGCGATGGAAGTTAAAAAACTATTAGATGAGTCAAATCAGTATATTATGGACACATATAAGCGTTTTCCGGTTGTGATGGTCAAGGGCAGAGGGATGAAGCTCTGGAGCGCCGACGGCAAGGAGTATCTGGATTTTATGGCCGGTATTGCTGTAAACATACTGGGACACTGCCATCCACGTCACGTAGTTGCCATTCAGAAACAGGCACAGAAGCTCGTGCATGTATCAAACCTGTACCACAACGAATTTCAAATAAAGCTGGCCAAACTGCTGTGTGATTATTCATTTGCCGACAGGGTATTCTTTTCTAATTCCGGCGCTGAGGCAAACGAGGCAGCGATAAAACTGGCGAGAAAACACTCGAAAGGACGTTTCGGCGTTGAGAAAATCGGTATAATCACCGCATTAAATTCCTTCCATGGCCGCACAATGGCAACACTGACGGCTACGGGGCAGCCGAAATTTCACGTCGGCTTTGAACCGCTTTTGCAGGGGTTTTCCTATGTCCCGTTTAACGACTATGAGGCCCTTAAGTCGGCTATTGATGAGAACACCTGTGCCGTTATGCTTGAGCCGATACAGGGTGAGGGCGGCGTTAAAATGGCCACAGATAATTATTTTAAACATGTCCGTGACCTCTGTACCAGACTAGGGATTTTGTTGATCTTCGACGAGATACAAACCGGCACAGGCAGGACAGGGACGTTGTTTGCCTATGAGCAATACGGCATAGAGCCAGATATTCTGACACTTGCTAAGGGGCTTGGAGGCGGTGTACCAATCGGGGCAACGCTGGCACGCGAGGAAGTGGCAAAGGCATTTACCGCTGGAAGCCACGGCTCTACATTCGGCGGTAACCCGCTTGCCTGTGCAGTTGCCCTTGAAACGCTTGAGACCCTGCTTGAGGACGGCATCATGCTCAGTGAATGCAGAAGAATGGGGGACTATTTCATGGATTCTCTCCTGAAATTACAGAAACAGTTCCCCAAGGTAATCACAGATGTCAGAGGAAAGGGGCTGTTAATCGGCATGGAGCTTACCAGGGATTGCTCAATGGTGGTTCAGGCATGTTTTGACCGAGGGGTATTAATAAACTGTACGGCGGGAAACACGCTGAGATTCATGCCCCCTTTGATTGTGACGGAAGAGGACATTGACCGTCTTGTAACCGTGTTAAAAGAGATAATGGAGCGGCTGTCGTGAACAAAAGGGACTTCCTTACTATAAGAGACTTCACGGCATCTGAAATAACAGCTCTGCTTGATAGGGCGTCTGACTTTAAGAGCGGCAAGGCAGCGGGTGATAAGCCACTGCTTGGGCGCAGCATAGGGATGTTGTTTTATAAGACCTCAACCAGAACGAGGGTTTCATTTGAGGTTGGCATATACCAGCTTGGCGGGCAGCCGCTTTATCTCACACAAGGTGAGAGCCAGTTAAGCAGAGGGGAGCCGATTGCAGATACTGCGCGTGTGTTTTCACGCTATCTGGGCGGTATAGTCATACGCACGTTCGAGCATAAGATCGCAGCCGAATTTGCCGCGTATTCGTCTGTCCCTGTGATAAACGGCCTTACCGACACACACCATCCATGCCAGATTCTGGCTGACTTAATGACAATAAAAGAAAAAAAAGGCCGTCTCAAAGGCATTAAGATTGCCTACATAGGAGACGGCAATAACGTAGCAAACTCCTTGATAGAAGGGGCAGCACAAATGGACATGGAACTAAACATTGCCTCACCGGAAGGCTATGCACCGGCGCCAGACATATTAGATACCCAAGCGACACGTATAACTGTTGTGCAAGACCCTAAAGATGCCGCCACAGGAGCCGATGTCCTCTATACTGATGTCTGGATAAGCATGGGCGACAAGGATGATATCGCAGATAAACAACAAAAATTCGCAGGCTATCAAATAAACGACAACCTCCTGTCATACGCCAAACCTGATTGCATAGTGCTGCACTGTCTTCCAGCGCACAGGGGGCAGGAGATAACCGCCTCCGTCATCGAAGGCCCTCAAAGTGCCGTATTTGACCAGGCAGAAAACCGTCTTCACACGCAAAAGGCCGTGCTGGAAATGCTGATTGAATGATGTTGTAACAAAAATAATATGTCACAGGGAAACAAACTGTCAGATAAAGTGATGATAATACCCCTTGGCGGGGTCGAGGAAATCGGTGCGAACATGACCTTGTTCGAGACACACAACGACATGATTATCGTCGATACCGGACTGATGTTCCCCGATGATGACCTGCTTGGCGTTGACTTCGTTATCCCCGACTACGGTTATGTCATCGAGAGAAAGAACAAACTCAGGGGAATAATAATAACGCACGGTCATGAAGACCACACAGGGGCACTGCCCTTTCTCCTTCGCGACCTCGGCAGCCCTGTCCCTGTCTATGGCACTTCGCTTACGCTTGGCCTGATTAAAGACAAAATAAAAGAACATAACGTAAAGAATATTAACTTCGTTAAAATAAAGCCCAAGGACAAGGCAGAGCTTGGCGATTTCGTAGTGGAATTCATCAGGGTAACTCACAGCATAGCCGACGGCGTGGGACTTGCTATCACTACCCCTGCCGGAGTAATAATTCACACCGGGGATTTTAAGTTTGACTCCTCGCCGGTGGATAACGAACTGCTGGATTTCGGCAGCTTTTCAGAATATGGAGAAAGAGGCGTCCTTGCCATGCTCTCAGACAGCACAAATGCCGAAAAACCCGGCTTTACTCCGTCAGAAAAGATTGTAAAACGGGCATTTCATGACATATTTTCAAAGGCTGGCGGCAGGATTATCATAGCCACCTTTGCGTCAAACATCCACAGGATTCAGCAGGCCATAGATGTTGCCGCCGAATTTGGTAAAAAGATCATCCTCTGCGGCAGGAGCATAATCTCTAATGCCAAGATTGCCATTGACCTGGGCTACCTGACAATGAACGGCAACTCATGGCTGAAAGTAGAGCAGATTAACTCCCTTGCCCCGAACGAGACCGTTATCATCACAACAGGCAGCCAGGGCGAGCCTATGAGCGTTCTGACACGCATAGCAATGAACGAACACAAACACATCAAGGTTGCCCCGGCAGACACAGTAATAATCTCCGCACGGGCAATCCCCGGAAACGAGCGCGCAGTGGGCAGGATTATTAACCACCTATTCAGGCGTGGCGCTAATGTCATCTATGACAAAATCTCCGAGGTGCATGTCTCAGGGCACGCCTCTCAGGAGGAGCTGAAACTGATGATAAACATAGTTAAGCCCCGTTATTTCATACCCATTCATGGAGAATACAGACACCTCGTCTATCACTCAAAGCTGGCAGAGGGACTTGGCATCCCGCGCCAAAACATCTATATACTGGAAGATGGCTGCGTCCTTGAGCTGTCTCAAACTGGGGCGTCCCGTATAAACAGCGTACCGGCTGGTCGTGTGTCCATCGAGGGCAAAGGCTTTGGTGATATAGGCGACATGATTCTTAAAGACAGGAGGCGTCTGGCCCAGGACGGTTTTGTCATCGTAGTCCTGACAGTCAACAAGGAAACAGGCCGCGTAGAGGAAGGCCCTGAATTCATTACAAAGGGTTTTATATTCGAACACAACACTGGCGACATGGCAAAGGAGGCGGCTAATATTATCTACTCTATTGCCGCAAATCCCGACGAAGGCACGCACGGCGATATGAACGTCCTGCACGCAAAAATCCTGAGCGCCCTGAAGAAATACATTAGAAATAAGACAGACAAACGTCCTATGATAATGCCGGTTATAGTGCCGGTATAAGCGCAAGCCATGTTAATACTAAGTTGCGTTCATAGAAGTATAGACTTATTTAGAGTCTGTCATTCCCGCCTACGAGCGGGAATCCAGTCCTTACAGCGTTATATGAAAGACTGGATTCCTGCTTCCGCAGGAATGACAGATTTACGCATATGATTGCATTTTAGTATAAGATAACGGGAGATATACGCAGATGGAAATACTACAGTCAATTCTGATGGGAATAGTGCAGGGGGTTACCGAGTTTCTGCCGGTAAGCAGCACCGCCCATCTGATTCTCGTGCCGTGGTTTTTGGGCTGGGGGGGCGTAATTAACTCGATGTCTTTTGATATAGCCCTGCATGTGGGCACGTTGTTAGCGCTGCTGGTAGTGTTTTTCAAGGACTGGTTAGAGATACTACTAAAGAAACAGAGGCTCTTAATGCTCCTGGTAATAGCCACAATACCAGGAGCGGTTGTGGGTAAGCTCCTCGATAAATTTGTAGACACCCACCTCAGAAGCCCCTGGGTAATTGCGGCTTCCCTCGTAGTGGTTGGCATCGTTATGTATATCGCAGAAAAACAGAGCATTAAGCTCACCGGAGTGAACGACCTGTCGGTCACTGATGCGGTGATTATAGGCGTGTCGCAGGCAATAGCCATAATACCCGGTGTTTCCAGAAGCGGGATAACCATCTCAAGCGGTCTTATTCTGGGAATGAAGAGGGATGAGGCCGCCCGTTTTTCATTTCTCATGTCAACGCCGATAATTGCTGGGGCGGCAGCGCTGCACGGCATTCACATGCTTCACGGCAAGGGTGAGGCGATAGACCCGAAGATTTTCATTGCCGGAGTTGCGGCCTCTTTTGTGGCTGGGTTAGTTGCCATCACTTGGTTTCTAAAATTTCTGAAAAGATTCTCTTTGACATTTTTTGTCTATTACCGGTTTGTCCTTGCAGTGGTCGTAGTATTGGGAATATGGCTGAAGAAATCGTAACTAATCAGAGAAACGAAATAAGGGGCGTTATAGCCGCCTTATTTGCCGTATTTTGTGCTGTAAGCCTGTTTACACATGATAAGTGGGACCCGTCGCCCTTTACATACACGAATCTTCATCCTCGAAACTATGCAGGCGTTGTAGGGGCATACTTCTCTGACTCTGCGCTTTCACTGATTGGGACATCTGCTTTTGTGATACCGCTGACGGCATTTATTTACGGCATTAGAAGGCTGCTTGGGGCAAGGAAAAGGGCTGAGATTGTTGTAGGGTTGATGATATTCATCGTGTCCTTTTCGATGGTGCTGTCGCTTTCTGCTATGATATTCGATACGAATACTATAAAGGGCGGGCTTGTCGGTGATGCCATTACCCATTTATTGGATACGTTTTTCTCCATGGTTGGGGCTTTTATAATAAGCCTTGCCGCCCTGTTTACATCAATAATGCTGATGCTTCCACTTAAATCATCGTCATTAATCATGACAAGGACTGAACCAGAAACTCCGGTTGTCAGCCCTGACATCGTAGTTGAGCCTGTAAAAGCGGTCGTTAAAGACAAGAAAACGCCTAAGCCGCCGGAGGAAGAGGTCAAGGAAGAGGTCCAGCACGAGCTAAAAATAATCACTCACACGCCCGAAGAGACCCGCCACGAAGAGCCTCAACCTGAAACAAGGGTGGTCAGGCAAGCCCCCTCCGCTATCCCCTCTATCCCGGCTATCCCCGCTATACAGGCACCTTATGAAGCTGACATGTACGCGCTGCCCGGCACAGAGCTGTTGAGCGTGGCACAGGTACAAAACAGGGAAATCTCAAAGGATGAGTTGCAGCGGGCGGCTACGATTTTGCGGGAGAAACTATCAGACTTCGGCGTCGAGGGGAAAATCTCCCAGGCACACCCCGGACCGGTAATCACCATGTATGAGTTTGAGCCGGCACCCGGCGTAAAAATCAGCAAGGTCGTAGCCCTGTCAGACGACCTGGGCCGTGCTATGGGCGGCATAAAGGTCAGGGTATCCCTGATACCAGGCAAAACCCCCATAGGCATAGAAGTCCCCAACGAACACAGAAACATCGTAAGCCTCAAGGAAATCATAGCCTCTGATAAGTTCACAAAAAAGGCATCGCTCCTCACCCTGTCCCTTGGTAAGGACATCTACGGCAACCCCATCGTAGAGGACCTTGCACGAATGCCCCATCTCCTTGTTGCAGGAACAACCGGCTCAGGTAAGAGCGTGGCGGTCAACTCAATGGTAATGAGCATTTTATATAAGGCCAAGCCCACAGAGGTGCGAATGCTGATGATAGACCCGAAACTCCTTGAGCTGTCTATCTATGAAGGGATACCCCATCTGGTATCAAACGTGATAACCAATCCGAAGGAGGCCTCAGACGCCTTAAAAAAGATGCTCCTTGAAATGGAGCGGCGCTACAGGCTGATAGCCGAACACGGGGCAAGAAACATCGATATGTTCAATGCCTCAGTGCCAGAAGCTGAGAAACTGCCCTATATAGTGATAATTATAGATGAGCTTGCAGACCTGATGTTCACGGCGGCAAAAAACGTGGAAGACTCCATAGTGCGCCTTGCACAGATGGCAAGGGCAGCCGGAATGCACCTGATAGTGGCCACGCAGCGCCCATCGGTAGATGTCATAACGGGTATAATCAAGGCAAACTTCCCATCAAGAATAGCCTTCATGGTGTCTTCTAAGGTGGATTCGAGAACGATCCTTGACACACACGGGGCAGAGAAATTACTAGGGCGCGGCGATATGCTGGTACTAAGCCCTGGGGCAAAGATTCAAAGAGTACACGGCGCCTTTGTTACTGAGGAGGAGATAAAGGCTGTGGTTGACTATGCCAGGGCGCAGGGCAGCCCAGACTATACATTCTTTGACTCGTTAGTGGTGGAGGAATCAGGCGGCTCAGATGAGACACATCAGGAGGAAAAGGACGAGATATATGCCGAGGTCATAAGATATGCCCGAGACGTGGGTGAGGTCTCTATATCATCAATACAGAGGCGTTTTAAGATAGGCTACAACCGCGCGGCAAGGATTGTGGAGATAATGGAGACAGACGGACTCATAGGCCCGTCAAAAGGGGCAGGCAAACCACGTAACTTTGTTTCGGACTAATTCTTCCAACATTTGAAAAAAGAATTGTTTTTGTATTATACTTACCATGACTTGTAATCAATGTGTAAACGATGATGCGTAGTACTTCAGTTTACACGACGTAGACTCTGCTCTTGGGAGGAATGGGGTGCTATGAAAATACAAACGAGGCTTATATACAGCCACGGCATTATCTTAGTGACTTTGCTTGCTGTCTGTGCTGTCAGCATCTCGATGTGCCAGTCGTTCCGTGATATGATACATGATATTGTTAGTGAGAGATATGTTAAAACGGAAAGTTTAGAAAAAATAAGATATGCTATTGACTCTATCGATTTAACAATAAGTAAATTACTTATTCTTAATGCCGATACTGCTAAAGAAGCAGATTATATTGATAAATACAGAATAACTATAGTAGAAAACATAGGCGTACTGAAACATCATGTAAGAAGTGATACCGGTAAGCTGCTTTTGGATAAAATTACAAATGCACAGGAAGTTTATTTTTCAGCATTACGGGAACAAACTAATGCCGCTTTGTTGGCGCAGTTAAATGAATCAAAACAATCCTTATACGATAAACAAACAAAGAGTTCGGCTGTGTTTAGGCAGATACTTCAGGGTCTTGATGAATTTCAGGTAAAACATATGAAAGACAGTGAGGCTGAATCAAATCTTGAATATCAGAAATTCGTAGTTATGGCTGTATCCCTGACTGCAGGGTTATTGATTATCAGCTTTGTCATCGGGATAAAGGTAGTGCGTTCGATTGGTAACGAATTAGGTGCCGAACCAAAAGAAATTTCAACAATATTAATGAACATAGCAGAAGACAACCTGCATTACGATTATGAACTGCTGAGAAGCAAAAACAAAAAAGGGATTGTTAAATATTTAAGCATGTTGATTGGTAATCTAAGGGACAGAGACGCCCTGGTGAGGTCTGAGCTGGCATTAGGAGAAGCGTTAGCCGTAAATATTTCTGAACTGAAACGCAAAGATTTGTTACAGGATACGGTAAAAACTGTTCTGGAAATATCCTTAGAGCGGATTCCTCTAAAAAATAAATTAGAGAGAGTTTTGGATATTATCGTTTCTATTCCAGGCATAAGCATTGAAAATAAAGGCTGTATACACATGAAAGTGGATAACTCTGATGAATTATCTATGGTTGCACATAGAAATTTGCATGAGTCTTTATTAACTCAATGTGTACAGTTAAAATATGGACAATGTCTTTGCGGCATGGCAGCCAGCACTGGGAAGGTAGTGTTTTCCAGTAGTATTGACGACCTACATACTGTCAGGTTTGATGGAATGCACGAACACGGGCACTACTGCATCCCCATAAAGTCTGGTCACACGATATTGGGTGTCTTATGCCTCTACGTAAAGCACAATCACGAAAGAAACATGGAAGAAGAGAATGCATTTTTAGCCATAACTAATGCAATTGCAGCTATAATCGAACATGGAAAGACCGAGGATGCTATTCAGCGAGTTAATAAGTTCACCCGTACAGTGATTAACAGCATAAATGACTCAATTATCGTGTTAGACGTGCAGGACTTTTCTATTCTCAGCACAAACAGGGCCTTCCTGAATGAGTATAGGGTACTTGAAAGTGAGGTCGTCGGCAGACATTGTTATGAGATTACGCATAAAGTCTCTGAGCCTTGCAATCAACAGGAATATGCGTGTCCAGTTATGAATATGCTGCGTACCGGTGAATATTCAAAAAGCGAACACCTGCATTATGATAACAACGGGAATGAAATCTATGTCTCTTGTTCGGCGTCGCCAATCAGGGATGATTCAGGGAAGATAGTGCAGTGTGTATACGTACTGAGAAACATATCTCAGAGAAAATACTATGAAAAACAGCTGCAGCAGCTAGCTCACTATGATACGGTGACATCTCTTCCCAACCGAATGCTTCTTTTGGATAGATTAAGCGTTGCGATTGAATTTGCTATACGCGAAAAAAACATGATGGCTGTATTGTTTATAGATTTGGATAAATTTAAGTCAGTCAACGATACCTATGGACATGAAACCGGCGATCAACTGCTCAAAGAGGTGTCGAAAAGATTGCTCAGTACTGTACGGGATACAGATACAGTATCCCGCATTGGAGGAGATGAGTTCATTGTTCTGCTTACGAAAATAGCTGGAAAGGAAAATTCTGGATTGATTGCCGGTAAGATTATAGAATCACTAAGTAAACCATTTATTATAAATGGGCATGACTGCCGCATTGGTGCCAGCATTGGCATTGAAGTATATCCATTAACTGATCAAGACGGCAACAGCGCTGATGTCCTTATTAAGAGGGCAGATATGGCGATGTACAAGGCAAAAGAGCTTGGCAGGAATAGATTTGAATTTTACTCCAGCGAACTGGCTGCAGACATAGTTAATCCTTTATTTGAATAGTGTAAACCGGTTTTGTCCTGCCGCTTTACAGTTGCTGGCAGTCTCCTTTATAATCACATTAAAATGTGTTAACGGTCAGGATTTAGAACAGCCATTGTAGTAATAGCAACGGTATCAGGGAAAAATAATTGAAAATTAACAGTATTAGAACTTATATAAAATGGTTGATAACAGCATTAGGAGTAACATTTGTTTTCTCTCTCAAGTTGTCTGCCTTTGACTCTGTCATTTACACCAGAACTATAGTCTGTATTTGTATTGGTTATATATTGTTATTCGCAGCACTTTACTTAGGCGGCAAGAAAATAAGAGCGAGTGAATCATTGAGTGTTTACTGTAGAAAGTCAACTGCTGCAGTTGAAAAATATGCCGTTTTCATTCTCATAGCATTTATCGTTATAACAAGCTCGTGGCTTGGGTTTGTGCTGTTTAAAAATCCATATGTTACCGCATATAATGCCCATGAAGCCCCATATTTTGTCCAGATGCTTTACAATTATGTAAGCGGTAACGGCCCTGAGACATCGTTGTATCATAACTTAGAGTTCTTATCTTCCAATCCAAACTACTACGCCTCTGTATTCGCTGAGAGGCAGCGCTGGAGTTCAATAGGATTGGTTGCATTGTTATATTCACTTCATCCGGTGCCGCCGATGCAGGTCTATGCGGTGATACTGATAGTGGTTATACTTGGCTGTACAGGCATCTACATTGCGGTACGCTCACTTGGTGCAACAAAACTGATGTCTCTGCTGGCTGCAATGGGATATATCCTCCTTCCACAGGTTGAAAATCTGATGTTTATCAGGGGACATTTCGATATTGTGGGGTTAGGAATTTTACCGTTAGTGTTTGCCGCACTTTTTAAGCGCCGCTGGGGCTGGTTTTATTTCATGTGCCTGTTATATGCCGCAATAAGCTATCCCCAGACGTTGTTTATAATGTTTTTAGGCATAATCACAGGGATATTTTTCAGGGCGTGGAAGCAGGGAATGATTGCGTCGTTGATAGGACTATCAGTTATGCTATGGGATAATGCTGTGTTGCACCAAGCCCTGTGCGGCATTTACAATGATCCAAGTTTTTTTATTCTTGTGATAGATAGATTCCTTATGGATAATGACTTAACCTCTAAGTTAATGGAGATTTTAATTTTTAATGTTAAATATATCACATTACTGTTGCTTGCAGTTTCCTTTCTTCCACTGCTTGGCATCAGAAGGGAAGGCAGGTGGAATACAGAAGTTATCGGAACCCTCGCTTTTATGTTACCAGGCATTGGTATGAGCTTTGTCTATGGTGATTATGGATTCTTTTACCAGAGAAACGACCCGTTTATAGTCCCCATATATCTTTCTGCATTTGAGGCATATGTGGCTCTGAAAAAAGATGCAAATAAAGCGCCAAACACAGAGGTCATATTACGGTCACTGCTTATCGCAGGCACTGTCTCTGTGTCATTATTTGCCACCACTCACTTTCCATGGGTCATAAACTACACCTGTCCAAAGATGATAACTAAAGACTACTATGATGTTGATAGTTTTAAGACACTAATTACTGAACAAGCTAAAAATCAGAAAAAGAGGTTTGTTCTAGAGAAAATTGCTGAATATATCCCATCCGATGCATCTGTAGCCTGCAATGTCAGTACCGATATAATGGCATTTTTGACGAACCGCCAGAGTGTATGGTTTTTCCCCAGCTATCCGCTAGGCGTTGAATACTTTGTCATAGAAGGCGCTCAATTTGCTGCCTCCTTAAAAAATATGCACAATTACAGGATATCATATAAATTATGCACAGACACTGACAATTTCAAAATCCTATATTACTCATTAGAAAACACTGTTGTCATTGTAAAAAATCTCCACCCATCGCCTATTCCAAGAAATGAAACAATTCTGGGTTGGAGAATTCTTATAAATACATTGTTAATGAAAGGGTGCACATGAAATAACTCACAAAGGCTGACACCTGGGGGTAGAAGGGCCTATTCGTTGCCGAAATATGATAATATAATAAATGTTTTTATTAACGGGCATATCTCTTCAACTCCTTGTGGCATTCGCCGTAGATATATGCGTGGGTGACCCACGCTGGCTTCCACATCCCGTAAGATTCATAGGCAGGTTGATTGAGTTTTTAGAGAGACAGCTAAGAAATCCGGCAAGAACATCGCTCTTTAATTTAATCACCGGGGCGGCTGCCGCTGCCATCACCGTTGCCCTCACATATGTGACCGCATATCTGTTTACCGGAGTTATTTTACTTCCGCTCAGGCACTATATGCTTTTTGATAAGTTCTCGCTCTATGATATTGCCGCGGGCATAGCGGGTTCTCTGGTGCTGGCCCAAAACGGGCTTATCACATCGGTGCTGCTGGTCAGAGACCGGCTTGAAGGCGCAGACGAAGAGGGGGCAAGGGCAGCCTTGTCCCTAATCGTAGGCAGAGACACGAAAACACTCACACAGGAAGGTATCGTGCGGGCCGCCATAGAGACCGCCGCTGAGAATACCTCAGACGCCGTAATCGCCCCGTTGTTTTACTTTGCCGTCGGAGGGCTGCCCCTGGCGTTGGCTTATAAGGCAGTGAATACACTTGATTCAATGATTGGCTACAAGAATGAAAAATATCTGTATTTTGGACGCGCCGCCGCCAGGCTTGATGATATAGCTAACTATATCCCTGCACGCCTGACCGGTATGTTCATAGTGGCCGCAGTATTTGCAATTACTATTGCAAAATTGTTACGCTATGGCGCTAAGGGGAAACGGCAGATGTGCAAAGACACAGAAAATATATGTGATTCTTCACAGGTTGGACATGGACTATTTGTGCCATTCAGGGAGAGCCTAATGACCATGTTAAGAGACGGCAGAAAACACTCAAGCCCGAATGCAGGGATTCCGGAGGCAGCAATGGCCGGGGCGCTTGGTGTGAGGCTTGGAGGCCCTTCGTACTACGGCGGTGCACTGGTTGAAAAGCCCTATATAGGCAGGGCAAATGAACCTCTCATTACGTCAAAAATCTCTGCTGCCGCAGCAATAGCCGCAGTATCTTCTCTTGTCGGATTTGCGGCTCTTACCACTCTTGCATACGTGGTCAAATACGGAAGCATTGTGTGATGCAAGCTGCTGCCCTGAAATCAGCATTTGCAAGGGCACTGCCGGTATTTATATTTTTAGTGCTTGGAGCATCTGCTGTTTTTGCAGACGATGTGAACTCCATCTCAGGCAATATTTTTACCGAAGCAGATAACGCATTTACTGTCTTACTGGTAGATAAACAGGCAAGCGAACTCCACATAGCAGAGGTTAAAAACAAGATGCCGCAGATTACAAAAAGCTATGCCGCCCTGCATGGCAGAAACAACGGTGACAAACTCAAAGAAGGTGACAACAAAACACCTGAAGGATTTTACTATATCACAGGCTATGTACCGCCTGACAAACTCGATAGCACCCTCTATGGCAACGGTGCCTTCACGTTGAACTATCCCAATATAATGGATAAGTATAAGGGTAAAACCGGTCACGGTATTTGGATACATGGCCGCGGCGCTGACAGAAATAATGAAAAAACACAGGGCTGCGTCTCCCTGTCAAACAAAGACCTTGCAAGTATTAAACCGCTCCTATTACCAGGTACACCTGTCATCATATCTGACACCATCGACTTCCTTAGTCCAGAAGACTACTCAAAAAACAAGAAAAAGCACATGAATTTCTTTAAACAATTTATCTCATCATGGGAAAATAGTGATTTCAAAAGGTTTGCAAGCTACTTCAGCGCTAACTTCAGGGCCTATGACGGCCTCTCCGCAGAGAATTATTTAAATAAAAAGAAACAACTCATGCTCACAAATCCAAAAAGAAAGGTCTTCGTCTCAGACGTGAACATTTTTAAGGAAAACGCCAATAAACTAATGTACTCCTTCAACCAGCTCTACTGCTCTGACAACTTGCTGTCCTACGGCAGCAAGAAGCTCTACCTGATGGCTGAAAAAGCAGATAACTACAGTATAATTGCCGAGGAGTTTACAGAGCTTGAACTGGAGCCGTTTCTTGAAAAAAGCGTTATCTCCACTGTCAATAACTGGAAAACCGTGTGGCAGGCCAGAGACATAGAAAAATACATATCATACTACAGCAGCTCATTCAGGTCGGACGATATGGACATAAAACAGTGGAAGGCACACAAAGAGGGGCTGTTCCAAAACACAAAGACGATCAAAGTCAATCTCACAGAAATAAAACTAAAGGCTGTCTCATCGGGGAAGATAATGGTTTCATTTATTCAGGAATATACATCCGGGGCTGTTGCAGACAGGGGCATAAAGACACTGGTGCTGGTCGGCTGTCCGGGGGATTACAAGATATTGGAAGAGGTGTGGCGCCCGGCCTGAACAGGCACCTAAGGTAAAAACCCTTGAACAGGGCGGGAAAGTGAGTGTCGGCCTGCACAAGCAGTGTCAATATGGCACGATAATATGGATAGATTTCATGTGCAGTGTCATTATGGCACTAATGTTTTGGAGAGGCGCGTGGAGCTAAGCGTATTAGTTGTAGAAGAGCGGGATATGCCGGTATGGGAGAAGGCCAGAAATTATTTGAAGAGAAAAAAAATCAAATTATTTTCAGCGTCTACCCTGAAAGAGGCCTATAAAATATTAAACAGAGAACCCGTTAATATTGTGCTTTCCGACTTTAATTTGAAGAATATCAACAGCCTCAATTTTCTTAATAAAATAAAGACAATCAGGCCGGATGTAGAGATAATTTTTCTTTCCGAACGCGTGCCACTTTCAAAGGCAATAGAGGCGATGAAGGCCGGTGCATATGATTTCTATGAGTTTCCCATTAACATGAAACTCCTGATGACAGTAATCGAAAAGGCCGCAGAGAAACAGACCCTGTATATAGAGAAGATGAAACTTGAAAAGAAGTTTAAAGAGCGCGTAAACTATGGAAACATCATTGGCCGCAGTAAGGCCATGCAGTATGTCATTGATATAGTGGCCTCTGTTGCGTCAAAAAACGTAAATATATTGTTGACCGGCGAAACCGGCACAGGCAAGGAGATGATAGCTAATGCGATTCACTACAGCAGCAGCCGCAGCTCAAAGCCCTATGTTAAGGTCAACTGTGCTGTGTTCAACGAAGGGATTCTGGAGTCTGAGCTATTCGGACATGAAAAGGGCGCCTTTACGGGCGCTGCGGCCAGGAGACAGGGGCGGTTTGAGCTGGCAAACGGCGGCACAATATTTCTTGACGAAATTGCCGACCTGCCGCTTGGCACACAGGTTAAGCTCCTGAGAATCCTACAGGAGAAGGAATTTGAGCGTGTCGGCGGTAACGAAACCATAAAGGTTGACGTAAGGGTCATTGCAGCCACAAACAGGGACCTCAAAAAACTCATCGATGAGGGCAGGTTCAGAGACGATTTGTACTATCGCCTTAATGTGGTCAAAATAGAGCTGCCCGCGCTCAGAGAACGAAAAGAGGATTTTCCACTGCTAGCCAGCTATTTTATTAACAAGCTAAATGAAGAAAAGGGCTATAAAATCAAGGGTATATCGAAAGAAGCTATGCAAACACTCCTGAGCTACCAGTGGCCCGGGAATGTCAGAGAACTTGAAAACGCCCTTGAGTCCGCCATGGCGCTGGCAAAAAAGGATTTTATAGAGGCCAGTTATCTGCCTGCATTTCTGCTTATGTCAGAACCTGAACACAGCGACTACTATCGAATCTCCCACAATCTCACACTCTCTGAAGTCGAACGTGAACTCATACGCCTTACCCTTGATAAAACAAATGGAAACAAGACTGCCGCTGCTAGGGCGCTTGGCATTGGGCTTAGGAGCCTGCACAGAAAAATAAAAGTAATCAGGGCGGTGCCGCCGTGAGCTACCGCACTGTGTGCCATGTACGTTTGTGGCACACAGTGCCATTATGGCATTATAATAGATGTCTTAGAACACGCGCTCCGGTGTAAAACACGGCGCAAAGGGGCTTAAATTTGTGGGCTGGGCGCTTTCAAGTGCTGGTATGAATATTGCTTATATCACTCGTGCGCAGTAACTCCTCCATTCTGGAGGAGCAATATACGTAAAACATGCGGAGACAGATGAAAAACACTACGCTAACGCAGGAGGAAGAACCTCCGAGCTTGCAAGGCACACAGCTATTCGACTATGACTGTAAGCCCTCTAACTCGATTGTCCGTAAGTTGTGGCCCTCCGTAACTGCCGATGACTGGAATGACTGGTACTGGCAGTTGTCAAACAGACTCAGGTCGGTATATGCACTTTCGGCATTATTCGATTTAAAACCCCAGCATATAACGAAGTATAAGCAGTTAATAGATAAGTACCACTACTCAATAACCCCGTACTACCTATCTTTGATTGATTGGACAGACCCGAATGACCCGATAAGGCAGCAGTGTATCCCCGACTTTAAGGAGATAGACTATGTAAGCGTTGGTGATAAGGACCCTCTTGCTGAGGAAGATGACACTCAGGTTCCCGGTCTTGTACACAGGTACCCGGACAGGGTGCTGATGCTGGTTACAAATTCATGCGCCGTGTACTGCCGTCATTGCACGAGGAAGAGGATATGGCAGGATGGAGAATCGATAAGGAGTAAAAAAGAGTTACTTGCGATGGTGAACTACGTAAGGGGTGTGCCGGAGGTAAGAGAGGTAGTCATATCCGGCGGCGACCCGCTGACTTTGAACATAGAGACATTGGACTGGTTTTTAGGGGAGTTAAGGACAATTTCACACCTTGAGGTGATAAGAATAGGGACGAGAATCCCTGTCGTACTACCGATGAGGATAACCGATGAGCTTGCAGGGATGTTATCAAGACACAGGCCGCTCTGGATAAACACGCAATTTAACCACCCTCGCGAGATAACGCAGGAGGCACAGGAGGCCTGCGATAAGATTCTCAGGGCAGGTATACCAGTATCCAATCAATCTGTCTTATTAAAGGGTATAAATGACAGTGCGGAGACGATGAAAGCACTGTGTCACGCACTTCAGAGGATTATGGTCAGGCCATATTACCTGTACCAGTGCGACCCTGTGAAGGCAGCCGAACATTTTAGGACGAGCATCTGGAAGGGGATAGAGATAATTGAGCAAATGCGCGGCTTTACCGGTGGGCTCTGTGTCCCGACGTTTGTGGTGGATGCCCCTGGTGGAGGCGGCAAGGTGCCGCTTCAGCCGTTTTATCTGCTTTCGGCAGCCGAGGACGAGGTAACTTTGAGAAACTACGAGGGGATGATTATCAGGTATCACAATCCCATTGACAAAGCCCCACGCCCGGCGCGCCCGGCCAAAAACGGCAAGGTCCCCGTTGACGCGGCACGCTATAAGAGAAGAAAAGAAAAGACCCTGTTTTCAGAAAAGCCTCAATGAACATAGGCCTGACGTTTGACCTCAGAAAGACATACGAGGCGATGGGCTTTTCCAAAGAGGAGACCGCAGAGTTCGACTCTGAACAGACGATAGACTACCTTGAAGAGGCCATTAAAAATGCCGGGCACGGGGTATCACGCATTGGCAACATCAGAGACCTTGTTGAGAACCTTGCTGCCGGTGCAAGATGGGACCTTGTGTTTAATATCTCAGAGGGCCTGTATGGAAGGAGCAGAGAGGCACAGATTCCTGCCCTGCTTGAGGCCTATGGCATTGACTATACATTCAGCGACCCGCTGACGCTTGCCCTGTCTTTAGACAAGGCAATGGCAAAGGCCATAGTGCGCGCATCAGGTGTGCCGACGCCGGACTACATAGTTGTGGATTCGATGGATTTCACAGCTCACCCGCCCTTAAAAGGCTTTCCAGTGTTTGTAAAACCCCTGTCTGAAGGCACAGGCAAGGGTGTCGGTACTGCATCAATTGTCCGCGGTGAGTCTGATTTCAAAGAGCGCTGCGAGTTTATTCTGAAGACATACAGGCAGCCGGCCATTGTGGAGGAGTATCTGCCCGGCAGGGAATTCACTGTAGGTATAATAGGCACGGGCAAAAACGCACGGGCGGTGGGGACCCTGGAGGTAAAGCTCCTTGATAATGCCGATCCGCTGGTGTATTCGTATGCCAACAAAGAGTTCTGCGAAGAAAGGGTCAAATATATTCTCTGCCGTGATAAGGCACTTGTCAAAGATGCCTCAGAGATAGCGTTAACGGCTTACAGGTCATTAGGCTGCCGCGACGCGGGCAGGGTTGATTTAAAATGTGACGAGGCAGGGCGTCTTTCATTTATCGAGATAAACCCGCTGGCCGGGCTTCACCCGTCACACTCGGATTTACCCATACTATGCGCCCTCAACGGCATTGGCTACGATGAGCTGATTTCGCTGATTATTCACTCCGCCATAGAGCGGTGTACTGAGCCGGGTGCCAACAGATGCTGGAAGGGTAGTTGTGAAAATAGCAATCATTCATGAGCCAATCATTGAGGGAAGACCGGACTCCGAGGACCTGATTGAGGAGGTCTCAGTTGTAACCGGTGCACTGCATGAACTTGGGTTTACACATGAGACAATTGCCCTTGAGGGCGGTCTGACAGGGCTTCAGGACATGCTTGTACGGCTTTCTGAGTTTTCACCTGATGTGGTATTCAATTTAGTCGAAAGTCACCAACTGGGGCAGCGTCTGTTTCCTGCCGTCTGTGGAGTTATCGAGCTTGCCGGATTTCCATTTACAGGCTGCCCGTATGACGCCCTGCTGACAACAACAAATAAGATTACCGCTAAATCTATGATGAGGGCTGCCGGAATTCCGACGCCTGAGTGGTATGTTTATGACGGTCAGGCTCCAACGCTTAACCCTGATACTACATACATTGTTAAACCTTCGTGTGAGGACGCATCAGTCGGCATCGATGATGACTCAGTATTTGCCAGTGTATCAACTGACCACGATAAGCTTCTGTCCTCACTACCTGAGACCTTCGCCAAACACAGACAGCCGCTTCTGATAGAGGAATTTATCAAAGGGAGAGAGATAAACGTCTCTGTCATAGAACATAAGGGCGGCGAGTTAGAGGTCTTTCCGGCTGCTGAGATATTATTTCAGGATTGGCCGGAGGATAAACCGGCAATCGTTGGATTTAATGCAAAATGGCTGCCGGAGTCCTTCGAGTACACTAACACGCCGCGGCAGTTTAACCCGGAAGGTATCAGCATCGGTGCGCTCAAGGAAACGGCGCTACGGTGCTGGCGGCTCTTTGGTCTGAGGGGATATGCACGCATTGATATGCGTGTATCAGGGCAGATATATGTCATCGAGGTAAACGCAAATCCCTGCATAGCGCATGAATCGGGATACCTGTCGGCAGCAGCAGAGGCCGGATACAGTGAGACAGATGTTGTCAGAATGATAATCGGGGCGTCGCTGTGAATATCCATGCCGGTCAGCCAATTCAGTCAATTAAATTAAGGACATCTGCTACTCACTCTGATATTGACTCTGTACAGCAAATACTTGATTCAACCGGAGTATTTCACCCGCGTGAGGTTGCAGTGGCGCTGGAGCTGCTTGATGATAATCTTGCAAAGAAGGGACAAAGCGAGTACAATTTTATATTCGCAGACCTTGCTAATCAGCAAGCCGTCATTGGCTACATATGTTACGGCCCGATAACGATGACAGAGTCAGGCTATGACATTTACTGGATTGCCGTGCAAAGGGATATGCAGCGCCTCGGGGCGGCCAGTCTTTTAATAGAAGAGGCTCAGAGGCGCATTACTGAGGCGGGTGGGAAATTTGTTTACATAGAAACCTCAACAAAAGATATATACAAACCCGCTCGTGAATTTTACATAAAACACGGGTTTCTCTGCACAGCCATCGTGCCGCACTATTATGCTGAAAATGACAACAAGGCCGTGTTTATGAAGATAGTACGCCAGCAATTCTCAATGAATAAGAAATAAGGCGTCGTATAAGGGGTGTCCAAAGGAAAGGGAAAATATATTTCGCAAAGAGCGCAGCAAGTAGTGTCATAATATTGACGCTATTAGTAAGATATTGCTCTAAAATGTACCAAAAACCCCCAGCAGTGTCAAAACTATGACACTATATTTTTAGCATATCATAATGATATGTTTATTTATGAAGATAAAAAGACATCTGCCCTTTGGTGCATTAAGGCAAGCGTTTTCAAGTGTGTTGGAGCAGGTATCAGAGCAAATGGCAAGGTGGAGTATAGCATTCACAATGATCTGATGTCAGGTTTTGCCATGATGTTTTTTCAGGATTAGTCAATGCTTGAGTTTTAAAGGAAAATGGAAACATTGTGTCGCCAGAATAACCATGTTATTTATAACGGACTTATTATAACACGTTGTCCGATTAAGTTGTAGCTATTGCACCTGTTAGGGTCAATTTCCATTTGACACAACTTATTTTATTCTATTTTTGGTGTCAACTTTTTTCTGCTTAACTCAGTGTATTATGCGTTATTTAGACACGAGTGAAAAAAGGATGGTCATCCCATTCGGATTTTAATTTCATATCGAACTGAAAGAAGGCAAAATGCTCAGGATATTTCTCTATATAAGCCGTCAGAGTTGTAAGATATTTCAGTAGCAATCCCTCAGGTGTATCTCCATCTGATACCTCTATGGCAGGTTCTATGACAACTCTGGCTGCGTTACGAGAATTGATATTTTCTGTCAAATCAATTAAAAACACAGGGATAAGCGGAACGCCTTCCTTAAGGGCAATCCTGTATGGGACAAGGTTGAAGTTGGCCGTGCGGCCAAGAAACGGCGCAGTGTGCCACTTGCGCCCGCCTCTGCCCGTTGGTGGATAGAGGACTAATTCATTTTGCCTCAGGGCGTTTAGCACGTCTCTGATTGCCATATTTCTGAGACCGAAGTTGTCGAACGTTTCAGTTCCTGCGTTGATGAATCGTATGGGCATCGATTTTTCAACTGCCTCGTATCGGGCCTTATTGGCAAGCATCGTAAAACCTGCACGCGCCACGCGCGGGGACTCCGCCTGTATAGCAAGTTGGCTCACCTTATAGCCCCTGTGCCCGAGGGCTGGCATTATCATCATATATGGGCCAAAGTGGGGATTTAATAATATTGCGCCTTTGCCGAGGCTCAATGCACGGTCAAGATGTGAAAGCCCCTCGGCAGGGATGTAGTCATCTATGGTTTTATCGTTCATCTTTCTGAGATAGCACTGTTTTATCCACGAGTTCAACTGGTTTTGAAACGATTTTATGATGAGTTTCCCGGCACTCCTATCCTCAACCAATGACGACAGCTCAAGCTCCTCTAACATTATCTGCTTTCTCCTGCCTGCCACACCCGCCTGGAGGCGGGCCGCAACAGCCGTAAATTTATTTATCACTACAGGAGGCAAAAAGGAAAACCAACTGCGTACATACCGCCAGTACAACCATTTCAGAAATGCCGCTGCCTGAGTTGCAGCACGTGGTGGTCGATGTTCAGCCTGTCCCATCAGCAGTGCCCCGCTGTTGCGGCACTGCGCTCTTGTTTATATAACCTCAGAACTACCAGATAAAATCCAAGCAGCAACCACACAAAGCGCGCCGTATGTGAAGTCAGGTCGAACTGAATCAGTCCGTTTACAGCAAACACGGCTATCGCTACGACATTCAGGGCAAACATCAGGTGTGCCATGTAGCTGCCGTCGAATTCCTTCCATGTCTGATAGATTGTCCGGGCAAAAAAATTAACAAAAAAGACCAGCACTAAAAGGCCAAAGACACCCATCTCGTAAAAAAACGAAAAGATCAGACTGTGTACCTCAGATATCGTATCCGGTACAACATAGACGAATCCCCCAACACCAATGCCGGTTATAAGCGTATATGGATGCTTTATCATATACCTCAGCCCTGTCTTCCACATAGTCATTCTTGAGCCGATGCCTGTGACACCTTCATTTTTTGATGACAACTCCTCTGTGTTTGACTTCAGGGTCTTGCTGGTTGTGAACATTGTGCTGCCCTTGTAGCCAAAACCAATTATCAGCCTATCGATGAAGCCGGGTGTGGCCGTAATGATAATCATCAAATATACAAACAGTGTCACGGCCGTATATTTGACGAATTTTTCTTTATGAACTGGATGAAACTTATAAAACATAATAATGGCCGCCCCAAGCGCTACAAAAGCCCCTCTTACGGCCATCATAACAATGGCAAGTGAGCCAATGGCGGCAATGATTGTGTACAGGGATTTTAACAACCGGTCTTTGGTAAGAAAAAACAGTGTTATAGAAATCATTATCATCTCTATTTGCAAAGGAGTGGAGGGCGCCCCGATAGTTAGTCCTGTCGGTCTGTTCATTATCTGTCTTAATCCATACACTGAGAGCATCGTATTGGGTGCGATTAAAAAATCATAAAATGACGTGTACCACTTTGAGACAAACACGCTAACACTGCATATGACGCCCGATACCATGAGCGTTACAATCAACTTTTGTAACTTCTCCCTCGTAGTAACAACTGCCGTTATGAGATAATATATCAGCGCCCCCAAAAGCATCTGAAGATAAAACAAAGAACCCTCCTCTAAAGACGGACTCCACAGCAGTGATATTCCATTATACACAAGTATCAACACGACAACAATGTCAACCGAAGTTGTCTCTCTTTTTAGAGTTCTATCAGTGGCCTTTTTATAAAGCCATGCCCCAAATGCTATCGTCATAAACAAAATACATATTGGAAATATGGCGGCGTCCCCTGTTTCAGAGACGAAATACTCGATACAGGTGAACTCAATGTAAAACGTGAAAATCGTCAGCAAAAAACCAAACTCATAACCGGCGAAGAACAGCGCAGCAAGCAGGACAAGCGCAGCAGGTATGGCAAGCCAGACTGGATTAATCATGTATATCACAGAGGCTGCCACACAGCACATACTCAAAAAAATAAGCGCCGGTGTCTGGCGAAACGGCTGCCGTATGTAAAATTTTGAAGCCAGAGCGCTCATCGTGCGGTTACAACCTGCCCCACCTGTTACTTAATCTCCTGTTCGGAATCTGACCACAGGACATAGAGGGTTTGGCCGTTTCTCCCATGAAGTTTATACCCTTCTATACCTTTTTTCTGTGCTATGCGGGTAATCACAGGCTCATCGAGACACTTAAACTTTTCTATCATCATAGCAAATGCATAGTATGAGAGCTTCTTAGCGAATGCCCCCCCGTTTTTCGGATTATTGATAAATCCCGTATAGTCGTAATAGCTGAAGTTTCCGGCGAACTTGTTATGGTCATAGATGTTTGTCCAGAGAACCTTTTTCACGCCCGCAGACATGGCGCTAAGGTATCTGGTGATGAGGTCAGCGGCCTGTCTTCGCTCTGAAAAGCCGGTTTCATAGGGATTGTGTGAGCCGCTTGGGTAGCTTGTCTCTCCTATCCAAATGGGTACGTCTTCGTAGCCGTAGCTCTTTAGAAGCCTTGCTGATTTATCGAATTCTGCCTTTATCTTCTCAGATTCCGTCTCTAGCCCTTTATAGACATTTAATGTACCAAAGGGATGCCACATGTCAAAGATGTCAAACGCCTTTGCCGTCTTCATTATGACCAGGTTGTCCAGTACCTCTTTGTAGTATGAGCGTTCAGGGTTTACGTACCCGGCGGTTATTATCTTACAATCAGGGCAGACAGTCTTAATGGTTTTATACGTGGCAGACAGGGCAAGGGCATAGTCCCTGGGGTCAAACTTGTAGTCGGCCTCTGTCTCGACGAAGAAGTATTTTACCTTTTGAAGCCTGGTAATCGCGGCCTTTAAGAACTCTGTGTAGTCTTTTACGTCTTTGTCTGTAAATGTAAGCCTGCCGAGACCACCGGCCTGTGGGTTGGAGGCTGATTGAGAAGAACCGGGGTGAATTGTAGTGATGACAGTAAGCCCCTTTGCTGAGGCATCGTCGTAGAGCGACTTCAACTGGTCAAGATAAGCTTCACCAGAGGCAAAGTCCTTGCCGCCGGACTTATAGACCATGTAGTTCAACCCCGTTGCGCCCAAAAATCTTATCCACTTAAGGCCAAGTTCCTGTGAGTACCTGCCCGCGTATTTTTGCGAGCTTCTATCAAGCAGGACTTCTATTTCCGGTGAGATAATGACAAATGGGGAATTGGCAGCGTTTGGCGTGCAACTCGCCTCTGAGAACGGCTCGATGTAGAGCGGTGTGTCTGTTAATTCAAGTTCGACTACGCCGTTTTTTACATCGGCTGTACGGGCATTAAACGCCGTTGAAAAGCTTACCACAGTGCGTCCGCTTTGTGAGGCGGGGAGGCCTTCTGTTATTTTTACTTTTTCTATGTTTGGTGCTATTGGGAATTCTACGGTCTTTTTATTCAGAGGTTGTTTTGCTGCAGTGGGTTTAGTGCCACTGTCGAGTTTTTCAAGGTCGCCAAAGACACGGTCAACAATGGCAGCGGCCTTCTTAGGGTTTTCGTTGATATATGCCTTTATGACAGTGGCAGTCTCGGCGGGGAAGATTTTTTGGGAGTCAGGGTTTGTTTTCTTGAGCGCTGCAGCCCAGCCGTTAAGAACAGAGGCGCGGGACTGCACGTTGTGTTCGTTAGTCGGTGTGGACTTTACCTCGCTACGGACGGCCTTAATGGTCTGCGCATCAATGTGTGGCGCTGCAGCAGGGACTGAGCTGTGAGCTATTGGCGGCTGGTCTGGGCGCATATCCGATTTCATTTCCGGTCCAATTTCCGGGCGCGGCTGCGGTGCTACGGTTAGTTCTGCTTTGCCGAAGTGTTGCTCAAGGTCGGCATATGCCTTGTCTATTATCTTATATGCCTGCCCAGGATTGGTCTTGGCAGTCTCTTCTATTTTTAGGGCACGTTCCTTATCAACGACCTTGCTTACGTCAATACCCTTTTCAAAGAGAAGCCTCTGCCACTGAAAAAAAATGACCAACCGCTCGTTAAGATTTGAGGCATTTGTTGCGGTATTTTTCACGTCGTTTCTGACCCTTTTGACAGCCGTAAGCAGGTCTTCCTGGGCATATGCTGTGTTAAGGGAAATAATTACAGATAATGCCAAATACAATAACAGTTTCATCCCCTGCACTTTGCCCTCATAACGATTTTTAGCTGAATACATTTACATAAATTATACAAAATCTCACTCTTCGGTGTCTACCTCACAATTAATGTATGGGATTTAACTTAAGATAAATGCTATGATAGTACATGGCGTTGGTGAATTTATGGCTTACTAATCTGGACGGTTGCGAGAGATATCGGCTATGAAATGTCCGGCATGTGCAAAGCCTGTTGTCTCGCCGAAGGCCTGTTCATACTGTGGTTACATATATACAGGGGATGAGGCCGTTAAACTCGATTTCTATTTCGATATCAAAGGCAATCTGCAAAACATTATCGACGCAAATAACCAAATAGGCCAAAGCATAGAGCGCCTTGGTAAGAAGCTAAACAAGTTCGCTGGTGTGATAGACAATGAGCTTGTGCATGACTATAGGCCGCAGGCACCAAAACCTGAACCTACACCAGAAACACCGGCTATTACGCCTGATGCTCACACAGCGCAGCCCCCTAAACATGACCCTCAAAAACATGACCCAAAACATGATCAAATATCTGCACCACGCCGGTCATCGCGCCCGGAGATGGAGATTCGCCTCGGTCAGAAATGGCTTCTGATTGTCGGCATCATGGCCATTGTGTTTGGCGTTGCGTATTTCCTTAAATACTCGTTCGAGCGTGGGTGGATTGGACCGGAGGGGCGCGTAGCGGTCTCCTATACAGCAGGTATTGCAATGATGGCCTTGGGGGATATATTCAGGAAAAAGGGATATAAGGTATTCGGGCTGTATTTATTTGGAGGCGGGATAGCTGTATCGTATTTTGCCGCATTTGCTGCGTTTCAGTTGTATCACCTGTTCAGCGCGCCGGTGTCGTTTGCAGTTATGGTGATGATAACCATACTTGCCTCGTCGATGTCCATCGTGTATGATACGAAGTGGCTTTCGGTGCTTGCCCTGGTTGGGGGATTTCTCACGCCGTTTTTACTACACAAGGGAAGTGGAGACCATGTAGCGCTCTTTTCTTATATAACGCTCCTCAATCTTGGTCTGCTTAGTGTGGCCTTCTACAAGCGGTGGCACCTCTTAAATATACTTGGGTTTATATTTACTTATCTGGCGTTTAGTATTTGGTTTATTTTCGGATTCAATATGGAGAAATTTTGGCCGGGATTAATATTTATAAATATATTTTTTCTCATATACAGCCTGATTCCTTTTGTTTATGGTCTATTCCATGCTGAGACAGGCAAGCTGAAGGGGTTTGCCCTGACTGCACCAAATGCCCTTATTACCTTTGCTTACAGTTACCATATGATATATAGATACGGGGCGGCGGAATGGACGTCTGTCGTTACGCTGCTGTACTCGGTAGTATTTCTCTGGATGGCGTCATACTTGTACAAGAAGGGCAAGGCAGGTGAGAGCGCCTTTGTGCTGCTCATAGCAGAGGCGGCGTTATTTTTGTCCATAACAGTGCCAATATTGTTTTCAGGGCACTGGATTACGATATTTTGGGCGGCTCAGGGGCTTGCCTACCTGTGGATAAGCGTAAAACTCGCCCGTAAGTCTCTGCTTTACGGTGCGTTTACGGTACTGGGGCTTTCGATATTCAAGTTCCTGTTCTACGACTATCATCGTGTGTTCAGGGTCGAACTTGATACATTTTTCATATTAAATGGATTCACGTGGATGCTTACAGAGCGCTGGATTACATCAGTGTTTTTACTGACAGCAGTGTATGTGTTTGCCTCGATATTGAGGAAAAACGCCAGCGCTCCACCTGTCAATGCGCTGCGTGGGGTTGTGAGAAATGCCATGTATGTCATATTTGGCTGTCTGCTTTTTATTGTGTTAAATGTCGAGACCGGGGCGTTTTTCTATACATATCTGAAGGCGGCAAAGTTTGCAGCCATATCAGTGTTGTATGCCGTGTTTTCTGTTTCTCTCATGTGTGTCGGGTTTATAAAGAATTCCAGACCGGTAAGAAATACTGCGTTTGTACTTTTTGGTATAACGGTCGTAAAGGTGTTTGCGTCTGATATGTCTAACGTCAGCACGCCGTACAGGATATTTTCATCCATTGTGCTTGGCCTGATACTTGTGGGGACATCATTTGCCTACCATAAGTATAAAGACAGGATATTTGCCGCAATCGTGACAAAAGATGACACCGGTACACAGGGAGATGCTGAAAAAACACCTGATGGCGGTGTTCCCCGATGAAAAGCCAGATAAAAAGCCAGATAAAAAAATTGTTAATCATTTTCGCTGCCATTATAACCGCCTTTTTAAACATGGGGCAAGATGTCAGCGCGGTCTCTGAAAAGGATTTCCAGTACATTGCCCCCATTGCCGGTACACTAAAAAAAGGAACTCTCTACAGGGTACACCTGACAACTGAAATCTTGCAAAGATGCGCCCAAAACTGCAAAGACCTCCTCCTGTTTGACTCTGTAGGCAATGGCGAAGTCCCATATATAATCCTCAATGATATCTCACCCGGGCAGCCCGTAGAAAGTTATACGCTTAAAATAACCGATTACTCCGTCAAGGGTACCTCTGTAGAGATAACTATGAAGATGCCGGATGCTGCAAAGCCCATAACCGCTATCAAAGTCAGCACCGAGGCCCGTGATTTTCAGAAAAACGCCGTCCTCTATGGCAGCACAGACCAAAAACACTGGCAGGTACTAACCGAGGACAGCCTTTATGATTTCTCCTCGCAGGTTGACCTTAGAAAGACCTCCATTCACATCAAGAGGGCTGACTTTCCTTACTACCGCTTGAAGCTGTCTGAACCAAACGAACAGCAGAAAAAAATCAACCTCACCTACGAGGGGCTTAATCTCACTGTCAACGAAGATACTGTTAAAAAACTTAAGATAAACTCTGTAACCGCCCTGACAACAACCACGCCTGATATTTCAACCGTATATGATAACATCACCTTCACTGGATTCAAGGCACAGACAACTAAGAATACGGTCATAATCATTGAGGCCGCGCTGCCATTTAACAGGATATACTTCAATGTGACCAATCCATACTATAACCGCAGGGTGATGGTCAGTGGAAGTGGCGCTGAGAACCAGTTCATACCGCTTATCGGCTATTTAAACATCTATGCATACCCTGCATATCAAACCAAAAACTTTATTGAGTTCAAATCTGAAAAGCATCAACACTACCGGATTGAGATAGAAAACCGTAACAGTCCGCCGCTTGACATTAAGGATATTACGTTTCAATGGGTAAGGAAATCCTTATTTTTCGTGGCCCTGAATGACGGTGTGCATGTGAATATGTACATAGGAAACCCGTCAGCCGTGAAACCTGAGTATGACCTGTCTTCTTTCATAAGCCAGGAAAGCTGGTATAAGATTCAATACGAAACGCTTAAAGCAGGCACTCTGTCGCCTAACCCTGCGTTTGTGCAGTCGTTAAATAACCAGCAAATCGGGAAGACTGCCCTGAGAATCGTTGTTATTTTGCTGGTGGTGCTGGCTGGATACTGGATATACCGCCTGACAACCGCGCATGGTAAATCAAAAATTGATTAACGGTTATTTTTTCTCAGAATCGATGAGATATTTTTAAAAAGCAGGGCGTTTTCTCTGTGGCTCTTTACGGCTATCCTCAGGTACTTGCCGCTTAAGCCGTGGAAGTTTGAGCAGTCTCTGAGGAGAATCCCCCGCTTTCTCAGCTCTTCATAGAGAAGCGGCGCTCTTTCGTCTTTTACCAGATAAAAATTTATATTAGAGGGAAAGAAGTTAATCTCAAGTTTTCGCAGCATTTTTTCCATATAGACCTTTTCCTTCTTCAGATACTTAAATGTCTCCGCCTCGTATGCCTTGTCATTCAGGGCTGCAACTCCAGCCCTCTGCGCAAGCGTGTTTACCGACCAGGGTTCTTTGTTAGCGGTAAGGGCAGATGAGAATTCATCGTGAAAGAACAATGCCCCAAGTCTCAGGCCAGAGATTGCGTAGAACTTTGTTAAAGACCTCAGCACCAGCAGGCGTGGGTTATTACATACTTCAGCCCCAACGGTCTCCTGCGGCACAAAATCTAAGAATGCCTCGTCTATGACAATATAACAGTTTGACTGTTCAGCGTGCCTTACTATAGACAACACAGCATCTGTGCTTAGGACATGTCCGGTTGGGGTGTTGGGATTGCTGACAAAGGCAATGTCAGCATCTGTCATATGCCCAATGAAGGTTTCGATATTTAATTGAAAATTGTCTTTTTCTTCGATTGGAAACAATGTTATGTTCTTTACGCCATTTACCGACAACGCCCTTTCGTACTCTGAGAATGCCGGTACAGCGATGAGTGCGTTTGTTGGTTTGACAGCCCGTGCGATAAGATATATCAGTTCGGTGCTTCCATTGCCGCACATTATGTTTTTGTCCGGTACCCCTGATTTTTTTGATATGTGGCGGCGCAGTAGTGTGCAATTTGGGTCAGGGTAGCAGGGCAGCAATTTCAGGGTTTTTCTGATAGCAGCCTTCACCTTTTTAGATGTGCCAAGCGGGTTTACCGACGCGCTGAAATCCAGTATCTTTCTTTCATGAGTCCGAAGGTCAGCGGCAAGGCTGTAAACATCCCCCCCGTGACCCGGAGCGAACTGCCCGGCGGCATGGTGCGCATCCTTTAACACTTCTGAAGAAAGGCTATGCCTTGCCGACTGCACGAAGCATTTCGTTATATACTTTATAAAACATATTGTTGGTCGTGACTGATTTTTTTAGAACCTGCTTGAATTCCCTCATGTCAGCCTCGTTTATCACGACATTGACGCTCTCTGAGTAGGCTTTCATATTGTCATTGGTGGTGTAACTTGCCCCGGCAAGGACAACAAATATTTTTCTTCTTGCCGACATGGGCATAGACTGGATGAACTCAAGGACTTCGTTGCTTTCCGGGTTGCCGCCTCCGAAATTTGCGTGGAGATATATTATATCAAACTGGTTGTGTTTCACCCTTTCATATGCATCATCTGGAGATTCCGCTGTCTGAACTTTATAGCCAAGGTCGTCCAGTGACTCTGCGGCTTCTTCCTGCCTATCCTTGCTGTCATCGCAAATCAATGCGGTCTTATCATCTATGGTTTCATGTGTATCGGCTGGCATTTCCCGGCCTCCTGTCTATTTTTTAGCCTTTTTTGCATAGTCTTTATCTATGCTTAGGCCCTCGATGTCTGTAGTCTTTTCACCCTTGGAGCTTTTTACCATATCCAGCCCCCTGCCTACTATGGCCTTCCTTGTTGAATAGGCAAGCGCGGTCTCCTCATTTATCAGCCCTGCCTTGTAGAGGTTTATTATGGACTTGTCAAAGGTTTGCATCCCGTAGTTGTCACCGGAGTCAATGATTTCATAATAAGTCTTCCCCTCCGACTCACCGTTTGTTACAGTATCCTTCACACGCAGGTTGGTCTTTAATATCTCAATAGCGGCAACCCTTCCGCCTCCGACTTTAGGCAGAAGCCTCTGGCTCACTATCCATCTGACTGTATCTGAAAGCCGATGACGAAGCAGCACCTCTTCGTCCTTGTCGAACATACCGATTATTCTGTTAATCGTCTGACCGGCATCGATTGTATGCAAGGTGGCAAGGACAAGATGACCGGTTTCGGCTGCCGATAGGCCAATTTCCACAGTCTCGCGGTCTCTCATTTCACCAACAAGAATGACCTTTGGCGCCTGCCTTAGGGCTGCCCTCAACCCGTTTGCAAAGGTGTCGAAATCCACCCCCATTTCCCGCTGGTTAAATGTAGACTTCTTGTGCGGGTGCATGTACTCAACAGGGTCCTCAAGCGTTAAGACGTGAACGGCCTTTTGCTCGTTGATGAGGTTTAGTACCGCTGCAAGTGTCGATGACTTACCGCTTCCGGTTGCGCCGGTGACAAGGACGAGACCGTTTTTCTCTTCGGTAATCATGCCGAGAACCTTTGGAACTCTCAGGTCGGCAAGGGTAGGGATGCGGGTCTCAAGTTTTCTTAAGACGATGGAATATGTGCCGCGCTGAGAAAAAATATTTACTCTGAATCTGGCCTTTCCCGGCAGGGCATATGATAGATCGCATGAGCCTTGCCTTGTCAGATTTTCCAGTAGTCTCCTGTCTGAGTTGATAAGATGCAGGGCAAAGACCTCGGTCTGAAATGGTGTCAGTGATTTCAACGACTGGTCGTCAAACTCAACAGGTGTGAGCTGCCCGGCTGCCTCTACCTGCGGTGGTTTACCGACTGTCAGGTTCAGGTCAGATACATTGGCTGCACTTTCAAGCATTGTGGATAATATCGAATCAATCTCGTTTTTTGTCACGGTTATATCTCCTCAAATCTCTTTAAACAGGTCATATAAGTCAGACTAAAAATCAGGCGGTGGTTCCTTAAGAAACGGGATAAACCGCTTCTTATCAATGGCCTTTTCGTATGATTCCTCTGGTGATACCCAGCCCTTTTGCAGTAAGTCCAAAATAGCGTCATCAAGGGTCTGCATACCGAGTTTTTTTCCTGTCTGCATTACCGAGGCAAGCTGCGGAGTCTTGGCCTCTCTAATAAGGTTGGCAGCGGCATAGGTTATGATAAGTATTTCAAGCACCGCTACTCTGCCCTTTTTATCTATTCTTCTAAAGAGATTCTGCGCGACAACCCCCTTTAGTGCCTCTGATAGTGTGGTGCGTATTTGTGCCTGCTGATTTGCTGGAAACACATCCACCACCCTGTCTACGGTCTTTGTAGCGCTTTGTGTATGAAGAGTTCCAAAGACAAGATGTCCGGTTGAGGCAGCCTCAAGGGCCAGCTGAATCGTCTCAAGGTCTCTCATTTCTCCAACGAGTATTATATCGGGGTCTTCACGAAGCGCCCCTCTGAGGGCAGCCGCAAAGGATTTTGTGTGAAGACCAACCTCACGGTGGTTGACTATGCAGCTCTGACTTTTGTGGACAAATTCAATGGGGTCTTCGATTGTGAGAATGTGGTCTTTACGTATCTTATTTGCGTAGTCGATTATTGCTGCAAGGGTTGTCGATTTACCGCTACCGGTTGGGCCGGTAACGAGGACAAGGCCTTTTTGCAGTGTTGCAAACTTCTTACACACAGATGGAATATTAAGGTCCTCAATAGTTGCTATCTTGCTGGGGATTAACCTGAAAACCGAACCTACACCCCATTTCTGCTGAAAAAAGTTAGCCCTGTATCTGCCAAGCCCAGGCACCTCATAGGCAAAGTCAATATCTCCCGATTCCTCATAAACCTTTATTTTTTCCTCGGGCGCTATCTCATAGAGCATGGACTTCAGCTCGTCGTTGTCCAGTTCTTTATACTTTACGCGCTCCATCTCACCGCGAATACGTAAAATTGGCTGTGACCCGGCAACCATGTGCAAGTCTGAAGCGCCTTGTTCGTTCATTAATTTAAAAAACGCATCTATCTTCGCCACATTAACCCTCCCCCTAGTTAATAAGTTAATTTGTAAATTATTACGGAACGAACCATTCAGAAAGAAGTTTAGCAAACTCTAATAGATTTTGTCAAATGCAGTAACCATTGATTGAATTCATGGGGACTTGACTAATCAGGCAGTCCTAAAGAAGTTCCTTCTCTGGCAAAGGTTACTTAACAATAGGCTGCCTTTTAGTTTTCTTTTATGTAAAATTGCAGCTTGAGGCCGGACACTTCAACCACATCTCCTTCATGGAGTTTATGCTGGCCTTCGATATCCCTGCCATTTACCCTTATCCCTTTGCCACCGGTTGAAGAGCTGATTGTGTAGCCGTCTTTTTTTCTGTTTATCAGGGCTGCCACCTTGGGCGCAAAGAAACCCTTAAGCTTTATCAGTGAGTTCTGGTCTTTGCCTATTGTGCTGATTCTGTCAGTTACTTCGTATTCCTTTTTCTCTGTTGAGCCTTCAATAACGACAAACCCTCCAAGTATATCTTTTTGCTCTATCTTGCCGGCCTCGGATTTTGGCGCTTTGGCGAGTATCTCATCTTTTAGCTTTGCGTCAATCATAATAGTTTCATCCATTAAATCCTTGTCCTTCGTTTGTTCGGCTTGTTTTTTAGGCTGTGCCTCAGAGATAAAATTCAGCGTATGTTTACCTATTATGATTACGTCAGCGTCTGTGAGAGTGCATACAGAAATCTTTTTGCCGTTTACAAAAGTCCCGTTGAGGCTGCTTAGGTCTTCTATATAAAATTGGTCACCTTTTTTAAATATCCTTGCGTGCGCCCCGGATACCGCAAGATTGTCCACATGTATGTCGTTTGTTGCCTTTCTTCCAATGGTTATGACCTCTTTGTCAAGCGGTATTTCTTTCAGGGCAGCTTCTTTGAATTTTAGCAATATCTTAGCCATTGATTACCTCCTTATCCATTTTATGAAATCATATATAAATGAAAATATCTTTTTCTTATAAATATATGCGACAATCACCGTTATATTGTCTCGTCCGCCCTTTTTGTTTGCCAGATAAACAAGTCTCTCGCATACGCGTTTGGGGTCAACTGATGACCTTACGGTGTGCAGGATTGCCGTATCTGGCACCATTGTATAAAGCCCGTCTGAACACAACAGTAACGCATCTCCATCATATACGGTCATCTCCTCAACATCAACATCTATATCAGGCGTAAAGCCCAGCGACTGCGTGATAACGTTTCTCATGCCAACTTCGTGAGCCTCCTCCTTTGTCATCATGCCCTTGCGGATTTGCTCGGCAACAAGGGAGTGGTCATCGGTGAGCTGCTCTATGGTGTTGCCCCTTATGAGGTACAGCCTGCTGTCTCCTGCGTGTGCGATGCTTAATCTGTCACCACTTAAGGCGGCTGCCACTACTGTAGTTGCCATGCCGCTTAGTTTTGGGTCATCCTTTGCCGTGTTATATATATGCTCGTTAGCCTGCTTGATAGCCATAGTTATCGCGCTGCTTGCGGATGTGGCTGGTCCATCATGAGGAGCTGCATTTGCGCTGTCAGCATTTTTGAAATAACCGCCGATTATATCGACAGCCATCTTACTTGCTACCTCCCCGCACGCCGAACCTCCTACGCCGTCCGCTACAACAAATACCCCGGCTTCCTGCCGAACGACAAAGTTGTCCTCGTTCTTTGGCCTTTTCATGCCCTTGTCCGTCTGCCCATCAGCTATTATTCTCATTTTACTTTTCATAGCTTTATCGTACCACGCCACATATCACAAATCCACACACATTATATCAGAATTGACCGCATTATACAACTAATATTAAGGCATTTTAAGCTAGTATTAAAAGTATAAATTTAACACCGCCCGTATAGCTTCAGTATGACCATTTGACAGCACGGGTGGGTAGTTTTAGCGCTGCCCGTAAAAGGGCCATAAAGTCTCTCCGGGGGATTTCCCTTGCCCCAAGTGATAGCAAGTGCTGCGTTACAACCTGACAATCGATAAACATAAAACCCCAGTCGTCAAGCTTATTTACCAATGCGGCAACCGCCGCCTTAGAGGCATTGGACTTCAGCGCGAACATAGACTCTCCAAAAAAAGCCCCTCCAAGCGCCACACCATATAACCCCCCTACAAGCCTTCCCTCTGACCAGCTCTCAACCGAATGTGCAAAGCCCTGCTCGTGCAGAGCAGTATAGGCCGCAAGCATGTCTTCATTTATCCATGTGCCATCGCAGTCTCTTCTTTTTACCTCTGCACAGTTTAGCATTACATCGGCAAATGCCCGGTCAAAGGTTATCTCGAATAGTTTTTTGTTTATCGTCTGACGCATACTCCGCGACAGCACGAACTCACCGGGGAACAACACTAGTCTTGGGTCTGGTGACCACCACAGGATTGGGTGGTAGTCCATGTACCACGGGAATATCCCCATCTGATACGCCACTATCAGCCGCTCAAGGCTGAGGTCGCCGCCTATTGCCAGCAGTCCGTCGTCTTCGGCCAGTTCAGGAGGGGGGAAGAGCAGCTCTTCTGAAAGCTCAAAGACTGGCACTTACCTGTTTTCCGATTGTATCTCGTATGTGAAGTCAATCTTACCGGCATTTATATCAATTGAAACCTTGCCGCCCTTTTGAAGCCTGCCAAAGAGAATCTCCTCAGAGAGGGGGGTTTTTATCTCAGTCTGGATTACCCTGCCCAGAGGACGTGCTCCGTAGCGCCTGTCATAGCCTTTTTCAGCAAGCCGCTGCCTGAGTTCGTCAGAAACATCTATTGATACTTTTTTCTTGTGGAGCTGACCAACGAGTTCCCCTATGAACTTATCCACCACAAGGAGCATGATTTCGTGGTTTAATGGGTTAAAATGTAGTGTGTCGTCGAGGCGGTTTCTAAACTCGGGGCTGAATATCTTACTTAACGCGTCTTTTCCTTTGGACGCAGTATCTTTGGTTCTGTCACCAAAGCCGATTGCGTTTTTGTCCATTTCCTGAGAACCCGCGTTTGAGGTCATAATCACTATGACATTGCGAAAATCAGCCTTTTTCCCGTTGTTGTCTGTCAGGGTTGCATAGTCCATTATTTGAAGCAGGATGTTAAACACATCGGGGTGTGCCTTTTCTATTTCGTCAAACAGGACAACACAGTACGGGGTCTTTCTGACGGTGTCAGTGAGAAGCCCGCCCTGGTCAAATCCCACATAGCCCGGAGGGGCGCCGATGAGCCTTGCAACCGTGTGCTTTTCCATGTACTCGCTCATATCAAAGCGCAGGAAACTTATCCCCAGGGCATTAGCTAACTGCTTTGCTATCTCAGTTTTCCCCACACCCGTAGGGCCGGTAAAGAGAAATGAACCGGTGGGTTTGTCAATAGCGCCAAGACCGGCGCGCGAGCGTTTTATCGCAGTTACGAGAGAGTTGATAGCGCCGTCCTGCCCGAAGACCTTGCTTTTGAGGCGTGCCTCAAGTGTTTTTAACTTATCTGCCTCGGAGGTGGTAACGCTCCTGACAGGAATTTTTGCAATTTTCGAGACTACCCGTTCTATCTCAAGCGGCCCAACCGTGTGATGGTCCGGGGAGTTGAGCTTCATATATGCCCCTGCCTCATCGATTACGTCTATTGCCTTATCTGGCAGATATTTGTCATTAATATATTTCGCTGACAGCTCAGAGGCAGCTCTAAGCGCCTTTGACGTATATTTCACGTTATGGAATTTCTCATAACTGGATTTCAGCCCGCTTAATATCTTGTAAGTCTCGTCGATGGAGGGTTCGGCCAGTTCAATTTTCTGGAACCGGCGGGAGAGCGCCCTGTCTTTGTCGAAATAATTCTTGTACTCTTCGTAAGTGGTTGCCCCGATGCAGCGGAGTTTGCCTGAGTTAAGGGCTGGCTTCAGGATGTTTGATGCATCCAGCGAACCGCCGCTTGTGGCGCCCGCCCCGATAACCGTGTGGATTTCATCTATGAACAGGATAGCATTTTTCATCTTTTTCAGCGATTCAATCGTTGCCTTCAGGCGTGCCTCAAACTCACCGCGAAACTTAGTCCCTGCAATAAGTCCGCCCATATCCAGCAGATACAGTTTAGTGGTACTCAGCGACACTGGCACCTCCTGCTTGTATATCTTAAGGGCAAGACCTTCGACAATAGCAGTTTTACCCACACCGGGTTCACCTACAAATACGGGGTTGTTTTTCTTGCGGCGGCTCAGGATTTGTATCATGCGCTGCAGTTCAGGCTCTCTGCCCACTATAGGGTCTATGTCTCCTTTTGATGCCTTGTCTATCAGGTTTACCGTAAATTGTTTTATCGGCTGGTGCTGGGGCTTTACAGCAGGGCCGGTATCGTCATGGTCACCATTTTCCTGTTGCTGCTCCTCTGACGATGGGCTTACTTTCGATATCCCGTGTGATATGTAGTTGAGGACATCCAGTTTGGTAATATTTTCTTTTTTCAGGAAAAAGACCGCATAGGAGTCGGTCTCTATAAAAATCGATGCCAGCAGGTCCCCTGCGTCAACCTCCACCTTGCCGGAGGACTGTATGTGCATGAGCGCACGTTGTAATACCCTGTGAAAACCCACTGTAGGCTGCGGGAACTCATCCTTGTCTTCTGAGATTTTCGGTATCTTCTCTCCGAAAAAATCCCTCAGCATGAGTTTTAACTTATCGACACTGCCGCCGCAGCTTGTGATGATTTCTATACCTTTTTCGTCGTGCAGTACTGCAAACAGTATATGCTCTATTGACAGATACTCGTGGTGTCTGCCTTTGGCCTCTCTGATTGTTGCCTCGAGGCTGATTTCAAGTTCTTTATTTATCATATTTTGTCCCACAGTTGCCCCGTTTCGATAACATGGCTATTCCTCTTCCATCATACACATTAGGGGAAAATCGTTTTTTTCGGCCAGCTCGCGTACGCGGACCACCTTTGTCTCGGCAATATCTTTCGTATAAACACCGCAAAGCCCGGAGCCTTGCTTATGCACGTGCAACATTATCTGTGTCGCCTCGGCTGCGGTCTTGTGAAATATCGTCTCCAGCACGGTAACAACAAAATCCATCGTTGTATAGTCGTCATTGAGCAGATACACCTTAAACATCGGCGGCAGCTTCAGCTTGCTTGATGTCATATCCTCAAACAGCTCTCTGAATTTTCTTTCAGACATAGTATATTATCCAAAAAAACATAACCTAAAGTAAAGCGTTAATTTAATCACTGCCGTTTCCTGCCCCTTTTTACTATCTGTACAGTCACCGAAATGCGGGCACTTTATGCAATATGACAGAGCTTAGCATTTAATGGTATCCAATTCCATATAAGTGGGTGCGGATTCCTGTATTATGAGATATTCAGGATGACACTTAGGATAAATATAGCGTAATAACAAGAACTTACAATGACAACAGGTCTGGCACAAATATTGCGATTATATATGCGCGCAGACATGTAGGGCTGCTTATGATGATATATGGCAATTAAGGGTAGGTGTCTACTGCTAATGGGAAGATTATGAAGAAAAAGATTGTGCTTCAAAACCCACACCGGAGGCAAAGTGGGTTAGAAGAGCCTGGAGAGATAATTAAAATAAGGCTCTTTTTAAAACGACATATCAATGTAATTATTATGATTTTTGTCATAGTTATAGCGTTGCTTTATCTTTATCCAAAAGCTTTGATAGAAGAAGAATTCTTTAAATTTGAAAAAAAAGCGGCGAGGACAACGCTTAGCAATGTGTACGAGATAGTGCAAATGTTTGATCGCGCTTTAGTGGCACATAAAGAGTCATCACTTCAGGCAAAAAAAAAGGAACTTAAAAATGTCGTTATGATGGCAGAAAGTTATATTAATAACATGGAGGAAAACTCTGGCAGCACCTCTGATGCTAAGAATAAAACGAAAATATTGGAGACAATGAGCAGCTTCAGGTTTGGAAATAGCGACTACATCTTTATTCTCGATAATAATTCAGTAATGCTTTCCCATCCAGACAAGCAGCTTGTGGGAACTAACTTTTTGAACAAAACTGATGTGACCGGTAACCCTTTAGTGCCTCCTGCAGTTGTAGAAGCTGTCTCAAGGGATGGTGAAGGGTACCATACCTATAAGTGGAAGAGATTTAGATCAGACAACGAATCCATGGATAATAGTAACCCATTGGACAAGCTAACTTATTTTAAGTACCTTCCCAAACAGAACTGGATTATAGCCACCGGTGTTTATATGGATGACATGGAAAAAGCTGAATCTGCGATGAAGAATGTTGCCATAGAAAACTTGCGGCAAATACTAAGAGGTGTAAAAATTGCAAAAACAGGTTATGTATTTATCTTTAGTGCAAAAACTGATAACACCCCCTCAATTCTGTTAGTCCATCCCGATAAGGGCATGGAGAATACAAAGATGGAGCGGTACATTGAGCCGGTAACAAAAAAATCACTCTACGAAGAACTTACAGCTATTGCGGATAAGCAGGATAACCTAAGGTATAAATGGGACAAACCCGAAGACCTCAAGAACTATGTTTATAGTAAGATTGCTTGGGTGACATATTATAAACCACTCGGCTGGTATATTGGTGCCTCTATCTATGTTGATGAACTACGGAGCAGCTCACATAACCTTATCTACAACATGCTGAGAATTATCTCTTTTGCTTTAGTAGCTCTGATAGTGATCGCTTATCGTCTCTACAAGCCTTTTTTAATAGTTATTTCAAAGGTAAAGGAACATATCTCAGTGCTTCAGACTAAGAATCATACCTTAGATGCTGAGTTAAAGATAAAAGACGCTGCTGAAAAGAAACATGCAGCTGAGCTTCAGGCTGCATACGATAAACTTAAAGCACTTGATGAGAGGAAAACAGTTTTCTTATCTAACGTATCACATGAAATAAGAACGCCTCTGACGTCGGTGCTTGGTTTTGCTGAGAGGATAAAGGAGTATTTTGAAGAGACTGTGTTACCTCACGTTAAAATAAAAGACGAAAAGGTGGAACGCGCAGTAGATCATATAAAAGAAAACATTGACACCATAATATCAGAAGGTGAACGGCTCACTTCTCTGATAGTAGATGTATTAGACATGGCAAAAATGGAGGCCGGAAAAATAGATTGGAAAAAAGAAAATATCAACGTGAAATCTTTACTAGAGCGTGCCGCCGAAGTAACTGCCCTGCCGGAACAGAGAAAAAATGACCTGAACATAGTGATCGAAAATGAAAACAATATACCCGACACGATCGGAGATTTTTATAGACTTCTTCAGGTAGTGCTAAACTTGATTTCAAATGCCTTGAAATTTAGCACAGATGGAGATATCACATTAAAGGCTGCCTGCAGCCATAGTGGTAAACAGCTCACAATATCTGTGTCAGACCATGGGATAGGCATACCCAAAAGTAAACTGAACATAGTTTTTGAAAAGTTTGAACAGATAGGCGATGTCCATTCAGACAGACCAACAGGCGCAGGGCTTGGGCTTCAGATATGTAAAGAAATAGTAAAACACCACGGGGGCAGGATATGGGTTGAGAGCATTGAAGGAAAGGGAAGTACTTTTTTTTTCACACTACCTGTAATACGTGCTGACCATGATTAACTTATTATGATTACAAATATCCGAATGGAGGTGTAAATAAAGATGAGCAGTTTCAAGTTAAAGAAATTCATGCAGCAAAGAGAAGTAAAAGAACTGTTAGAGGAACTTACCAGGTCGATTGGCGAGAAAGTCTGCGTAAAGGATAACGCAGGCAATAGAGTACATGGACACGACTGCAACGATATGATAGAGAGCCTGCCTTTAACTGTAAATGATGAAATTTTGGGGATGGTTTATGGTCAGAATGTTAGTAAGATTACCATCACTGTATCCATACTTAATCAACTTTTAGGGGCTGAGATGCAGATAAGAGCGATAACTGATGAAGCGCTTCAACGATACGATGAACTCTCGATGTTCTATGATTTTGTGAAAAAAGTCAAATACTACAACGCTAAGGATATTGAAAACTTCATTAAAGAAAACATGGATAAAAACCTTAAAGCTGACAATGTGTCTGTCATACTTAAAAACGAAAATACAGGAAAACTGAAGATAGTGGTCAAACACGGTAGAGAGGCAGAGTCATTAATAGAGATTGCAAATATCCTTTTCTCCAGCAATGCCGATATAAAGGCTGCGATAGTGAACAAGTTCGGAGATGAACCAAGATTCGCAAATGTTACAGTAAATAGAAATCCCCTAATCTATGCACCAATGAAAATAGAGGGAAAAACTATTGGCATTGTAATTGCAAACATAGGCCAGCAATATAAGTACATAGCGAATGACCTTATGATTCTTATTAAGCTTGCGTCTGACGTTGCATTTGTAATTGACAACTCAATACTTCACAAATTTAAAAAGACGAGTGTTCCTAAAAAATCTGTTGTTGGAATGATTCGAGCACTTGTGGAGGCATTAGAAAAAAGAGACCGTTACACCAAACAGCACTCAATACGGGTGAGCAAATATAGTATTGCCATCGCGAATAAACTTCCAAACATGACTGCGGCTGAGAAAGAGCGGCTGAAAGATGCTGCTGTCCTCCATGACATCGGAAAGATAGGCGTCAGAGACAATGTGCTGCTAAAACCAGACAAGTTGACACCTGAGGAACGTAGGCATATCAATCAACACCCGACTATCGGACGAAAGATACTTTCGCATGTTAAGGAATTTCAAGATATTCTTGAAGGTGTTGAATCTCACCACGAACGGCATGATGGAAAAGGTTATCCCAAAAATCTCAACGACTCTGCTATTGATTTATTTGCCAAAATAATAGCGGTTGCCGACTCTTTTGACGCAATGACCTCAGACAGGTCATACAGAAAAAAATGCAAAGTTGATCCTTTTAAAGAATTGATAAAAGGTGTAAACAAGCAGTATGACCAAAAGGTCGTAGACGCGTTTTTCGAAGCTTGGGATGATGACAAAATAATACTTTAGAGTCAGAAATATAAATAAAAGGAGAAAACTACAATGCCAACAATTCTTATAGTAGATGACGAACCGCATATCAGAAGGCTTATACAACAAACCCTCGAAGCACTTGAGGATGAGGGTGTTGATATTATAACTGCCCAAAATGGTGAAGAGGCGCTTATTATCATAAAAGAAAAGAAGCCTGAACTTGTACTCCTCGATATTATGATGCCAAAAATGAATGGGTTTGTTGTGTGTGAAACCGTTAAGAAAAAACTTGGCATGAAAGATGTATATATAGCAATGCTTACTGCCAAGGGTCAGGCAATTGACAAAGCAGATAGCATAAAAAGCGGCTGTGATGATTTCATCACAAAACCATTCAGTACCAAGGACTTAAGAACTAAGGCAAGGGAAATTCTCTTCCCCGTAAAAAAATAGCAGGGGTATAAAGGGGCTGCTGAAATATCTGGAATATTTTTTTCTGGTCAGAGACATTGATTTATCATATGTATTTCAGATATACTATTGTCATGGCTTTAAGTGGAACAAGTACGGTTACTGTCAACGGGAAGGCCTTCGTTGTGATGATTCGGGCTGACGAGTCAACGGCTGGATTTAATGTTGAATGCGGCGAGGTTGGCGTGGTGTCCCAGGGGAAAACGGTTAAAGGTTCGTTGACTGCAATTGCTGAGGCAATTGAGAAACAACTGCGTAACCAGCACGGCGGCACTTAAACGGCTAACGGTCTCGCGGTTTGTCCTGTTTAACCCCTCCCTGAACATCGGCGTCTCCTTATGATATTGAGTCAAGTTGACTACTTTGGCATCGGATTATTACAGTTCACACTTAATTTTCTTACTATACGCTGTGAACAGTATCAGTGCCGCAGCCAGCACCACCGACGACACGAAAAACACCCTGCCTAACCCTATGTATACGGCAACTATCCCTGATACGAGCGGCCCCGCCGTATGCCCTATGTCCATAACCGACGCAAATATCCCCATTGACGAGCTTAATTGGTCTTTGCGGCTGAGATCAGCTATTAGCGCCGATGTAGCCGACGTTACTACAGCGATGCAAAGACCAAATAGTATGCTTATCACTATGCCTGATACCAGATTGTACGCGTAATATATTAGTCCCGCAAATATGGCGCATAACATCAGACCAACAATTATCTGGTTCACACGACCATACTTGTCTGAAAACCTGCCCATCACCGGCTTAGTCAGTGCTATTGATATTATCTGAGCCGATAGTACTGCACCAATTTCATACGGGCCTAAACCCTTGCTTATAAAATGTAACGGTAAAAACGTCTCAAACGTCCCATACGAAAACGACACCGCAGCCTCAACGCATGCTGTTATTAGTATTGCCCTGCGCGTAAATAATTCCCTGAGCGCCTTTGCCATATCTCCGCGCTGTGAATTGATCTGTGATTTGCTGTGCGCATCTCTGTCCTCAGGCAGCCTTATGAAAAATATTGCTGCTGCCCCCCCGGCAGCGGCACATATGACATATACGGCATTAAAACCACTGCGCGGGTCTGACGCTAAAAGGCCGATTACCACACCGCCAACTATCGGGGCAATAAACCTCCCAAATAGTGTCGAGCTTGATAACATCCCTAACATCTCTCCCTTTCTGTCTGCATAATGCCTTGATATTACAGACATCGACACCGGAATGAATATCGTTGTGGCAAGCCCGTGGTAGAATCTGACAACCGACAGGTAAAAGACATTTGAAGCAAGTAGGTAACACAGCGGGGCAGTAACAAATATGCCAGCAGACACAAGAAGCATCCTCCTGCTGCCGTACCTCTCAGCAAGTATGCCAGCAGGGATGCTGAACAATATACCGGAAAGCGGAGATATTGAGGCAATAACCCCTATGCCCGATGGCCCCACTCCCAGGTATGACGCATAGAGCGGCAAGACCGGGCTTTTCGCCATTGTAGTGCTGAATATCGCAAAAAGCCCCGAAACACAGAGGATTACATACGCTGACACAGGATGCCCTTCATCAGAGCCTGAATCTCCTCGTGATAACCGATATATCTGTTGAGGGTTATTTCATTTTTACCGTACTGTGGGTATGTCCTCAGGATTTCTATGAACCTGTCTTCTGCATCGCGTTCATTCTTAAGCGGGACAACGCCGTCATATATTATATCCACCAGCCTGTCTGCGTATATTACGACCTTTTCAACAATATTTGACAGTGCATAGTCCTTAACAGGCAGGCCAAGCGCCTGTGCCTCTGCTGGTGTCAGTCCGCCGCGAATGTGCTTTTCCATTATGTCTGTAACCGCAGCGGGCAGCCCAAGTTTTCTGCCTAACTCTGCCCCTATCTTTCCATGTGTGATGCCGTGAGTTATCGCCTTACCCAGGTCATGAAACAAGGCGCCGCGTGCCACAAGTTTCATGTCCATATTGCCTCCGCATCGTTCAGCAATCTCAAGGGCCTTCCTGGCCACCTTTACACAGTGGTCAATATCATCAGCACTCACCCCTGCACGGCGTAACAAATCTACGTCTTTTTCATCTATCACGGGCATGGTATTGTTGTCCTCCGCTGTTTAATATCTATTTCTTTCACGCTTTGAGGGTTCTCTCCTGCCATTGTGTCCTTGTTGCCCTTTGTAGTCATCTGAGTGTTGTCTGTGCAAGTTCCAATTAGAGATATAGGCACTGGCAAGCTCTCGTGATTTCAGGACTAGCAGATTCTCTGCGTTTTCGTATTCTGCCGATTTAGTGAAATTGAAACTCCCTGTAATTACGGTTTCTCTGTCAATAATCATAACCTTATTATGGGCTATGTTATGGATAGAGTCTATATATGTCGGTATCCCGGCATTATATGTGAAAACTCCGGCGCTGTAGTGTTCTGAAATAATGCTCTTGTCCATAATGATTGCTATGTTCACGCCGGACTTGCTGGCATTAATAAGCGCCTTGGCAATTGGCTTTGAAGTAAAGGAATATGCCTGAATGAGAATTTCTGACCGTGCTTTGGCGATCTCTGTAACGATGGCAGCGGTTGCCCCTCCATACGGTGAAAAATACACATGGGCCGTGGTGTTCAACGGTACGTCAAGTGCATAAGCCGATGTCAATATGGGCAGAAAAATCAAGGCTGCGGCTAAAACCTGCCTCTCAGCCCTTAGTAGCATTGTCTATGCCGCCAGGGCTTTTCATAATATATGGAGACATTGGGAAGTCTTTTTCCAGTTCCGCAATTTTTGCCTTTGCCTCATCGGTCTTGCCTGAAGCGGTAAGCAGCGATGCCCACTCAAACAGGGCCAGGTCTTTGAATATTGGGGTTTTCAGCATGTAGAGTTTTTGAATTGTCTGAAGCGCCTTGTCAGCAGCGCCTTTAGCCTTGTACAGCTCGAAGAGCCTGTAGTATGATATGGGTAGCAGCTTGTCATATGTCTGGAAAGTATCATTAAACTTAATCAGGGTCTTCTCTGCTTCGTCGATGTTGCCAAGTTCTATGAATGCCGCCGCAGTGTAAAGCAGAGAAACAGGGGATTTTTCCTCGTTATATGAGCGTTGAAAGTCAGCGAGAGACGCCTTTAATCTTTTTTCTGTGTCTGCCGCAGATGTTTGACCATAAAAGGCATTATACGCACGATAGTTCAATGTCGAGACCTGACCTTGCGAATAATATCGATAGATTACGATTAATGACACAATTACTATGAGAGCAACGACAGCGCCAATGATGAACTGCGAACGCTGTTTATTTTTATCGAGATAGTGTTTAAGGTGTTCGTATGAGGACGGCAGATCGCCTGTGGAAATGTCATGTTTTACAGGTCTTTTCTTAATTGCCTTAGGCATAGTTTGTATTCTCCAGTTAAATTATAAATTTTTAAAGAGTTTATCAACGATATACTGCGATTGTTTAAAAATATCTGATAGTTTGCCGTGTGGAATACCGGCGCCAAGGAGGACTTTAACGGCTGTGTCCTTAGTTATCAGGTCATCGGGCGAATGGGTGTCTGTGTTAATAACAAGCGGCAGCCCAAACTCCATGGCTTTTATGGCAACATGCCCGTTTGTCAGGCTGTGGCCCTTGCGGGCGGTTATCTCAAGCGTAACGCCTGAGTCTTTTGCGAGGCGACAATCCTCGCCTGAGATGAGGCCGGGATGGGCAAGTATATCAACTCCTGCCATTATAGCAGCCCTGTTAGTGCCCTCTATGACAGGCTCAACGATAGTCTCGCCGTGTACAACAATCAGTTTAGCCCCAAGCGAACGGGCAAGGTCTGTAAGAGCGGCAATCATATCCGGCGGTACATGTGTCAGCTCAACTCCGGGAATGACCTTAATATTGCTATGGTGATTGAGGTCATCGGCAACCTTGACGATTTTGGGAACTAAAAACTCAACGTTCGAGCTGTCAGTGTGATCAGTCAGCGCGATGGCCGTATATCCGGCGGCGTGCGCCCTTTGGACAAGCTCTGAAGGGACAAGCTGCCCGTCACTGAAAAACGTGTGCGTATGTAGGTCAATCATAGTACTATTTAACCTCCCAAAAGCATTAGACTATTATAATGGTTTAACCTATGATTTTTGCAAGAAAAGATTTGGGCTAAAAAACAGTCCACCGCTGCGGTATAAAAATCTTCTCAAAATTCATAAGCGCAAAGCGGTCTGTCATCCCCGCAATGAAGTCACAGACATGCGTAAGCAGGCCATCATCACCGGCAGCAGACGCCTTGTCTTTGTCAATAACATTTGGTATAAGCTCCGCGTGTTCAGCGTAATATTTATAAAGGCTCTGAACGATATTCTCTGCCTTATGAAATTCCTCTTTTAGTTTAGCGCTTTCATAAACTTTGGTATAGAGAAAGGAGCGCAGTTGATTCACTGCTGCCATGATGCCGTCGGACATGGTTATTTTGTCTAACCCTGTTTCTAATGTGTTATAAATCAGGTCCCTGACCATGGTGTCAATACGCCTGGAGTGAGATTTACCGAGGACAGAGGATATGTCATCGGGGATGTCTTTTTTGTGAATGACTTCAGCCCTGAGCGCGTCGTCAAGGTCGTGATTGACATAGGCAATAACATCGGAAATACGAACGACTTGTCCTTCGAGTGTGTCGGCCATATCTTTGGGGGAGTCGGAGAGAATCTTGCCCATACCCTTTGAGTGCTTGATGATACCATTTCTAACTTCATATGTAAGATTAAGGCCGGAGCCGTTTTTCTCAAGGACATCGACAACCCTGAGACTCTGGACATAGTGGTCAAAGCCACCGGGGTGAATCTTTCTTAGGACGGCCTCACCTGCGTGGCCAAACGGTGTGTGTCCGAGGTCGTGCCCGAGGGCAATTGCCTCTGTGAGGTCTTCGTTGAGCCTGAGTGCACGGGCAATAGTGCGCGAAATTTGTGCTACCTCAAGGACGTGAGTGAGGCGGGTTCTGTAGTGGTCGCCCTTTGGGGCAAGAAATACCTGAGTCTTGTGTTTAAGGCGCCTGAAGGATTTACAGTGAATAATCCTATCTCTGTCGCGTTGAAAACAGGTTCGGATATCGCCCTCTTTCTCGGGGGTCTGGCGTCCCCTTGTGTTAGCGCTTAGACAGGCTCGGGGATTGAGTGTGTTTTTTTCTATCTCTTGTGTCTGCTGTCTGATTATCACATTATACCTCATCACCTGAGTACAGACGGGTGGGTTCGTGCGTTATTTCCTCTATTGAAACGGTCTCATCGGAGACAGCGACGCCAAGTTCTTTGAATTTCCTTAACGTGGGCAACAACCGTTTATCAACAGAAGAGACGACGGAGTTGTATCCATCGACGGACTTCTTAATGCCTTTGCCAAGTTCGGCAAGGTACTTAACGAACGTATTTGACCGCTCATATAGTTCTTTAGCGGCCTTAGCTATCAGTTCGGCGTTTTTGGCCATTTGCTCCTGGCGCCATCCAAAGGCTATTGCCCGCAAGAGGGCAATCAGCGTAAACGGGGTGGAGATGATTATCCTCTTAGAGGCGGCGTCCTCAAGCAGCGCTATATCATACTCAAGCGCGGCGCTGAAGAACGATTCCCCGGGCAGAAACAGGACAACAAACTCCGGCGACTTTTTAAACTGCTCCCAGTATGCCTTATTCGCAAGCCTCTCCATATGGTCTCTGACATGCCGTGCGTGTTTTTTAAACAACTCCGCCCTGTTTTCATCCGGTGTATCTGACGAAATGGCCTCAATATAGGCAATCAGGGAGACCTTTGAGTCCACAACGATGTCCCTGTTCGATGGCAGATGTACTATCATATCAGGTCTTAGACGGCCTTTATCTGTGTCAACAGAGCTTTGCAGATTAAAGTCACAGTACTCAGTCATACCGGCAAGCTCTACGGTTCGGGTGAGCTGGATTTCACCCCATCTGCCCCGAATCTGGGGGTTTTTGAGGGCGGTAGAGAGATTGGATGTCTCCTTTTGCAGTTGCTGGTTCGACTGCACGATGTTCTGAATATGAGTGGCAAGGCTGCCGTGGTCTCTGTCCCACTTGGACTCAAGCTTTTGGATTTGTTCTTCGTATTTTTTCAGGGTCTCTGTGAGCGGGGAGACGAGGCCGTGAATTTTTTCCTGATGGAGACCGAGGCTGCCTTTTGTCTCTGAGAGGATTTTCTCGAGGGATTCTGAGGCGAGCCTAATAAAATCCTCTGATGTACTTTTAAGGGCAACGGCAGAGAGGGCGGTAAAGGTGTCGGTGAGGTCTTTTTTTGCTGTTTCGATGATAGCCTGTTGAGCCTTCAGGTTTTCGTCTGAGGCAATGAGTTTAGTCTGGAGGACTGCGTGGGATTGCTGCGAAGCTGACAAATCTTCTCTTAGTGCTATAATCTCATTGTTTTTGTCTGAGAGCTGCCCTCTGAGTGAGCTGAGTTCAGCAGCTGCGGCCTTTACGTCCCCTTCGAGCGCGGAGCATTTCATATAATGCTCACCAAGCAAACGGCGGCTCACCATGAGCCATGAGACAATGGCGCCAATAGAAATACCTGCTATAAAGATAATCGTATTGGTCAGCATAAGCGGTTAAATTATAATGAATAGCAGGGGGTTATCACAAGTAAAAAATCAAGCAGACAGGGCATGACTACCTGTTACTGAGACCTGAGACACACCATTGCGTAACTATTTTACTAATCATCACTTTTCAATTTAACTTACTTATTACTAAAACTACTGAATATCTTAAAACACTATAATCATGATTGTACTTCTTATTAAGAACAATATCTCTTGACATAATATAAATATATTTAATATTATCTGTATAAAGAAAAAAATAGAACACAGGAGGTTGCCATGAGTAAGAAGTTTTATGATATACATTTCCATGCATTTAACTTAAGTCATCCTGATATATTAGCATTTATTAAAAGATTTGGGATAGAAAAAGCGCTATTTCTTGGCTCAATGGCTCCATTGGCAGCAATATTGTTAAAACATAAGATTGATGATTACAAAAACCTGATATCTTTGATGGAGCATGATCTTGGTTCTTATTTTCTTATTGTTGAAGAGATTTTAGCACAAAATAAAAATTGTCAGATAATTAAAAACGAGAAGGCCATTATAGGAGGACACGACTACGACAAAATAGTCCTTACACCACTTATGATGGATTTCGGATACAAGGGACTGAAAGACAAAGGGATACTATACGAATTAAAGAAAAAGCCGATCGCTGAACAGGTGATAGATTTATTTAACGGGATACGTGACTACAAAAATAACAGCAAAACTAATATTTTTGAAATATTCCCGTTTATGGGTATAAACACAGCTAATTACACAATAGATGAACTGTTGGAGCTTCTCGAAAAATATTTCAAAGACTACACCGGCAAAGAGAATGACTTGCTGGAAAATATGGGCAAATTCGATGGAAACATCGACAACATAAAAAGTAACTTCTTTGCAGGCATAAAGGTTTACCCTCCACTTGGGTTTGATCCATGGCCTGAGGATAATGAGGAAGAGCGTTTCAAAGTAAAACTCCTCTATTCATGCTGTGTTGAAAAGCAAATCCCAATCACAAGCCACTGCAGCGATGGTGGTTTTCTCGTAATAGATAAAGAACGGCATGAGTTGATTGGTTCTCCAGAAAGGTGGGAGAGGGTGCTGACTTATGATGGAGGAAGGTATAAGAACCTGAAATTGAATTTAGCACATTTTGGGTGGAAATCGTCTGGTTATGTAGCCACTGACTGGGCCAAAAAGATAGTCGATCTTATTCTCAGGTTCAATAATGTTTACACCGACATTGCCTACAGAGGAGTTGATGACGACTATTACCAAATGCTTCGTAATTTTATCGACAGTTACAAAGACGATGCCCTCATTAAGAAATTGGAAGACCGAATCCTTTTTGGCTCCGATTTTATGATAAACCTGCGAGACATCGATTCATACAATGACTATCTATGTAAGTTCTCAAAGGCAAAGCAAATAAGCTCTATCAGGGATAAAATGTGTCAAGACAATCCGAGAAGATTTCTTAATAAGTAAGATGATGACGTTAGAGGGCTGTTGATAAGACTGCTGTCCTTATGCCTTCTAACTCAAACGCAAGTTCCTTCAGGCTGTACGAAAACGATATGAAGTGAGCTACATCGTCTACAGAATAGTTAAGGGCAGTGTTAGTTTTTCTCAACTCTAAGCGGCGACTCTCCATAGCATTTACGGCTTCACTTAAGTTGGGAAATGTCTTAGCGTTGAGTGCATCAACAATCACGTTCTCGAGGGCATTGATTTCCACGGCAAACTCCTGTTGAAATCCATTACACTCTGCCCCCTTTACCGAGTGGCTCATCGATGTGAGGATTTCAAATATCCTGCGTTGTGCATCCATTATGGTTGAATAGTCCATAGTGTTAGTTGTAAATCTCCCGGGTTCTCTTAAATAATGTGTAAATAAAGTAGAGTTGTTTTGAATAGTGGCAGTTATCTCCCTGCGAAGATTAGATATTTTTGTGTCGTCATACTCTGCGGTCATTAGGCATTGTACGAGTGTTTGAAATAATTCTGAACTCTTTTCAAACATGCTGGAAATCCCGCGGGCAAGCGCGTCACTTGCCTTTGACGGCCAGAGAAAAAGGGAAACAAACAGTGCAATCAATATCCCTACCGTTATCTCAAGTAATCTTGAAATCCCTGTGGTCAACGGGTTCGTACCACCAATCATAATTATAATTGACGCAGTAATTGCAGTCACACGAAAACTATCATGATACTTTGACAAATAAAATGATATGAAAACAGACAGGAATATACTTATGCCCATTGTCAGAAGGTTACTTCCCATAATCGTCAACAGTACCACACCCATTACTGCACCAAAGAGTGTACCTAAGACCCTCGACCATGCTGCACCAATCGAGCCGCCACTATGTGACTGCATCACTATAATAACTGAGATCACAGACCAATAACCTTGTTTAAGCTCCAGCAAATCGCAAAATAACATAGACATTGCCGCAGCAAGGGCTGTCTTCAGTGAGTGCCTGATATTAGTGGTATCCAACCGCTTGATTATACTAAGCATTAATGTCTAATACACACCGTTGTATATTAAAAATCATCTGCTCCCCGCTTCACACTCTTGTACTGCAGATAAAGCATTAGCCCACCCCAGACAAAGGATATGAGCATAAGCATTATACCTCCAGCATAGAGCGTCATTGCAATTCGATGGTCATAGTGCAGCATGTGCATATCCTTTAAAATCACATGCCAGTCATGAAAATCCGGGTCCTCATAGCCAAATATCCCACCAATCAGAGGCAGGACAAGCGCCCTTGCATCGTTTACATAGACGGCCACATCCATGAGGTTTTCACCCACCCAACACAGACATATCGAGGCGCCAAAGGGGTCCCTTGTCTTTATCAATAACGCGAAAAGGCAGATAAGGGGAATCAACACCTGACCAAGGCTCCCCCCAAGTACACCAATAAACTGCCCAAATACCCTGAATATCGTATGCCCAGCCTCGTGAAAGGCAAGGTTTACGTTGTGAATAAACCAGCCGCGCTCATAGAATCTCACCATAGGCGTTGCAATAATACTAATCCCCCAGACGACAATCCCTGCAAAGACCAACACACGACCGTAGAAATATAAAGGATTAATGCTTGTATCTACATGAAGAAATAGACTATACCAGCCGCTTGAACCGGTGGTCACTGACGCCGAATCTGGCGGCAGTATACGCCTCCTGTATTTGGAAAATATAAGTCCGCACCTGCGGCACTCATCCTGCACTCCCCTGCTTTCAAACCCACACTTTGGACACTTCATATCACACACGCACCTCCTGAGTCACTGATTATAATACATGGACAACTCCCACAGTGTACACTTGTTTTTTCAGCCATGGTTCGTCTAAAATTAACTATCATGTTTCCAACGGTGAGGCCGAGACGCCTTAGATATAATCCCTTTCTCAGGGATATGGTCAGAGAGACATCGCTTTCTGTAACTAATCTTATTTACCCCCTTTTTGTGACTTTTGGGCATAACATCAAAAGGCTGATTCAATCCATGCCGGGGTGTTTTGCCGAATCAGTAGATGTGATTGCACAATCGGCAAAAGAGATACACTCATTAGGAATCCCAGCGGTTATCCTCTTCGGTATCCCAGAACATAAGGATGAAAAAGGAGCAGGCGCATATGACCCTGACGGTGTCATTCCGCGGGCAGTTAAAGAGATAAAACACGCCGTGCCTGAATTGTTTGTTATTACAGATGTATGCCTGTGTGAGTATACAAGTCACGGTCACTGTGGAATATTAGAAAATGGGCAAATCCTCAACGACCCAACCCTTGAACTTCTGGCAAAGACCGCCGTTTCTCACGTGCGGGCCGGTGCAGATATGCCTGCACCCTCAGATATGATGGACGGGCGCGTTCTGGCAATCAGAACAGCCCTTGATTCAGAGGGATTTGCCTCTATACCAATTATGAGCTATGCCGTTAAGTACTCATCTGCCTTTTATGGGCCATTCAGAGAAGCCGCAGAGTCAACCCCCGCCTTCGGCGACAGAAAATCCCATCAGATGGACCCCGCCAACCGCCGTGAGGCCCTAAAAGAAGCCGCTTTCGATCTTGATGAAGGTGCAGACATTCTCATGGTAAAGCCTGCCCTCTCTTATCTTGATATAATATCGGACGTAAAACGTGCATTTAACATTCCTGTCGCCGCCTATAATGTCTCCGGTGAATACGCAATGGTTCACGCAGGGGCAAGGCTTGGCTGGATTGACTACGAAAAGGTTATGATGGAAATCCTCATTTCAATTAAACGCGCCGGGGCGGATTTGATTCTTACGTATTTTGCCAAAGATGCCGCTAAACTTATCGGCTGAGGTGGTTTAGTTTTGTCTAATTAACTTTGGCTTCAGGCGGGTACTTTATATAACCCTCCCATTTAAAGAGCAGCTCCCTTGTTGCCCACAAATCACCCGCACAGTACACTGCGATTTCCTTGTGTCTGCCAGAATTAAACATCTCCTTTACATCATAACCGGTCACACCCTCGGACTTCGGGCTTTTTATGCCAAATGTCCTGCACCACATGTCCATACTAAAGCGCCTCCTTGCGGCGCCGAAAAATGTCAGCTTATCAAGCAGGTCTATGTGTTCATTGCCATAACGGTTTGGCATCAGGTCGCGCGTAGGCTTAACATTGTGTACTGCAGAGCGTATCATTATAAATGGACAGTCAAATCCCCTGCCGTTAAATGTTACGAACTTGTCATATTTTCTTATTACATCCCAAAACCCCTCTATGATTTCCTTCTCTGTGCCAGGGCGATAGGTAATCCCGTTTTCTTCGATAAGCTCGGGGACGGCTTCAGCGGCCTGTGCATTGTTGTCTTCAGGCGCTTGATAGTACACCACGCCCTTTCCAGTGTCTGGATTTAACATGCCTATGGCAACTATCTCAGCGGTGTTGGGGTAGAAGGAGAGACTCTCTTTTACCAATTGAATCTCATCCTCTGTCTTCGCCAGCCTTAACAGATAGTCCTGTACTTCGGGGTCGAAAGACTCAAGGTCAGCCCCGGCAGTCTCTATATCAAATATTACCCTTGACACACCATTATTATGCGGCCTTGTTAAATTTCTTCATCACATCCCATGTCTTTAGTATATCTATGGCGCGCTGCAACTGAACGTCATCCTTTTCTTCCACCTCTACAGGCGCTGCCTCTGCCTCTTCGGGTTCCTGCCCCTCTGTCTGTTCATTTTCAAGGTGGCCTTTCAGGTCTTTTTCTCTCATCACGGGGCGCTCTTTGGTTTTATCAGACTTCTGCTTTACCACTATGTCTGGTGTAATGCCCGTGTTCTGTATAGATGTCCCCTTTGGGGTGTAATAGCGTGCCGTTGTCAGGCGTAGACCAGAGCCATCACTTAATGGAAGTACACTCTGCACAGAGCCTTTGCCAAACGTCGTGGTTCCTAATATAATTGCCCTGTTCCAGTCCTTCAGCGCACCGGCTACTATCTCCGACGCACTTGCGCTTCCTTCATTGACCATCACTACCATAGGGAGTTTCTCATACTTGCCATCACCTTCCGTAAAAAACTCCTTTTTCTCGCCCGCCCTGTCCTTTATATATACCACCAGCTTGTTCGGCGGCAAAAACTGCTCCGTTACCCCTACCGCCCCCTGGAGGAGACCACCTGGGTCATTTCTTAAATCCAGCAGCAGCGAGGTTACCTTTTTTTCTCTTAGCGCTGCCAGCGCCTTCTCTAAATCTGCCACGGTCTTTTCCTGAAACTGGTTTACCTTGACATAGCCTACATCTTCATTGAGTACCTTATACTTAACGCTCTTCACCTTTATCGTGTCGCGTACCAGGGTGAAGTCCTTCGGTTCTTTCCAATCTGCCCTCATTATCGTTACCGTTACCTTTGAGCCTCTTGCCCCGCGCATCTTGCTTACTGCATCGTAGAGCGTCATCTTCTCTGTTGACTCCCCGTTTATCTTTAGTATTGCATCGCCTGCCTTTATGCCTGCCTGATACGCCGGTGTATCCTCAATTGGCGCAATAACCGTTATCAACGCCCCTTTTTTCCCTATCTGTATGCCCACTCCGCCAAACTCACCCTTTGTGTCTACCTTCATTTCTTTAAACAAATCCGGTGTCATAAAACTCGAATGGGGATCAAGGGAGTTTAACATCCCCTTGAGTGCGCCATATATCAGGTCCTTTGCCTTGACTTCCTCAACATAATTACTCCTTATTATAGATATTACCTCAGTAAACAGCTTTAGCTCCTGATATGCGTCAGACTCTGCACTTACTGTCTTAACCGCCCACTTGCCGACTACAACACTGCCGCCTACAAATATTACGCCTACGGCTGCCAGTGGCAATATCATCCATATTATCCAGAACCGCACAGTCTTACTCATTCATCCTCCTAATTCTCCCTTTTCAACCACTGTAATGGATTTATCGGCTTTCCCTTATATCTTATCTCAAAATATATCCCCACGGCGTTTATTAAGCTCGACGTCCCTGCGTTTCCTATCGTAGTTCGCGCCTTCACTATATCGCCTGCCTTTGCAAATATGGTACTCAGGTTGGCATACACTGTATGATAGCCCATGCCATGACTCAATATTACCACCTGCCCAAGCCCCTTGAATACATCTGCAAATACCACCTTGCCGTCGTACACCGCCTTGACAGCCGGGTCTTGTTCTGATGTTATATATATCCCATTTCTGTAGACGGGGGTCTTAAACTGGGGGTCATGGTGTGTGCCATATGGAATGGCTACAGTGCCCTGTACCGGCCATGCCAGCTTCCCTCTCAGTGCCTTAAAGTCCTTGCCAACCCCTGAGGCTTCATTTTCTTTCTTTGTCATCTCGTTTTCTTTCTTTTCTAAAAAGCCGGTAAAACGATTTGATGTCGCCTCCAGCTCTTTTAACATCGAGCTGTACAAGGCCTTTTCCTTTCTCACGGACTGCAATATTTCCTCGCGTTGTCTTTTCTTTTGGGCAAGGGCTGCCTCAGAGCTTTTTAATTTCTCCGCCTTCGATTTCAACTGTGCCACCAGTGATTGTAATTTCTTTTCCTTTTCAGACAATTTATTTGACAAATCCTGGTAAATCCACATTTGGTTATATTCACTGCCGGACATCTTCGACAAATATCTCGTTGTCCTTAACATATCGTAAAAACTTTCTATGTTTAACAATATCACTATTTTGTCAACATCAAAGCCGCGGCGCTGTATGGCCTGCAGACGCTTCTTCAGCGAGGCGCGTATTGTGGTTATCGTCTTTTCAGTCTTTAACATATCCTGCCTTACCGCCTTTACGTTTTCATCCAGCTCAACGACCTGTGCCTTTTCCTTTTCTATCTGGCGCGTGATCTGTTTTAACTCCTCATCCACATTTTCCAGCTCATCTAATACACTTAGTTCTTTTTTCTCTGAACTTTCCAGTTTATCTTTATGGATTTTTATCTCTTCCTGTATCTTCTTATACTTGTCAACTGCAAGCTCTGCAAATACCTGATCAAATACCATGCCCAACATCACCACTAACGCAACTGCCGTCAGCGCCGCCTTATACATTCTAATACTTAAGCCTTCCAAGTGCCAACACCGACCCGCCTAACCCTAACAACATCCCACACACCGGTAGCAAATACAAAAACTGCAGCGGTATGCTTACAAACGCAAACATCGGTATATCTGTTACCAGTCTCCTGAAGAAATAATGATAAAACCCCATCAGCATCCCAGACCCTAGTACCCCGCCAAATATGCCGATTATCGAGCCTTCCAGGAAAAACGGCGCCCTCACAAACCACCTCGTCGCCCCCAATAGCTTATATACCTCTATCTCATCCCTATGCCTGTAAAACAGTATCTTCACTGTCGTATAACAGATAAACGTAACCGAACACACAAATATAATGCCTATACTAAGCCCCAATGCCCTCAATCCTCTCTTTAATGCATAGATTGAGTCCATCAACAGCTCACCGTATTCCACATCCTCAACTGCCTTCATCGACTTTATCTTCTGTATCAGACGCTTGACCTCATCTATGCGTATGCCTTCACTTTTTATCTTAACGTCAAACGAATCAAACAGTGGATTCTCTGCAAATCCTTTCAGTATAAAATCGTCCTTTTTTAAGGACTTCTTTAGGTCGTCAAGGGCCTTTTCTTTTGATACAAAGACTATAGACTTAACCGCTGGATCAGCCTTTATAGCAGCCAGTACGGACTTGTTTTCCTCGCTTGTGACGCCTTCCTTTAGTATGACCATTACAGTAAGCCTCTCTGGAAGCCTAACCGTCAGTTTCTCCACATTATATACGATTATGGCAACGGCCACCAGTATAAATAACATTACACCTATGGACAGCATGGAAAGGAGATTCATCCACTTCTCTCTGACAATGCTCTGAAAGGCCAGCTTTAGTGAAAACACACCTATTCCTCCTCCTCACCCTTTAACTGCCCAGTCTCAAGCGTAAACACCTTTCTTGCCGTGTTTTTATAGAGCATCCGGTTATGTGTGGCTATCAATATGGTCGTGCCTTTGGCGTTTATCTGCTTAAATATCCTCATTATCTCTTTTTCATTTTCTTCGTCCAGATTTCCCGTCGGCTCGTCCGCCAGCATTACAGTAGGTTCTCCCACAATTGATCTGGCTATGGTTATTCTCTGCTGTTCACCGCCTGAGAGGGTCAACGGGTAGTTATCCACCTTGTGTCTGAGGTTTACCATTTTCAGAACACTGTGAACACGTTCTTTGATTTCCTTTTCCATGAAGCCGCGGATTCTCAGCGTCAGCGCAATATTGTCATATACCGTCTTATTATTAAGCAGCTTAAAGTCCTGAAACACAACCCCTATGTTTCTCCTTAACAGCGGTATATACGACGACTTAACATCTGCAGCATTACAGCCGGCGATAGTTATTGTACCAGTGTCGGGCTTATCGGCAAGATAGAGCAGCTTAAACAGCGTAGTCTTACCGGCACCGCTTGGGCCGGTTATAAATGCCATATCCCCTCTTTCGACCTTTAAGGAGACATTACTCAGCGCCACTTGACCACCAAAGGTCTTTGACACATTCTCTAATTCTATCATCTATAGCTATGCTTTCCGAACATATCGGATTTCAATATATCCACCACACACTATTATAACGTAATATTTACTTGTATTGGAAGGAGTTTAACCTTACTTTCTAAAATATTTGTTTAATTTTCCCCATCTGTGAAATTAATCAGTTCCCTTTTTCTCACAGCCACCGCTTCTGCATGTGCATCAAGCCCCTCGTATCCGGCCATTGCCTCCACTGCTGAGGCGATTTCCTTAAACCCCGCCTCTGTGAAATTAATCAGTGATGTCCGCTTTATAAAATCATATACCCCCAGTGGTGAAAAAAATCTCGCTGTACCATTTGTCGGCAATACATGATTCGGGCCTGCAGAGTAATCACCCAGCGGCTCTGTCGACCATTTACCTAAAAACACCGCACCAGCATTTTTTACCAGTTCCACATCTTTCTCCGGCGCCTTTGTCATTATCTCAAGGTGTTCAGGGGCTATTTCGTTCACACGGTCAAACATCTCTGTTGTGTCTGCTGCCATTATTATCGCTCCGTAATTTTCCAGAGAATTTTGTACAATTTCTTTTCTTGACAGTTTCTCTATTCGCCCGGTCAGTTCTGTTTGAACCTTTCCGACCAGCTCCTTTGATGTAGTAATCAGTATAGACGATGCGTTTTCGTCGTGTTCCGCCTGACTTAACAGGTCTGCCGCTACGAAAGCAGCCTCAGCAGTCTCATCTGCCGCTATCAATATTTCTGAGGGCCCTGCAATAATGTCTATATCCACCGTGCCAAAGACCATTTTTTTTGCCGCCGCGACGTATGCGTTCCCAGGGCCTACGATTTTATCTACCTTCTTAATCGTCTGCGTCCCATAGGCCATTGCCGCTATCGCCTGCGCCCCGCCAATGGCGTAAACCTCTGTTACCCCCACCGCCTTTATCGCCGCCATCACATAGGGGTTGACCTGCCCGTCAGGGAACGGGACACAGAGGGCTATTTCCTTTACACCGGCTATCTGCGCCGGTATTACATTCATTAACACCGACGACGGATATGCCGCCTTCCCGCCTGGCACATATACCCCCACCCTTTCAAGCGGCCTTATGATCTGTCCAAGCTCAACCCCAAGGGCATCCTTAAACTTCCATGAACGCTCAACCTGTTTTTCGTGAAAATGCCTTATCCGCTCTATTGATTTACTCAGGGCATCAAGAAAACTGCGTTCGGTTTTACCGGCATATTCTTCTATTGTTTCCTGTGATACCTTAAAGGTATTGTTCTGGAATCTGTCATACCTGTTCGTGTATAACTCAACTGCAAAATCGCCGCTTTTTTTCACATGCTCTATGATAATTTTCGAGTCTTCAAGGACATCGATTCCGAAGTCCTCGGACCTGTCTCTTATGATTTTTATGAACTCTCTGTAGTCCCTGTCGTCTTCTATTATTCTCATCTAACTCCCCCTGTTATATTTTCCAGCATTTTTCTAAGTATTTACTGGGCCAGATATAATATAATAATAAGATTGAGTAAAAGTGGGCAGTCGCAGAATTGAACTGCGGACACGAGGCTTTTCAGGCCTCTGCTCTACCGACTGAGCTAACTGCCCACACAGCTATACTATAAACAAATTACTCTATGATATGTCAAGATTCAGTTTTTATGAAAAATATTAATAATATTTTAACTGCCTACTTTCCGCCCGTTTTTACGGGCGTCCTGCTATATTTATCGTTTCCCATGCCGGATATATCTTTTTTGGCGTGGGTTGCCCTTGTCCCCCTGCTTTATGCGATACTGCACTCTAACGGGCACAGATATTCTTTCAAGGCCGGTGCCGTTGCGGGTGTTGTTTACTTCTTTCTAACTCAGTACTGGATATCACATTCGATACACAATTACGGTCGCCTGCCGCTTCCCCTGAGTTTATCTGCCGTGCTGCTCTTGTCTGCCTATCAGAGTATCTATACCGGCTTGTTTGGCATGGCGCTCCATCTGTTTATAAAGAGGACAAAGGTTCCTGTATATATCTGCGCCCCATCACTTTGGGTGGGGCTTGAGTATTTTCGCGGCACACTGTTCACTGGTTTTCCCTGGTCTTTTTTGGGTTACACTCAGTACAAAGTCCTCCCCCTTATTCAGATTGCCGATATTACCGGTGTTTACGGCGTATCATTTCTAATCGTCTTTTTCAACGCCATCATCGCTGATTTCATTATTAAAGACAAAATATCATTCTTCAAGAGACTTATGCCATTTGCCCTGTTTGCCGTAGTTATAGCCGCCGTGTTGATGTACGGCTACAGGAGATTAAATATGTCTGTCAATTCTAAACTGGTCAGGGTAAGCGTCATCCAGGGCAATGTCGCCCAGGAGGCAAAGTGGGACAAAAAATTCACGGCAGACATCCTCAACTCCTACAAGACTATGACAAAAAAGGCCGCCGATGACGGTGCAAAACTCGTCGTCTGGCCTGAGTCCTCACTGCCATTTCTGTTTGGAAGCGATAAAGTACTTACCGAAGAGCTGATTTCATTCCAAAAAGGGCTTGGCATATATCTCGTACTTGGCACCGACCTTGTCAAAGACTATGCAAACGGCAGATATACGCTTACTAACAGTGCCGTTGTGTTAGAGCCAGGTGGAAAAATACTTAATATTTATGATAAAATTCATTTGGTTCCCTTTGGGGAGTACGTACCGCTAAGGAACGTATTGTTTTTCATAGATAAACTTGTAACCGGTATAGGTGACTTTAAGCAGGGAAACGCGCTTACCGTTGTGAAGACCACGCTTGGGGACTTCGCAGCCCCTATCTGTTACGAAATTGCATTTCCCGAACTTGTCGGGGCGTTTTACAAATATGGCGGAGATTTTATTGTTACTATTACAAATGACGCATGGTTTGGGCGCACCTCCGGCCCGTATCAGCACTTTATAATGGCCGTGTTCAGGGCTGTTGAAAACAGAAAACCGGTGGTAAGGTCAGCCAACACCGGCGTGTCCGGTTTTATTGACAGCACTGGGGCAATAACGGCAAAATCAGAAATCTTTGAGAAGGCCATTTTAACAAGGGATATTTACACAAACCAGGCTATTACGTTTTATTCGCTGTTTGGAAGCGTATTTGCCTATGTATGCAATGTAATAAACATGGCAATTATAGTAAAAATATTTAGAACAAGGAGAAGGCCGCAATGATTATCGAGATGGAATTAAAAGTCAAACCTCTGGAAGGAAAATTATCATACCTAAGAGGTTATCTTTGAAATAGATAATCTGCTTAACGAAATAAAGGCAATTGACGAGACACTCTCACAAAGCGGCACATGGTCGTCTTATGAGCGGCTTAATGAGCTTCAAAAAAAGAAATCGTACATCGAGGATGTTATCTCTTCTTACAACGATGTAGAGAATGATGTCAGATACTTGTTTGATTCACTCTCCGTGCTTGGCGAAGAGGACGGGGAGTTGTTTGTCAAAGATATTGAAGAGAAATTAAAATCTACAGAAACCAAGATAGATAAACTTGAGCTAAAACATCTACTTTCACATAAACTTGATATCAACAACGCTATCGTGGACATCCATCCCGGCGCTGGAGGCACTGAGAGTCAGGACTGGGCACAGATGCTGATGAGGATGTACCTGAGATGGGCCGAAAAAAACGGCTTTAAGGCAGATATTATTGATATTCTAAACGGTGACGAGGCCGGCATCAAGAGCGTCACTATTGCATTTAGCGGCCCATATGCCTATGGCTATCTGAAGCCGGAGGTAGGCGTACACAGACTTGTGCGCATATCCCCCTTTGACTCCAACAAAAGAAGACATACCTCTTTTGCCGCTGTCCTGGTATATCCCGACGTGGAAAAAGACATCGAGATAGAGATAAAAGAAGAAGACATACGAATCGACACCTTCAGGGCTTCCGGGGCCGGTGGGCAGCATATCAACAAGGTATCATCTGCCGTTCGCATTACTCATGCCCCAAGCGGGATAGTGGTATCGTGCCAAAACGAGCGCTCACAGCACAGAAATAAAGAAAGGGCCATGAGCATCCTTAAATCAAGGCTTTATGAAATGGAAATCGCCGCACAGGGAAAAAAGATGGAAGGAATCATCGGCGACAAAAAAATCATCCAGTGGGGAAATCAAATTCGTTCTTACGTGCTTCAGCCCTACAGATTGGTAAAAGACCACAGGACAGGTTATGAATCTGGAAACGTCAACGCAGTCTTAAACGGAGAAATTGATGCCTTTATCAAAGAGTACTTATTCTGGAAGAAAACAGGGTAGTACTATTACTACTCTTTTTATATATATAAATAGTAGTAACAGTAGGGGGTGTTGGGAAGATGAAAAGCGTATGGGATTGTCTGTAGAGCAACTATTGGAGCGAGTTTGTCATGCTGCCAGCGTGTTAATAGCTGTGTTGGTAAACTGCCATGTCTCTGATAGTTATCCACATGAGTGTGCAGGTGTGACTTTATGAACAATATATCAAGGCGTTATAAAAGAAATATAAAGGAGTTATTAACAATTGTTAATAACATGTTAGTAACATATTTAAAACAGGCGGATTCAGGTGATATATGGATATAGGTAATACGTGGAAAGACTGTCTGGATTTTATTGAGAGAAAGATTGGAAGATCCACGTATGACCTATGGTTTAAGCCGATAAAGCTGCTTGAGTTAAAAGACAACGCAGCCATATTATCAGTTCCAAACAGGTTTTTCAGGGAGTGGATTGAAGATAATTACCCGCGCCTGATAAGCGATGCCTTTGAATGGGTGATGAAAGACAACATAAATGTCCAGTTTAAGGTAGACCATGAACCGGTGGCACCGGCGTCAGACAGTGTAAAAAAAGACGCGCTCACGCAGGCACGAAAGGCCAAACTTGCCAATCTTGCTGGCAAGGGGATATTTTTAAATCCCAAATACATATTCGAGACCTTTGTCGTCGGCCCGTCAAATCAATTTGTCCACGCGGCAGCCCTTGCTGTGAGCGAATCATTGGGAAAGACATACAATCCGCTTTTTATATACGGAGACGTAGGGCTTGGTAAGACCCATATAATCACTGCAATAGGAAACAAGGTAGCCGACATGCTGCCAAACGCTAATGTCATATATGTATCATCAGAGCAGTTTACAAACGAGGTCGTCTCTGCTATCAGGCATGAGAAGATGAGCGATTTAAAGGAAAAATACAGGACGGTGGATATATTGTTGCTTGACGATGTGCAGTTCATAGCCAATAAGACGCAGACTCAGGTTGAGTTCTTTCATACATTTAATGCGTTATATGAAAAGCAGAAACAAATTGTGATATCAAGTGACAGGCCGCCAAAGGAGCTTTCAGATATAACAGACAGGTTGAAATCCCGCTTTACAATGGGCTTGATAGCCGACATACAACCGCCCTCAGTGGAGCTGAAGATGGCGATATTGCAAAAAAAGGCCGAGGCACATAAGATAAACATGCCAGAGGATATGGTCTATTTCCTTGCGACAAAGATAAAGTCAAATATCAGGGAACTTGAGGGGTGTCTGATAAAGCTTGCCGCCCATTCAAACCTGACAGGAAGACCTATAAACGTATCTCTGGCAAAAGAGGTGCTTAAGGACATCTTTACAGATGAGACAAAACCGGTTACCACTGACAATATTCAAAAGGTCGTGTGCGATTATTTTGGCGTAAAGCTGCCGGAGTTAAAATCAAAGAAAAGGACAAAGGAGATAGCCATGCCGCGCCAGACTGCCATGTACATAACAAAAAAACTGACCGACATGTCTTTGGGCGACATAGGCAAGGCATTTGGTGGAAAGGACCATGCAACTGTGATATATGCCTGTAAGCAGATAGAGGCGAAGATTGAAAAAGACGATGCATTTAATAAAACGGTAGAGTATCTTATAAATAAAATAAAACCGTGAGGAGATTTTGAATATGATAGTAAAAGTATCGAAAGATGAACTTTATAAGAGGCTTGGAGATATTCAGAATATTGCTGAGAAAAAGACTACCATACCGATACTCAGCAACTTTCTCCTTGAGGTATCCAGGGAAAAAAGCACAGTCTATGCTACTGACCTTGAAATGGCAATAGGCGAACCAATAGAGATAATAGAGATAGAGAAATCAGGGGTGATTTGTCTGCCGGCCAGGAAGATATTTGAAATAGCCAAAGAAGTTGCCGGTGATATTCACATAGAAGAAGACGACATGAACTGGATAAAGATGAAGTCAGGGAAGAGTTCATACAGGATAGCAGCACTAAACCCTGATGAATACCCTCACTGGCCAACGCTGGGAGATAATACAGGTTTTCAAATCAAAACTGAAAAGCTCGCAGACATGCTTGACAGGACAATATACTGCGCGGGTGAAAACGACCCACGGTACGCACTCAACGGCGTACTGTTTCATGTGCTTGGCAAGGACAAGAAATTTATAATAGTCGGCACAGACGGTCACAGGCTGGCTGTCATATACTCCGATATGGAAATGGACACTGAAGAAGAAATAAAGGCCATATTACCCAGAAGGGCCGTGATGGAACTAAGGAGGCTGATAACCGGCCTGCAGGATGACATCAGGTTTGAGATAGCAAAAAACCACATAAGATTTTTTCTTGGAGAAAAGGTGTTTCTCACTAAGTTGATTGAAGGCACGTACCCGAATTATGAGCAGGTCATACCGGTGAATAACAACAAATCTGTAGTCATGGACAGGGAGGAGTTTACAAAGACACTGAGGAGGGTATCGGTAATCGGCAGGGAGAAAAGCCGTGTCGTGCGTGTGGATTTAGAGAAAGACCAGATAAACGTGTTTGCAACAGACCCTGAACTTGGAGAGGCGCAGGACGGGTTAATAGTTGAGTACGAGGGGGAGCCGATAACATTGGGTTTTAACTCAAGATATGTGCTTGAGGCCGTTGCTTCTATGAAATCACAAAATATTATCATGGAGCTTCTTGACACATTGACGCCGACTTTGTTATTAGAAGAGGGCAACAAAGACTATAAGTGTGTACTAATGCCGATGAGAATATAGGAGGGGAGATGACTAAACTGACAAACAAAGAACTGATAGAGGAGCTGAAAAGACGTTTTCAGGAAAACGAGAACGCACTCTTTGATTTAAAGGTTATGACGAAGAAGCTTGTGAAAATCAACAAAAAACTTGAAGACTCGGAGGCCCTTAAGAGCAATTTTCTATCTAATATCAGAAACGAGATAAATAACCCATTGACGGCAATATTAGGGCTTTCTCAGCAGCTTCTCAGCGCGTCTGAACTAGACTGCGACTCTGTTAAATCCATGCTGGCGCTCATTCACGAGGAATCCTTTAACCTGGACTTTCAGATAAAGAATATATTCGCTGCAGCCGAAATTGAATCTGGCGAGGCATCCCTGGGGGTTTCAATCGTTGATGTGGTTACTTTATTAAACAATATAATCTCATCTTTCAAACATGCGGCAGAAAGTAAGAATATAGATGTAGAAATGATTTACGACTGGCTTGGGGAAGAGGAACCTGCCATATTATTTAAGTCAGACCCTGAGAAACTCAGCGTAATTGTCTCAAACCTTTTGTCCAATGCGATAGAGTTTACCAATGAAAACGGCAAGGTAGAGATAAAGCTGTGGACAGATGGCTCCAATCTGAAAATAGATGTGAAAGACAATGGGATTGGTATGGACAACGCTGACTTAGAGATCATATTCGACAGGTTCAGGCAGCTTGAGACCGGCTCAACAAAGACGCACAAAGGGCACGGCCTTGGCCTTAGCATTGTAAAGGCAGTAGTGGATTTTTTAAATGGCACGGTTACAGTGTCAAGCTCAAAAGGTGTTGGCAGCCTGTTTTCAATTTCTATCCCCGAGGCCTCCGGGCCGGAAATGGAGGGATTCTCCAGCGAAGGCAACGAATTTATCTTTGATGATGACGAAGGGGAGAAATTCTAAACGTGAAAGAGCATTTTTTATATCCCGGCACTCTCTACGCAGACAAGGACCCGACGGCAGTTACTACGATATTGGGGTCTTGTGTGGCGGTATGTTTTTGGGACGTTGTGTTAAAAGTCGGGGGGATGAATCACTACCTGCTCCCACTGTGGAACGGTGAAGGTCTTCCATCGCCGAAGTTTGGTAACATTGCGATAACAAAATTATTGGAAAAGATGTTTTCCATGGGCTGTACAAAGAAGAATTTACAGGCAAAGATATTTGGTGGGGCAGCGCTGATGGCCTCAAGCTCAGGGTTGTTAAACGTGGGGGAGAGAAACATTCTCACTGCGGAAGATGTATTAGCGGATGAGGGTATAAGAATCATCGCCTCGGATGTTGGTGGAAATCAGGGCCGAAAGATGATATTTCAGTCAGATACGGGCGGCGTTTTGATGAAGAAGGTTAAAAAATCTGTATAAATAAATCAGAGGTAAAATAATGGGTGATGTTCAGAAGGATACCGGTCTGGCCGGTATGCCGCCTAATGAGTTAAACATGAATGACTATCAGGCGGAATCAATAAAAATTCTTAAAGGTCTTGAGGGTGTGAGGATACGCCCTGCCATGTACATCGGCTCAACCGGAGTTGACGGCCTGCACCATCTTGTTTACGAGGTAGTGGACAACAGCGTAGATGAGGCGCTTGCTGGGCATTGTACAAATATTGAAATAATGCTGCACCACGACGGCAGCTGCTCAGTAATAGACAACGGCAGGGGCATCCCTACGAATGTCCACGCAGATGACCCCGAGGGCAGGACCGCCGCAGAGATAGTCCTGACGGAGCTGCACGCTGGGGGGAAATTTGACTCCTCGGCTTATAAAATCTCTGGCGGCCTTCATGGAGTTGGCGTATCTGTGGTAAATGCCCTTAGTCAATGGCTGGAGCTTGAGATAAGAAGAGATGGAAAGGTCTATCAGCAGCGCTTTGAGAGGGGTTTCCCCTGTGAAGGTCTTAAGCAGGTCGGTGAGACTCAGAGAAAGGGGACGAAGATAATCTTCAAACCAGATCCAGAGGTCTTTGAAACTACAGAGCTGAGTTTCGATATTCTGTCACAAAGGCTCAGAGAGCTTGCATTTCTGAACAAGGGCCTGAAAATCACGCTTGAGGATGAAAGGACTGATAAAAAAAATGAATTTATTTATTCAGGGGGCATAATCTCCTTTGTTGAGCATATAAATGTAAATAAAAGCGTCATTCAGGACAAACCCCTCTATATATACGGGGAAAAAGACGGCGTAATTGTAGAAATAGCGATGCAGTATAATGACGGCTATGCTGAAATGATATATTCCTTTGCTAATAACATCAACACAAGAGAAGGTGGCACACACCTGAGCGGCTTTAAGGCAGCGCTGACCAGAAGCACTAACACATATATATCCTCAACCGGTCTATTAAAGACAGGCTCGCTCTCCGGTGAGGACGTAAGAGAAGGCCTTGCAGCAGTTATCAGCGTAAAACTGCCCAATCCCCAGTTTGAGGGGCAGACGAAGATGAAACTTGGCAATACCGACGTTAAGGGCATAGTGGAATCGATATCGAACGAGAGGCTTGCTGTGTATTTTGAGGAAAACCCCTCGGCGGCAAGAAAGATTATAGACAAGGCCGTACAAGCCCTAAGGGCGCGCGATGCGGCAAGAAAAGCTCGTGAACTTACACGGAGAAAGGGCGCGCTTGAGGACCTTGGCCTGCCCGGAAAACTTGCCGATTGTTCTGAGAAAGACCCTGCCCTGAGTGAGGTATTTATCGTAGAGGGTGATTCTGCCGGTGGCTCTGCAAAACAGGGGCGTAACCGGAGGTTTCAGGCGATACTGCCCTTAAGGGGTAAAATCCTCAATGTCGAGAAGGCCAGATTTGACAAGATGCTGTCTTCTGAGGAAATACGCATACTTATCACTGTACTTGGTACAGGTATCGGCTCAGATGAGTTTGACATCGCAAAGCTGCGCTACCACAAGGTTGTGCTGATGACAGATGCCGATGTTGACGGCGCACACATACGCACGCTCCTGCTGACATTTTTTTACCGCCAGATGCCGGAGGTAATAGAACGCGGCTACCTGTATATTGCCCAGCCCCCACTCTATAAGGTAAAAAAGGGCAAGACAGAAAAATATATTCAAAATGACGCAGAACTCCAGGACATGCTCTATGAGCTGGTTGCAGGCGAACTGGAGGTCTTAGTCCGGGGCGCCAGGATGAAGGGCAAGACCTTTCTGCCATATTTAAAGCGGCTTGTGAATTTTGAAAAACTAATAGAGTGGCACTCAAAGCGGCGTAAAGACCCGGAAGTGCTGAAATACCTGCTCAGGACAAGAGGTTTGGAATCAATAATTAAAAACGAGGCGGTTCTTGCTAGTCTATTGTCGAAGCTGAAAGAAGAACTAACGGAGACAGAGACCGGCGAGATTGAGTTTGACGCAGAACACCTGAGCCACTCTGCCGTGATAATAAGAAAATCAAACGGCCTGACCCTCAATGCGGAATTTATTCACTGCCCGGAGTTTAAAGAACTAAAGTCCTACTATACTATAGTAGAGGAACTGGGAGACCCGCCATATACGCTCTGGTATCAGGGAGAGGAAGAGCGGTTTAATACTACCGCAGAACTCCTTGATTTCATCATGAAGGCGGCCAAAAAGGGCTTGAACATCCAGCGGTACAAAGGTCTTGGTGAGATGAACCCCCAGCAGCTCTGGGAGACGACGATGGACCAGGACAGGCGCATACTCATTCAGGTGACCATAGAGGACGCAGTGCAGTCTGACGGCCTGTTTACGATATTGATGGGTGACCAGGTAGAGCCGAGGAAGGAGTTTATTACAAAACATGCCCTTGAAGCCCGAAATATAGATATATGATATAGATATATAATATAGATACTTAGGAGAGAGTGTAACTATGTCCACCATACAAGTAAGCATCGAAGAGGAGATGAAGGTAAGCTACCTTGATTATGCCATGAGCGTAATCATAGGCAGGGCGCTGCCAGAAGTAAGAGACGGCCTGAAGCCGGTTCAGCGGAGGATACTCTATGCGATGTTTCGCGAGGGGCTGCTCTCAACACGCAGGTACTCCAAATGTGCAGGCGTCGTTGGCGAGGTGCTAAAGAAATATCATCCCCACGGCGACAGCGCCGTATATGACGCCCTTGTGAGACTGGCCCAGGACTTTAACATGCGCTACCCGCTTATTGACGGGCAGGGGAACTTTGGTTCGATGGACGGAGACCCGGCAGCGGCGTACAGGTACACAGAGGCACGCCTTGCAAAGATTGCCGAGGAACTCCTGCGTGACATAGACAAAGAGACCGTGGACTTTATATCCAATTTTGACGAGACCACAGAAGAGCCGCTCGTCCTGCCATCTACTATACCAAATCTTATAATCAACGGCGCCTCAGGCATAGCTGTAGGAATGGCCACGAACATCCCCCCGCACAACCTCGGTGAGGTGACAGCAGCGCTGATAAAACTGATTGACGACCCGGAGACAGATGTCCCCGGGCTGATGAAATATATCAAAGGGCCGGACTTCCCCACTGGTGGTATAATCTTTGGCCTTAAGGGAATAAAGGACGCCTATGAAACAGGGCGCGGGCAGATTCGTGTGCGTGCAAAGGCATCTTTTGAGCAGCGCTCAAGGGGTGGCGAGAGCATTATTATAGATGAGATGCCATATCAGGTAAACAAGGCCAGATTAATGGAGAAAATCGCCGAACTCGTCCGCGAAAAGAAGATTGAGGGCATATCCGACCTCAGAGATGAGTCCGACCGCGATGGAATCAGGGTAGTTATCGAACTAAAGAGGGATGAGATGCCCCAGGTGGTATTGAACAATCTCTATAAACATACGCAGATGGAAGTGACGTTTGGGATTATAATGCTGGCCCTGTCTCACGGGCAGCCGCATGTGATGGGCCTTAAGCGTATCCTTTCAGAGTTTTTGCAGCACAGAAGGGATGTTATCATCAGAAGGACGAAGTTTGACCTTAGAAAGGCCCAGGAGCGCGCCCATATATTAGAAGGACTAAAGATAGCCCTGGACAACCTTGACGCAATAATAAAACTAATCAGGGCAGCCAGGACCCCGGACGAGGCAAGACTGGGGTTGACTACGCAGTTTCCACTGACATTGATTCAGGCAAATGCGATTTTAGATATGCGCCTTCAGCGCCTGACCGGTCTTGAGAGAGAGAAAATCATAAGCGAATATAACGAGGTGATAAAAGAGATAGAGAGATTGACAGCAATTCTGGGCAGCGCCGCCCTCATAGACCAGATAATACGGGATGAGCTGACTGAGATTAATGAAAAATATGCCGATGAGCGGCGCACCGAAATAGTCTCAGACATTCAGGAAATCTCTATAGAAGACCTGATTACCGAAGAGGAGATGGTCATCACCGTATCGCACAACGGTTATATAAAGAGAAACCCAATCTCTGAATACCGCAGGCAGCGGCGGGGCGGCAAGGGGTCTCTGAGCATGGAAACACGCGAAGAGGACTACGTCAAGCAGCTCTTTATTGGCTCTACGCATGACTATATCCTGTTTTTTTCAAACCTGGGCAGACTCTACACCCAGAAGATTTATCAGATACCAGAGGCAGGCCGTTCAGCTAAAGGCAAGGCTATTGTGAACCTGCTCCAACTGCAATCGGGCGAGAAAATCGCCACAGCCCTGCCCGTAAAGGGTTTTGACACAGGGTATTTGATGATGTTCACTAAAAAAGGGATAGTAAAAAAGACCGAGCTGAAGGAATTCAGCAACCCGCGCGGCAAGGGCGTCATAGCCATAAACATAGACGATGACGACGAGTTGATAGCCGTCAGGGTAACAGACGGAAAGTCGGACATACTGATTGGCAGCAGCTTTGGCATAGCGATTCGCTTTAACGAAGACGACGTAAGACCTACCGGCAGAAGCTCAAGGGGTGTAATCGGCATAAGACTCAAAGAGGGAGATGAGGCCGTAGCCGCCGAGGTCATCGAAGAGAGGACATCGCTTCTGACCGTGACGGAGCTTGGTTTTGGAAAGCGGTCAAAAACTAATGAGTACAATGTGCAAAGCCGCGGCGGGCACGGGGTTATATCGATAAAGGTAACAGAGAAGGGCGGCAACGTCATAGGGCTGCTACAGGTAAGAGACGAAGACGAAATAATGATAGTCACAAAGGCGGGTAAGATGATTCGCACATCTGTTGACACCATCAACGTCATAGGCAGAAACACGCAGGGCGTTAAGGTCATGGACGTAGGTAAGGAAAACGCCATCGTTGGCATTGGCAAGGTTGCCGAAAAGGACAAGGAGTGATCTTCGCGGCACACTATGAGTAGGCCAGACACTCCGCCCTCATCCTATGACAACGCCAGCCCCATAGACTTAATCGTAAGAAACTATGTATTTATCCTGATATCGCGTGTACTGAGGATTGGCACAGGCTTTCTGCTGCTGTTTGGCCTTGCCAGGAGCCTTGGCGTCAATGACTTCGGTAATTTCATCTTTATAACCAACCTCACGGCAAGCATTATGAGTGTTGCATTTTATGGCATCGGACAAACACTGGTGCGAGAGGTATCGGGGGATTGTGAAAGGGCAGCCATTTATCTGGGCATTGCCTTTAAGCTGCGCGGGTATGTTACGATTGCCGCCTTTAGTGCCCTTGTCATTATCTCCGTTGTTATGAAGGTTGACAGGCTTTTGTTCATTGCGATATTAATCGCATCGTTGTCTGAGATATTTCGTGCATTTTCTGATTTAGCGAAGGATGTCTTCAGGGCCTATGAGAAGATGCACTATGAGATGTTTATAACTACTATGTATTCGGCGCTCGTGCTTGTGCTTGTCTCGATACTGATACTGTTCAAGGGCGGATATGCATACGTAATTGCCTCGATTTGCGTGGCCAACGCAGTGCAGCTCATTATCAGCGTGAAGATTATGTCAGGGAAATTTGCAAGACCGGCGCGTGATTTACCTAAAGACCTGTTTAAGACATTTATTGTGAATTCGTTCAGCCTGGGGGTAGGGGTCTTGTTCGCGCAGCTTTTGGCAAGGGTCCCTTCGCTGTTTTTAAAGGAGATAAAGGGGGCAGCCGATGTCGCCTTTTTCGAGACCGGGCATGGGCTTATTATTCAAATCCTCATACTGAGCGAGATATTTGTTACCGTTTTCCTGCCCAGGTTGTCCATACTTTGCCCCATATAATAACTGGATAAGCTCCTTTGAAAAGATAAAAAACACGATTGAGACATTTACTGAAAACAAGAGGAAAAACTTAAAGAGCCTGCTGCCCATGTTTTTGATCTTTTCAAAGGAGCTTATCCAGTTATTATATGGGGCAAAGTATGCAGAGTCAGGCAGTGTGCTGAGGGTTTTGTCTTTTGCCGTGGCATTTTTGTTTATCACAAACTTCATACACATTTTTTTAATATCGCTAAAGATGCAGAAGGAGTTTGTGTTGTGTAATCTGGTGCCGTTTATATTTGTCTCTGTGTCGATGTTATTTAGTGTACCGGCTTATGGATTTATGGGGGCGGCATTCTCTGGTATTTCGGCATATTTTGTCAGCTTTGCGCTGTCGTGCTATATAACTCACAGCAGGGGGATATTTAAAATACCGGCTGCCGCTGCGATTAAGGTATTTATAGCTGCAATTTTTGTTATAATAGGTTCTCAGGCAATTGAGGGTATGTGGCTGGGGGTAAGGCTAGCAGCAGCCATAGCCGCGTATGTACTATTAATTATGGCCCTCGGAGTTATCAACAAGGAGGATAGGGCATTTGTTAGGGATACTGCTCAGAGATTAAACATTATGAAATATCTGAGAGTTTTCAAAATGGGGCCGCGCTGAAAATGCCCGTAATCAGCATATGAGTAGATTGACAGGGATTGTTAAGAATGCCGCGAAGTTATTTTATATTTACCCATTTCGTATTGGTGTACGGCTGCTGCCGATTGGGACTTCATATACGGTGGGGCAGTTCATGGGTGGGGTGTCCTTTTACTTAAGAGGCAGGAAGAGAAAGGCAATTGAGCAGGAGGCACGCCTACTTTTCCCTGATGCCGCGAACAAGGACATTGATTCAATGGTAAGGTTGACGTTTACGAATCTGTTCCAAAAAGAAATCGAGACATTTTTCTATCCAACGATGAATGAAAAGAACATCGATGGCATCATCGGTATAGAGGGTATTGAACATCTCAACCAGGCAATTGCCGCCGGTAAGGGTACGATGCTGCTATTTGCGCACTTTGGGGCAAACCAGATGGTCATGCCGGCCATCGGTTACAGAGGATTTAAGATGAGCCAGTTAAGCGCCCCCGCTACTGTGTGGACAGAGATACTGGGCAAGGAACAAAACCTGATAGAGAAAAGGACAATGGAGATAAAATGGCAGTGCGAGGAATCGCTGCCCGTTCGGCATATCAACATATTCGGCTCATTAAAAGAGGCATTTCTGTGTCTGAGGAGAAATGAAATCCTCGGGGTTGCCATTGACGGCGGCAGTGGAAAGGAGCGGGCGGCAGTGGATTTCCTTGGCAAAAAGGCGCTATTTTCAACCGGTTCTGCCGAGCTAGCGCTTCGCACGGGCTGTACTGTCCTGCCCACGTTTGTTCTAAGAGACTCTAAGGGATATAACACGATGATAATAGAAGGGCCGCTGTCGGCACCGGCTAAAGATAGGCAGGGCAGACAGAGGGCAATCACTGCATTTATTCGTGAGTTTGTTGAGCGCCTGGAGCCGTATGTGCTGAGACACCCGTCTCATTACCTTGATTTTCTAGCCCTGCGTACATATATGGCGGGGCTTGGAGACCCGGATTTTTTTGTTGAAGAACAGGTTGCCCCTGTAGTAAACATAAATCATTTATTGTGTGAGAGAAAGGTGAGTTAAGATGAGGGTATTACTAATAAGACCGCCATATACACGCCTCAAAGGGGCGGGGCAGGCACCGTACTTCCCCCTGGGGCTGGGTTACATTACATCAGTATTAAGGGAAAACGGCTTTGATGCAAATTTGTACCACGCAGAAAATCCCCGAAAAGGAGATGCCTCTCTCATCCCTGATGCAGACATCGGATTTGACCTGCGCTCAAAGGGCTATCGCAGATACCTCGATGCCATTAATAATGACTCGCACTATGTGTGGGAAGAGGTTAGACAGACGCTGCGGGCATATAAACCTGACCTGGTTGGCATATCGCTCCTTTCGGTGGAGGTTGCCTCAGCGCTCAAGATAAGCAAGCTCTGCAAGGAGTATGATAAGGACTGCTATGTCTTATGGGGCGGTCTTCATCCAAGTTTTATGCCGGAGGAATGCCTGAGAAACGAGGAGGTCGATTTCGTAATCAGAGGGGAGGGCGAATATGCCTCGCTGGAGCTATGCAATACGCTGAAAAACGGCGGCTCTTTCTCTGAGATAAAGGGCCTGTCGTTTAAGAAAAATGTTGCCACAGTACACAATCCAATGAGAGATGCCATAGCTGAGATAGACAAAGTGCCGCCTCCGGCGCGCGATGCAGTGCTCTACCCTGAGTCTTTTGATTTTAAATCCCTGGGCAGTATGATTGTCTCGCGGGGCTGCCCGTTTCGATGTACATTTTGTTCATCGCGTAATTTCTGGGACAAAAAGGTACGCCTGCGCACCCCTGAAAATGTAATCCAGGAGATAAAGGTGCTAAAGGAAAAATTTGGCACACGTTATATCATGTTCTGGGACGATTCCTTTACGATTAACAGAAAGGTGATTGAGCGCTACTGCCGGTCAATAATAGACTCCGGCCTGAAGATAAGCTGGAAGACGGCAACGAGGGCAGATTTAATCGACAGTGAAATCCTTGATTTGATGAAAAAGGCCGGCTGTGTAAAACTGGAGATAGGGGTAGAAAGCGGCAGCGAGCGGATAAAAAAACTGATAAACAAGGATGTCTCAAACAAGCAGATAAAAATGGCGTTTGACTTGATTCAGAGAAAAGGAATTGGTGTTGGCGGGTTCTTTATGGCGGGGTTCCCTGATGAGACGTTAGAAGACCTTACGGATACGTTTAATCTGATGAAAGAGCTGCGTGCAGGTGAGCTTGCCTTTAACATATTTGACCCGATGCCGGGCAGTTCGGAGTATGATAAATGTATAGAGATGGGGCTAGTTGCACCGGCAGCAGACTGGAACAGTTTCCCGTTCTGGCCGGATGCATATTATGTAAAAAACATAAAGCGTGAAGACTTCGATAAATATGTAAACACCATAGCCCACTGGCTCTACAACTACAACAATACCCTCTCGGTAAGGCTGAAGCGAAGCAAGCAGTACCTGCTGTTCATGCTGAAAAATGACCCTGCCTTTTTATTGTCAAAGGTAATGGCATTTATAACCAGAAGGAGGAAGGTCCACAAGTTAAAGTCCGGGTCAGAGTGAGATACCAGGCCGACCTGTATAAACTGCTTGCACAACCTTGATTCACCATCAAAAAAAATAATGGGCCTCGTTGTTACCCGAGTATTCGGGATGTTAGAATAAGTTTGGACACAAAAAACTAACACCAACGATGAAAGTAAATCAGGAAAGACCTCATTAGGGGGGCTGCGGAAGGCATGGCAGCATTCATAGCGAAGGCCACAGAGAATCTGAAGGCACTGATGACACAAGGCTGATAGGGTTTGAAGCAGTAAAGCCGTGTGAAGAAACAGCCGCACTGGAGATGGACGCTACATTAATCAGAGATATCAAAGAAAGAAGCCCTTTACAGTTATGAAGGAGAGAAGGCATACCAGCCGTTAAACACATATTGGCATGAAAGGGAAGTGGTGTTGCACACGGAATTTCGGGATGGCAATGTACAAGCGGGATATGAACAGCGGAGGGTATTATGAGGAAGCATTAAAGTGTTTGCTGAAAGGGGAAAGGAAAGTACGCTTGAGGTCAGATAGTGCAGGGTATCAACACGATTTGTTGAGATATTGTGAAGCATGGGAAACGATTTGGCCGGATAGAGTTTATGATAAGCTGTGACGTGACGAAGTCATTTCGGGAAGCGGTGATGGAAGTATTGGCATCCAATATGGTCAGGAGATAAGCTAATAAAGTGGGTTTATGGGAGATGCGGCAAGAGTGAACAGGTACATGACGTAATGATTTTGCCGGAGTGCGGTTTCCATCTGGGGATTTTAGAGAAAATGCTGCATGGTGGTGGTCACAACAACTGCTAGCACATAACTTTAACGTCCTGATGAAGCGGCTGGTACTTGGACAGTCGTGGATTAATAAGCGAATGAAAGCCATCTGACTATGTCTGGTCTTCATAACCGGACGAGTAATAGAGAGGTCACACAAAATGATAATTCGCATATCGGGCGATCATCCATCATGGTCATTACTAGCACGGCGGAAAATTGTGCCTTTGGGCTGCGCTCCGTGAACACATATGGAGGTTTTATGACATAGTTTTTTAAATAATCAGGAGAGGTTGCGTCCATTAAGGTAAATGTATAGGTTTTTTGGGGTGTGAGGGCTGTTTAAATCGCCCTCAAGGCTGGGAGTGAGATGGCTCCCTTACCAAAATCTCTCAAAAAAAACCAAAACTGGTACTGTGGCTTATTTTGATGGTGGATTTAGGACATTCCACGAGTTCGACCAAACTGTTAGCCTTATGGTATTATGGGACAGTGGTTATGCTTCTAACATGAGATATTGAAACTGGGTCTTTCGGGTCGTATTTACTACAGCCAGTAAAAAATTGTTATGGAGAAAATTATATGAAAAATATTTCATTTATTGAGATAAGGTCACCGGATTCAAATATATTTAGGCGTTTCCCTATTCCACGCGTAGGGGCGGTGTTACTGTCAACTATTCTCAAGAATCAAGGACATAATGTCAGGGTATACATTGAGGACATCGCACGGCCAGACTGGAAGTTTGTCGAGAAATCAGACATTGTGTGTATATCCACTATAACCTCAACCGTTCACTACGCCTATGCAATTGCTGACCGCCTAAGAAAACTTGGCGTTATTGTCGTAATCGGCGGTGCTCACACTACTTTTATGCCAGATGAGGCTATGGGACACGCGGACTTTGTTGTTCGCGGCGAGGGGGATATTGCCCTTCCCGCACTTGTTGATAATATAGAAACCGGCCTGCCCTCAGTTGAATCAATAGGAGGTCTGACTTATAGAAATCTCGCAGGGGATGTAGTTCATAACCACCAGGGTGAGTTTGTCAAAGACCTTGACACGCTGCCGCTTCCTGATTTCAAACTCGTACACAGATGGAAGAATTCTAATATCCTGCCTGTTGCCACGTCGCGCGGGTGTGCGTTTAACTGCCGGTTTTGCCTCGTGTCGCCAATGTTTGGCAGGAAATACCGCTTCAGGTCGGTTGACTCTGTGATGGCTGAACTAAAAATCAGGGTCAAACTCTCAAACTCCCCTATCTTCTTCGTTGATGATAATTTTGCCGCCAACAGAAAGAGGACAAAATTAATCCTGCAGGGCATGAACGATATAGGTCTAACCCCCCGCTGGTCAGCAATGGTGCGCCCGGATATCGCCAAAGACCCCGAACTCCTTAAAATCATTGCAGACACCGGCAAACCTACAGTATGTATTGGCTTTGAGTCCATAAATCAAGAATCCTTAAAGGAGTACGAAAAGAAACAGACATTAGAGGACAATATAACAAGCATAAAGAAGATAAAAGCGCACGATATTAAAATCCACGGCATGTTCGTCTTTGGAGCAGACACCGATACAGTTGATACAATAAAACGCACTACAGACTTTGCCACATCGATGGGGCTTGACTCAGTGCAGTATATGATATTGACCCCTCTTCCGGGGACAAAGATATATGATGACTTTAAAGAGCAGGACAGACTTCTACATACAGACTGGACAAAATACGACATTCACCATGTGGTATATAAACCGGCGATGATTGCCGCCCATGACCTTCACTTTGAGACGCTTAGGGCGATGAGAGATTTTTACTCTCTGGATTATATATTGCACCGCATGAGCAGGCTGGATTTATTTTACGGGGCGTTTGGTGTATACAGCCGAACAATGATTAATAAGGCAATAAAGAGTTCAGATGCCTGTGTAGACAGCCTTTGCAATTTGAAATCAGCAATTTAATAATAAATTCGTGCTTTGCAGATAGCAGTTGTAGTCACTTTTACATAACCCTGAGAGGGAAGTGCAGGGTAGCGTGTTACCTCATGTTGATTTCAGGTTGGAAAAAATTCATATACAGCCCAAGATATCCTACAGCTCGTCTTACTATTGAGACCACAATCTTTGCACTGGACAACATTATATCTGTTTTGGCATACTACATGCTGCGTACCTACAGAGGTACAAATGTTACACTATGATGAAATAATTATGGAAACGAGATGCCCCCAAAAGGCCTTAACCAAGTGGTATGTATGTTACTAAAATGAAACATACTGAAAAGGAAGACTCGCAGGAATCTAATACTATATCTGGTCATATTTCAGGCCCAATTTCGGGGATGATAAAATCATTAGGGCTCGTCTTCGGAGATATTGGCACATCCCCAATCTATACTCTTACAGTAATAGTACTTCTTACCAAACCCACAGAAGAGAACGTTATAGGCATACTGTCACTGATTGCATGGACTCTTGTTGTGCTTGTAATGCTGGAGTACGCGTGGCTTGCCATGAGCCTAAGTAAAAAGGGCGAGGGCGGCACGGTGGTCTTAAAAGAAATCCTGACTCATTTGGTAAAATCAAAGGGCAAGGTGGTATTTATTAGCCTTTTGTCAATCGTCGGCATATCACTGCTCATTGGAGACGGAGTAATAACTCCGGCAATAAGCATATTGAGTGCAGTAGAGGGGCTGCGCCTGATTCCAGATTATGAGGGCATAAAGACAGAGACCCTTATCGCAATTGCCGCGGTAATAGCAATTCTCCTATTTCTCTATCAGAGAAAAGGCACGGAAAAAGTTGCAAGGGCATTCGGGCCGTTGATGGTACTGTGGTTTGCAGCCCTTACTGTATCGGGAATTATTGCCCTGATGGAAATGCCTTCTGTGTTAAGGGCACTAAACCCATATTATGGCATAAAGTTTTTAATCGAAAAAGGGATTGGCGGCTTTTTTATCCTCGCTGAGGTAACTCTTTGTGCAACAGGAGGTGAGGCGCTCTACGCCGACATGGGACACCTGGGCAGAAGGCCTATTCTGCGAGCATGGTATTTCGTTTTCTTTGCCCTGCTGATAAATTACTTCGGGCAGGGGGCATATCTGCTGCACCATCCAGACACGAAAAACGTCCTGTTCGAGATGATTTTCAGCCAGTCACGACTACTATATGTACCGTTTTTAGTACTCAGCATCTCTGCCACTGTAATCGCATCCCAAGCCATGATCAGCGGGATGTTTTCAATCGTCTATCAGGGCATCACCACGCGCGTTATGCCTATGTTCAAGGTAGATTACACGTCTTCAGAGCTCAGGTCTCAGATTTACATCGGTTTTGTAAACTGGTTTTTGCTTGTTGCAGTGGTGTTTATCATGGTCTTATTTAAGGAATCAAACAAGCTGGCAGCCGCCTATGGTCTGGCTGTTACGGGGACGATGACCTTAACGGGTGTATTTATGACATGGATATTCTATCTGAAGAAAAAATACGCACTATCGCTTGTTTCCCTCTGCATTGCCTGTGTAGATATGGTATTTCTCCTGTCAAACACGTTTAAGATACCCCATGGCGGGTATTGGTCTATAATTATTGCACTTATTCCTTTTTCAATTATTATGATTTATACATCAGGACAGAAGAGGCTGTATAAACGCCTCAAACCTATGCCTCTTAAGGAATTTCTGAGAAGATACGAATTTGCTTATAAAGAAAAGTGTAAAATCGAAGGCACCGTACTATTCTTTGCCAGAGACATTGAAGTCATCCCGCCTTATGTTGAAGGGACTATGCTGAGGGCCGGCATAGTTTATGAGGACAACGTAATCGTCTCGATGATTCAGACAGATGAGCCATACGGCCTGATGGGGTGTGCAAATGCCCCGGTTGCCCCCGGTCTTCGCAGCTTTACTATTAAAATGGGCTACATGGAGGTGTTTGACATGGAGGAGATACTCATGGCACATGGTATCAACGAAAAGACTATATTCTACGGCATGGAAGATATTGTAACGAATAACTTCATCTGGAAGATATTTTCCATCATAAAACGCCTCACACCATCTTTTGTGCAGTTTTATAAACTACCCGCAGATAAACTCAGAGGGGTTGTCACACGAATTGAGATGTAACAAAGCGGGTCATCAAGTCAACAATTGAGAAATATGCATATTTCCTTGTATACAAGTACACATCTGATTGGCTGATGTCAAGGTACTCGCATAGGGTACAGATTTCCTGCAAGGCAGAGCGGACACAAAAGCAGCAGATGTGCGTCTTACGTAAATTTTTCGTGGTGATGTTGACAATTTCTTGTGGTTGAAGTAAAATAGTTTCAGCTAATGGCCATTGGCCAATAAGTTACCAATAAATAAGGTATATTGTGGAGGTTGTAATGGCAGATATAAAGCCCGATGAGATACTCGATACAAAGGGGTTGAATTGCCCGATGCCGGTGTTAAAGACCAAAAAGGCCATCGACGGTTTAGCGTCAGGAAAGATACTTGAGGTACAGTCAACCGATGCCGGTTCAAAGTCAGATATCCCTGCCCTGTTGAGCAGGCTAGGCCATGAATTGCTTGATACAAAAGAAAACGGAAACGTCATATCGTTTTTTATTAAAAAAGTATAAACAGTATTGACATATTACCGGCCTATGTCGGCATATACCAGATGCTATCAAATAGGGAATAGTATTGGTCATATGGCAAGTAATTGAGTTGGCGTAGAGTGGAGTCAGACCGGATGATGGGTTTCCGGAGGGTACCGGAATTTCCCGGTTGCTATATAACAGTGAAGTCGAGCAGTGGGTGCGCCGTATTAAGGCAATAATCAGCGGCGGCCCTGTTGCTTGAGTGCCAGGTGTTTGACGGCATAAGCCGTACCGCTATATATGCTTAGAAAATTAAAGAAATATATTATAACTGTTCTTTTAGCCGCGCTATTGACAGCGCTCTGTGCAGCGGCAGATGCCGACATCTATAGGTTCGTTGATGCAAATGGAATTATTCACTATACAGACGTCCCCGGAGCCTCTAACGGAGATACCAATTATGTGAGGTTATACAAATCTCCCCCGAAAAAAGCAGAACTCAGAAAACCAAGCCAGCCGGTCACGAAACAAACGCTAAAGGCACCCCAGCCCGGCACCCCAGCTAAACCCGTCCCAAGCGCCCAAAGGCCAGCGGTTCAAGCGGTAAATCCCACGCCTGCCCCGCCAACTGTGGCAGCTCAAACGGTGAATACCGGACAAAAGCAAACATTGCAGTTTAAGGGCTACGAGGAAATCGTACACCTGAAGGCGGCAGAACATAAAATTGATCCAGCCCTCATAAAGGCTGTAATAAAGGCAGAATCAAACTGGAACAGCGGTGCGCTGTCTCCGAAAGGGGCTATGGGGCTGATGCAACTGATGCCGGGCACAGCAAATCTCCTGTCTGTCAATAACCCCTATGACCCGACTGAAAATATCGACGGCGGAACCAGATATTTAAAATACTTATTGGCTAAGTTTAACGGTAACGTATCCTTAGCCCTCGCCGGATACAACGCAGGCCCGAATGCCGTTGACCGCTATGGGACAATCCCCCCATACGCTGAGACCCAGGAATATGTCGCTAAGGTCCTGAGTACTTATAGCGGCGGTAACTATCACCCATATTACCCCACTGCATATAACCATGTCTCAAGCCAAAGCGCTAACTCACATATATTCAAGGTAGTCATGCCCAACGGCACGGTGCTGTATACAAACACACCACAGTACGCTAGTAATCAACTGACGGGAAGATTTTAACACCTTATGAACGATGACCTGAATTATAAAATACAAAGACTAAAAGAACAGAGAAACGCACTAATCATTGCACACAACTACCAAAGGGATGAGGTACAGGCCATTGCCGACATGACGGGAGATTCCCTTGAACTGTCGCGTAAGGCCGCACAAACAAACTGTGATGTAATCGTGTTTTGTGGAGTGAACTTCATGGCAGAGAGCGCCTCAATACTGTCGCCAGACAAGATAGTGCTGCTGACGGCCTCAGATGCCTTCTGCCCGATGGCCGACATGATTACTGCCGGTACGCAGAGAGAACTCTACGGGGCATTCCCCGGATATAAAGACCCGCCGCGCTATATATATCCCGTTGAATACACGCTTCGGGACATAAAAATGGACTATCCCGGCGTACCAGTCGTTGCCTATGTCAATACAACTGCCGAGGTCAAGGCTGAGAGTGATATATGCTGTACGTCGGCAAACGTCGTAGAGGTTATAGAATCCCTGCCGGATGAGCGGGTAATCTGTGTTCCCGATAAGAATTTGTCCGCATGGGCAGCAAAAAATACAAAAAAAGAGGTAATATCATGGGATGGATACTGCCATGTTCACGACAGGGTAAGACCGTTGGATGTAGAAACTGCAAGGAAGAGCCATCCCGATGCCGTTTTTATGGCACACCCTGAGTGCAGACTTGACATCCTGGAAATGGCAGACGCCGTGGCAAGCACGTCGGGGATGCTGAGGTTTGCCTCCAGGTCATCTGCTAAGGAATTTATAGTGGGGACAGAGATTGGGCTTCTGTACAGGCTGAGAAAGGAAAACCCTGAGAAGATATTCTATCCGCTTAGAAAAGATATGGTGTGTCCGAACATGAAAAAAACTACACTTCAGTCCGTATATATCGCCCTGAAAGAGATGCAACACGTAGTGAAGGTAAGCAGTGAAATAAGGGAGCTGGCATGGAGTGCCCTCAATAGAATGATAACGCTGTAGCTTTACACACACCGCACAAAATAATTTAACTTTTTTAATCGTTTTAATGTACAATATACTTACAAAAATGAAAAGAGTTATACTTATAGTTGATGATTCACCCAGTGTAAGACAGCTTGTTGGTTTGACACTGACAAATGCTGGATATGAGGTAATGGAGGCGGTTGACGGAAGCGACGCCCTAAAGAAGTTAAACAAAATTGTTGATTCAGATGACACAAAGGTAGAAATGATGTTCGTTGACGTAAACATGCCAAATATGAACGGCCTTGACTTTGTTGAGCAAGTGCGAAAAATAACTGCGTGCCGCTTTATCCCTATTATTATGCTGACTACAGAGGCACATGTCACTAAGCGGCAGGAGGGAAGGCTGGCAGGGGCCAGCGGCTGGATTATAAAGCCGTTCAAGCCGGAACAACTGGTAAATATCACTCGTAAGTTTTTAGGCTGATCATCTGATTAAAGGAATCGTTTCTAATTACCGATATAAGGGTGTACGTAGTGAGTTGAACATGGGGTAGCTTAGGGTTTGGAAACAGCAATTGCAAAGAAAATGGAGGTGGAGTTATGATGTCTGGGGTGGGGTTGTCATCGGGTAATATTGCAGAAGGGGCTAATGTCAGCGTTATAAAGAAGAGCTTAGATATGATGGAAATCAATGGTGCAGCAGTCGTTGACCTTATAAATAAGGCAGGCGCACAAGGTCAGCAAATGGCCGCAAATCCGGAAGGCACTGGTAGTATTGTAAATATGTATGTGTGAGCAAGACTGACATCCACAATTGCAAGCAGGCACACACGCCAGGGGGATGGAGTCCACTCACGGGGAAGATGAGCGAAGAGAATTTGTTCAGAGCAGGATTGAAGCGGCTTATAGTAGCTGCCACTATTATTGCAGTATTGTTTAATCTGCCTGCATATTGTGAAACGGGGAAAAAACGGCAAGCTGAACCAGCGGCCTCACAGATACTAACAATTGACCAGGCGGTCTCGATGGCAAAAACCGGCAGCCGTGCTATGAAAAATGCATGGCTTGAGGTTCAAAAGACAGAGGATACGCTAAAGGCAGCTAAGACCGCCTTTTTCCCATCGATTGAATTCACTGCCTCAGTTACGAGGATACTGAAGGATATGAATTTCAATCTTATTAGTGACGCATTCCCCGGCAGTCAATCATATTTAGGAGACTCCAGTACAACTGCTGTAACCATACCAGCCGATACCGACGTATCTGGTGCAGTTAAGATAGTACAGCCGCTTTCGCAATTATACCGCATATCAATGGAAGTCGAAATAGAGAGAAAGACACACGAAATAGCCGCCGAGAGACAACGGCAAACACGCCAGGACATCGTAAACGGTGTAAAGAAGCTCTACTATGAATTGGTTCAGTCTGAAAGTTCACTAACGGCCATAGGCGAGGCAATAGCATTTTACAGAGAGCTGGCAAGGCTGCTTGATGACCAGCTCAGACAGGAGACCGTACTAAGGTACGAAGTCCTTGAGGTAAAGGCACAGCTTGCAAAATATGAATACGATGAGATGACTATAATAAACACAATAATCACTATGAAAGAACAGATGAATGAACTCCTGGCAAGGGAAATAAGTACGCCTTTCGAGGTAGTTGCTGTGCCGGAGCCGGAGATAGTACTTAAGGAAGAGGATTTTTCAGAGTCAACCATGCGTGCCCTTAAGGAACGCCCTGATGTCAGGATGTCTGAACTTACGGCACAGCAGGCCGAATTTGCTAAAAAGAGCAAGGCATCAGAGTACATCCCTGACCTCAGCCTCGCCTTTAGTTATCATACGCTGAGCAACCTTTCCGTAGGATTTACCTTTGCCTCGGTCGTGCTGACATGGAAGCAGCCCGACTGGGGAAAGACCTGGCATGAACTGGCGGCAAGGAAGAGGGCGCTTCAACAGGCAGAAAACGACATAGAAGCAGCCCGCGAAAAGGCCGTTGTCGATATAAATAAGACAAAAAGAAAGTTCGCTGAGACCAGAAAGCTGCTTGATGTCAGACGCCTGAACCGCGAATCGGTACAGGACAAACTTTCTACTTCGTTAAACATGTACAAGGCCGGCTCCATATTACTAAAAGACCTGCTCAAAGACCAGGCTGCAATGGCCGAGGCAGACCGTCTCTGCCATGAGGCACATGGTGCGTACTTTAGTGCACGTGCGGATTTGGACAAGGCCCTGTCTGAGGAATAATAGTGTGATAGTTAGGGGAGGAATAATGAGAGCGCTGACAGCCGTGATATCAATGCTAATCATAATAACTGTTTCTGGATGCAAAAAGGAGGAAAAATACGTAAAGCCCCTGACACTTGTAAAGGCTGCCGTAGTAGAAGATATCAAAGACAGCAATGAACTCAAGTACTCGGCCTCTGTAGTGCCAGGTGCAGTGCTCAATATGGCGTTTAAATCAAGCGGTTATGTCACAGGAATCCTTCAGGTTAAGGGGATAGATGGAAGGCTGAGGAGCGCTCAAGATGGTGATTTTGTTAAAAAAGGGACTGTGCTTGCCAGCATAGAACAAAAGACCTACCGTGAGAAGGCTGCTCAGGCAAAGGCCCAACTGACCAAGGCAAAGGCCCAACTGACTAAGGCAATGCTTGATCATGAGCGGGCGAATAATCTCTTTTCCACAAAGAGTATCACAAAACCGCAGTACGACGATGCGCAAGCGGCATTAGGGGCTGCCGAGGCAGACCACAGTGCGGCGGCTGCACAGCTTAGGGAGGCTCAAATCGCCCTCGATGAGTGTTCGCTCATAGTGCCGTTTGATTCGGTTATATTCCAGCGCCACATAGAAGACGGTTCGCTTGTCGGCCCGTCGGTCAATGCCTTTACCATAGCCGACACATCCACTGTAAAAGTGGTCTTTGGTGTGCCGGATATGATAATTGGGACATTTAAGAATGGCGATACGGTGAACGTATTTATTGAGGCACTCCAATCAACGCCCTTCAAGGGGCAGATAACCCGCATAGCCCCATTTGCAGATGAGCAGAGCAGGGTCTTCAACATAGAAGTCCAAATTCCAAACTCAAACCAGGCTATAAAGGCCGGGATGATAGCCTCGATGCATATGGAAAGTGTTGCAGGAGGAGCCGGAGCTGAAATTACAGTACCGCTTAACGCAATTGTGCGTCCTTCTGACAATTTTACCGGCAATTCCACCGGCAATTCCACCGGGTTTGCCGTCTTCGTAGTCGAAGACCAGGGGGGTAAACTAATAGCCCGCAAACACTCAGTCGCTATTGGCCGCATATTAGCCAGCAGAGTATCTATCGAAAAGGGTCTAAACAGGGGGGAGAAGGTCATCGTAAGCGGACAGAACTATGTATTGGACGGTGAGCAAGTAAAACTTGTAGATTAAACTATGCACGGAAAAACCGGACATGAGATTATAGAAAACACGCACAACACGGCCAGGTTCTTTACTGAACACCGCCATGTATCGTGGGCATTTCTTTTTGTGACGATTTTCTGGGGGATATTGGGGTATATGTCGATGCCCAAGCTCAAGGACCCGGATGTGCCGGTGCGTATAGCCCAGGCGCTGTGTGCGTGGCCCGGTGCAAAGGCAGTAGATGTTGAGCAGTTGGTAACGAGAAAGATTGAAGAGAAGATAGCCCAAAATCCAAACGTTAAGAAACTCGAGACATCCTCAAGGGGCGGCATTTCTGTTGTAACCGTAGAACTAACTGAAAAGGCCAAGGACACGGGGAAGGAATTCAGCGATATAAACCTCAAACTCAACAGCATTAACGATCTACCGGAGGGGGCTGGTCCGATTGTCTTTTTGAAAGACTATGGAGACACAGACGCCCTGATGCTTACAGTAGCAAGCCCGCTTTCAGACGCCACAGAGATTGCACTAAGGGCAAAGGGCATCTCAGATGAGATAAAAAGGACACGCTCACACACTTCAGGCAGCACCCCGCGCGCCGCATTAGTTCTGAACTTCCCCTATTCACTGAATGTGGAATCGATTAACCGCCAGTTTAACAACTTTATTAAATATCTGACAGACAACGGCATAACCGGCCAGCATATACCAATCAGCGGAGCGGGCTTTACAGGGCTTGATATGCAGACATCGCTAAAAGACGAGGAAATTTTTCACCTTTTGTATAAGTTTGCCCAGACACGAATGCAGGCCCAGGAACTGCACCCCGACATATGGATGCCGGTGGTGATAAGAGACCCGTCTGAGACAGAGGCTAAAATATCTGTTACAACTGGCAGCAAGTACAGCTACCGTGAGCTTGACGACTTCACCGACACAATGCAAAAACACCTGCAAACCGTACCAGAGGTGGCAAAGGTCAATCGCACCGGCGTACTCAATGAGAGCATCTACCTGCATTATTCCCAGCTCAGGCTGGCCTCTTACGGGATTCAACTGTCAACGATAAAAGATATGTTAGACGCTAGAAATGCACCCATATCAGGTGGGCGGATAGAGGTGCTGGGGAAAGTAGTAAACATAAACCCATCGAGCGAGTTCAAAAGCGCACAGGACGTCGGCGATGTTATAATCCACAGCACACAGAAAGGTGTTCCCGTATATCTTCGTGACCTAGTTGAAATAAGCAGGGAATATGAATCACCGCCGTCTTTTCTAAACACATTTGGGCGTTACGACCCGAGCGGCAAGTGGATTAGCACAAGGGCAGTCACAGTATCCCTACAGATGCGCAAAGGGGAGAAGATTGGTAATTTTGGAGAGACAGTTCAGGCTAAACTCGATACGCTGAGAACACTCCTCCCTAACGACCTCGTAGTATCGCGTGTGTCCGATCAGCCTCAACAGGTAAGCGAGAGTCTTGCCCTGTTTATGCAAAGCCTCTATGAGGCAATTGCGCTTGTCATAGTTGTGGCTCTGATAGGGTTTTGGGACTGGCGCAGCGCGTTTCTTATGGCCCTGTCCATACCTGTTACCCTGTTTATGACCTTTGGGATGATGTTCTTTCTGGGAATTGATGTACAGCAGGTGTCGGTTGCCTCGTTGATAATCGCCCTTGGGCTTTTGGTTGACGACCCAGTAGTGGCTGGTGATGCCATTACAAACGAACTCAATGCAGGGCAGCCGCCCCTGATTGCCTCGTGGCTTGGACCTACTAAGCTGGCAAATGCTATCATGTATGCTACTGTTACGAATATAGTGGCCTATCTGCCGTTTCTGTTGCTGCCTGGGGATACGGGTACATTTATCTACTCGCTGCCCGTAGTGCTTGCGTGTTCTTTAATTGCCTCACGGGTTGTATCTATGACGTTTATACCGATGTTGAGTTACTACCTGTTAAGGCCGAAAAAGGAAAAAAAGCCTCTCAAAGAAGGTGCATTCGCAAAAAGATACTATGCCTTTTGCGGCTTTGCCATAGATAACAGGAAAAAGGTCTTTGTTGTGTCAGTGATTTTTTTAATTATCTGTGGGTTTTTCTTAAAAGAGCTGAAGACGAGCTTTTTCCCGAAAGACTTGTCCTATCTTTCCTACGTTGATATTTGGCTGCCTGTTGACGCACCTCTTAGCAAGACAAGCGAAATAGCCTCTCAGGCCGAAGAGATAATACGGGAAACGGCAGAGAAATACGGTAAATCCCACCCCGGCCCCACCGGTAAGGATGGTAAACCACGCAGCATACTTGACTCCCTGACGACATTTGTCGGAGGAGGAGGACCGCGTTTCTGGTTTACCGTATCGCCCGAGACCCAGCAGCAAAACTACGCCCAAATCATCATAAAGGTAAACGATAAACACGACACCGGTCATATAGTAGACGACATCCAGAAGGCGCTGACAACAAACATTTTTGGCGCCATGACAGACGTAAGACAACTTGAGACCGGCGTTAACATAGGCGCACCGGTTGCAGTTCGCATCAGTGGTGACGATATACCCACATTGAGAAAGATTGCCGGGCAGCTCAAGGGTGTCTTTAACTCCATTGCAGAGACTGAAAGGATTCGAGACAACCTTGGCGAGGACATATTCTCTGTGAGACTGCGTGTCGATAGCGACAGGGCAAATCTTGCTGGTGTAACCAACCGAGACGTGGCAACCTCTGCCCTGATGGGCATAAACGGCTATCAGATGTCAAGCCTCAGGGAAGGACACAGGCAAATACCAATCACAGCGCGCCTGAGAATGGATGAACGTGCTCAGTTGTCTGATATTCAAAATCTCTACGTGTTCTCATCGAATGGTAAAGTAAAGGTGCCTGTCAGACAGGTCTCAAGTCTCCACTACGGCCTCGAAACAGAGGAAATATACCGCCGCAACCAGTTCAGGACAGTAATTGTCTCGTGTTATCCTATTCCGGGCGTCCTTCCCTCGGAGGTATTGGCTAAGGCTGAGGCCAAAATCGATGAGATTAGAAGGAATCTCCCTCCGGGATATGTCCTGGAGATAGGCGGGGAACAAGAAGAGCAGAGCAAGGGATTCAGCGACCTTGCCATCGTGCTTATTGTATCTGTTTTGTCGATATTCATTACCCTTGTGATGCAGTTTAAAAATGCCATTAAACCATTAGTAGTGTTTGCGGCCATTCCCTATGGGATAGCAGCAGCGCTTATATCTCTGGTGATAATGGGTCAGCCCTTTGGGTTTATGGCATTTCTGGGTGTTATCAGTCTGATAGGTGTAATAGTGAGCCATATTATAGTGTTGTTTGACTTTATAGAGGAAAAACACGAGGAGGGTGAGCCGCTGAGGGAGGCCCTCATGGACGCCGGGATACTGCGTCTGAGGCCAATACTGATAACAGTAGGGGCAACAGTGCTTGGGCTAGTGCCTCTTGCGCTTCACGGCGGCCCATTGTGGGAAGCGCTGTGTTATGTACAAATTGGAGGTCTGTCGTTTGCGACGGTAGTGACCTTGATACTTGTGCCGGTGCTGTATTCAATCTTTGTGCTTGACCTGAAAATTATAAAATGGGAAAAGTCATAGCATAAGCCGCTTGGTATTGCGCAAAATTGTCTCTAAAACTGACAGCGAGATGATGCGGCTTAGTTTTTGAGAATTTCAGGACACCTACAGGACAATTATCGCAGCATTAGTTGACACTTATTATATACATCTGTTAGATTAGTCTACATATCAGACGAGGAGGGCTTTGTGGTAACAGTTTGTCTGGCTAACCATAAGGGTGGTACGGGAAAGACCTCGATTTGCATCAATATGGGGACATATTTTGCGAAGAAAAAGGTTAGAACCTTGATCATCGACATGGACCCGCAAGGGCATGTAGCCCCCGGGCTAGGCATAGATATTGGTTATAATGACCGCTCTATTGCCGATGTCCTTGCAAATCAGGAGGAGATTGCCGCGATAGTTGCCAATTCGCCCATAAAGGGGCTGGATGTTGCCCCGTCTAATATCAGGCTCAGTCTTGTAAATGAGACATTGTATAATACATTTAAGCGGGAACGCCGGCTTATGAAAGCAATGGAAAAGGTATACAATGACAAGACATACGACCTTGTGATAATAGACTGCCCCCCGTCGTTAGGCCCTCTGGTTGAAAACAGCCTCATGGTGGTCGATTATTGTCTCATCCCCTGTGAACCATCGTCACGCTCCATTGACGGGCTTGCAGATTTTATCATCAAATTAAAAGATGTCAGAGATGGCGAACTCGACGACCGTTGGCACATCATACTGTCAAGAGTCAAAAAATCAGCCCGTTTGACCAATGAGGTCATAGACAACAAACTCTCTGAGTACAAAAACAGGATATTTAAGACAAAGATATATGAGAGAGAAACTATTAATCAGGCACAAATCGCTGGAATCCCTGTTTTTGGCTTTCCCAGAGGACAGTTGGCTTCAGAGAACTTCTCCAAGTTCGGTAAGGAGGTTGCATCGCGTTGTCAGATAAAATAAAGAATTTGATGGCAGGGGGGCGCTCACGCCTCGAAAAACGTGTAAAGAAAAAATCGAAGGCCGCAGAAGATGCGGCAGCGGCAGCACCCGTAGAAAAATCTGAGCCTCAAGAAACTCTGACACAGCAGCCTGCTGTGGAGAGTGTCTCCGTGACCACCGTGCAGCCAGCACCTCAAGTTGATGAACCTGCTGAACAGGCTCTACAAATACCTGATAAGCCGCCTGTTGAGATGCCTGAGATGCAGCAGATTGAACCGCTAAATAAGCCGCAGGTTCAACCGGAACTCCCTCCTTCTAACTTCGCCTCGCAGGACAACCTAACCCCACAAATGCGTGACAGTCTTCGGATACTCTTAAATAGCAACATCACACTGGAGTGTCTGCAAGCCATTGAGTCAATGTCCAATAAGAATAAAGATTTTATGGCCGCGTTTCTTAAATTAGGTCCACAGTCGATGGAGGTCTTCTGCAATATCGCCAAAGACGAAGACTATGTTATTACAACGAAGATAAAACTTATCTCACTGCTAAACAGGGTAAGCCGCAACGAGATAGTACACAAACTTTTGAGGCGTGTTGGGGCGGCAATTGAGGCATTGCGCCGTCTTAAGGAACTGTTACTGCTTCAGTAGACGCACGCTATGGCCGTTGAGTTTCATGTAACCAGCGATGAAAAGGGGCAGAGACTTGATGTGTATCTTGCGTTAAAAACTGCTCTGACGCGCTCTCAAATAAATAAACTCATCAAAGACGCCCATGTCTCACTAAACGGTCAGCCCGTAAGACACGGCTGTAAAATACGCGCCGGAGACATAGCAGTAGTGGATTTTCAACCGCAGGAAGACACTGAACTAACACCTCAGGCACTACAAATCGATGTACACTATGAGGACAAACATCTGATAGTTGTGGACAAGCCCCCCGGTATGCCCATGTATCCTGGCGCTGGACACAGGGATGGTACGCTGATGAATGCCGTAAAATGGAAGACCTCTGCCCTGGCCTCTGTTGGAGGCCCTTTACGCCCTGGCGTTGTCCATCGAATAGACAAAGACACGTCCGGCCTTGTTGTCATAGCCCTTGATGATGTCTCCTATTACAGCCTCGTCGAACAGTTTAAGTGCCGGAGTATTAAAAGAAGGTACCTTGCCCTGATTTATGGCTCTATGAGTGCGCTTCAGGGAGAGATAACACTGCCGATAGGACGCTCTAAATCGGACAGAAAGAAGATGTCCACAGTATCAAACCGGCACAAACCGGCTATTACGAAGTGGCAGACACTGAAGACATTCAAAGGGGCGTCACTTGTGGAGGCAGTTCTGTCTACCGGCAGGACACACCAGATAAGGGTGCATTTCTCAGCGGCCGGGCACCCCGTACTTGGAGACACTACCTATGGCCTGAAGACATGTGTCACGCGCGCAAAGCTTCCCGTCCCAAGACAAATGCTCCATGCCGCCGTGCTTGGATTTGTACATCCGGTTACGGGGCAGCACCTTGAGTTTACCAGCCCGCTGCCTGCCGATATGGTTCATATCTGTTCCATTCTTGAGGCGGAATGTTATAATACAAAATGACTGCGGTAAAAAAAGAATCAGCAGGGCAATTGAAAAAACACACGAGGCCCCAGCTCAAAGAGGAAAAGGCCGTCTGCATAAACAAGGACTGCAAGCTGAGAAAAGGTGGCTGCAAGGGTTTTGAAGGCTGCCCCGGATATAAATCAATATAAAACGGTATAAAACTATTTAAGGAGCCATATGCTGCTTGATGTTGGAAAGGACGAAATCGAAGCCCTGTACACCCTAACGCAGGGTGTTGTTGAGGCCGCAGCCGAAAGATCAATATTAATAGCAACGGCGGAGTCGTGTACGGGTGGTATGATAGCGGGGTTTATAACTTCCGTGCCGGGAAGTTCTCAGGTATTTTGCGGCGGGGCAGTAACTTACAGCAATGCGCTTAAGGAGAAGTTCTTAGGGGTATCGCCGGAGACGCTTACCGTTTACGGGGCAGTAAGCAGTCAGACAGCGCTTGAAATGGCAGCAGGGATAAAGGAGACCGCAGCCGCAGACTTTGGCCTTGCAGTAACAGGGATAGCCGGGCCAACAGGAGACACACCAGGCAAACCCGTGGGGCTTGTATATATATCGCTTAAGGGACCCGGCCAGACAGAGCATGTCATAGAGTGCCGCTTTGACGGCAGCCGCGATAGAATCAGGTTTGACTCTGCAAGGGAGGCCATAGGTCTGCTCTATGATGCTGTAATGAGTTACGAGAGAATTACTTAAGACTTCCCTGTATGGAGTGCAGTACATATGTATGGAGTGCAATACCATTTATTGTCAGATAGTAAATCATTTAACCTCTTGTAATATAAGGATAATGTTAATGGCATAGAAATTGCGTAGTTATAGTTATTATGTGTTGCAGGAATTTATACTACACAGTGCTGTACCGGTTGGAAATGTAACATGTACCTGAAAGTTGTGCGTGTCGGGCGGCCAGCATCCGGGACTAAGATTATCTCCTCTGCCCATGACGTATATAATATTTTGCATTATATATCCAGAGAGGACAGGGAAAACCTCTTTGCCATTCACCTCGACACTCAAAACAGGTTTCTCGGCAAAGAAATCCTTGCAAAAGGCTCACTGAACATATGTGCCATAACGCTTCGAGAAGTCTTTAAGACCGCCTGTCTGAACAATACCTCTGCAATTATCCTGGTTCATAACCATACGGGCGGCAAGGCAGCTCCAAGCGAGGACGATTTTTTGCTCACAGACAGGGTAAAGGCCTTTGCAAATCAAATAAATATTAAAATCCTCGACCATCTCATAATCGGTGACGGCGAGATATACAGCATAGAAAGCAGGGTACGTTTTATCATCCCCTCCAAACGCCACACGATTGAAAAACTCTTCACAAAAGCTTTAAAAAATGACAGATGTATTGAGGCCCTAAACCGTTTGAACATAGAGGTCTATGATTGCAGTCTCTGTATATATTACAAAAAAGACGGATATGGCTATCTGTACATGAGTAAAGACGACAACGTCAGGATTATTTTTGACACTAACTACAAAATACTGGGCGTAGAGGAAGATTAAGGGTTTCCTTTTTTTGTCCAAGTCCTGAATCCTGGGACTTTCCCAGACCCGAATCTATGACAGAACTGTGTGAAAATGCTACAATTGTAGATTAGCGGGTAAATTGGAGCCAGGAGGGACAACATATGAGCGGTAAGACATACGAAATAGGTGTAATCGGCGGTGACGGCACAGGGCCAGAGGTCATAAAGGAGAGCATTAAGGTGTTAAAGGCCGCCGCTGCCAGATTCGGATTCAAGCTGAACTTTACGGACTATGACTTTAACGGTACAAGGTATTTAAGAACCGGAGAGACGCTGCCAGAAGGTGCGCTAGATGAACTGAAAAGACACAAGGCGCTGCTCCTGGGGGCAATCGGACACCCAGGCGTTAAGCCCGGTATTCTCGAAAAGGGAATCCTGCTCAGGCTGCGCTTTGAGCTTGATATGTATATTAACCTCAGACCTGTAAGGCTATACCCGGGCGTTGAGTGTCCGCTGAAAGACAAGGGGCCGGAGGACATAGACTTTATCGTTGTAAGAGAAAATACCGAGGGGTTATATGCCGGTGCTGGCGGGTTTCTCAAAAAAGGGACAAAGGACGAGGTTGCCACGCAGGAATCCATTAACACGAGAAAAGGTGTGGAGCGCTGCATCAGATATGCATTCGACTATACGGCAAGGCGCAACAAGGGTAATAAACTCACACTCTCCGGCAAGACTAACGTGCTAACATATGCCTTTGATTTGTGGGAGCGGGTATTTTATGAAGTGGCAAAGGACTATCCCGGTATCAAGCCGGACTATGCCCATGTCGATGCCACAACGATGTGGTTTGTCAAGAATCCCGAATGGTTTGACGTCATAGTTACAGACAATATGTTTGGGGATATAATAACCGACCTTGGGGCGATGATTCAAGGCGGGATGGGGATAGCCGCCGGGGGCAATATCAACCCTGATGGGACATCAATGTTTGAGCCAATAGGGGGTTCAGCGCCGAAGTATACCGGTCAAAACGTTATCAATCCGCTGGCTGCCATATGTGCCGGGGCAATGATGCTTGAGCATCTTGGTGAGACAGAGGCGGGTAAGACAATAGAAAAATCCGTTATGGAAGTTACCGCAAAGCACATCAAAAATCTTGCAGCAGGGCACATGGGAATGGGCACAACTGAAGTCGGCGATCTTGTTGCAGACTACACGGTCAAAATCTGATCCAAAGACAGCCGTGACATCATCGATGGCTTGACTGTCGATGATGTCACGGGCAGTCCCAAGCACCACACACGTATACTTCTGTTCAATTGAAAAAGACAACTATATAGGTTAAAATACTCATAGCTTTTCATGGCAGCCGCAAAAACAATACAGACAGGAGGTATTCTATCGTGATTAGTGGTGTAGGCAGCACAGTTCAGGCAGTCAATGACTACAATAAAAAAATAATGGCTGAGATTGCCCAGCAGTCAGCTCAGTCACCGACAGTGATTAAGGAAATCCAGCAAAACAACAATCCCGAAGGTACAGGCAGTAAGATTAATATATACGTCTGACAAACGCTCAGGCAAGCGCGTACTATCGCATGAGCTAGTTATTATTGCGTACATTTTTTGGCTTAATACAGAAAGCTCACGTGTACCATACTTATGACAACAGAAAAATAGTGAAGGTTTTGTGCCTTTCTTTAGATTATTTTCAGTGCTTGCATAGGAGACGATGAAAGGGGAGAAGAAAAAATTGCTACAGTTGTAATAGTGATTCTGCGCAAAGACTGTGGCATCGGAATTATTAACAAAAAAAAGCATTCTTATCAATGCTTCGTAATATTGTTAGTTGACAGTGTTGTCAACTTGAGTTCTTATACTGCAATTTTGTTATGTCGACATGCTTTTCTTCCCCTTTTTGTGTTCTTTATTAAAAAGGCTCTCAATAGCATGAAGCAGCACTAAATCCGGTCTTCTCAGCAGCATTCGTGGTTGAGAGTACCTCATCACATTCCTGATCTGCTGCCGTCTGTCTGGCTTATAGCAGTGTATAGTACACTTTGAACAGGTAGGTTTGTCATTTTGATATACGCACTTATCCAGACGCTGATGTGAATACTCAAGCAGTTCCATGCATTCCAAACAGAGGGCGCCCTTTGAATGATGGAGCTTTTTACAGTAAAACCCAATCATCTTCGTTACTGTTCTTTTTTCGAACTCTATTCTATTGTTGCTAAACACCCAACGCCTCAGTGTTACCTCATGCAAAAACCTGACAGATCGCTGCCTCACGACAAAATCTATATGAAAGCTTTTGTATTATTGCCGTATTTTTCATTTTTAGTCAATGGTTGTTAGGCGAAGCCTCTTTTAAATAGACGAGTTCGTGAAGTATTTCCTGCGGTATCTCTTCCTCAAACTTCTCTTGGCTGAGAGTTTTTATCGTTACTTTTCCTATAGTTTATTAGCTGAGGCAACGTTTACCTTTCCTATAGTTTTTTCGTGAGGCAATTCGTGTTGTTGACAATGTTATCTGATGTTAATATAATAAGGGCAGTATGGTAAGAAAGCTCATAATAATAATAGCTGCCGTATACGCATTCGCTTTTAGCACAGAAACTATATACGCCGAAGGTGAGGATGCCGCTGACAGCGTAATTCTCGTTTTAAAAAATGGTGAAGAGAAGATTTTAGATGGATGTCTTATCGACGGCCCATATTTCTGTAACAATAGGGCTCGTTTTTGCGTGCATGAAAATAATATTAAGACTATGAAGGGCAATACGAAATATTGTGGCGGAACAGGAATCGTTGGTAATCTTCCGAGAGATTTGATTCAGGGGATTTCAGACGCATCAGGGATAAGCGATTGGTTTAAAAAAGCCTGTGAAGTTGGCATCAAGGAGCTTACGATCGCCGTAAAAGGCGGCAGGAAGCTAGTTGATACCAGTAAAGATAAATTAGAAACGATAATCCTTGTAGAGGGCGACTCCCCAACTAAAAACGGAATCGATGCAGGCAAAACATATATGTTTACATATGACGCTAAATATGCGAATAACAAACAACTAAGATTAGGCTGTCTAATAAATACAAGGATTTGGATATACTATATACATCAATAAGCAGACTTCTGGTGAGTGAACGCTCGTTTGTTAAAGCTCTGCCAATATTATTATTAGTCTCAATCTTAATGTTTCCAGCGACAACAACAGCACAGGCAGGAAATGCGGTTGCAAAGGAGAACTGGACAGGACAGATGTCGATAGTATTGCCTGGCATCATGTGTGCAGAAAATCAATATTTCAGAAAATGCTTCAACCTTAACCAGACCGGTTGTAATAATGAGGCAACACAAGCTGTTAAATCATGCCTGACGAAGTATGCCGCTGAAATACCTACAACCTTATCGCCAAGAGATGGTGAGCACTGGGGCAGTAAAATAAGCGGGTGCGTCTATGAGACGATTAAATCAAATCTCAAGACAACCATCGACTCAGACGAGTGTAATGACCTGAGCAAGCGGCAGTAATGTGCACATATTGGCTGTACACCGCCCCCTGAGTGTGCTTCGTGTACTAATATCAGTGTTTACTGTGTCCCTGTGTTTGTCTTTTACGCTTTACATGTGTTACTGTTGAAGCATGGGGTTTGAAATCAAAAATATCATTAAACAGGTGTCATTTAATACGTTTATTCCTTTTTTCTATCCAATGATGATGCTGCCGCTTAAGAGCTGGAGGAAAAAGGCAATTGCTATGCTCAGTTTTCAGCCAGGTGACAGGGTAATAATTCCGGGCGTTGGCAGCGGTTATGATTTGCCATATGTTCCACATGGTGTTTCAATTGATGGCGTTGATATAAGCGAGGTAATGCTTGCAATTGCGAGAAATAAAATTCGGAATAAAAAACAGGAAATCACCCTGCACATCATGGATGCTGAACACATGGACTTCCCCTCCAATACCTTTGACAAGGCAATACTCGATCTTTTCCTTACGTGCGTATATGACCCGCAAAAGGCATTCGCAGAAATCGTCAGGGTACTCAAGCCAAACGGGGAAATTCTCATATACGACCATCTTGTCACCGTTCCAAAGTGGGCAGCCCGGGTTATGTCTACGGCTGACTTTGTGATGAAATATAACTTTTGTAGCGTCATCAGGGTATTTGACGACATTATAAAGGATCAACCGGTTACAGTTGTCAGAGCAATTAATGGAGACCCATTTGGATTTATTAAGGGCTTTTTGCTTCGTAAAATGACATGGATAGAATCTCACCGGTTGTTGCATTAATAATTTACTTGCCATTTTATTAATTTTAATGCTACTATTGATTACAATGGAAGGCGATAATAGTATCAATAGAGTTTCCCCTCAACGGCAGCGCTCGATATTTGCCAGCAGGCTGAATCTTTTGATTACAGCAGTCATAGGGATAACTGTACTTTTGGCCATTGTCGTTGCCGTTATATTAAAAAAATATTCCGGCCCGATTCAGGGCGCAAACGCCGCTATGACATATCAGGGTGCCATTGCCTTTGCGCTTGTGTTTCTGAGTTATGGGATTGCTGCGATATTTCTGATTATGTTTTTTGTCTATCGAATTCTAAGCCCGTTTAAGCGAATGCTCAAAGATATGGATGAAATACTCACAGGAGATATGCAAAAACGTATCAGTTTGCGTGATAAAGATGTCTTTCTTATAAAGGAATTTGTTGTGGGCGTAAACACTCTCATTGCCAAGCTGGAGAATATGCACTCTATCAAAGACGAACTCGTCTGCCACATAGACGCCGAAGGACAGCAGCTCATTTCCAATCTCGAACAGGATGAAGGGATAAGCGGTAAGACCAGAGAATCAGTCATCACATATCACAAGAAAATTGTATCCATAGTCAAAGACAAGACCTAGCGTCCGAATACACCTTTGTAAACCCTGACGCAGGGCTGCCTACCAAGCAGGAAATGCCCAAGAGGAAGTGAAATGCAAAAAAACTATGAGTTGAAATTAAAAAGAGGGCTTATCCTTCATGTTGCCGCAGAGGACAGCGGGCAGATGACTTTGCGTTTGTGCCCGCGTGGTGGAGACAACCCCCCTGAGTGTATTTTTCACTGGGGTGTGTGCGCTGATAAGTCCACGAAGTGGCAGTTGCCTCCTGAGTTCGTTCGCCCGCACGGCACAAAAACAGCAGGAACTGCATCAGCACAAACACCCTTTGAGTCAATCAGCCAGTCTGTATCTGTTGTTACTTTGCTCATTAACGATGATTTACCGTTTACAGCCGTTGAGTTTGTCCTGTTTTTCCCGGCTGAAAAACGCTGGGACAATAATAACGGGAAAAACTACCGGATTGACCTGATTGAGCTGATTGATATGAAATCAGGGCACACCGGCGTAGTGCCGGTTTCCCCTGAAACCCCTGAAACATTGCCTGAACTACCAACTATTGCAGGCAGTACTTACGAGTTGAATCACACATTTGACAAAGGGCAGCGGCTCTATGCAGCGGTTACAAATACCGGCAGCGGCTATGCACTTGACATATATACCAGCTTAATCCCACAGCCTGACACTGCACTGCTTCACTGGGGTGTGTCTGTGGGCAGCGGTGGCCGCTGGCTCGCACCACCTGTTGAACTACCTGTACCAGAAGGCTCAGAGCGCCGCGGCACTGCCGTAGATTCACCTTTGGGTTTTGCTGCTGGATACGGACACTGTCATCTGGAAATCCCCGCTGAATTCGCACCGCCCTATGTTACATTTGTCTTGCACCTGCCATCAACCGGCCAATGGCTAAAGTGCAGCGGGCAGAATTTCTATATCCCCATAGCACCTCAGTCAGGGGAGTTCTCCAAGCAAGCCCTCAACGAATATGCAAATGAAATTATAAATGCCGAAATGAGCGGTAACTCATGGACGCTTATGCACAGGTTTAACCTGTGTTACGGACTATGTGAGCGGCTTGGGGGGGATGTGGACGGCTTTGCTTTACTTACGGTCTGGCTGCGCTACTCCGCGATAAGGCAGCTTGACTGGCAGAGAAATTACAACACGCAGCCGCGTGAACTTAGCCATGCCGAAGACCGCCTGACACTAAAGCTTACTGATATATATATCAACAACCCGCAACTGCGACCATTTATCCCGCTTATGCTGATGACAATGGGGCCGGGCGGGGACGGGCAGCGCATCAGAGACGAGATACTTCAGATAATGCACCGTCACAGGATAAAGGAAGTCTCCGGTCATTTTCTTGAGGAGTGGCACCAAAAGCTCCATAACAATGCCACAGCCGACGACGTTGTAATCTGTGAGGCATATCTTGCCTTTCTGCGAAGTAACGGCGACCGCGGCAAGTTCTATGAGGTATTAAACGCAGGTGGTGTAACAGAGGAACGCCTGCGCAGTTTTGAACGACCGATTCGTACACACCCGGACTTTATCCATCATATTAAGGATGGACTGATTTATGATTTTGAAAATTACCTGAAGACCCTAAAGGCCGTCCACTCATCAACCGACCTTGACCGTGCACTGAGAACTTCTTCCCATTTGTTTGACAACGATATTAAAAACGCCCTGCATTTTATAGGACAAAATAAAGATGCCGGTGACACTGGCAGAATTAAAGACCTGTTTGCTACTGCAACGTGGGTTCGGGGCAGGCTCAGGCAGTTGTTAAATGGTGAAAGAGATACACACAGGGCAAGGGAGATGCTGCTGTTGGATTTATCCCTTGTTGAATTCATTCGTCTGCTAGCGGAGCGCTGCCAGCATATTGATAAGTCAACACTCATCGAATTAGTTATTTTAGCCGCTGATAACCTCACCGGTTATGCTGACGAAGAGCTTCGCATCTGTACAGCACATCTGAGGAACCTCCCGCCTCAAGCTGCACATGACTGGGTGTTGCATATTATCAGTGTCACAGAGCGGCTTGAGCGAATACTTGGCGGTGCCGTCGAGTGGTACTATAATACGTTTCAGGAAAATGCCGAATTCCTCGGCAGGGCATTTAACGCAGCCGCATGGACTATTAACCTGTTCACTGAGGAACTGCTTCGTGGTCAGCCGCCCTTTGTACTTTCTATGCTCTTAAGACGCCTTAACCAACTACTCAGAGCGGAATATAACCTTGGTGCCTGGCAGGTGATAAGCCCTTTTGTGGCAATCGGGAAGGTTATAACTGCCGATACGCTTTATCAGATACAGGACAAACGCTTTGACACACCAACAGTTGTCATAGCGGGTAAGGTTGCTGGTGATGAGGAAATCCCGCGCGGTGTGACTGCCGTAATATCGCCAGATATGACAGATATAGTGTCTCATGTGGCAGTGAGGGCAAGAAATGCACGCGTGCTGTTTGCGACATGTTATGATTCTGCCGTTTTAGAATCACTGAAGGGACTTACAGGGAGGTACGTCTCACTTAGTATAACCCAATCAGGCGGTGTTGTATTTAATGAGACTGCTGAGCCGACGGCATCAGACGTATCAGATTCGCAGGACAAGAGATATGTCTTGAAAGCAGCGCCGCTTGAGTTCACATCATTTGCTCTGCCCTCAAAGGCATTTAACCGCCGCATCGCCGGTGGCAAGTCAAACAATCTTGCCGCACTTGCAGGTAAAGTCCCTGACTGGGTTAAGCTGCCGCCCTCAGTGGTAATCCCTTTTGGGGCATTTGACAAAGTGCTTAGTCTTAACTCTGAAGTAGAAACCCAGTACTTTAAGCTGCAAAAAGATATAACAAATGAGGCGCTTCCAAAGCTGCGCTCTATTATAGAAGGGTTGACTATCCCCGATGAGTTTATCTCAGCTCTGGAGAGGGTGATGTCAGAGGCCGGAGTATCATATCAAAAATCAGAGCGGCAAAGGGCTGAACAGTGTATTAAAAAGGTCTGGGCCTCGCTCTGGAATGAACGCGCGTACCTGAGCCGGGTAAAAAACTTCGCGGGCAATCCCCATGAAGGCGTATCGATGGCTGTACTTGTACAGGAGATCGTCAACGCTGACTATGCGTTTGTGATACATACGGTAAATCCGGTAACCGGTGCAAGGGACGAAATATTTGCTGAGGTAGTATTAGGGCTTGGAGAGACCCTTGTAGGCAACCACCCTGGTCGTGCCCTGAGCTTTACGTGCAAAAAAGACAGCAGTACCCCCAATGTTGCCGCATATCCAGGTAAGAGTTTTGGCCTTTATGCCGATGGCCTTATCTTTCGTTCAGACTCAAACGTCGAAGACCTGTCTGGGTTTGCTGGGGCGGGACTATATGATTCGATTACGTTGAGGGAGCCAAGGCGTGTGCTGCTTGATTATTCGGCAAGCCCTCTGCTCAGAGACGAGGCGTTTAGAGGCGGGTTGTTGTCAAAAATAAAAGAAATTGGAGTCATAGTAGAGAGCGCTTTTGGCAGCCCGCAAGATATTGAAGGGGCATACGCTAAAGGGCAGTACTATGTGCTTCAGAGCCGCCCGCAGGTTGGTATATAAGCAAGCAGGCAAAGTCCTATTTATATTACGGAATAATACATTTGAGCAAACATGATCAGGAAAATAAATAGCACCTATAAGCTGGGGGATAAACAGGCTTTTGTGGGAAAAAACTCAACTAAACATATGTAAAAAGTGTTGCTTGTAGATGTCAAAGCTTTCCACTACAAGGAGTTTATCCAGTTATGCTTTTTTTTACTGTCGATTTTTATTAACAAGATTCAGAAAACCATAGAATTCATCGTAAGAAATTCGTAAACTCCAATCCGTTATATTATTTAATCTCTTTGCCCCGCCAGGTAATAGCATACCGCTGCGAGTTTCAAACGATACATTAACAACATGCTTGCCACAATCTTTTATATACCGTACTGCAGGAACATAATCCTGATCCCCTGAAACAATAACTGCTGTATCATAAATATCTTTTAAAACAATCATATCTGTTGCCAATTTTACATCCACAGTTTTCTCTTTTCCAAGCTCTCCGTTAAATAGATTGTACTGAATTGCCCCAGATCTTCTGAATTCAACGAACTTATGTTTAGCAGATATACCATTTTGAAGTGTTGACCATCCACGAAGCCTCTTTATCATTCCTTGTTGTTTATTTTTTAAGTCTTCGACAATCTTCTTCATTTCACTTGTGCTATCTTCGCCCGACAGTTTATCTAATCTATCTTTTAATGTTTTCTCTTTTGAAAGAACAATTCTTAACTTCTCCGGCTCAGTCCTTATATCAGGGAACTTGTAAGGATAGAAATCAATCTCTTCAATAACATACCAATATGTTCTTACTATTTTCCCAGAATTATCAATTTTTTTCACCAAGCTATCGAAAAAACCCGCCCAATCGGCCTTTTGTGGAAGATAATCGTCTTGGTTAAATTCATCTCTAAACAAATCGACAATAGAATTTCTAAAGTTTTCTCCATCAATAAAAACACAAACTCTTTGACTCATCCAACGCCCCCCAAACATAAAGAGCGAGAGGCACGCAACCTCTCGCCGTTCATCTTAGGACTTAGGACGCACCTAAGCCACATTATCAATAACTAATTATACTAAATAAACTGAGAAAAAACAAGTGTCAGATAAAAAAATTACAATAATCATCAATATTTCATATCTTGGGGTTTTATTCCCCGCCGCTCGCGGCGTAATTGATGATTCCTCATAGTAGATACCCCGCTGCTTGCGGCGGGGAGTTTTATTTATCCAGGACTCATAAATTGAGTGTTCATCAGCTGCACGATTTCCTTGCGGCTTCCCATAAACACAGGGGTTCTTGAGTGTATCTCTTCGGGCTTGGCCTGAAGGAGGTCGCCTTTGCCTTCGGTTGACATGCCTCCGGCCTGCTCTACTATCATAGACATAGGCAGTACCTCATAGAGCAGCCGAAGTTTCCCTTTTTTACTCTTTGCATCGGCGGGATAGGCAAATACGCCTCCCTTTAGGAGCGTCCTGTGGACATCGGCAACCATCGTGCCGCTGAAGCGTGCAGTGTAGCCCTCGTCTTTCAGTGTGTCGAAGTAATCTCTTATCCTCTTGTCCCAGCCCTTAGAGTTTGATTCGTTTACCGAGTATATCTTGCCGCTTTCTGGTATCTTCATGTCCTTGTGAGACAATAAAAAAAGTCCGACCGATGGGTCAAGTGTAAATGCGTTTAATCCCGTCCCTGTAGTATAGGCAAAGACTGACGAAGAGCCGTAGATGACATATCCGGCAGCTATCTGCTTGTCCCCGCCTTGCAGGAAGTCATCTGCTGTGCCTTTATTTTTTCTGTATATGGAGAAAATTGTCCCGATGCTGACATTGACTTCGATATTGCTTGAGCCGTCAAGCGGGTCGAAGGCCACAATGTACTTGCCTCCGGTTCCTTTTTCAGGAAATATTACTTCGTCAAGCTCTTCAGACGCTAAGGCGTAGAAGTGACCGCTGTCGGACAATATCCTGATAAGGACATTGTTTGCAAATTCATCCAGTTTTTGAACCTCCTCGCCCTGGATGTTAGTCTTCATCGCCTTGCCAAATATCTCCGCAAGACCAGCCATCCTCACGTGCGAGGCTATTATCTTTGTAGCGGTCTCAATAGCCATCAATGCTATGGACAATGACCCCGTGGCGCTTGGATACTTCCTCTCTTCCTCTAAGATATACCTGTTTAGATCCATTCCTATGTTCGGCATTATTTATACCTCCTCGTGATATTAGTCACCCGTATTCTAACATAAAAAAATAATAGCTGCATGGCAGTGTGTACTTTTTTTTTGATAACGTGATAATATCATATTATGCTGTATGGCGAGAAGAATGTGTCTGAGGCAGTTGTTGAGTTATGGGACAATCCCCATCCTGGCAGAGACTATGAGATAAAAATCGACTTGCCGGAGTTCACATGCCTGTGTCCACGCTCCGGCTACCCGGACTTTGCCGTAATCAGAATAACTTACGTGCCAGACAAACTCATTGTCGAGTTGAAATCCCTGAAGCTCTATTTAAACTCATTCAGAAATAAATACATATCACACGAAGACGCGGTAAACATCATATATAACGAACTAAGCGGGAAGCTGTCACCCCGATATTTAGAGGTTGTCGGGGATTTTAATCCAAGAGGGAACGTTAAGACTGTAGTCAGGGTGACGTCTGACCGTAGTGCCTGAACATGCGCAGTAAAAAAAAGCTAAACCTCCGGTATTCATTCCTTGAAGGCATATTTGGAAGCATGATGGCAGGGGCTTCACACGATTTTTTTACACCGTTTCTGCTAATACTTGGAGGCGGCTCCAGACATGCTGGTATTCTTAATGCACTGCCGAACTTTTTCTCTTCCATGATAATGATAAAAGGGGCGGATTTCGTAGACATGCTTGGCTCAAGGAAAAATGCGGTTACCATACTAGTTTTTCTTCAGTCCGTAACGATAGCCTTCATTGCGGCAATGGCAATGGTAGCCGGGCTTGGTGTAATGCCATATATTGTTGCTGTAACACTCTTTGTCGGGCTTGGGGCGCTGGGCCAGCCGGCATGGGCAAGTATGCTTTCTGAGCTTGTCCCCAGTAGACGGTTTGGAAAGTATTTTGGATGGCGAAACAGGATAATGGGGTTTATCACAGTAGGGACTTCTACTTGTGCCGGATTAGTGCTGAAGCATTACAGGGCTGTTGACCCGGTGTATGGGTTTATTATCGTATTTTTCGCTGCGTTTGTATTTAGGATGACATCTCTTTGGTTTTTTATAAAGATAGATGAGCCGCCCATGTCAACCACAAGGGAACACTATTTCAGTTTAAGGGAATTCTTAGGCAGAAAGGATGCTCTTACACGATTCGTGCTGTTTGCATCTGCGATGAGCCTCTCAATTCACATGGCCGCGCCGTTTTTTGCTGTTTTGATGCTGAGGGATTTGCACTTTAGTTATATTTTATACACCAGCCTCATATCTGCGGGCAATGTTATTATATTTCTCACGACAAAACGCTGGGGGGCACTTGCAGACAGGATTGGTAATGTGAGAATTATGAAGTTCACATCACGCGCCATTGCCTTTATCCCCCTGTTATGGCTTGTAAGCCAGGCACCTGTGTTTTTGTTTATAGTGCAGATAATTGCGGGGTTTTTGTATGGAGGATATCTCCTTTCAACGACAAACTATGTCTATGATGCATCTACAGCGGGGACACGAACGAGATGCATTGCATATTTTAATACATTTAATGGTCTGTTCATCTTTGCCGGTTCGATGATAAGCGCAGTTGTGATTGACTATATGCCTCCTGTTTTTGGATTTAATATATTCGCCATATTAATAATGTCTTCGCTGATGAGGATTATAACCGCTTTTGTAATTCCATTCAGGCTGAAAGAGGTCAGACCGGTAAAGGCAATCAGCTCTAAAGAGATGCTCTCAGCTATGTTAAGCAGGGATGGGCTGCCTGCGAGGACAGAGTAAGTGTTAGGGGTAATCAGGATATAATGTTTAAATATCTAAGTGGAAGTTACTATAAAGTGTCTTTAATGATTCTAAAAGGTGATTTACCATGTCTGTGGTTTCGTCGTTTAGTTTGATGCCGTTTGTGACCAAATCACTGTGGAAATTCTTCAACTGCTGAGAGTCCCACTTGCCGTCATTTTTTTGAATAAATGAAGTTGCGCTGAGGTTGATTAAGCTCATAGAATTCATCTTTCCAATTGTAGAACACATCATTGGCTTTAACGACTCAAGGACAAGTCCTAATGAAGCCATGCCTGCGTTTGAAAGCTCAAAACCCCGCCTCTGAAGGTCAAACAAGAGGCTAAGCCACTTGTTATGGTCCCACTTGCCGTTGTTGAACATTACGAACTTCACGGCATAATCAACTAGTAGGTCAAAGGTTACCTGTTCTCCTGAGTAAAACTGATAAGTCCCTCTGCCGCTGGTTTTAGCTGCATACATAGCCATGTCAGCCTTTTTGATAAGGGCACTTGCCTCATTTGCCGATGTTGGATATATGCTGATTCCTATACTTGTACCAATTGAACACAAATAACCCTTTAACTCAAGCGGGACCTGCAGTGTCTCGATTACCTTGTTAGCAACAGCGGCAGCGTCTGCTTCGTTTGCTACTTCAGTCAGAATCACAGTAAACTCATCGCCGCCCATGCGGGCAGCCGTGTCTGATTTTCTGAGGCACGACTGGAGCCTTCGTGCTGTTTCCTTAAGCAGCTCATCGCCTGCGTCATGACCAAGCGTGTCATTTATATGTTTGAACTTATCCAGGTCCAGATAAAACAACACTAGAATCCGGTTATGCCTCTTTGCGAGGGAAAGTGACTGACTGAGACGATCAAAGAACATTGTGCGGTTAGGAATCCCTGTGAGATTGTCATAGAGGGCCATGTGCCGGAGCTTTCGTTGAATGCTTCTGCGCTCTATTATGCCAGCAAGCGTGTCGGCTATTGCGTTGAGGAAATCATCAGTCCTTTCGTCTCTCTTATGACCGTGCCTTACATACATGTTTATTACGCCAAGAATTTTCTCTCCAGATATAATAGGCACACAGTAGTGACCATGTGGCTGCATACCGTCGAATCTCACATCGTGCCGTTCGTCTAGGCAGTCAGAAAAGACAAGTTTCCGTGTCAAGGCCGCCCGTCCACAGAGGCAGTAACCGAAGGGCAGTATCCCGCAAAGCTCAAGGAGATTTTCCCCAAGTCCATGCCATGCTACCATCTCAAGCTCTTCTTTTCCTTCGATTGTCAGGAATATAGAACCCTTTTTTTCAAGCGCCAGCCACGACACAGAGAGAATCAGCTCAAGTGTGCGCTGAAGGTGTTCCTTTATAGATATAGGCTCCAGAGATGTACGAAGCACCTTGCTTATGATCTTTTGTATTTCATAGTTTCTCTCGATTTCCTGTTCTCTTAGTCTGCTTTGTTGTATCTGCTCTTCGAGGCGCTTGTTTGCCTCGGCAAGGTCAATGCGGCTGTGTTCTATCTTATCTTGCAGATTGCCGGTTATTTCAAAAAATTTTTTATCTTTCACATGTTTTTGCAGGGCCAGCTTGATAAGGATGTTTAACTCTGTCTCTTTAAATGGTTTTATGATATAGCCGGAGGGGCATGATTTTAAGGCACGGTCTCTGAGTTCATCGTTGCTGTAGGCTGTCAGATAAATCACTGGGATGTCCAGCTCGGTGTGAATGACAGTTGCGGCTTCTATACCATCAACTGAGCCTTTGAGTTTTATATCCATCAGAATTAAATCGGGATTTGTTCTTTGGGCTGCCTCATAAGCATCCTCTCCGCGCGATATTATATCTACAACGGTGTAACCCATGTTCTGGAGTCTGTCCTTAACTTCCAGTGCAACTATACCCTCGTCCTCAACTAAGAGTATCTTTGGGAGTATCTTTGAGTTCGCCACTGTGTTACCTCCCCAAAATCAGCGTCTTGCATGATATGGCACTGTTCATGTTAAGTATGGTCTTACACGCTATCATTATATAATGTTTGTGTGTTAAAGTCAATCTGTTGCTGCAGCCATGGCAAACGCACTATATGCGTTTTGTTGTTATTTTAGAGTCAGGCTAATGCAAATATACATCCAAATGTACTAAATCTGTCATTACAGCGAAAGCTGGAATCTATATGTCGAAATGGCTATTGTAATTTTCACATGCGGTTGCCCTGTCTGTTGCAGCTACAGCGTGTAAATATAATATACGTAAGGCACTCTTAGCAGTCCATAGCTGTTAATTAATAAAACACTCTGTATAACTATAATAAAAAAGTAAAATAGAAACAGGCCATGCAGGGGGACACGGCCTGTCTTACGAGGGGGGGTTGTGAAGTATAAGGAGAGTAATAAAATATATCATACTATATTTTATTTGTCAAGATAAATATAATCCACAAGACCAAGCTACGACATAGCAACAGTGTTGTCATGTGTATTTTATGAATAGTTAAATTGCCATATAGCCCCCGTATTGACGATGCGGTTAAGATGTGCTGAACTACACTTAATCGTACAGGCTGTATAAAACTCCTGCCTGGACTGTAAGACAGATAATGCCACTTGATTACTTCATTTCCTGTCTTCTCTTCCTCTAACCAGTTTGTCGCTATTACATGATGAAAATATTTACCCTCTTCAAATAAATTTGCCTGGTTACGCAGCTCTCTTTTTAATACCATCCGAAATGACTTGCCAATCTTGTTCATGCAATGAACTGTTTCTGCTAGTTCATACCCACATCCTCTCTCTGGTTCGTTCCACATTGCCTCTTCTATCGAGTTTATAAGCGCTTTTACTGCTTTATTATGGGATGCCGTTATTCCCCGCGTTACACCATCTTCCTCTCCCATTCGACTTAACCAGACACCAACCGCATCAGGACTGGGAATTCGCCGCTCGTCTATCAGTTTCATTTTTTCAATCTCTATTTCGGTTTTAGGGTAATCCTGAAACCGATACAGATAAGTACAGTAAAGAAGAAACAACCATAATATTTTAACAGACTCAGGATGGTGATTCGATTGTCTGACTGTTATGTCACAGAATCGCTGTTGTACTGCAGCATGTATTTTTTAAACCACGCAAGTGTATAATATACTCATCTTGACAGGGCAGGCCATGTAAAGGAGGAGATATGAGGAGGATAAAAAAGAAAAAATTAATGACAATGTACAAAAAAAGAAGGCAGACCGCTGCAGCAGATAAAAAACTTAAAAAGATCAGGATAAAAGGGATTGAAGTAAAAAACAGTGACGTATCAACAGTTGAGGCAAATAAATCAGTGTTACCGCAAGAGGCGTTTGAGCTGCCTCATGCTGAAAATAAATCAGCTCAATTACAACAATCACCTGAACATAAGACAAGGGAAAGGCAGGTCTCACAGAAGAATGTTGTGCCAACGTCAGGCTTTAAGAAGCTATATATCGAAGATACAAACATCTGCCGCGTCACATTTACTTTGCAAAAAGAGGCCGCCCCCAACGCAGTGACAGTGGCAATAGCAGGTGACTTTAACGCATGGAATACATCATCGCATATGATGAGGCAATCAAGAAATGGGAATTTTACGATAACTATCGACCTCGATGCAGACAAGGACTATCAGTTTAAGTACATAGTAGACGGCAGAAGGTGGGAAAATGACTGGAATGCCGACAGGTATGAGGCAGATAACTCAGTCGTAGTGGTTTGAGCAGGGAGATATGACTGCGACACCAACACAAACCCAGGAATACCTATGATTGGATTATTTGGCGGGACGTTTAATCCCATACACTATGGTCACCTGCGTGCGGCAGAGGAGTTGCGGGAGATGTTTCCACTTGAGAAGGTAGTCTTTATCCCTGCGAATAACCCGCCGCTAAAAAGAGATGCACTGGCACCGTCACACCACAGGTTTGAGATGACCAGGCTGGCCATAACCGGCAACCCAGGCTTTGTCTTATCAGATATAGAAAGCAAATCTGAAGAGGCATCTTATACAGTAAATACCATAGGGGAAATGAAGAGGCAGTACCATGGTGACGCCATATGTTTTGTATTGGGGCTGGATGCGTTTTTAGAAATGCCTAAATGGTTTAAGGCAGATGAAATCCTGGTCAATGTGCAGCTCCTTGTTATGGCAAGACCCCCTATCCCGATGGAAAAGATAAAAGGCTCTCCATACATAGACACAGATAATATAAGAATGAACGACAAGCTGTCACAGATAAGGCTAAAAAATGGAAGCCACCTGAGCATTGCCCACATAACTCCGCATAATATTTCGTCTACAGAAATAAGACAGTTAATCATGGAGGGCAGGACAATAAAATATCTCTTGCCCGAAAGCGTCGAATCATATATAATCAAAAATGAGTTGTATAAAATAAGATGATCTTATAAAAGGGAGCTAATTGCAAAATATACCAGAAAAGGCTGAGATAATAATAAAGGCGCTGCAGGCAAAAATGGCAAGAGACATAATAACGTTAGAGATGTTTGAGGTTATGGCGGCAGCTGATTACATGATAATTTGCACAGGGGAAAATTCACCGCAAATACGGGCACTTGCAGAAAATGTTGAGATGAGACTTCGAGAATATGGCAGACGCCCAATGAGCATTCAAGGCCTGAGTAACGCGAAATGGGTGCTGCTGGACTATGGAGATGTGCTGGTAAATATCTTTGACGATGAGTACAGGAGATACTACGAACTGGAGAAACTCTGGCTCGACGCTCCAAGACGCATTGAGCCAGACGATACACACACTGGAAAACAGGAAAAAAGAAAGGAAATAAAATATGTTTAAATTTATGTCTTTAATGACTATAGGATTCCTCTTTACGATATTCTATCTGTCCTTGTACAACATGAATACTGTGAAGGTTATGATAACAAATGATTTCTACTATGAGCTGCCACAGATAGCCCTGATAATGATCTCAATCACGGCTGGATCAGCATTTATGTTTTTGGTTTTTGTGGTTAGAGATACGAGAAACTACATTAAGACAAAAAAAATCGTAAAAAAGCGTAAAAAAGATGAGTTAGTGCAGTTGTATTATTCAAAGGCAATACATAGCATGATTGGAAAACGGACAGGCGACGCGATAAAAGACTTTGAGCTTGCTTTAAAGGAAAATCATGAACACATCCCGTCGCTAATAAAATTAGGCGATATATACTTTGAGTCCCATGATAATATTAAATCGCTTGAGTACTATAAAAAGGCGGTACAGCCAAGCGACCAAGAACAACTAATCGACTCACAAAAGATAGAGGTTCAAAAAATAGAGGCATTGTGTAAGATAGCCGGCATAAAAATGAGAGAACAAAAATACGACGAGGCAGAGGAAACATGTGAGAAGGTACTGAGCATAGAGCAGGACAATTTGACAGCGCTATACATAAAACGTGATATATATGAACACCAGTCTGCATGGGACAGGGTATTAGCAACACAGCAGATGATAATTAATGTCTTACCAAATGGGCCAAATGGCCCAGACGCACAGGAACAGCAGAGACTACTTGGATATAAATATGAGTACGGCAGGCAGTGTCTGGAGACTAATATCCTTGATGTGGCAAAAAAGGAATTTAAGGAAATTCTGAATGAACATGACGGCTTCATTGGCTTCATTCCGGCGCACTTAGGTATAGCTGAGGTTATGTTAAAAGAGGAGTCAACTGAATCAGCCATCACGTATCTTGAAAGGGCAAGAGAGCTTACGAAATCAGTAATAATCCTTGCAAGAATAGAAGACCTGCTGATAACAACAGGCGAACCGTCGAGGTTGTTAAAGATATACAGGACAGCACAGTCTGAGGACCCATCAAGCGATACGTTGAGGCTGTTTCAGGGCAAGCTCTACTATAGATTGGAGATGCTGGATGAGGCGATGGATTCACTAAAAGGATTCGACTCAGGTGTATTTTATCCTGAGCTTCACATGTTAAGAGGCGGGGTCTATCTGAAACGGGGTGAATGTGAAAAGGCAGCAGAGGAATTTCTAAAGATAATTGACTTAAAAAAGGCATTATGGATTCCCTACATATGCACGCATTGCAGGGCACATTCTGATGAGTGGAGCGGCAGGTGTCCGGTGTGCAGCAAATGGAATACATTCACCTTTGACCTTCAGGGTATTTGCAAGATATAAAATGTTTCACGTGAAACATTTGTAATGCAGCAAGGAGACACTCACAAGGAGATAATCGCAAGGAGATATCCAAAGTGTTTAGCGATGAGCTGGACGATAAAATTAAATCCATAAAAAATAAGCTGTCTTTTGTCGATAATCTTAGGAAATCCCTTAAAGACCGCGTAGAGAGCAACATCACATCACTTTTCGAGTCTAATATCGTCTTGCAGGAACGCGTCTTTCAGCGTTCACTTGAGCTTGATAACACCAACAAGAAACTCCAGTCAGAGATAACAGAAAGGAATCAGGTAGAAGAGGCCCTAAGGCAGAGCGAAAACAGATATAAACGCCTGGTTGGGGCAATAACAGATTATATGCACACAGTGGAGGTGCAAGACGGCATGGCGGTATCTACTAGTCATGCCCCAGGCTGTATAGGTGTTACAGGTTATTCGTCCGATGAATTTGAAAGAGACGCGTATTTATGGTACAGGATGATTCATGAGGATGACCGTCATTTTGTTGGTTCTGTTGCACAGCGCGTCCTCAGCGGTGAGACCGTGCCACCGATTGAACACCGTATCTGGCACAAGAATGGCTCTATTCGCTGGATAAGAAATACTATAGTCCCTAGGCACGACAAAGATGGACAGCTCATCGCTTATGACGGCCTTATTTCTGACATTACAGAACGAAAACTTGCCGACAATGCCCTCAGACAAAGTGAAACCAGATACCGGCGGCTGCTTGATGCTATTACCGACTATATTTACACTGTAGATGTCAAAGACGGCGTCCCTGTCTCTACTACTCATGGGCCAGGTTGCGTTGCAGTTACAGGATATACGCCTGAAGAGTTTGCTGAGAACTCCTTTTTATGGCTCAGCATGGTTCCTAATGAGGATAGAAACGCCGTTGTCAGGCTGGGGAAAAAGGTCTTGTACGGCGGGATTTTTCAGGCTATTGAACATCGCATCATACACAAGGACGGTCATATAAAGTGGGTGCGAAATACCCCCGTCCCCAGGTATGAAAGCGATGGGTGCTTAGTTGCCTACGACGGGCTCATTACAGACATAACTGAACGAAAACTTGCCGAAGAGGAGGTTAGAAAAAACAAGGAACAGCTCCAGGACTTCTTCGACAATGCACATGATATGATACAGATTGTTAATACGGGCGGTAAATTTATATACGTAAACCGCTCGTGGCAGAACACCCTGGGCTATTCTGATGAGGAGGTCTCAACCCTGACGCTGGCTGACATTATTCATCCTTTTGACAGAGACAAGTGTCTTGGACTTTTTGACATGGTATTGGGTGGTGGCTCAATCAGTAATATTGAAATGATGTTTGTTAACAAGGATGGCAGCCCAATAGCCGTCATAGGAAGTGTTAACTGTAGCTATGAAGACACTGGGCAAGCCGTTGCCAGGGGAATTTTTCACGACTTTTCAGAAATTAAAAAGGCCAAAGAATCCCTTGAGAAGATTAATGACCTGCTTGAACTCAGGGTTAAAGAAAGGACCGGTGAATTGCTTCATGCAAATACATATCTTGAGACCGTCCTGTCTTCCCTCACTGATGCCCTCTTAGTGGCTGGCCCAGACAATATAATCAAGACTATTAATCAAACCGCTTATCAGCTCCTCGGCTATTCGGAGGGTGAACTCGCTGGCAAAAGCGTCATTGAAATATTTGAAGACAATATTATTGAATATATACACGAGGCACAGCGTAATGGGTTCGCCAAAGACGTTCTAATGAACATGAAGACTAAGCATGCTGTTTCAATACCTATTCTGGCAAATCTTTCCAGACTTGGCAACAAAGGCAATGAGACTATTTTAGCTGCCCATGATATGAGAGAGTTGAAAAAATTTGAAGAGGAGACCAGGCGCATTCAGGTTAAAATGCTTACATCTTCTAAGATGGCTACACTTGGTGAGATTTCAACCGGCATAGCGCACGAGATAAATCAGCCTCTTACATATATCAGCAGTTTCATTCAGGGACTTTTGTTCGATATTAAAAAGGGTTGCTTTAACATAGAGGACACCGAAAATGATGCAAGGACAGCCTTTAAACAAGTCGCACGAATCGTCGATATAATCCAACATCTGCGTACCTTTGGCCGCAGAGACGACATTGAGATGCGCTTGATAAACATAGAAACTGCAATTGACAACACTATGCTTCTCATGGGTGAGCGAATAAGACTCAGCAACATTACACTGATCAGGGACATTGACACAGATATTCCGAGCTTTATGGGAAACGCCAACCAACTGGAGCAGGTGTTTATTAATCTGCTGCAAAATGCTATAGACGCCTTCCCGCCCCACAAGGAGGACGCGGTTATTCGCATTACCGCGCGTTATTCTGTAAAAAAGAAATCAATAATTCTGAAATTTTATGACAACGGTTCTGGTATAAATAAAGAAATTATCGACAAAATATTTGAGCCGTTTTATACTACCAAAGAGGTAGGCAAGGGCACAGGCCTTGGCCTTTCAATCGTTTATGGTATAATAAGCGAACACAACGGCACCATACTCTGTGATTCAACCGTCGGCAAGGGTACGGTGTTTACGATTACGATACCGGTTGGAGGGACTGTTGGTAAGAGATAAAATCCTTATTCTAGATGATGAGCAGATTGTTATCGATGCTATTACAAAACATCTGAGCAAATATGACTATAGCATATATTCCGGCATGAACGGCAAAGAGGGCCTTGAGCTATACCATAAGGTTAATCCAATTCTGATAATCCTTGACCTTAGGATGCCTGTCATGGACGGCGTGGAGTTTCTCAGAAAGATAATGTTGACGCCTGCTGACCCATGCTCGGTAATCGTCCTGACCGGTCACGGCAGCGACGACGACATGGAGAGATGTTTTGAGCTTGGCATCAGTGCTTTCCTGCGGAAACCGTTTAATATATACGAACTTCTGGGCATGGTTACCCATTCGATTGCCTTAAAGAAGGTTGACCTTGATCTTAAGGCTGAACTCATACAAAGGGCAAAGATGGAGGAGGAATTGCGCAGCTATCGTGACCATCTTGAGGAGCTTGTCGAAACGCGCACAGCAGAGCTGCAAAAAGAGATTGCCGAGCGCACTAATGCCGAAAAACTCGCCATGCGCTCGCTTAAAGACAAAGAAGTGCTGCTTCGTGAAATTCACCACAGGGTAAAAAATAATCTACAAATAGTCTCCAGCCTTCTTGAGCTGCAGACAAAGTATATCAAAGACCCTGAAACGCTGGAAATGTTTAAGGACAGCCAAAATCGTCTGAAAACTATGGCGCTCTTACATGAAAAACTCTACCAGTCAGACAATATGGCTGAGATTGACTTTGCTAAATATCTTACCAATCTGCTTGACCACTTATATCGCTCCTACTGTGTTGATACTTCAAGAATTTTTATGAATACAGATATTGAAAATGCTACAATAGGGCTAGACACTGCCGTACCGTGCGGATTAATTATCAATGAACTTGTCTCAAACTCACTTAAGCACGCGTTTAAGGGCGGGCAGCGTGGCAGACTTAGCGTCAGTCTGCATAAATTTGATGACGGCCGGTTTAAACTTACTGTCAGTGACACAGGCATTGGATTTCCAGAGGGGATTGACCTGAAAAACTCTAAAACACTTGGACTGAGGCTTGTCAATGCCCTAACTGTTGAACAGCTTGAAGGTACGCTTGAGTTTAACTCTAACAATGGGGCCAGCTTTTGGATAGTTTTCAAAGAATTAAAATATGGTAAGAGAGGTACTAATGACTGATGATAATGACTCCTCCGCCAGGATTCTTGTCGTAGAGGATGAGAGCATTGTTGCCATGAGCATTAAGGACAGACTGATTGAGATAGGCTTTACTGTTACGGCCATAGTCTCAACAGGTGAGGCGGCAATAAAACATGTAGAAGAGGCTGTCCCTGATCTTATCTTAATGGATGTTGTTCTGAAAGGGGAACTTGACGGCATCAGGACTGCCTCTATTATACATAACCGCTTTGATGTACCAATTATCTACTTAACCGCCTTTTCAGACGATGCCACACTAAGTAGGGCAAAGCACACCACACCCTATGGATATATCTTAAAACCCTTTGAGGGGCGGGAACTGCTGATAAATATTGAATTTGCCTTATACAAACACAATATGCAGAAAAAGCTGCGTAAAAGTGAACAGTGGCTGGTTGCCATTCTAAAGCTCATGTCAGCCGCCGTAATAACAACAGATGTAGACGGCACGGTGATGTTTATGAATAATGGAGCTGCTGCCATAACAGGCTGGGATGCAGCTAAGGCCATTGGTGAAGAGCTTCGTGTGGTTTTTGACGTCACACCGAATAACCCGCTTCGTAAGGCAATCGACGAGGGAATGGCAATTGGCACAGACTGCGTATTAACCACAAAGACTGGTCTGAAGCGTCCAGTTGGCTTTAGCTCCATTGCAATATCAGACGATCAGAAAAAAAACATCGGCGTTGTCGTCGTTATTCATAACGCCGCGGACAAAGACAGCTATCCCTGATTGGTACATATATCTGTAAAAAAATTAAAACATGGGGGAAATTTAATGAAGTTATCAATAACTGGCGGCAAGTCATTTGATATAAAAGAAGGCGTAACAATATACGAAACCCTAAAGGCCAACGGGGTATTTCTCGTCTCACCGTGCGGTGGTAAGGGCACATGCGGGAAGTGTCAGGTGAAAGTCGCAAGCGGCGGCGCAGTGATCAAATCCTATGGAAAGCTCGGCCAAAAAGAGCGTGACGATGGAATTGTGCTGGCCTGCCTGACCACAGCAAACGCTGATTTACAGATTGAAATCCCTGAACACTCAAAACTTGTCCTTGGCGGCAAGATAGCCGTAAGTACATTTAAAGACACGGCAGCGTATCTTAAATCCTATGACACCGGCTTTGACCCGCTTGCAAAACGCGTGTCTCTGACCCTTCCCCCTCCAAGCATTCAGGACAACATCGGCGACCTTGAACGCCTCAGCCGCTCTCTTGGTGATATAGGGATAACCACAATGAGGTATTCCCATGAATTTGTATCAACACTCATGGAAACCCTCAGAGAAGGCGGCTTTAATGCAGACATTGCGTATTCAAAGACGAGCGATACCTCATTTGACGCTATTTCTGTCTATCCCCCGGGAAAATCTCTCAGACGCTTCGGTCTTGCCATTGACATCGGGACTACCACCGTGGTGGTCTATCTGGTTGACCTGGCCGATGGTACGGTCATAGACATAGGCTCTACATATAACTCTCAGACAAAGTACGGCGACGATGTTATTACAAGAATAATCCACGCCACTGAGGGCGGAGGGCTTGCAGACCTTCGCGATACCGTTGTTGGCGACATAAATACAATCGTGGATTTTTTCATCACGAAACATAATATAAAAAGGCACGATATAGAGGCGGCAGTGATTTCAGGAAACACCACAATGGCGCATATCTTCTGGGGGCTCAACCCCGCCTCAATAAGGGAAGAGCCCTATATTCCAACCGTAAACTACTATCCGCTCTGGGACGGTTCTCAGGCAAAACTTGCAATCAACCCGCAGGCAGCGCTCTACACAACCCCATCGATTGCAAGCTATGTTGGTGGTGATATTGTATCCGGGATTCTTGCCTCAAAGATGCACCGAAGCTCAGGCATATCGCTCTTCATGGACATTGGGACAAACGCAGAGGTCGCCATTGGAAACGACGAATGGATTATGACGGCGGCGTGTTCGGCAGGGCCGTGTTTTGAAGGCGGCGGTATAAAGTTCGGCATGAGGGCAACTCAGGGGGCAATCGAATCTATAAGCATTGACCCCAACACGTTGACGCCGTCCATTAGCGTAATAGGCGGCGAGGTACCGGCAGGGATTTGCGGCTCCGGTATGATTGATGCCGTTGTTGAGCTATACAAGACTGGCATAATAAATCAAAAGGGTGTGTTCAATCCCGCTAAGACGCCGCTGGTACGTGAGGGCGAAGACGGTCTTGAGTTTTTGATTTACAAGGCAGACAACCCGCAGCGCGACATTGTGCTTACTACTGTCGATATGGAAAATCTGATCAGGGCAAAGGCTGCTATATTCGCCGGCGTGTCTCTGCTCTTGCGTGAGGCAGGGCTTACTTTGGACGTGTTAGAGAAGGTCTATGTTGCCGGGGGGTTTGGTAATTCACTCAACGTAGAAAAGGCCATAATGTTTGGTATGATTCCCGACTTACCATCAGAGAAATATGTGTTTTTAGGAAACACATCGATTATTGGGGCATATCTTACGCTGATGTCTGATTCTCTGAGAACAGAGCTTGAGTCAATTGCGTCGAAGATGACCTACATAGAGCTTTCTGTAGTTGGGGATTATATGGATGAGTATATGTCGGCCATGTTTATCCCGCACACTGACTTCACGAAGTTTCCATCGGTAGCGGCGGCACTGGGCATGTAATAATGCCGGTTATTCAGGTCCTTGACAGCGCGCTCATTGATAAGATAGCCGCCGGTGAGGTGATTGAGCGCCCAGCGTCAGTGGTAAAAGAACTTGTCGAAAATTCCCTTGACGCGGGCAGCTCCTCTATCAAAATCGATATCTTAAACGGCGGTAAACACCTGATACGCGTAGCTGACGACGGCAGCGGTATGGCTGCTGAGGACGCCCATAACTGCATCAAAAGACACGCCACAAGCAAGATAAGACAGGAGAGTGATTTGTCACGCCTTCAAACGCTTGGCTTTAGAGGTGAGGCGCTGTCATCCATCGCATCAGTGTCGAGGATGACAATCACCACTGCTCACACCGGCTCATCAACTGGCACCACAATAGAAATATATGGCGGCACGGTTAAGGGAGCGCGCGAATGTGCGGCCATTGGGACAACTATCGAGGTCAGAGAGCTGTTCTACAATACACCGGCCAGAAAGAAATTCCTCAAAAGTACGCAAAACGAATTATCCAACATATTTGAGACAATTACCAACGCCGCGCTGTCCTATATTAACGTGAAATTTGTTGTCAACATTGACGAACGAGAGGCGATGAACCTGCCAAGCGCTGCGGCATTAGATGAGAGGATACAGCAAATCTACGGCGGTGAATTCTTAAACGGCCTCATGCCGTTCAAAAAAGATACACCAGCGCTATCTATTCATACAATAGAGGGCTTTGCGTCAAAGGAGGGATTCTACAGACGCTCCAAAAGCCACCAGTACATGTTTGTCAACCGAAGGCCGGTCAAGGACAATGTCCTCAGAGCTGCGGTCTATCAGGCATACAAGACACTAATCAGAGACGGGCAGCACCCTATATTTTTCCTATACGTCGGTGTAGACCCTGGAGAGGTTGATTTCAACGTACATCCAACAAAAAAAGAAGTCCGCTTCGCCGACCGCGACTCTGTATACCGCATGACCCTTTTATGTATAGGCAAGGCCATTATTAAGACATCTGGGCCGGAGGCGCAGTCTGCTCCCGCTAATTCAGCAATCGAAGACAAATCCGAAGCAATAGCCGCCCCGCGCCCCATAAATATGGACTCAGTATTTTCTGAAAATACTACAGCAGCGGTCTCTTCGTTCCAGCAGCGCCCCCACGTCCAATTAGCCCTGGCTAATGAGATGGATTTCATTTATCTTGGCGATGTGTACGCGGCCTACGCACATAAGGATGGCCTCTGCGTTATAGACCATCACGCTGCCCATGAGAGGGTACTCTATGAAAAATTTAAAAATTCATGCAACCTGATTATAAACAGACTGCTCTTTCCTTATAACGTCAGCCTGCCTGCAAGAGACTATGTGCTGCTCTGCAGCAATCTCACCCTGCTTAATGACATGGGTATAGAGATCGAAGATTTCGGAAAAGACATGTTTATCATACGGGCAATGCCGGTTGAGCTTTCAAGCGCTGACATTACTGCGATTTTATCTGACATTGCCTCAAGCCTTGTTGATGTAACGGTCGAATCACCTGTTGATATTATAAAAGACATTATCGCAAAGCGAATAGCCTGTCACAGTTCGGTAAGGGGTAAGGCTATATTATCAGACGAGGAATTATCACGCTTAATTGATGACCTTAGTGCCGCCAGCGATCCTGAACACTGCCCGCACGGCAGGCCAACACAGATATTTATATCTATAGACAGCCTCAGAAAGCAGTTTAAGAGGACGTGAAGGAGACGCTGTCTTCCCCACGCATTAATCTACAAGCTGACTACTCCTTTTCGATAATAATAAGTGTAACGTCATCTTAAAATTTACCCTTAGCACACCTTCGCATTTCTGCGACAAGAGATTCACTTAAGTCTTTTATAGGCAGAGAACAATTATAGCGAGTGTCAAAAATCTGTTCGTATTGTCCTCGGTGTAATTCCAATTCTAAATCAATGATGAACTAATAATCCAGGGCCAAGCCACGATGGAGCGCACTCTTTCCTTTGTGTTTTCCATTTC
>JAMOAZ010000010.1:0-79929 GCA_039908505.1 Nitrospirota bacterium
AACACAAAGGAAAGAGTGCGCTCCATCGTGGCTTGGCCCTGGATTATTAGTTCATCATTGATTTAGAATTGGAATTAGATACACCGCAAAACATTCTGGCTTGTGTATGCGCTGGTGTGCCGATGGTTAAGGTGGAATTGGTTGGACACAAAGCTAAACAGCTCGACGGTACTGCCCGTATAGGGAAGCTAATTGGGATGTGTTTACTCAAACCTCAACGGATGATAAAGGGATGGGCTATTCGTGACCAAGTTTCCTGAGTCAGACCCGGCAAAATGATATTTTCGGGTAGGTTTTCTTCACAACATCAACGTAGAAAGTTTAGAGTTGCAGATAACATGCCCTATATCAGGCCAATGTTGTTTTTTGTAATCCATCCAGCCTTACCATCCGGCCTTTTAATCTTATACCAGTTCGTTTCTACGGCGATTACCTCTACCTTCATCCCTTCATAGAGCGTGAAAAATACAGTTGCCTTGTCAAATGGCTCATATCTGACCTCCACTTTTTCTGCCAGAACTACGGACTGCCCCCAACTCAGCCGTTCATATAAGACATATAAAGATATGATTAAAAATACAGCGGCTGCTGATATTATAATGGTGGAATATTTTTTTCTTATCCATTCAACAAATAGTCCGGCTGTGAGAACTGCAAATATCATCACATATAAAAACGCTAATAATACTGTAAGGGCACGTGTTGTAAGCTGGTTATATATTTTGTCCAACTGGCGGTTTAACCACGACCTTGAGTCAGTAGTCTGCCGATTTTTTATCAGTGATTCGGCATACTCGTAATTTGCCCTGAGGTCGTCATCTGCCGGTATCAGTCTCTTTGCCTTTTCGTAATATAATATCGCATAGCCGATGTTGTTCTTTTTTAAATAACAGTTGCCAATATTATAGTACAGATTGCCGCTTTCATAGCCCTCTTGTATTGGCTTATTGTATTCCTTTATGGCCTCGTCGTATTTACCTTCTGTATAAAATGCCGCTGCCTTTTTAAACACGTCTGCTGCCGCTGTATCAGCCCCCGCATGCGCCGGAGAGGTTAGGGCGGCAAAAACAATTATTGTCATGAATATATTAATTATCGTGATCATCTTTCATATCCTGAACCGGTCTCATCTTAAAACCGTATGCCTTCCATTTTGTCTATAAAATCCTCTATCTGTTGATAGGTTTTCTGCATCTCCGCCTTACCAAGTCCGCCACGGGCGTATCTTGTCATGTCGCACGCCTTAAATATCTCTTTCAGCGTATGTGTCTCAAGGCCCTTTTGTTCGAGCAGTGAGAATATCGTATCATTCATTATCTCACCCGGCGGCATATGAAGCTTATCTCCCAGGTAATCAAAAATGGTTTTATGTACGGCGTCGTAGAATTCCTGTTCATTTCCCGTCTCAAGTAAAGCGGAGGCTGTCTTTAACCCCAGCTTTGCCTTTTTCGGTGCCCTTAGCCCTCTGGCATATTTAACATCACGGCGCAGGCGGCTGATTCTCCTTGCGTGTATGACCGCCCCTATATATACCATCGGCGGTATCAGCAGAAAGGCCAGAAACAGGGGATATGGCATTTGTTGCCAGTTTGATATTTTCGGTATTCTTGTAAGTTTGCCCGGCCTTTCCTTTATGAACACTACATCTTTTCCAAGTATTTCTACTGGTTTAGTTTCCCCTGGGGATTGGGGCGGGTCTGATATCTTTGCCACGCCGACTGTGGCTGCCCCTGTTACCTTTATGGGAAACGGCCCTGTTTTTATTGTCTGATAGGACTTCTTGTCAGGGTCAAAAAATGAAAAAACTATCTCAGGTATCGCCTGAACTGAATTGCTTAGTGGTATGACGGCCTGCTCGAAGGTCTTCGATATGTTTTTATCCTGTTTAATCTGTGGGTCGTAGTATTTGAGCGATGCGGTAGTATCATCTTTATCAGGTAGTGTGACGGTGTTGAAATTTCCCTTTCCGGTAACAGTCATTTTTAGTGTAACCGGGTCACCGGTTTTTACTTCGGCGGGTTCAGCAGCCGCGTTTAACTCGAATGAGCCGACTGCGCCTTTAAAACCCTTTGGTTTTCCCTCCTCAGGCAGCGGCATGACCTTTATTGCAGTGCTTTCGGACTTCAGTTCGATGGCCTCAGCCCTGGCCGAATCAAAGAAATTATTAAAGAAGTCGTCGTCAAATGCCCCGCGCGGGGAATTGCCACGGCTTGCCTTAACCAATATGCTGCACTTTAATGCAGCCGGTCCAAGTTTTAACGAATTTGCAGACGTAGGTGAGAAGGCCGTAGCCGTAAACTCAACCGTGTCATAAGTCTGCCCGTTTATGGTCTCTTTGGACTGAACTGGTTTGTCGAAATTGCTTACCGAAAGCCCGCTGTCTGCTATCAACGGAAAGCTCACCTCGCGTACACTAATATCCCTGATGTAGAGTTTTACCCTGACAGTAAATATTTCGTTTACATAGACTGTCGGCTTTGACGGCTTTAGGGTTATAAACACCCTGTCATTTATGCCTTTTGGGGCGTCTGGGGTCTGTTGCCCATGAGATGTTGGCGGCGGTGGATTTTTGGCAGCAGGCGGAGCGCCTGAAGTGTCAACTACAGTGAGCGTTAGCTCGTTCGACGTATAGGTCTTTCCGTTGTACTGATGCGTAAGCGGCCCGATCTTAAAATCGCCTGTTTTCATAGGTACGATGAAATAATTATAGATGACTGAGCTTGAAGCCGAACCGTTTACTATAGACATTCTTGTTGCAGAGCCGCCGTAGTTAACAGAGAAGCCATTAAGCTGTGGGGTAGGGGGCTGAGGGACTCCCCTATCACCATTAAATATCAGGCTTAACTGTGCTCCTTCACCAATGGATAGATTAGTCTTGCTGAGTGTTATCTCGAATTTCACTCCCGAAGCCCACGCAGCCGGGGCTATTACTAATATCAACAACACTGCGCTTATTCGATACACACGCAACATATAGTCAAGCACCGGTTATTATCTTAAAATAATTGTCCGGTGAGTAGGACTCCTCCTCTGGCCTCCTTTCGAGAAATGTCCGAACTATGGTTTTGTCAGATTTTTTAAATTCATCCAGTGTTCCCACAAAGGCCACTTCACCCTTGTCGAGCATTATCACATAGTCGGCTATCTTAAAAATACTTGGCAGTTCGTGCGTTACCACAACGACTGTCATCTTAAACACCTGATGAAGCCTCAGAATGAGTTCATCGAGACCGGCTGCTGTGACGGGGTCAAGACCGGCAGAGGGTTCATCGAAATATAGGATAACCGGGTCCATTGCCATTGCCCGTGCAATGCCCGCCCTTTTTTTCATCCCGCCTGACAGTTGTGCCGGATAAAAATCGCCAAACCCGGAAAGCCCCACAAGGTCAAGCTTCATTCTTACAATTATATCTATGACAGAGCCTTTGAGTCTGGTGTGTTCTCTCAACGGCAGGGCTACATTTTCAGCAAGGGTCATGGAATTAAGCAGCGCTGCACCCTGAAACAAAACACCCATCTTTTTTCTGTATTCATCGAGGCTCGTGTCGTCCATTGTCGCGATGTCCTTGCCATGAATGTGAATGCTGCCGCTTGCCGGTCTTAAAAGGCCGATTAGGTGTTTCAATGTTGTGGTCTTACCGCAGCCGCTCCCTCCGACGATTACAGTGGTCATGCCAGTGGGGATGGTGAAGGAAATTCCCTTGAGAATCTTCCTCTCACCGTAGTATGTTACCAAGTCCAAGACTTCTATCGCGCTTTCCATTTTATGTGAAGTAGTAAAAAAGGGCTGTAAAAAATAAATCGAAAGCTATTACCATAAAAATAGATGTTACGACAGAGGCAGTCGTCCGCCTTCCAACCTCCTCAGCCCCGGCGTTTACCTGAAATCCCTGATACGCCCCTGTTATTGTAATCACTACACTAAATGCCCATGCCTTAACAAGTCCTGTAACGAGGTCATTTACTTGCAGCGCATTGATTGTTTGGTTTATATAACTGGCCGAATTGACATCCAGCAAAGTTACTGCAAGGGCAAACCCGCCAAATATGCCAACTACATCGAAAAACGTCGTAAGCGCTGGCTGCATCAGCATCAGCGCAATAAGTTTTGGCACTACAAGAAACCTGACAGGGTGGATTCCCATACTGAGCAGCGCATCGACTTCCTCCTGCGCCCTCATCGAACCGATTTCGGCGGCAAAGGCCGACCCGCTCCTTCCGGCTATTATAATTGCGGTGATTATCGGGCCAAGCTCTCTGGTTATGGCTACACCGACAAGATTGGCTACATATAACATTGCGCCAAATTTCTTTAATTGGTAGGCCGACTGAAGCGCCAATATCGCACCGACAAAAAACGCTATCACTACTACTACCAACACGGAGTCATAGCCTGTTTTTACCATCTCTGATATTGCAGCACGTACACGCGGTGGCTTTCCCCGGAGCGGCGATACGATTGTCCAGTAGAAGACCTCGTTTATAAGGACTGCGACCTTGTGCAGGTCTTTTGTCAGAGAGAGGGTTTTTCTGCCCGCAGCTCCTAAGACGTTTTCAACTATTTGCGGCATCTTCTATGCTTCCATATATATTGAAGACCTTATCGAGTTTTGAAAAATTAAATATCTCCATCACCCTGTCGGGTACCTGGGCCATTTTAAATTTACCCTTGTAGGCGAGCATCTTCTTAAGTGCCTCTACAAAAGTGGCAATGCCAGAGCTGTCAATGTATTTTACATCTTTGAGATTTACTATTACAGTAGCCGCTTTTTTTTTCACAAGCGCCAATAGCGTATCCCTCAACTCTGGAGAGGAGTACATGTCTATCTCACCGGCAATTGATATCACAGTGTAATCTGAATGTGCTGCTGTTTCAATTTTCATATTAAATCCTCACAACCTCATTTCTGTTTTGAAATAACCGCCTCGTCTGCATTTTTATATCTGGTCAAAAGCAGCCTGTTGCCGTTTCTCTTTTTCTTGTCGAAGACAACGGCATTAAATGCCTTTTTGATGAAGTGAATACCAAGACCACCAGGCTTTACTTCGTCCAGTTCCCTGATCTTTATGTCCTCTAATTTAGCCTTAGAGCCTGAGTCTTCGATTGTGACTTGAAAACTGTTTTGCGTGTCATCGAATTTCACCGTGATTTTCCTTGTGCAATCGCATTTATACGCGTACTTTATCACATTTGAACATGCCTCATCGACGGCATGCTTTATGTCCTCGGCCTCTGTAGTGCCAAATCCGCTAATCTCAGCCGCCAGGAGCGCAGCCGCCCGAACAACCGACAGATACTTCGGATGTGACGGTATAGTTATGACTATCGGATTATTCATCTAATCTCGCAAGTATATTGTCATTTCCATTTCAACTCGACCAGCGTAATATCGTCCGATGTCTCCGCACCATTGGAAAAATCGTGCAGGTAATCTAAGATGGCCTGAACAAGTGACTCCTTTTCCCTATGTTCTTTTACATATGCTACGAGGCGCCCAAAGCCAAGCCTCTCACCATTTTTATTTTTTGCGTCAAATACCCCATCAGTGAGGATTAACAGCCTGTCGCCGCTTTGTAGTGTGAATCCTGACGATGTGTACTCATACTGAATTATGCCAAGCGGCGGGCCTGAGGGTATATCCATTATCTTTACACCAGAGTTCGATATCCACAAAAATGGCGGATGCCCTGCCGCACTTACAGTGAACTGTCCTGTATTGACATTGACAATAAAGTATGCAGCCGTAAGGAACATCCCCATAGGGCTGTTTGACAGCCCCGAATTCAGGCGGTTAAAGACCACCTCGGGGAACTCTATTGTCTTTGATTTGTATCTGAAGTCGCTGATAATCTTTGCCATATATAATGCAGCCGAAATGCCTTTGCCTGAGACATCACCAACCAGCACCCCGATTGAGCCGTTTACGGGTTCGATGAAATCATAAATGTCGCCGCCGATTTTCTCAGCCGGTATGTTTGCAGCCGAGACATGCAGATTCCCCTTTGTAAATGCAGGGTTCTCAGGGAGGAAACTTTTTTGCAGCACTGATGCAATTTCAAGTCCTTGCCGAAACTTTTCCATCTGAACGGATTCGGTGTGAAAGCGGGAGTTTTCTATTGCTGCTGATATCTGGACGCAGAATGTTTGGAATATTCCGGCATCATAGTCTGAGAAATGGCTCTTGTCCTTTGGGTTTATAATCATAGCCACGCCCAAAAGCCCACGGCGTCCAACCAGAGGCACAGCTATCAGACTTTTAGTCTTAAAATTGTTCAGCTCGTCGGCCTCGCGGTAGAATCGTTCATCGAGATACACGTCTTCTATGATGACCGGTTCAAGGTGTTCAGCAACCCAGCCTGCTATGCCCTGTCCCATATCAAGGGTAACTCTTTCTTTTAACAAGAGATTTGAAGTCACGCGCTCCCCGGTGATAGCAAACTCGAAAAAGAGCTTATTTGATTCCTTGTCGTACTGCAAGATGGAGCAGGCCTCGGCCTGCATGATGTGTTTAGCCTTTTCCATGATAAGGGAAATCAGCTTGCTGTAGTCGAGGGTTGAGGAGATGATAGAGGATACTTCGATAATGGTCTCAAGGTCTTCTACCTTTTTTTCGATGTTTCTGAGATAGACGGCAGAGACCGCGACCTTATCCTTGTCTTTATCCTTATCTTTCTTTGGCGGCATCGATTTGTTTTTTATATTATTTTTCATAGATTAATAATTTTAACATTTCGACGCCGAAATCACAACTACCGTATGATAAACTATTTGGCGGTTAGTTTACAGATTGAGCTATGATGTCAATGGTGGACACTAAATCATTCAGGGCAAACACTTATGTGGAAAATGCTGATTATGCCTTTGTCCTGAAAGTAATGATTTAAATCCTGAAATCTTTTTACCGACTATGTTATCATTACTTACTAAGCGCAGGACTGCCTTGAAAAGGCATTATTAACAATATAATATGAAAGGGGTTGTGATGAGTAAATCAATAAGACCGATATCCGTGGTTATTGTAATATTGACCGGGTTACTTTACGGAATTGCCAGCTCCGAGGACCAGACAATAATTGAGCTGTACAAAAATGGAAATCCCAGAATATCGAAATTCAACAGGGATAAAAATGCACCGGAAGGTTTTGTGATAAAAAGGGATACCATATATGAACAGTACGAAAACGGCAAGACTAAGCGTGCAACATTAACAAGAGACTGGCAAATCGAGTATGGTCCGCTTCTAAAGGCAGAAGAGGAGGTAGAGTTCTATGAAGATGGAAAGACTAAGAAGGCCGTCCTTGCAAAAGATTATACACTGCCAAATGGATTTGTTATTAAGGCTGGCACTGTCCACGAGATGTACCCAAACAGGTCATTCAAAATAGCGGTGTCTGCTAAGGATTTTAAACTGCCTAACGGTCTGGTAATTAAGGCCGATACTGAATTAGAGCAATTTGAAGACGGAAAGGTTAAGAAAGCAACGCTGGCAGAAGACTGGCAAGCGCCGGGCGGTGCATTGATTAAAGCGGGTGAAAAGTATAAGGCAAACTAACTGGGGCTGCGCGTGATGCCGTCCCACTCATAAGCGTAGCCCTGTCAGACTATTTATCTATCCCTTAATTTTGCAAGCAGATTCAGTATCTCAATGTAGAGCCACACAAGCGTAACCATTATGGCAAACCCGCCGTACCATTCAAAGTATTTTGGGGCGCGTTCCCTTGCCGCAGTATCAATGAAATCGAAATCCAGCACCAGATTCAAGGCCGCAATAACTACTACCACAACACTGAACCCTATGCCTATTGCACCGCTTCCATAGATGAACGGCATCTGAATGCCGAACAATCTCAACACAAATGACGCTAAATAGACGATGAATATCCCGCCTGTTGCCGCCACGACACCGGCCTTAAACTTATCCGTTGCCCGCACTATACCGGCCTTATATGCCGATAACAGCATGAAGAGTGTACCAAATGTCAGCGCCACGGCCTGAAATGCAAGCCCCGAGTATTTTTGCTCGAACACCGCCGTTATGCCGCCTAAGAACAATCCCTCAAACAGTGCATATATCGGCGCTGTTATTGGCGACCACTTGTTTACGAATATCGTAACCAGCGCTGTGATTAACCCTCCAACCAGACCTATAATCATCCAGGGGGTGACTGCTGCCAATCCCTCATTGAAGTATGTCTTCCATGTCCATGACGCACTGAACAGCAGGAGCAGCAGCATGAAGGCCGTTTTATTGATTGCCCCGTTTATTGTCATTGCCCCTTCAGCCCCATAAGCCACTGTCGATCTTTTTACCCTTAGTGCAGGGTTTGATGTCTTCATCATTGGTCTTATACCTCCTTAAATAGTGTTATGTTTGGGTGTTATTTTTGAGAAAACTTCGTCGTATATTACATCGGCAAGCAGTTCATAGCCCTTTGTCGAGAGATGAAGTCCGTCGTTAGAGTAGTCAATGGCAAGGCGTTGAACAGGAGTTTCGCTCGATGCTGTAAAATAGTCTGCAAATGGGATATTCAGACCCTTTGCATTTTCTTTTATCATATTATTAAGGACAACCCTGGGTGCAATAAGAGGGTCATATCCCCTCAGTGAAGGCACGCTGACGGCTACGGGAATAATCCCAGCGTTAAGTGCCCTCGTATACATATAGTATAAATTTGACACTATGGCGCTTATCTCCACAGACCAGCCCAAATCATTCGTGCCTCCAAGTATTACCACGTAGTCAGGTTTTATTGACAGGATGTCTCTGTCATAACGCCTGAGCATATCTTCGGTTAATTCGCCGCTTACCCCTTTGACGACAAAATCAGCCTTGCCCCCCATTTTCTCCATAAGAAAGTCCGTATAAGGCGTCTCACGATACCATGGTTCTTCTCTCGTCGGAGATTGAAACCCAACGGTAAGGCTGTCGCCAAATGCGGCTATCATCAGCTTAGACATTGTGTCACCTTCCACAGTAAATATTAATTATAATAATACATATACTACAAAGTTTGCGCCTGAAATGTCAAGAGGTTTGGGTTTCCGCCTTGTATTACAGGCATAACTTTTCACTATATTCAACGGCTTATACATTTATACTAAGGAACTCCTTTAAATCATCCACCGAGGCAGCTTTCCTGATGAGATTTTTAAATTCATCTAATTTATCTACAGTCGGCAGAACACGAACCATGTCCATCAGCGCAACTCCGGCTGAACCATATTTTAGTTCAAGGCCTAACTCTATGCCCTCAAGCAGGCCTTCACGCTTACCTTCAATCAACCCACTGCGTTGCCCTCTCTGTTCACCCTTAAGTAATCCTCTCTGTTCACCCTCAAGTATCCCGCGCTCACGCCCCTGCCTGAATCTTATATCGCGTTCTAAGTCATAGACTAATGCCATTTCCTCTGCCTCCTTACATACTTCACCCTGTAAATCCCTCAACTGCGACAGGACTTCCACTTGTCTTATGTACTTACCACGGAGCGTTTCCTCCGGCACCAGCTCCTCTAACCGACTCAGTATCTCTCGTATAAATATTTTAACACCTTTCTTTTGATAATTGCACAAAATAGATATTATTACCTCTTCAGGCTTATCAGAATACAAAAATTTTTCGCAGTCAACATCACGCATATCTATTAGTTTATACCTGTGAGAAGTCGTCTCTGTTGAAAGGCTGTCTTCCATTGTAAGCGGCTCATTACCGATATAAAACACGTATTGCATCGGATATATCCCATGAACTTCTCTCAGGTAAAGCCAATACCTCAGCTCCCTGTATACCATCTGTGAATAGTTTGTAGTCTGGAGTTCGATATGCAGTAAAGATATTGAACCATCTTCCAGTTCTACCTGTAAAATGAAGTCGGCTTCACGTTCATTCGTTATCTGCAGCTTAGTCTCTATCGCCGTGGATTTAACGATTTTCAAGCCGATTACCTTTGTTATCAGGGTATCTACTGTGTCCTTTAGGATTTCCTTGAGAATTTTGTCATATCGTTTTGACATTTACTTGTATTGTAACATATAGGGAAGTATAAAACGTATGTTTACTACCAATATCTCCATAATTTTTTCGATTGGGGCAAATTTAGGGCTTTTATAATTGTTCTAAATATGTTATAATGAACATTCTATATTTGATATAATTAAGGAGGCAGCCGTTGAAAGAAGGAATACATCCAAAATACATTGAGGCAAAGGCATCGTGCGCCTGTGGTGTAGTGTTTGAGACCAAGTCTACAAAACCAGCTATTAGCGTGGACATTTGCTCAAAATGCCATCCCTTTTATACAGGAAAGCAGAAGATTGTTGACGCCGAAGGCCGCGTAGAGAAGTTTAATAAGAAGTATGCAGGTACGAAGAAGTAGCAGCCCCGGACGTGAAAGTAGGCGGGCAGGCCGTCATCGAAGGCGTTATGATGAAGTCGAAAGACTTATGGTCTGTAGCCGTGCGAGATCCACAGGGTGTAATACACGTTAAAAAGGAGCAGTTGCGTCCGCTACCAAAGTTTCTGAAGACCCCGTTTATCAGGGGTGTTTACGCGCTTTATCAGTCTTTGGCCCTCGGTGTTCAGGCTATCAATTACTCGGCTTCGAAGGCACTTGACGAAGACGAAGGGAAACCCATGAGTTCAGCCGCAATTACGATGACGATGCTCGTTGCCTTTGTCATGGGTATTGGGATTTTCTTGTTTTTGCCGCTTTATCTTACAAAGCTCATAGCGTTGGGGTTCAGGCCAGTTGCCGAGAGTTCATTTCTTTTTAATATCGTTGATGGAATTCTCAGGGTAGTGTTCTTTGTTGTGTATGTCTTTGTTATAAGCTTGTGGAAGGACATGCGAAGGATATTTGAGTATCACGGGGCAGAGCACAAGGTCATATTTGCATTTGAAGCAGGGACAGACATGGAGCTTGCAACTATACAAAAATTTGGCACCTACCACCCACGATGTGGCACGAGCTTTCTCTTTATTGTCATGCTGATGAGTATCCTTATTTTTTCTATCATACCGAAGCAATGGGATTTCTTATGGAAATTTGCATCAAGGGTAGTACTGATACCAATGATTGCCGGGCTTTCTTATGAGATATTAAGATATTCGGCCAAATCTACCGCTAATCCGGTAATAAAATTTCTGATTCAGCCAGGTCTGCTGCTTCAGCGCATCACTACGAAGGAACCTGATGATTCTCAGGTTGAGGTCGCGCTGCGTGCCCTGACCGAAGTCATCCCCGGCCTGAAGCCTGAAGGAATGCCCGATATGGAGAAAAGCGTATGATTGAAAAACTAAACGCAATAGAGGAAAAATACAAGGAGATAACAGCAAAACTCTCAGACCCTGACGTCCTGTCCTCACAAAAGGACTACCTAAGGTACTCAAAAGAAAGCGCCGACCTTGAGCCTCTTATTGGAAAAATACAAAGTTACAGAAAGATGCTTGATGGCTTAGAGGCGGCAGAGGCGATAATTAAAGATGCCTCAGACGAAGAACTCCGTGAGATGGCAAAAGAAGAAATAGATGAACTCAAGGCCAAAATCCCAGTAATCGAGACAGAACTAAAACTGATGCTTGTGCCCAAAGACCCGCGCGACGCCAAAAACGTCGTAATAGAAATTCGTGCTGGTACGGGTGGCGAAGAGGCCGCCCTGTTTGTCACTGACTTATTTCGCATGTACTCGAAATATGCTGAACTTAAACACTGGAAAGTAGAAGTAATTGACTCCAATCCTACGGGCATTGGCGGCAACAGGGAGATGACTGCCACTATCTCAGGGCGCGGGGCCTACAGCAAGCTGAAATATGAAAGCGGCGTACACAGGGTTCAGCGTGTGCCGGTTACAGAGGCCTCCGGGCGTATACATACCTCAGCCTCAACCGTTGCCGTGCTGCCCGAAGCCGAAGAGATAGACCTCCGGATAGATGAAAAAGACCTTCGCGTTGATACATTCTGCTCCTCAGGCCCGGGTGGACAAGGTGTGAATACCACATACTCGGCTATCAGGATTGTTCATATCCCTACCGGAGTTACCGTCCAGTGCCAGGACGAACGCTCCCAGTTAAAAAACAAGATTCGGGCAATGAAGGTTCTCAGGGCACGACTTTACGACATGGAGATAGAGAAGCAGGAGCGTCTGCGCGCAGACTCAAGAAAATCACAAGTAGGTTCAGGCGACAGAAGCGAACGCATCAGGACATATAACTTTCCTCAAAACAGGGTCACAGACCACAGAATAGGACTTACGCTGCACAGACTTACACAGGTACTCGAGGGCGATATGGAAGAGATCATAGAGACACTCTCGACACATTTTGAGGCCAAAAAACTCCAGGACATAGAAGTTTAACCCTGTTGTGTCCCCTACTAAGATACTAAAACTATCCGAAACCCCTGAGCATGTTATATTTAAGACCGCATTAGATTATCTGAAAGCAGGAAAGATAATCGCATATCCTACGGAGACGTTCTACGGACTTGGGGTAGCCTTTAATAACGACGAGGCGCTCAGGCGGCTCTGGGAGTTAAAGAGAAGACCCCCTGATAAACCATTTCCGCTTATCGCAGCAGATGTTAATCAACTGGACACACTGGTCAGCGAGATTGTGCCTGAGGCATTGGCATTGATAGGAAAATATTGGCCCGGGCCGTTGACGATACTCTTTAATGCCAGGTCTGGGCTGTCGTCGTTTATCACTGGTAAAGAGGGCAGGGTGGCTGTGCGTGTGCCTGGCCCTTCGGCGGCCCTTGGGCTTGCCAGATATGTCCAGTTTCCCATCACCGCAACTAGTGCGAATATATCAAACGAGCCGCCTGCCTCTGATATGCAAACGGTCATCGGCTATTTTGGCGATTCTATTGAAATGATAATCGACGGCGGTAAGACCACCGGCGCCCCCGCATCGACAATCGTTGAAGTCTCAGACGGACAAATAACAGTTATCAGGCAAGGGGCGGTAGACCTTACGGGCTTTTATATGAATACAGGGCAAGGTCTCTGATTTTTTTGTCTGCCCTTCTCAGGCGCTCACTAAATATATAGGCAAATTTCTTATACAGTTTCAACGTTATTATGTCGTCGTAGCTGTTCATAATGGCCTTGTCAAGCTCAAAGAGCATAATCTCCTCGTTTGCAACTGCCCTTGCCGAACGTGTGGAGTCCTCAAGCAGGGCCATCTCTCCAAAACACTCTCCCCTATTAAGCTGCGCAAGGCGCTCTATATTACCATCCTCTAATTCCTTATAAATAGAAATAGAGCCATCGACGATTACGTAAAACCTGTCGCCAGGCTCACCTTCGTCAAATACAAACTCATCTTTTTTATAGCGCCTGAGTTTACTCATCCGGAGGAGTTTTACAATGTCCTCATCGGTCATAAAGGAAAAGAAATCCAACTGTCTTATTTTTGCATACGTTTCGGCCACCACAGAGGACTCACTCCTTGTGGCATCAGCTATAGACTTTTGGACGTCTGTCATCTGAAATGGGAATTTTAAAATTGAGCTTACACCGTCGTTATAGAGCTGTTTTAATTCGCCGGCCTCAAGGTCGTCCTTATAGAGCAGGACTATGCGCTTAGTGGTCAGGGCAGGGTTAGATTTAACTGCGCTTAGTACGTCTGTCTTTGAGTTTTCAATGGAGTCGTAGTCTATGATTATCAAATCACATTTTTCACGTAACAGGAATTCAACGACATTTTTGGGGTCATTGACTGTGTTAATGTTTGTATAGCCGATGTACCTCAGTGTGCCTTTTGTAACGTCACGGACTGCGATGTCCCGTTGTATAACTATCAAAATACTTAGATGTTTATCCACTCCTTATTCCTCCGTTGTCCTTATTCCAGTTACACTCATCCGGGCACCTATCTGTCATAGCGTTGCAAGGTTCCGGGTGTATGACCACCTTACAGTTGTTTAACTGCATAGAGATTCTGTTTTCTATTATATCCATTGTAGCATGAGTTTTGCTAATAGTTTCGCTGGCGCACACGGTAAGGTGTAAGTCGATATGTCTTTCACTTCCGGCCTTGCGGGTTCGCAGTTCATGATAGTCTTTAATATGTCCAGATTCGGATTCAAGAATTTTCCTTATCGATGATACCTCGTCCTCCGGAAGTGAGTTGTCCAATAGAGAGCCGATAGATTTTTTTGTTATCATAACGCCCTCATAAAAGATAAACAGTGAGATAATAACAGCCGCGATTGGGTCGAGAATCTGACGCCCTGTCAGCGCAACTAAAACAATAGCCGCCAATACTGCAAGCGAACTATAAATATCTGCCGAGAGGTGCTTGGCGTCTGCCTCGAGCGCTGGGGAGTCGGTTTCCTTTGCGACTTTGTACAAATAACGGGCTACTAAGAAATTTACCACAACCGAGATGCCCATTACCGCAATGGCCACACCGGGCATGGATAATTGAACCCCTGTCTTTATCTTCTCAACTGCCTCGATGACAATAAATACTGCCGCTAGAATTATCAGCATGGCCTCTGCCACGGCGCTCAGGTTTTCTATCTTCCCATGCCCGTAGGGGTGTTGGGAGTCCGGCGGCACACCGGCCTGCCTTATACTGAAAAAGGCCATTATAGCTGCGGCAAGGTCAATAGAGCTGTGGATTGCCTCAGATATGATACTTACGCTGCCGGTAATAATACCGGCTATTATCTTAAACAACACAAGGGACGTATTGGAAACTATAGACACTATTGCAGCATTTTTTTGTTTCATTTCCCCTCACGCCTAATGCTGTTATAAGGTATAATTCCCTTATTAATTATAGTATATAGGTTATAAATGCAAAAGTGCAACATAATATAATTCCAAACGCACGGTGACTATCTTAGCTTCATATACTCAGCCTTTTACGGTGTACAAAGTAGTGTCATTATGTGAACTCAACGAAACATGTAAATTAGCGCTTGCATTGCGAGTGTCCCTGGATCTGCTTCAAAGAAAAAAGAGGTGCAAGCCCTGAATCCCGCACCTCTCCTGATTACTAATATGCTAATAAATTTGTACCGTCAGAGCAGGTATAGCCAGCGAAGCGTTTTCCAGCTCCATATCCATCACCGTAGTTGGACTGCATACAGGCCATTGTTATGGTTTGACAAGTTGCAGTTGATGACGTTACAGAAAGCATGCCTGAGTACGCCTGCATGTTGTTGCCTCCTGAGCGATAGTTGCCGTCGTCAGTAGAAATTTCGTCTGAGAAACTTAGTATTTTTGTGCCAGAGCCGTTGTATATAGCATTTTGTCTGAATACAAACATACGCATCGTCCCTGATTTAGGTGTAAATTCGGTGGGTATAGTGTGAACGGTTTGAGCTGGAGCGCCTTTTTCTGTTGCCATTACCTTAAATGTTGCTGTGGTATCGCTGGTAGTGTTATCTGTAGATGTGCTTGGGTTCATGTTTGAAACCATGCAGTAGGTAGTCAGCCCATTGTTTGAATGCAGATAAGGTAACGTGAAATTGACCGTGCCTGCCAATCCAAACCCTGTTAAAGCTAATACTGTGACCAGAGTTAACGACGCTAACAACATTTTTCCTGTTCTAATTTTTGACATAGATACCTCCATTTTTCCTGCTGAATTATATTGTACACCTATGCTGGTGTCCCGTAGGGAACAATTTTCAAGCTGCCCCCCTCTGAAAATACCTTAACATATTTAAATTGGATTGTCAAGAAAATATGTATAATTATTTTACATAAATATAATAAACAATAAGTACGTGGCGATGCTACCTAAGAGGACGCCTGCAATGACCTCCCAAACGCTATGAATATTTGTTTCAATGCGGCTGCGTGATATAGCCACAGCACCAAGAAACGACAGTACCGACAGGATGAGATTATGTGTTATAACAGTTATTGAAACCCAAACTGAAAAAGACAGCGCAGCATGTCCACTTGGCATTCCTCCTCTGAGTGGATGTCCTTTTTTAGCGGTTAACGACTTGATGAGTACGACTAAGATCAGGACAATTATCACGGACAATACAGCAATTTCGTTACTGCCGTGAGTGGTTATAGACAATCCCCGTTTAAAGAATTTTACAAGATAGGGAAATAAAATAATATATCCGGCGATGGCTGACCCCACTGCCGAGATAAGTACCGCACCGGCGGCCACATCTTTAGCAATTCTGGCTTGTTCACTTATTTGTGGGCAGATAATGTCAACAACGGTCTCTATCGCCGTATTCAGCAGTTCAGCAGTTATTACAATAATAGTAAGGAGTGAGATTATAAGGAATTCGACAGTAGTTACGCCAGAGGCATAGCTAAAGAGTAGGACAAGCGTAGCAGCATATAGGTGATAACGCACGTGGCGTTCGTTTTTCGCCGCAGTTAATATGCCCTCAATGGCATTGTTTGTGCTATCAATCCATTTTTTTAAGGGCATTGAGCAGTTCTGCTTCTTTTTTTTTCATCGCACGGTCATGTTGGGCGTCTATCTCGTGGTCGTAACCCAGGAGGTGCAGGAGGGCGTGGATGAGGAGTCTTCTTGAGTGTTTTTTTACCTCGGCTGTTACAGCCTCTGAGCTGTCATGCTGATTGAGTTCTGAATAAATCCAGTCTGTATTTATTATAATGTCACCAAGCAGAAACTCACCTTCTTTGGGGAATTCCTTCATAGTGTTATACATAGGAAAGGACAGTACGTCTGTGGTCTTGTCCACGCCGCGATGTTCAGTGTTGAGGGTAAGCATTTTCTCGTCGTCCACAAGGACTATGCTCAGTTCAGCCCTTCGAAGCGGAAGGCCCGCCCTTTGTAAACTTAATAACGTTAGGGCTAAGTCCGCCTGGTGTTTGATCCAGCGCAGGCTTATCTTTTTCTTTTTGTTGAGATTCTCTATCGACGTTTTTATGTTGTTCTCCCTCTTTCTTACCACCTTTGTTAAAATCAAAGCCTGGATATTCGATTCTTTTATGCAGGATACCGATTAGAATAAACGTAAAGCGTTCTTTAATCTTGTGTATATCTTTCAGTGTCAATTCACATTCAGTCAGTTGACCGTCTATCAAAACAGTATTGATTATCTTTTCAACCAGACCGGACACGCGTGCTGGTGTAGAGTCTTTGAGAACCCTTGATGCGGCCTCAACCGCGTCGGCTATCATGACAATGGCGGCTATCCTGTTTTGTGGTTTAGGGCCTGGGTATCTGTAGTCTTCTTCTTTAGGCGGGTCGGACTGTTCTTCTTTTGCCTTTTGATAGAAGTATGTAATAATGTGTGTACCGTGATGTTGTGTTATTATGTCTTTGACCAGTTCCGGCAGCTTATATTCATCGGCCAGCTCAAGGCCTTCTTTGACGTGAGAAATAAGAATCATACTACTCATATGAGGGGTGAGTTTCTCGTGTTTGCTTATAGAGCCAGACTGGTTTTCTACGAAATACTCCGGCATCTTTATTTTTCCTATGTCGTGGTAATAGGCCGAGACCCTTGCCAGCAAGGGGTTAACGCCTATGTCTTCGGCAGCCGCCTCAACCAGATTCCCTACGATTACGCTGTGATGATATGTCCCAGGGGCGCTTATCATCAGGTTTTTCATTAATGGCTGGTTTAAGTCAAGAAGCTCAAGCAAGGTGATATCAGTGGTTACCTTAAATAACGACTCAAGTATTGGCAGCATAATTGAAGTAAAGGCCGATATGGTGATACCGCTTGTCATAGCGAAGATTAGTGATGGGACAATGATTCCAAGTGTGCGGTTTGAGCTGAACATGGAAAACACCATGACGGAGATAATGTTAGCGATGCTGACATACAAGCCTCCTTTGATAATATCAGAGCGTTTTTTGCATCTGATGACGGAAAACGCCGCTATTATGCTCCCTGCAAATACATAAAATGTGTAGTAGGCGTCGTTTTGCCATATACCGCTGAGTATGCTTATGATGAATGAGAAAATAATCGCCGTATGCGGGTCAAAAAGGAGCATTACCAACATTGCCCCTGCCTGCACGGGTAGTCCATAGATAATTGTCTTTTGTTCGTGCAGCCCAAGCCCTATGGTGAAATTGATAAATATATATTCAATCAGGCGGCCAAAGACTAATGTGCCGAAGAACATCAGTCCAAGCAGCATTAGCATCTTTTGCTGTTTCAAATACGATGGTTTATACCGGAATATATCCATAAACAGTATGGAAATGGCTATTATACTGATTAGATAAATCCCTATGAAATTCGCTACATCCAAAGACCTTACAATGGTCACAGAGATAAGCAGGGAAAAGGTCAGGACAAAATATATAATCTTTTGGTCGATTGTATTTTTTAATACGTCAAAAGGCTTAATGCTTTTCGTGCTTTTCATATGCCTTTATTATCTCCTGTACCAGTTTATGCCTGACAACATCTTTTTCTGAAAAATAGACTGTCTTAATCCCTTCGATGTCTTTTAAGATACGCTCTATTTCGACAAGGCCGGAGGTCTTGTCAGATGGCAGATCAATCTGTGTTATATCGCCGGTGATAACCGTTTTGGAATCTATACCAAGCCTTGTAAGGTACATTTTCATCTGTTCGGCTGTAGTGTTTTGTGCCTCATCCAGTATGACAAAGGCGTCTTTAAGCGTCCTGCCGCGCATGTAGGCAAGGGGTGCTATCTCTAAGAGACCTTTTTCAATAAGCACCTGAGCCTTATCTGCGTCTATCATATCAAACAGGGCGTCGTACATCGGTCTGAGGTAGGGGTTTACCTTTTCGTAAATATCACCGGGGAGAAAGCCAAGTTTTTCACCGGCCTCAACAGCCGGGCGGGCAAGGATTATTCTGCTCACTTGTTTTTTCATATAGGCGTTAACGGCCATCGCCATGGCCAGATAGGTCTTGCCTGTGCCTGCCGGACCGATGCCTATGACTATATCGTGAGTCTTTATGGCCTCAAGGTATTTCCACTGCGTTTCAGTTTTGGGTGCAATATACCTAGCCTTTGACGGTACGGGGATGTAGTTATCAAAGACATCCTTTAACGCGGTGCCTTTTTCGGCAGCGCCAAAGCTGTTTATAGCGTTGTTGATGTCGTCTGCCCTTAACATGTTACCCTCTTTTTTATAATCATATATGTCAAGAATCATTCTTTTTGCTATAATTATCTTGTCGTCCTGGCCTTTTAATATAACCTTGTTGCCCCTGACACCGATAGTAATCCCCAATGAATTTTCTATAGCCTTCAGGGATTTCGAGAGACCGGCATTCAGAAAATCCGTATAGCTGTTTATCGGTATTTCAAGGGTTATCGTTGGGACTCCTTTATAAAACCCTTGATCCCTTTTTTATTTAAAGATGTCATTACTTGTGATGCCTCAGTTTTCGCATAGTTGCCTCCAAGCCTTACTTTATATAGTGTTACACCGTCGTTAACAGCAACCTTTACGATATTGGCATCAAATCCTTTGGCCTTGAGGTCTTCCTGAAGCTTCATGGCATCGCTGAAATTTCTAAATGCCCCTATTTGAATAAAATACTTGTCGCCTGAGTTTGCTGCTGGTGCTTCCTTCTCTGTTTTTTGCTGTTTTGCAGTAGTTTTAGACGCCTGTAGCGTACTTTGCGCAGTTTGTGGGGGTGGTGTTACAGGGGTTAAGACATCCTTAACCGCCGGGGTTGGTTTAGTCGTTTCAGCGGCGGGCATGGGTGTCTTTGTCTCTGTTTGCGGGTTAGCTTCAGCAGTGTGTTTAGATGTTTTTGCCTTCGGCTGGGCGGGGATTGGGGTCTTGGGTAGTTCTGCCGGTTCCAGCTTGGGCTGCAGCTTTGGCGGCTCTGGTTTTGCCTGTTCGGGCTTGGGCTGCTGTGGTGTGTGCGGCTTTACAGGGTCAGGTTGTTCGGCAGTGTTGAGGATTTCATAGGTTTTTTTTGCTGCCGGAACTTCCTCCAGTGGTTTAGGTGCGGCTGCATCAGTTTGTACGTGCTGCTGTGGCGGGGCAGGCTTAATCACCGGTCTCGTTTCGGCAATGGCTGGTTCAGTATTTTTTGCCTGTAAGACAACCGGAGACGATACTTTCTTCCCTGCAAAAAAACCTAAAATAAAGCTGACAGATGAGACCAGTACAACTATAACAATCAACAAGCCTTTTCCTTCGATGAAGTTATAGCCAATTCTATCAAACAATCCGCCCTTCATACTATAAGCATAACATCACCGTAAGAGAAAAATCTATATCGGGCGGCAACGGCATACTCATAAGCACGCAAAAGGAGGTCTTTTCCTGCAAATGCACAGGCCATCAGCACCGGTGTCGAGCGCGGCAGGTGGAAGTTGGTTATAAGCGCAGCGGCTGCCTTAAACTCATAACCTGGGTAGATAAAAATGTCTGTAGAGGCGGTTATCCTTTGGCAGCCGTTTCCTGATGCCGTGGATTTGATTAATTTATACCTGCCGCTTGATATGGCCTCAATTGCCCTTGTCGTTGTTGTGCCGACAGAGACGGTCTTATTGCCGTTTATCTTGGTCTCCTTTATTTTCTCAAGCAAAGATGTATCGATTTCAAACCGTTCGCTGTCCATCTTATGGTCTGAGACGTAGTCGGCGTGAACGGGTCTGAATGTCCCCTCACCGACATGGAGTGTGATAGTATCAACCATTACGCCTTTGTCTCTGAGTGCCTCTAAAATCTGGTGTGTAAAGTGAAGTCCTGCGGTAGGGGCGGCGATTGACCCTGGCATTTCGGCATAGACGGTTTGGTATCTCTCTGTGTCCAGACTGCAAGCGGGTCTTTTAATATATGGGGGCAGGGGCATATGTCCATATTTTTGGAGCTGTTCCTCCAGTGTGCCCTCATAGTGAAACCGTGCCTCATTTCCATCTGAAACATCTGCGTAGAAATCCTCTGAGATAAATACCCGGCCTGTGTATTTACCCTTTGAGAGGATTCGATATGTGCCTGTTGCATTCGTCTCTGCTATAAGCAGACCGATTGTTTTACCATCTTCGGTCTTTCCCATAACCCTTGCGGGGCAGACTTTCGTATTGTTCAGGACAAGCAGGTCACCAGCCCTAAAGTAATCCACTATGTCCACAAATGTCTTATGTTCGATATGGCTGTCGGCGCGCGCCAGCACCATGAGCCTGGACTTCTCCCTCTTATCAGGTGGATACTGGGCGATTAACTCCTCAGGGAGGTCAAATAAAAAATCTGATGTCTTCATCTGCGAAAAGATGCTGTTAACATGTGCCTTAGTACGGTCTACCTTTACACTTTTTTATGTTTAAATCTTTGTTTGTAAAATCATATGTGACTTCACCATCATCTATTTCATCGCCTTTATCGTTGATTGATTCCTGTTCGACCGTGAAACTAAACTTTATCCTGACTTCGCCTAATTTGATGCCTGGCCGTTTCTTTATTATTACGAAATAATCATAGAAATATTTTACATCGCAGCCACAGGGACCACCCGGGCAATATGCGTTGTAAGTTCCGAAGTAATTCTTATCGTTATCGATAGCTAATCCCATTAATGGATTACCAGGTATGCCGTATATTTCTGCATTATTTACCTGAAAATTAAAGCCTCGCACACGTCTAAATAATTTACTTGGTTTGCTGAATCTCTTCAACGACACGCAGTATAAGCCGTCATCCCCATTTGCATGAGAGAAGAGGAACAATAGTATTGTCAAAATGATTAATGTCTTAGTGGTTTTTTGGGTAAGCATTTGTCTATCTTTTCTAAGGTAATTGCAGAATAATGTATTGGATCTAATACATCAACCTCTATGTCTATACCGCCTTCTTTCTTCATATATATCAAGCTAAACCCTATCATTATATTCTTTCCAGACATATATTTAGGTTGTCTAAGGATAATAAATTTCTCAAAATCTTTATATCTGATAGCATGTTTGTCTGACTTAGCCGTTGCAGTAATATTAGTAACATCCACTTCATTAATGTCAAGGACATATACCCATGAAGATGGTAGTTTGGGAAGGTCATATATATAAGCATTGGAAACAGACAGATCAAAGGCCCTAATTCGTCGTGTTAGATAATGAGGACTATAACCATACGAAGCATAATAATATGTGTCTTTGCATTCAGCCGCCACAGTAACATCGGCGTTGGCAAACAGCATCATTACTGATACTATTAGTAAAACTGCCGTTCTAATTCCGATATTCAGCAGATTAAAAATCAGGTTTCCAGTCTGTTTAATCATTTTTAATTTCACGCCTTATATCGTTTAATTTGACTTCAGGCATTTATGAGTATCCTTTATAACAAAGTCTTTAGCGTGAAGAACCATGATTTCAGATGTTCCATTGGGTTTAAGATAAATCAGTTTCATAGTAATATAAAGTTTTTCACCCGGTATTAAAACAAAGGTGAGAAAATCTTTAAAATAGTCTATACCGACAGCATCTTTGTCTGTATAAGCCGCTGCGATTAAATCGTCTATTGATTCTTCATCGACACTATAATGCCAACCACTGGGTATTTTGGATATGATATTGGAACCGCCTCCAAAAAAGAATGCCCTAACCTTATATTTTTTCTTAAGGTATGAGTCTTTTAATGAAATAGTATAAAATTTTTTCTTACATTTTTTCGCAAGCACATACTCTGGTGAGAACACCACCAACGAGACAACTAACATAGACACTAATCTCAAGTATAATAACATGCGATTAACTCCTGCATTGACTTAAAATATGTAAATCATTACTATAAGGCCATGCCACTGCCTTAGTACAACGTTCCTTTGCACTTGCGGATATTTAAATCTTTATTCGTAAAATCATATGTGACTTCACCTTCATCTATTTCATCGCCTTTATCGTTGATTGAGTACTGTTCTATAGTAAAACTAAACTTTATCCTGACTTTGTCTAATTTAATGCCTGGCCGTGTCTTTATTACCACAAAATCATCATAGAAAAATTCTAGATAGAAACCTCCGGGACCATTCCACTTAAAGCCGCGATAACTTCCGCTGCCTTTGATGTATTTATCCACCTCGAAGATAAATCCTGGTGGATTATGTAATATACTATATATTTCAGCATTAGTTGAATAAAATTTTAAACCGACTACACGGTGAAATATTTTATTGCTTTTGGGAAGTTGTTTCAACGACACGCAGAACAAGTTGTCATCCCCTTCGGCAACAGAAAAGGCGAATAATAGTATTGTCAGTATGACTAATGTCTTCGCGGTTTTTTGGGTAAGCATTTGTTTATCTTTTCTAAAGTAAAACCTTCATTATCAAGGTTGTCTAATTTGGTAATATATGTGCCGATACCGCCTTCTTTCTTCATATATATTACGCTCATTCCTATTAATATCTTATTGTCGGATTTATTTTTAGGTTGTCTGATTATAACAAATCTTTTAAAATCTTTATATGTGATGGGATGTTTATCAGACTTTGCCGCGGCGGTCATAGCTGATTTTGGTCCACAGGAAGTTTCACAACTATAACTATCATATACCCAAGAGGAAGGCAAAAAGGGTAAATCATATATATATGCATTGTTAACACTAAATCTAATTGCCCTAACTCTTTTCGATTTAAAATTACTGTCATAAACTAACGAAACATAATAATATGTATCTTCACATTTAGCCGCATGAGCAACATCGGTAACAGCAAACAGTATAACAGCCAAAAGCATCATCAAAATAGCAAAAGTATTACTGATGCTCAGTGTCATGCAGTTTAATAACCTATTGATTCGTTTGTTAATCATTGTCACAGATTCAAGACTACGCACAATTTCCTTTAATACGCCTTCAGACCTTTGTGGATTTCCTTTATAATAAAGTCTTGGGTCTGGAGAATTTTTATTTCAGGTGTTCCATCTGGTTTGTAATAAATAAGCGTCATACTAAAATACAGTTCATGGTCCTGCTCATTCGACCATGACCTTAAAATGAAGCTAATAAAATCCTTAAAAAAGCCAATATCAACGGATTCCTTGTCCGTATATGCAGCGGCAATAAATTCGGTTGAGCGATCATCATTAAAGTGATAATGCCAACCGTCAGGCATTTTAGGTATGCTGTAGATATCAATATTTGAATCGTGATCTAAAAAGAATGCCCTAACCTTATATTTTTTATTAGCATATGTGTCTTTCAATGAAACAATATAAAACTTACTCTTAAGTTCTTCCGTAAACACGGCTGACGGTGTGAACACAATCGAGGAGACAATAAATATGACTAGTATTCTCATAAGTACTAACATGCACTTAACTCCCATGTTCGTTTAAAATATCCGATACCTCAATTAGTCTAAACTAAAGTATATGTGTTTGTCAATCATAGTCTTAGTACAGTTTGTCTTTGCACCGGCGTATGTTAAAGTCCTTGTTTGTAAAATCATATGTTTTGTCAGCATTAGAATTATTATCGTTAGCTCCATCATTAATGGTTTCATCCGTTTCTAATTTTAAAGTTAATTTGACATCGTTTAATTTAACCCCTGATTTTTTCTTTATTATTACGAAATCATCATAGAAAAAGTTCAACCTTACACTACCTGCAAACACTAAAGCGCCACCGGCTAAACCCCCCTCACCTTCATTGTCTTTCCATACGCTAAGAACCCATCCGATTGGTTTGTGAAGCACTTTGTATAGCTCGGCATTCGTTACTTTAAAATCAGCGCTCATTATACCGTAAAAAATTCTATTGCTGATCTTAAAGTCTTTTCTTAACGAGACGCAGTACAGGTCGTCGCCCTCTACGGCAGAGACGGCGTATAATACTACAATAAGCATTATTAATGTCGTCGCTGCTTTTTGGGTAAACATTTGTCAATCATTTGTACAGTAAAGTCCTCGGTCTCAAAGGCTTTTACTCTGGTAGTCGTTTTTTCCGTCATCTCTAATACCGTCAACTTTATGTGTATTTTATCGGTTTTGGGTTGTCTAAGAATAACAAAATTCTCCAAATCCCGATATTTAATGATATGTTTATCTGATTTTGCCACAGCGGACAGATGAGAGATCATTCTATCATAATATTTAGTTTTTGTGATTTTATATACCCATGACGATGGTAAATTTGGAAGGTCATAAATAGAGGCATTGTAAACGGTCATAATCATACCCCTAACTTGTTCTGTTTTATAATTCTCTCTATTTTTTATTGAGGCATAAAAATATATATATTCACAGTCGGCTGCAACAGCAACACCTGTAACTGTCACAACCAAAAGCGTCACTAAAATCACCAATTTATTATCAATTATCAGTGTCATAGAATATTAATGTTCACTAAGTCAATAGTCAAAGACTTACTAATACCACTTAGGGCATTTGTTAATTATTTTAATATTAAAGTCTTTGGTACCCAACTCTATCAATTTAGCGGTTCCATCGGGTTTATTACAAAAAAAAGTCATTCTTAAACCTGGTTTTGATTTTTGGTGATCGTCTTTCAATAGAATAAAGGTGAAAAAATCCTTAAAATATCCAATATCGACAGCTTCTTTGTCAGTGTCGGCAGTGCCAATCAATTTATCGAACCCGTGTTCATCTGGAAAGTCATAAACCCAGCCGTTTGGCATTTTGGGTATGCCATAGATATAAAAATTAAGGCCTGGATTCAGATAGAATGCTCTAACCTTATATTTTTTCTTGAGATATGAGTCTTTTAATGAGATAACATATAACTTATCCTTACATTTTGCCGATAGCTCGTTCTTCATTGAGAACACAACTGACAAGACAACTAACAAAATCAATAGTCGCAGACAAAATGACATGTGTTCAACTCCACCGATAATATTAAAGAGCAACTTCTTTATGTTAAACGTACGTATATGCAATTGTCAACCCTTGTTTTTTCATAAAATGCAAAATGAGAGAAGCATGGATATACTTCTCTCATTGTCATTGCATCATGTAAACATTTGACAGCAGCTGGCTGCCAATTTTAATCCAGCTTAAAGATGGTCGATATTTTATCTACCCTTTTCTTATTTTCATTTTTGTCGGTCTCCTTCATCTGTTGTTCATATTTAACCTGTCCTTGTGATTTAGACAAAAACTCAACCTTAACATGTAATTTACCTGCCTCATCCTTATCAGTAATTGCGGCATATGCCGCAACTGTTAGATCAACGGCTTTTGTTGGATCCGGCATATTTTTTGTCTTCACTTTTTCCTTTCCATCACTACCAATGTATCTGTCGGTTACAATTGGTGTGTATGGTCCCCTATCGTTGATTTTGATTATAACACTTTTCCCCTCCTTTTCCTTCCCATCCTTCCCAATCACAATGTTAGTCACCCTGGCATATACATATACGCTCGCATCCTTCTTATTGTAAGGAATTTTCCCTACATCTATTGGCTGCATTGCTCCAGCAAATGCATACTTATCGTATTTAGCTCCGCTCGCTGTTGCACGATTGGGTAAATTATAAAAAGTAGCATTTGTGTCCATCTTATTGCCGTCGTATTTCGTGTACTTGTCGTCAGTATACTTGTCCTTATAGTCCTTATTATAGTCAAGGGCTACATTCTTGATGTCTTCACGCCACTTGTCATGCTCGTCTTTCACCTGGGCAGGGGTTTTGCCTGACGGTAACCCAGGTTTCTGATCATTTATCTGCTGCACATCCGATTTAGCGTCAGCAAGTCTCATTACATAGTCGGAAACGCCGGGTACTGGTACACCTGTAAAACTGTTCAGCAGCGTATCCAAGCCGACTTTTGAGAAGATGTCTCTCCAATAGCTGGGATCTCTGTCTAAAAGATCGACTGCCTTTGCGTAACGATTAAACGGTGCGTTTCCTTTGGACAGTTGATAAAGCCCCTCCTGAAAACTCAGGTTAGCCTTATTTACTTCACTGGCTAACCGCTCTGCCTTGTCCTTTAACTCACTGTCTTTCGGCTTCAAATTTCCTAAGGCTGCTGCAGCGTCAACTCTCTGTTTTGTAATAGCTTTTTCATTTTCCAGTCGCTTCGATAACTCATCTGACACCTCACCGCCGCCATGCGAACACCCCGGCTTGCTTCCCATAAACTTCCCCGTCTTTGGGTCTTTCAAATAACAATCTTCTTTCATGTAACATCCTCCTCGTTAAAGTTATTGGGACATACGACAGGATTCTGCTATGAATATAGCAGTTCATCTTTAATGATAACACATATAGAATTATTAGTCAACAATTATTTTTGCTATATATAATTATTTATTATATTTGTTTTATTGGGTGGCGAGCTTTTCTCTGATACGCTTGTTAAAAATAGAATACATTTGCCCTGGGAAATAATTAAGGGGGGATTAGCTGGTTGATATTATTCATAGAATGAAGGTATTCTTTATTAATCTGCCACGTGAGGATCATAAGAGGATTATGGAAGAACTGAGGCTGACTAATGCCGGTATTCAAATATAAGGGCTATGCTCAGGACGGCTCCCCCTCAAGCGGTGTGATTGAGGCAGATGGTAAGGCTGATGCCCTCAGGCTGTTGAAGTATAAGCAAATCTACCCGAATGAAATCATGCGCGAAACGCAGCACAACGCCGGGCTTTCTCTGTTCAGAAGGCTTGATGCCGCAGCCCTGTCAAAGCTGACAAGGCAGTTTTCAGTACTCCTGTCTTCGGGGGTACCTATGGTAGAGTCTGTCAGAACACTAATCGAACAGGAAAACACAGGGCACGCCAGATACGTACTTCTCGGGCTGAAGGAGCGTATCAGCGCCGGGGCAGGGCTGTCACGGGCAATGGAGGACTTCCCCGATGTATTCCCGGAGTTCTATATAAGCATGGTCAATGCCGGTGAGGGCAGCGGCTGTCTTGATACTGTCCTTGGACGGCTTTCTGATTTTCTTGAGACACAGGAGCAGCTTAAGGCCGATGTCAGGGCGGCCTCTGTGTACCCCACAGTGATGGTCTGTGTTGGCGCCATTGTCTTGTTTTTTATTTTCTCGTTTGTTGTGCCGAAGTTGACAAAGGTATTTGAGGACTCAGCAAGGGAGCTGCCTCTTATTACAACAATACTGATACAGATAACCCATGTGTTTCAGCACTACTGGTGGTTGATAGGGGGAGTGGTCATGGGCGGGTGGCTCTATTTAAGGCGCATTATAAAGAGTAATGGCAGGTATTTTGGCGCATTGCTTATGCGTGTGCCGCTGCTGAGGGCGCTGTATGTATCGAGATTTTTAACGACAGCCGGGTTTTTGCTCTCAAGCGGTGTGCCCATGCTCAGGGCATTGAGATTGGCGTCGAGGTCTATTGGAAACACATTTCTTGCCGGACACGTTGAAGCGGCTGAGAAAGATGTAGCTGAGGGTGTATCCCTTTCAGCGGCGCTCTCTGCGTTTCCCCCCATAGTAAGGCAAATCGTATCTACTGGAGAGAAGACCGGCACTCTGCCGGAGATGCTTGGCAGGGCTGCCCGTATGTATGAAGATGAATTTCGTCTTGGCGTAAAGAAGACTATCTCAGCGCTTGAGCCGGCACTGATAATCCTGATGGGGCTGATTGTAGGGTTCATTGTGTTTGCCGTGCTGCTGCCAGTTTTCGAGTTAAACCAGCTTATAAAATAATTACAAGGGGAAGGAGTTGAAATGTTAAACAAAAGGATTAATATAATTATTAATAAAACTATTAATAATATTGGCGGCTTTACGCTTTTGGAGATAATCGTAGTGGTGTTCATATTGAGCCTTCTTGCGGCCATTGTTGCCCCAAAGATAATGGGCAGGACAGATGACGCGCGCGTTGCGGAGGCAAAGATGCAGATTCGCAACTTCGAGACCGCCCTAAGGTTATACAAACTTGACAACGGTTTTTACCCAGAAACCGGCCAAACCCTCGATGCCCTGATCGACAAACCCACAACTGGAAAAACCCCAAAAAACTACCGCGATGGCGGCTATCTCGAGGGCCGGAAAATCCCCCTTGACCCCTGGGGCAGGCCCTATGTTTACGTAAGCCCTGGTATGCACGGCGATTACGACATAATCTCATATGGCGCCGACGGCGTTGAGGGCGGACAGGGCAAAGACAAGGACATAGAAAGCTGGAACATTGAACGCTAAGGCAATTTTCAAATGTGGTGCGGGCGGGTTTACCCTCATAGAGGTATTCATTTCTATTGCCATAATAGGTGGCCTTTTGATGACGGCGATTTATACGCTCAACCACCACCTTGCAGTTGTATCACACCACAGGGTCATAACCACAGCCTCGGCGCTTGCAGCAGAGAAACTCCGTGACTCAGACCGGTTAAATATAACAGAGGACAAGGGCAAATTTCCCCCTCCATTTACTGACTTCACATATGAGATTAAAAGCGTTACCTCAACATATTCAGACATTAAAATAAAGGAACTGACCGTGCGTCATGGGGATGAGAAGGTCTCCTTAAGGAGGCTCTACAGAAAATCATGAGGGGTTTTACGCTTATAGAGACGCTGGTCTCTGTCTTCCTGCTTACGATAATCTCGCTGGCGCTATTGAATACCTTTAAACTGACTGAAAAGGCCATAGATACGCTGCAACCCAATGTGTGGAACATGCATGAACTCAGGAAGGCCCTTGATAGCTTGAGAAGGGACATCGAGTCATCATTTTACACTCAGGACTCAGGCGCCTCACGCTTTAAGGTTCAGGACAGAGACACGCTTGGACGGCAGACCTCGTCAATCTCTATGACAACCTTTGCAGGGGCGGGCGCTGGGCACAAAGACGTATCTTACTATGTGGTGGAAAAAGTTGAAAAGAAACTATCACTTTATAAAAAAATAAAGCAATCCACTGGGACTAATCCAGAGAAGGCAGCGGAGGTTGAGCTGATTGGCAATATTACAGACTTTACAGTCGAGGTATTTTCGTCAGCAGCCGCGCCCGTAAAATCGTGGGACACGCTCTTAACGGCAAAGATGCCTTCATATGTCAGGATTACTATTACCATACCGGCAAAAGGAAACCCGTTAACGTTGTCAGAGACAGTATACCCAAGAATTAATACAAGGCTTTAACGTGTGATGAGAAGGTGTGTGTGTCAAAGGGGTTCAGCGCTGATAATTACGCTTTTAATGACAGCCCTTATAACGGCTGCCATTGTGGAGTTCAGTTGCAGCGTCTATGTGGGTACGAATAGTCTATATAACTACAGGGATGGTCAGAGACTTTCTGTCCTTGCAGACTCGGCGGTTTACGTAGCCCTTGATTATATTAAAGAATATCTTTCTAAAATGAATTATACCAGCCAGAAATCATTAACTATTCCGCTGTCGAAGAATGATTCAGCCGATGCCGTTACGATTACTGTTGCCGATGAGTGCGCGAAGTTCAATATCAATACAATTATCAATGAAAACGGCTCACGTAATGACGCTGCCTTTAATACCCTTGTGAGGCTGCTCAGGCATCTTGGCATTGAACAAACCGCCGCGTCTGTCATTGCAGCGCGTATAGCGCCGAATTCCTCAAAAAAACATCCCCTCTACACAGCAGACTCTCTCTCTCAAATTAATGGTTTGAACCCTGATGCAATAAAAAAACTTCTGCCTTTCATAACCGTATACGGAAATGGTTTAATAAACATCAACACTGCCCCAGAGCCGGTGTTGACAGCGCTCTCGGCAGATATAGACAAAGAGCTGGCCGGGCGTATAATTCGTTACAGGGAAAGTTCCCCGTTTACTCAAACGGCAGATATTCAAAAAGTGGCAGGCATGGAGATGATAACTACAACACTACTTGGCAGGGTAACAGTGAAAAGCACCGCCTTTACGGTGCGGGCACGCTCCTCATATAATGCCCTGACAAGGGAGATAGACGCAGCAGCAGTGTTTGAATCAAAGAGCGCAGTAATTAAATATTGGAAGGAACATTAGTGAAGGCTGGCATAATCAATATCACTACCCAGCCAGAGATTCTCTATTTTTCTAAAACAACAAAGGGTTGTGTTTTTCTACATAAAGAGCCACTTGATATAAGCGATGGCTTTACGCATTTTAAAATCCCCGGCAAGGCCGATGTGTTTTACGTATCGCTGCCCGTGAGCGCCTTAAACTGCAGAATAATAGAGACGCCGTTTTCTGACAAAAAGAAGATCATCTCCACTATACCCTTTGCCCTGTATGGGCTTACCACAGGGGATGTTGAGAAATTAGTATTCGATTGTATTTTAGACAGCACCGGGGCAATTGCCGTTTATGTGGAGCGGGAGATACTGACAGGCGTGTTTAACGCCCTGCGTGAAAACGGCATCGGGCCTGAAATGGTAACAGCGGTAATCTCCCTGGAGTTGAGATATAATTATGAGAATCGTCCCATTGACAGACTTCTTGATTCAATAGATTCAGGGGCGATTCCTGATGACAAGTTGACAGCCCTGTGTTGTGAGGAATTTAAGTCCCCATTGGTTGATTTTGCCAGTGGACTACCACGCCGCACTGCTGAGGAAATAAAAAAGAGCCTGCGCCCCACAGCATATCTCATTGCTGCCATTGTTGTCGTACTTATCACCTATATGGCAGTTAAGACACACCTGATCAACAAGCGAATTGATGGTATTAACACACAGATGTCTGAGACATACAGCCGCATGTTTCCAGGCGAAAAGAGGCAGCCTGACCCGCTCTATGCCCTCAGGACGAAACTAAAGAGGGCGAATGATGCAAGCGCCCTGTTTGCATCGCTCTCCCCGTTAGACATACTAAAGACTGTCACGGGTCAACCCGGCATAATTATCACCGGAGTTGATATGAACCTGTCAAAGACATCGATTAAGGGCGAGGCAACGTCAGACGAGCAGCTGAACAGCTTATTAGAGCGCCTCAGGCGCAGCTTTCCTGATGTGACAGTTGAGGAAGACAAGACCGGCACAAATGTGCTGTTTTCTATCTCAATAAGGGCAAATCAGATTGATAATACAACTAATGGGGGGCTTATACATTGAGACTGTCAGACATATCAGCAATCGGCCTGGCAGGACGCCTTATGAAAATCGGCCTTCCGGCTGTGACAGCGGCATTTCTCATCTTAGTCCTGCTGATATTCACATTCAGGCTCTACGCCGTAACAACGGCTCTTAGGAAAATCGATGTGCGATATGCGGAATTTAAAAATCTCGCAGCCCAATACTATGTACCAAAAAGGGCAGGGCGCGCCACAGGGATTTCAAGGCAGACTGCGAACACTATTGACGAAATCCTCGCCTCAATGTCACTTAAAAGCCGTCTAAACTCAGTGAAATCAGCCGGAAAGAGAAACACAATGGAATATGTCGAGGAGACTGCCGAGTTCAAATTCAAAGACCTGACGGTTAATGAACTCATAAATCTGCTCTATGTGATTGAACACGGGACACATCCCCTGCTGATAAAAGCATTTAAACTGAAAAAGGGATTTGAAGACCCGGACAAATTTGAACTGACTGTTGATATTGCCTCAGTAGCCACCGCCGAAGAACAAGGGAAGTAGTGAAGACGCTGAAGATATTCTCTCTTGCAGCGCTCTGCATATCAGCGCTCACAATTTGCCTGTGGTATGTGGCAGTGCCAGAGGAGCTAATAGTTGCAGAGATTCAGAAAGCTGCAAGAAGACCTGTAGAAGTAATCGGGCTTAAAAAGGGGCTGTTTTTTAACGCAGAAATAAATAAAATAAACGTTACTTCAGACAAACGAACTCTTGCCTTGCTGCAAAATATTGAACTTGCCTTCAACCCGCTGTATATCCTTACCGGCAAGATACCTGTTGAGTATAAAAGCAATATATATAAGGGTGTTATCACAGGGACTGCCATGTATAACATGACATTACCGGAGGGTGACAGACTGACCGTATCAGGGGAATTTACCGGTCTGCGTCTTATGGAATTGGCGGGATTGTACGATGCCTACTACGGCGATGGCAGTGTCTCTGGGACATTGACAGTTAAGGAAAAAGAAGTTCACATTGATTTTATTGTAAAAGACTACAAGCCGAAGATTAGAGGTGGGATGATACCCGACATGCTGCTTGCGTATTTTGATGAACTCAGCGGCAAACTGATGATTACGGGAGGTAACATTACAACATGTTCAATTGCGCTCAAAGGCCGAGGTATATTCGCCAGAGTGAAATGGCACTTAACGGAGCACGCCCGTGACATAACAATTGAGCTGATGCCAGAACCATCGTTTAAGGGCATGGAGCTGATAAAGACCCTAAAGCGCTACGAGACATCACCGGGGATATATACAATAAAAATGAGGCAGTTCCTTGACAAATCATCGTTCAATACGAGATACTTTAGTTGATTAATTGTATGTTAAACACAAGGAGAACAGATTGGAAATAACTCATATATCGGCGTTTACGGCAGGGATAGTAACATTTCTTGCCCCGTGTGTGCTGCCGATTGTACCGGCATATCTGTCGTTTATCACTGGGGTGGAGGTCGGCGCGGCTGATTCACAGGTTAAGATTCAGCCATTTAAGTCTCTGATTCCTATATTGTTTTTCATCGGCGGGTTTTCTCTTGTCTTTATCATAATGGGGGCGACAGCTACTGCACTTGGGAGGTTGTTTGCAGATTATCAGCAGATTATCTCAAGGCTTGGCGGGGCTATGGTAATATTTTTCGGCCTTCACTTTACAAATCTCTTTCTAAGGGAAGATTTTCTAAAGATATTTTCGGGTGCAGGGTTTCTCTTTGTAACCGCATTTTGTTTTGATATGATGGAGAAGGAGGCATTCCTGACAGTTGCCGGGGCGTGGGCCTTTATTATGGCCTTATATCTGTTTCAGGCGCATATGCTTTTATACCGGCAGCTCAAGGCGCAGAGAAGCACAGGGGCAAGCATGTTCAGCGCCTTCATCGTGGGGCTGACCTTTGGGGCGGGCTGGAGCCCATGCATTGGGCCAGTGCTTGGGGCGATACTGCTTTTGGCGTCAAGGCAGGAGACCGTATATCAGGGCATGGCATTTCTTGCCTTGTTTTCTGCCGGACTGGGGATTCCTTTTTTCATCGCAGGGCTGTTCTGGACGGGGTTTATAGGGTTTGTGAGGAAGTTTGGAAAATTCTTTGCCGTTGTAGAATTCACAGGTGGACTACTTCTCATAACGATGGGGCTGTTATTGTTAACCGGCAAACTTTCTTTGATTTCATCCTGGTGATAAAAGTGATGGTGATAAAATGACAACGAAAAAAATACTGATGGCGGCAGCCACTTCAATGTTAATGTTGGTGTTAGTGTCGTGCGGCGGTGGAAGCGGCGGCGACAGCGGCGGTAGCAGCAGCGCTGGCACAACAGGATATTACTACCCTGTAACGTCAGGCACAACAATATCCAATAACTCTGGTAACTCTGGCACTGTGACAAGCAGCGCGCACAATCAGGCGAAGGACTGTCTCCTCTGTCATACCGCAGACCTGCAATCCTCAAGCCGTCTTACAGTTGGTGGGACAATGTATACGGCTGCGTCAGTTTCCAGCGTCAACGATTTGAACTATGCCTATAACGGCATCATCAGGATACAATTCCTTGACAACAACACAAACGTGGCGGCAGATTCCATTTACTATACCGACCCCTCATCAAAGGGCTATAATGCCAGGGGAAATCTCTTCATTCTGAGTAGGATGATGCCTGCACTCCTCGGCAATTACTATATCAGACTGCTTGATTCAACCGGCGCGCAAATCGCTAAGAGCAACAGGATGCATAGGTTTTCATACGCCTACAACAGCACTAACCCAATCGACCCCACCAACATGTACTCGTGTAACGCCTGTCATATGGCCGTGCCATCGGGTGGCGCCCCAGGCCTGATATATCCAAACACCAGCCACAACCAGGGCAAAGACTGCCTCCAGTGTCATAATGTTGACCCTGCCTCAGCCAAAGCTCTAACCGTAGGAGGAACATTCTATTTGAGTGCTTCAGACCCAAATAACCTCTGCAGCTCATCGCTGCGCTTACAACTGGTTGACGATAATGCCACAGTAAAATATGACACTGCTAACTATATGAATGCCGGTATTAGCGGCAACTATGGAAAGGGGAATTTCTCGATTATGACCGTAAGCCTTGCTTCACTGACTGGCAGTTACTATGTGAAGATTCTGTCGCCAGACGGCACTCTGCTAGCCAAAAGCTCAACCCAACATAACTTTACGTCTGCGTATAACACTACCACTCCGGCTGACCTGTCAAACCGCTACTCATGCAACGCCTGTCACGGTATGACCCCGTTAAATGACGCACCGGGGCTTTTATATCCAAACGTAAATAGTGCGAAGTGCCTGTAAGGGAGGACAAGACGATGAAACAGTTATATTTAATAGCCGTACTGGTCGTGTTAATGCCCGCAGCAGCGGCCCTTGCACTCCCGATGGAGGGGCAGCAGGCAATAGAGTTTTCACTGCCGGATATTAATGACGCTGCAAAGACAGTTGCCCTGAAAGATTTAAAAGGTAAGGTCGTCCTGCTTAACATATGGGCAAGCTGGTGCGATGGCTGTAAGGCAGAGATGCCTGAGTTTATTGAACTTCAGGAACACTACAAGGACAAACCTTTTATAATAGTTGCCATAAGCGTAGATAACTCAAAAGACAAGACCGTAGATTTTCTTGCCGCACTAGAGAAATCGGCAAAGAAAAAGGTGAATTTTACCGTCCTCTTCGACAAGGACAAGGCCACGCCAAAGGACTATAAACCGCGCGGTATGCCTGCCTCTTACCTGATAGACAAAAACGGCAAACTCGTAAGAATATTCATGGGGTCTTTTAACTCATCAAATGTTGCGACACTTAAGTCAGCCATTGAAGAGGCGCTTAAGTGAAATCCGCCGCACAGAGGGCCATCCTGCTGATGTTAGTAATCGTATTGATTGCCCTTGCTGCCTGTTCTGAACACCTTATCGCGGTGAAACCCTATGAGCGAGAGTACCTTGCCTCTGATAAGATGCTATTTAATCCTATGGAGGCGGCCTCGGAGTTCGAGACGCACGTATTTCTAATCAGAGAGGCGTCACAAGGCGGCAACAGCTCGTTTCAGGGGGGGTGTGGTTGCAGGTAAGACTCAGGCATATACTTGCTGCCGCTGTGGTTATACTCATATCGTGTGCAGTGTTGTTTGCCGAGGGCCTCAAAGAGAAAGTAACGCTTTCATATGATTTTTATGGTGACAACGGCGATGTCCGCGTTTACACGCCCGCTATTGCGATATACAAAAAAATCACAGAGAGATTTCTACTCGGCGTTAAGATGAATGTTGATGCCGTCACCGCAGCAACAATATACAGAGGCTCAAGGAGGGGGAAAGTCGATGCCGTTACTGCCGCTACCCCTATGAGGCTCTTTGATGACGTGCGATACGCACCTTCGCTTTTTGGCACATATAATGACGGCGACAACGCCTTCACCCTGGGTGGATACTACTCCACAGAGCGCGACTACACGGGACGCTCATACTACGCCAACTACGTAAGGCAGTTGAACGAACAAAACACCGCACTTGGCATTGGCATTTCCCAGTCGTTCGATAAATGGAGACCGGGCCTTAACAGACAACTCCCGCGCTATGACAAGGGTGAGACAAAGGTAGACCTCTCAGCCTCGCAAATCCTGTCGCAGACTTTTACCGCACAGCTTATCTATACATTTATGAACACAAACGGTTTTCTCGCATCTCCATACGAATATCTGACCACAGACACCTTTACGCTCTACGAACGCTATCCCACAAGCCGTAACGCTAACGCACTGACACTAAAGCTGGTCAAGTTAATCGATGACCCGATGGCAGTACATTTCTCTTATAGATTTTTCAAAGACAGTTGGGACATCACCTCTCATACATTTAATGCAGAACTCTACAGAGACCTGTCAAGCACATTCACCATCGGGGCAAAGTACAGATATTACACGCAAACAAAGGCCAATTTTACAAGGTTCCTCAATGATTACACCAGAACTGACCAGTATATTGCAGTCGATTACAGGCAAAGCGCCTTCAGCTCCAACACCATTGGAATAATGGCAATTCTGAAGCCTCAGACAACTGAGACCGGCCTGATAGATTTCAACAAGATGAAGCTCAAAGGGGCAGTCAACTACTACTGGACATCCCCCAATGACTACATCAGCTACTGGTATAATGTCAATAGACTTCAGGGCGTGTTTACTTCTTTCAGCGTAGACTATGAGTTTTAATTAAGCAGATTAAGTTATAATAACCAGATGGAAAGCGAAAGAAATACATCAATTAAGACGATAACTTTCATTGTCCCTGTGTATAACGAGCGGGATACGCTGTCAGAGATACTAAAAAAAATAGAAGCTGCTGACCTTGGCCTCAGCAAAGAGATCATTATTGTCGATGACTGCTCAACCGACGGTACCAAAGAGATTATAGAAGGGCTTGACGGCAGTTATGTCAAACTCTATCACAATAAGAATCAGGGCAAGGGGGCTGCTATCAGAACCGCTGTAAAGGCAGCAACCGGTGACCTTGTCATCGTGCAGGACGCTGACCTTGAGTATGACCCCGAGGATATCAAGGCTATGCTGGTGCCCGTAATAAAATCAGGGGCGGAGGTTGTCTATGGCTCCCGCTTTTTACACGCCGGCCCGAGCCGCGCCCTGTTTTTTTGGCACATGCTGGGAAACAAATTCCTTACGCTGCTTACCAATATGGTATCTAACGTAAATCTTACAGATATGGAGACGTGCTATAAGCTGTTCAAAAGGGATATTATCAAGGCCATTGCAATAGAAGAAAACCGCTTTGGGTTTGAGCCGGAGATAACCATAAAACTCTGCCAGCGTGGGGCAGTTCTTTATGAAGTAGGCATATCATATCACGGCAGGACATATGCCGAGGGGAAGAAGATTGGCTGGAGAGACGGAGTTCATGCCCTAAGGTGTATCTTTAAGTATGGTGTTGCGCGCAGGCTTATCAGTAAAGTCTGGTAACCCAGGCCGATGATTGGCCTGTTAAATAAATTAAAGAAAATAAAGCAGCTTCTGATGCTTCCAGAGACTTGCGGCATTGACCTTGACGCCCCCGATGCTATGGAAACACACCGCCGGATTATTCAAAAAAAACAGTTTCTGCACCAGTGGTATGGTATTTATTTCGACGCCGTAGGAAGGGCCGAGGCTGAGACTGCTGGTCTTGGCGGCATCGCCCTTGAGTTAGGCTCTGGGGCCGGTCTGCTTAAGGAAGTCTATCCCAGCATAATTACATCTGATACGATTGCTAATGCCCATATAGACAGGGTAGAAGACGCTGCTGCGCTTTCATTTGCCGATGGGACATTAAGGGCAGTATACTGCCTTAACACCCTTCATCACATAAGTGACGCACGGTGTTTTTTCTCAGAATTAGAGCGGTGTTTGATGCCCGGGGCTGTTGTTGTGATGTTAGAGCCGACGATGTCCCGTTTTGCCCGCCTTGTGTGGAGGTATCTGCATCATGAAAATTGTGAAGCGCACTGGGGCTGGGAGTTTCCCCAAAATGATGGGAAGCGCATGACTGCATCTAACTCAGCCTTGCCGTGGATTATTTTCGATAGAGACAGGCGATTATTTGACAAAGATTTTCCTGGACTTCAGGTTGCCGAAATCAGATATTTCGACATTGCGCTGTATCTTTTGTCAGGTGGTCTGTCCTATAGGGCGTTTGCCCCGGCGTGGGCCTTTAAGTATCTCTACGAGGTTGAGAAGGTAATACCACAAGGTGTGATGAAAGACACGTTTGCCCTTTTTCAGATTATTAAGCTCAGGAAGAAAGTCACCGCCAATGTATAAGACCGTTTATTGTATTTTTAGGCCAGGTAGTGATAAACTATTCCCATGCTGATAATATTTTGTAAGAGGGCGTAATTATATGTTGAGCATGACGTTAGAGATAGTCGAGGGTCTTCAGAAGGGTAAGAAGTTTACTGTAGACAGCACTGAATCACTGATTATTGGTCGCTCGAAATCTTCAAACTTGCAGATAGGAACAAATGACAGACTGGTTTCCCGAAACCACTGCATACTGGAAATTCACCGCGATGAGTGTGTTATTACTGATTTAAACAGCAGAAACGGCACTTTGGTTAACGAAGTAAAAATCACCACTCAGCCGCTTAATAACATGGACGAAATAAAAGTTGGAAGCACCGTTTTGCGCGTATATATCGAAAATAGTGAAAATAAGATATTTATATGCAGTGCCTGCGGCAATCATTTGCCTGAAGATGACACCGGCATTCATGCAAGGGAAGTGGAACATGAGGAAATTTTGTGTTCACGATGCTGGAAAATAAAACTTGATGCTATGGTAAAAGTAGAACGCTCGGATTTTTTTGCATCGCTGGGTTTGCATAGAGAAACTTATGCCTGTTCCAAGTGTTCAGCTGAGATTTCAGCCATAGCTGATTCTGATGGATTAGCATGTGTTTTTGCCGATTCCACGTATGCCTGTCCAAACTGTATTAATGAACTAAGGAAGAATCCACAGGTATATGACCTTGATGACTCTTATCTAATACTGAAAGAAATCGGCAGGGGTGGGATGGGTGTTGTCCATAGGGCCATCCATAAAGCTACAGGTAGGTTATGCGCATTAAAGAAGATTCACCCGACTGCTTTAGATGATCCAAGAAATATAAAGATATTTGAGCGTGAAATGATGGTTCAATCCAGGGTTGTTCATCCTAACCTTGTTCGTATTATGGACAAGGGAATAGTGAGCCGCACATATTATTTCGTCATGGAATATGTACAGGGGGGAAGTGTCCCGGCACTTTTAAATAATGCCCACAGAGGGATGCTTGACCCAAGGACAGCCTGTATTATCATTGTTGATGTGCTTAACGGTCTCCATGCCCTGCATACCAATGGATTTATACACAGGGACATTAAACCGTCCAATATTCTCATGACCAAGCCCAAAGAGGGCGGCCTCGGCATGGCCAAGATTTGTGATTATGGACTGGCTAAGTCGTTTGTGAAATCAGGGAATTCATTTCTTGATATAACAAAGACTCAGGGGGGATTTGCAGGGTCTGTCATGTATATGTCTCCGGAGATTATAAGAAACTTTAAGTACGCTAAACCTACAGTTGATTTATATGCTGCCGGAGTTTCACTTTATTTTATGCTCACGGGCAAATATACCGTAGATATATCAGATGATGGTTTCAAGCCTATGGGTAAAGGAATGCCTGCCATGCAGCGCCATCCCCTTGACCTTGTCATGGAGGAAGACCCAATACCAATATTAAGCCGCAGACCTGGGATTGCCAAATCACTTGCTGCTGTGGTTGATAAATCAGTTTCAAAAAACGCTGCCAATGGATTTCAAGAGGCTGTTGAGTTTAAAGAGGCATTAGAGACTGTTATGGAATCAGAGGGCTGGAAACGGTAAAACTACAAAGGGAGGATAGTATGAGAATTATAGTAGTAATGTTGAGTATAGTCTTACTAATGCAGTCGTGCAAGGAGACTTCCCAGGTCTCTGAAAAAATCAGCGACACATCACAGCAAAAACTCGATGCCATGGACAAGGCAAAGGGATTGGCACAAAAAAACGACATAGAGAATCTCCGCCATGCCGTGAATAACTTTTACACGGCAGAAGGCAGATACCCAAATGATCTTGCAGAACTGGAGCAATTCGCCAGCGTTACCATAGACAAGGGAATCTATAAATATGACCCGAAAACAGGTTCCTTAGCAATGAAGCAATAACCCCGTTTGTTCATGACAATTGTGGAGAACCGTCTTACATGAAAGGAAACATATCATCCAAACAGGTTGAGCGCGGGCTTTGGAAGAAAAACGCCGTTATAGATAACAGATACGAAGTACGCGGCCTTGCTCGCGGTGGAATGGGTGAGGTGTACTTTGTATTTGACAGGGAAATCGGCAGGATGGTGGCAGTGAAGACCCCACTGCCGTCTGTTATGGAAAACCCGGACGGGCTGAACCGGTTTTATCGTGAGGCAGAGGCATGGGTAAGTCTGGGGGTACATCCAAATATATGTTCGGCATATTATGTTGCTGAGGTGGACGGGCTTCCGCGTCTGTTTATAGAATATGTAGACGCAGGGGCGCTTGACAAATGGCTTAGGGAAGGGACATTGTCCACGTTTACAGAAAAACTGGATATGGCCATTCAAATTGCCTCTGGTATGGACTGGACGCATACGTTTCACTGGACAGACAACAGCGGTGCCTCCCAAACCGGAATCGTACACAGGGACCTCAAGCCCGCCAATATTCTTATGAGTAGATATGGCATGGCCTTAATAACCGACTTTGGACTTGTTGGGCTTGGCAGTTGGGGAAAAGACGAAAAACTTACTATCAGCGAGGAAAACGCCTCGATGATAGATATGCTGGCCGAACAGGCCGAACTGCATAAGGATATATCAAACCCGTGGCAGACGATGACCATAGGCGGGGTACCATTTGGAACACCGCAGTACATGGCCCCTGAGCAGTTTAACGATGCCCACACTGCCGGAATCCCGGCAGACATTTACGCCTATGGCTGTATTCTTTATGAATTATTTTGCGGCAGGAGGCCCTTCATGCTTACGCCGGAACAAAGGCAGGGCATCATATTTTATCAAATCATGCTGTGGAAAAAGCTTCATACGAATGAGCCGCCGCCACGCCCATATGACCTGACCCCGGGTATAGACGAAGAACTGTCTTTGCTTATGCTTGAGTGTCTCGATAAGGACAAAAATGCAAGACCGGCAGACTTTGCTGCAATAAAGGGCAGACTCGTATCGATTTATTCACGTATAACCGGGGCTTCATACCCGCGCCCTGAGGCCGCACATTCTGAGTTAAAGGCAGACTCTCTGAATAATCAGGGGGTTTCATACGCAACTATTAACCAGTTAAATCGCGCAGAACAACAGTGGAACAAGGCCATCAAGACTGAGCCGCAACACGTCGGGGCCGCCTTTAATCTTGCCATTCTTGGCATCAGAAAAGGTGCGCTTAAGGAGGACGCCGCTATAAATAAAATGCGCGATTACCTTCAAAGCCTTACAACCATAGGGCAGGGAAGTTTTCTTATGGGTAAAATTCATCTCCTGCTTGGAGACGAATACACAGCCACTAATATTATTGATGAGTTTTCTAAAGAAAGAAAAGACTTCCCTGAAGCCAATAAAATACGTGCCCTGTTAACAGCCGGTGGTGATACCAACAAAGGAGATACTGGGCTGCTTACTGAAGCTGCCGACAATTTCAAATGGTTTTTGGATAACGGCAGAGAAGACCCTGTGACAGCAACTGGGTACTGCCACTGCATTAGAGAACTTGGCGGGGATTGGAGTAGTGATTATGCAACATGGAGGGCGCGTTTTAATGAGCTTCCCGAATCACTCTCCGATGCCGTGTATAAATATCTTCCCGGCTTTTCAGTTCAAAGGAAATATTTTGACGAGTTCAGAGAAGCGTTGTCATTAGCGTTGTCCAAAGACGGTAAATACGCCTATGCCGGTATGAGCGACGGGCGCGTATATGTTTATGACCTTAACTTAGACACCCCATTAAACGTATTTCTAAAAGAACAGCAAGCTGCGGTGACGGCAATTGACATATCAATTGATAAACGCAACATAGCCGTCGGTCTTGCAGATGGTAAAGTTCAAATCATTGATGCACAAAGCGGTCAAATCCACCATATATTTACCGGTACCGGCACCGGACATGAGCAGAAAGCTATATCAGCAGTCAGGTTTCTGCCTTCTACGATTTATCTTATTTCCACCTCGCAGGACGGCTCAATACGTATCTGGGATATAAAAAACTTAAAACCAATCGGCACCTTTAAGACAGATAAAACACCCATTACCGCCCTTGCACTTTCACCCGACTTAAAGTATATCTACACGTCGCACAAGGGCGCTCCACCGTGTAAGTGGGAGACTAAGACAGGGAAACTTGTGTATAAATTTTCAGGACACACAAGCGGGGCAGTGGCGATTGCCATTAATGCAGACGGCAAATATGCCGTTACCGGTTATGGCAGGGATACCGTAATATTGTGGGATACCGAGACTGGAAAACCAGTGGAACAATTCCGCGGGCACAGCTCTCCCGTCGTCTTTGCCGGGTTTAGTGCCGATGGGCGTTTCATGCTCTGTGTTGATGAGACCGCTGTCAGGGTTTGGGAGTTGAGGACAGGGCTTATACACAGGATTATAAAATACAGAGGGCCGATTAAATGCGGCGCTGTAAGTCAAAAGGAAAACAAACTCATAATAAGCCAGAGCAATGAAGTACTGTTTCTCAATTTTGACAATACCTACGCGCTGTCATACACACTTGTTCAGCCTGCGGTAATCAGAGAAAGTGAAATAAGCTATGAGTTTTCAAAAAGGCTGTCCGAGGCAAAGGACAAATTAACCCATTCGGATTTCATCGGGGCAGCCACTGTGATAGACTCTGTGCGCTCCCTAAGCGGATTTGAAAAAAATCCAGAGGCCGTTGAACTACTGGCCGCTGTGCCGCTAGCATACAACAGAAAATACCCGAAAGGCGGATGGAGGGTTAATAATTATCCCTCATCTAACTGCATAACAAACACGCTTTCCCTAACCTATAACGGGAGTTGTCTGATTACTGGGGGCAGAGACGGCATGGTTCGTAAGATAGACGTCTCAACCGCAACAGTAATCAGCGATATTGGGGCAGACGGTAGTGCAATCATGTCGATGGCCTCGGACTATATATCAAAAATAATATGTGTCGGCACCGAAAACGGCAATGTACTGACATTGGACACAGACAATTCAACTCAGACAAACAAATTTTCAAAACACAAGGGGCCTGTAAAGGCTGTAGCCATGACAGGAAGTGGACAATATGTATTCTCTGCGGCTGAAGAACGTACAATACGCCTGTGGGATACGCAAGACGGTGGCAGCTATCTTGGGCGTTTTGAGGAGTGCGCTGCTTCTATCTCTGCACTGGCATTACATAAAGACGAGAGGATATTTCTCTCAGGCATGGAGAATGGTTCACTTATCTTCTGGGACAGCGTGACGGGGAAGTCTGCCCAGAGCGCAGCTTGCCACGGGGATGTTATCAACTCCATAGCACTCAGTGGCAACGGTCTGTATGCCATAACTGCCTCTGCAGATGGGCTTGTAGGTCTGTGGAACATTAAATCGATGAAGCTCATTAAGACCTTTAATACAGGGGATTCAAATGTCCTTAGTGTGGCCTTCTGCCAAAGCGATGACCGCTACTTTATATGCGGCACTATGGAAGGGACAATACATATCTTTAATATTGAAAGCGATGACTGTTTATTTAAACTTACAGGCCATACAGACGGTGTCAACGCCCTTGTGTTCAGTCAAAACGGTTTTTATATATACTCTGCAAGCCTTGACGGGACGATTGTCCGGTGGTTTATTGAGTGGGAACTAACCTCTGAGGAAAACATAACCGCCAGGCAGACGTTGAAACAAATTATGACGCAGTATCTCTCTTATGTTTCTGGTGTTAGTCAAACTCACGGTGCGTCGTCTGAACTGCAAACAATGGTAAACGCGGCAGGCCTGAGCCATCTGTTAGACAATACATTTGAGGCAACTTATAAGCAAATCGCAGCGACTTACTCGAAGAAGGCCATCACGCGCCCACCGCTTATTCAAGAAGAGATAGCGGTAAAACCTACAGTTGAAGAGGTGAAGGTTAAGGCCGAGACAACATGGCTTAAGAAAGTAGTTATTGCCACTGTAGTATTAGTCGTTGTCATTGTGGCGGTCGTGGTTGTGAATCATCTGAAATCCACAAGATACAATACGTCGCAGTTAAGTAACCTGGTCAAGGAAGACGCGTATTTTAATCTCATTTACGATGCAGCAAAATTTATAGACAGAACCCCGCCCTCCGGTTGCAATCCCTCAGAAATTGAGGCCTATAAGGAAAGCTTTTCAGTATTTATCAAGAAGAACAAGGCTGTAGTGGTGTCACTTCACCCAAAGAGCCGTGAAAACATAGGCTGTCTGATGGTGCTTCGGGCTGATAATGTTGTGGTAAAAAATCTGATTAATGAAATGGTACAAAACGCTGACCCGGGCAACTCACAAGCGCTCTCAGCGTTGCTTTCTTATATGGGCAGCGACGTTATCCCTTCACTAACAGACCTGTTGGGCAGCGATGGGTTTGTAAAGGGAAACGAGACCGGCGCAAGGCTGGCGACTTCAACACTGGCAGCGATGGGGACTGTGGACTCAGCAAATGCGCTGCTTTCTCTTGCAGCGGGCTATCCGTATCTTGGCAGGATAATTGCCCCTGATTTAGGCAGGATATTCTTTTCAAGAAAACTCGAACCTGAGAAGGCGCTCCAGTTGATAGAAACAATGATGGCAAATACAGACGAAAAGGTAAGAAAATATGCAGTAGGAGCTCTGGTATTTATTAAGGGTTCAAAGGCAAAAGGGCTGCTTGAAAAGGGCATGTCTGACCCAAGTGCCGAAGTCTCAGGGGAAGCTAAAAAGATTTCAGGGTTGATGTAGAGTTCCGCTCTAATGTGATATAACAATGTGATAAATTAATGATAGATGTTGTATAATACACTATGGTGTTTGAACACCTTTAAAGAGAAATTGTATTGGGGGAACTATGAAAATCAACACCACAAGGTTTGATGTTGTGGAAGTGGACGAAGAAAGAATTATTAATTTTCCAAGAGGCGTCATAGGCTTTAAAAATCTGACACGTTTTTGTCTGCTGCCATACAAGGAACCAATACAGTGGCTGCAATCTGTGGATGACCCTGATGTAGCCTTTATCGTATCCAACCCGTTTGTCTTATTTAATAACTATGCGTTTAAGGTAGAGGACTTTGTTGAGGAATACCTTGATTGCAAGGATGTGGGGGATCTCTTAGTATTTGTAATCCTGATTGTGGAGAATAATCAGTTGTATGCGAATTTAAGATCGCCAATCCTGTTAAATTCAAAAAATCTGAAGGCAGCCCATTTATATATAGAAGACGATACTGTGTCCATAAAGTCGCCTGTGATGTATACACCATCGTGCGGGTGTGGTTGTTCACATTAGACATATCGCACAGCAGTGATGTGAAAGCGTGAGGTGCAGACATGGCGGTTAGTCCAGTCGGAGGGTATCAGGGCAGCTCGTATAATGGCAAGATGCTGTCAGTTGGTGATAAACCTGATGGCAATGCTAATCGAAAGAGAGGTGGTGCGGCTAATACCGTTGATAGTACATCCAGTGAATCAGGCGGCACTAGCGGCTCCATTTCCAGGACTGCCAGGGCAGTTAACGACCAAAAAATACAGCAGGAAATACAACAGCTCAAACACCGTGAGCAACAGGTGAGAACCCATGAGCAGGCCCACCAGTCTGTTGGCGGAAGATATGCCGGTGCGCCCACATACCAATATACAAAAGGCCCTGACGGTAAGTCATACATAACCGGAGGGGAGGTATCCATAGATGTCTCAAAGGCAAAAACCCCTGAAGATACTGTAAAGAAGATGGAGCAGGTTAGGGCGGCTGCCCTGGCCCCATCCGACCCATCACCTCAGGACCAGAGTGTTGCCCAAAAAGCGTCCCAAATTGAGGTGCAGGCAGACCAGGAAATAGCCCAACAAAAGTTTTCAGATTCAGGCATCAAATCTGCCTACAGCGCAAACACTGAAACCACCGCTCAAAGCCTTATATCCATTTACGCTTAACACAGTGCAGCGAAAAAAATATATTTATATCTTTCCATTCAAAATAGAACTGTTATATAATAGCTGGGACAAACGGCCTGACTAAAACACTCGGAGGACATAATGGCAGAAGACGGTACACAAAGTAAAACTGTCAATACGAATTTAGTAAAGTTCGGCGCACTTTTGATTTTAGCGCTTGTAATTATTGTCTACTCGATATTGCTGTTTACTGGGAGTTTCGGGAAGGCTGTCGCTAATACACCAAGGAAAACTGTTACAAAGGAAGAAATAGAAACAGCTAGGAAGCAAATAGAAACCCTTCTGACTGCACAATTTGTAAAAGGATATTCTGAGACGAACAGCACCCTGACTATCAAAATAGACACTGAACGATGGAAAAAGTTAAGCATGAAGGAAAGAAAAACCTACATAATGGATATAGCCACACAAATGTCTATGACAGATACCTCTCCGGTAGTAAAAATCACTGATGTAAAGACCGGTACAGAATATGCCTCATATGAATATAATAGGGTAACACTTGCTGAACTGGGGTTTTGATTTAAAAATATAAGGGCCGGTGCAATTACCGGCCTCCAATTTGACCTTTACTTTGAGAAATAGTTTCCCTTTCTGATTATATTGAGCATTCCTTCGACCATCGCATCCCATGATTTTGTCTTAACAAGGGAAAGCCCCTTGCTCACCATCTCTTTGTTTTCGTCGTTGAGGCGTTCTTTGATACAGTTGGCGAACTCTTCACAGGAGTGAGCGATAGATACCATGCCGGTAAAATTCTTAACTATGTCCGGCAAGGCAGTGCTGACGATGGGTTTTCCCATAGCAAGGTACTCAAGTGTCTTTGTAGGGTTGAGGTGTTGTGTAACCGGGTCATTCATCTTAAATGGTATGAGACAGACATCGAAGAATGAGGCATACACCGGCAGCTCATTGTATAACTTCAAGTCGAGATAGTGGATGTTTTCTATTTTATCAAAAATATCCGGCCTTTTAATTTTCACTATCGGCCCGATGATGACAATCTGCCAAGACTTGTCGTAGTTGGCAGCATACTCAAGCAAGTCATAGTCAATGCGCTCATCAACTGCCCCGAAATAGCCGAGAATTTTACCATTTATGCCTGCTATATCGGCTGGTGGTGGGCTGATGCGATTGCTTGCCTTTGCAAAGTGTTCAGCATCAACACCGCATGAAAAGGCTGCAGCGTTAGGATGCCCTGTGCCCTTGTTTTTCAGAAGTGTATCACCTCCGGCAAAAAATACATCGGCGGCCTTTGTTATCTTTCGTTCCTTTTCAACCACATCTTTAGGTGCGTATAAAAAGGATGAAAAATCATCCATGCAGTCATATACCACCGCCTTTTCACCAAGCTGCCCAGGCAGGTAATAGGCCATAGGCGTGTATAACCACAGAAGAAGGTTTTTACTGAATCTCTTCTTCCTCATGAAGTTTTTGATACGATTAATAACCAGGCTTTCATTTATTCGCTTGATAAACGGCAATTGCTCACCAAAAGGCAGGACTATGGGGCGATAGTAAGTGAGGTTTTTGTTTATCTTTAAATAGCGGAATTTCTTTTTCCTCATATGCTTAAACCGCCACAACCCTTGTAATGAAATGGGTATAATGTAGAGTACTTTATGGTCTTTTGAAAGCCGTGACATAATCTGCTGGGGTCTTTGAAAGAGGTGTAAGTCCCACGTAAGATGTGAAGAACAAACTATATCAAATTCGTTTTCAGCCATTGAAAACCCTCCTGTATTGTGCTTAAAAATACCACGGCGCAGAATAGATGCGCGGTGTAATATGTGTGTTGTCGTAGGCTGCCTCGATAGTCTTGACCATCTCAATAGCGAATAAATGGGAGGCTGCTGCATAGACATGAACCTGCCCTTTTATGGCCTTTGTAAGAGGAATGACCTCGATACTGTTAATCCGTTCTCCCCATAAATTCTTATTACCATCGACAATATTAATCACCTTTAGACCATTAATCTCAGCCGCCTGAAGCACAATAAGCCCTATATCACCGGCACCATATACCACGCACTCCCTTATGCCTTCATCAAACATGAGTGTCACCATGTCGTTCATCATAGTGAAATAGTTCATGGAATTATTCATAGCCGAATATCTCTTAAATATATATGTTGGGTACTTAAGTGAGACCACACCCTGGGGCCACAGCACCTGACCATACTTAAAGCCGTAGCGGGTTGTGTCCATGAACTTTTCCGGCCCAAGTGTATCGAGAAGTTTGTAGTCTGCCTCATTACATATTTGTGCAGTCTCATCTGAGCCGTAGTTGTCCTCGTGATGGAGCGTGCTTAACAGCTTTGCCTCTTGCGGGGTGGGCATATCGACAAGGCGATGGACCAGGGTCATGAACTGTCTGTTACTGTTTGCCAGACTGGCGGCTAAGGCAGGCTTCGATTTTATGAGATGAAACCACAGTGTCTGGAACTCTGTAATACCTTTTACGCAGTTGCGTTTTTTTTCAATCTCATCTTCAGCTATGCGGTTAGCTTCAAGGATGGGGGTAAGGAAACCGTTTTCATGCCGTTTATAACCGGTAGTCGTACCGATTCCCTCTATGATAAGGTCCTCAAGGACGGCTGGAGACCTGTTTATCCTTCTGATCATATCAAGATTTTCCCCGCCGCTTCCTGCAAAACCTCTAATATCTATGCCGTTAAGTATTAAAGACCTCAGATTCTCTTCACCCATGGCAACAAGATGAGTTATTGCAGCATCAATGCCCTCGTGTTTCAGGGCGCTGTGGATGTTATTTTGTATTGTGCCCTGAAAACCGAAGTCTACTGTTACAACTCCGTTAAGCTCTCCGCAAGTCTGTCTCAGGTAAGTTATCAGGTGTTCTCTGTGTCTTTTGGTCAGCTTGTTTAGTTTTTCTTTTATATCGTGGCGCGTAAGATAGTCTAAGAGTTTTCGTCTTAGTGACCAGCACGAGGCAGTGCTTCCGGTATCCTGAATCAGAGTGTCTCCGAAACCTGAAAACTCCTCTAATCCTTCAGGATGTTCGAGAAGTTCAAAGAGTCTGCGTACCGTTATATTTCTCCTTATAAAGAGAAACTCGACCTCCCATTCATTGAAGTCATCAATGGCGGCAAAGGCCGTAGTCTGTCTTGATATATAGAGCGGTGTGGCGGTTAATTGAAAATCCCTGCGCTGTGCTGCTGTTTCAATCATTTGGGCAAGCAATGTGCCGCCTCGCATAATAGGAAATACCCTGTGCCTGCCCTCTTTTATGCAGATATCGACTACCCAGTCGGCAAACGCACTGAAAAATGGGCCTAACACCACTGCCCCTAAAGTAAACCACGGCGTGTACATAGCGTTGTCTCCGGCATTGAGCCTTGCGGCAAGTTTTCTGACCGGTGAGATTTCAGGCAGCGCCTCAGCGTAGCGCACCCCTTCCCAATTAAAAATCATATCCACACCTTTGTCATAGCTGTAGAGTATATGCCGTATACCTGTCCGCTGTGCCCCAGCACCGTCTGAACGGGGATTGTCGCCTATATGAACAACCGCATCCTTTTTAATATGTGGAAAGTGCGACATCATAATATCAAACAATGCCCCTGAACCTTTATTCGCCCCTGATTCATTAGATACCAGTAAAAGGTTTATCCATTCTAAAGGAAATCCGGCAGACCGTAAAATCTCCTCAATGTGTTCCTTGCTAAGATACATGTCTGTAAGCAGGGCTACTGGTTTGCCCATTGCCTTAAAATATTTAATCAGGGACATTATTATTGGATTGACAAGCGCAAAATCATTTTCAACCTGTAACTCAAGTGAAAGTAGTCCGTCAACGCTGCCTATGGAGTTGGACATAGTCTCATATATTCCATTTATCGTCTCTTCAGAGGGCGGGGTCTCATTCATTTTTTCAACATGCAGCTTTATGCCAAGCTGCTGCCTTACGAATTGAAATTCTCTTGGATTCATCCCCGGCCTTAGAAGACCCTTTGCCCGTTTACCTGTTTCATAAAATACGTCTCCTTGTGTCAGGCATGTTCTGAGAACAAGTGTATCGAATATGTCTATTGAGAGCAGTTCTACCCAGTCGTGATTGTTTTTTAGTTCAGACAGGTATCTGTCTTTTTTCCATAGCTGCTCGTCCATTATCAGGCTGTCTGTCATATTATTTCACCCGTAAAGTTCATATCTACAAGGAGACGGCGCATCTCAGCCCTTCTGCCAAGCGATGCTATTAGTACGGTGGGGCAGCGGTCAGCTTCAAGTAAATGAGAGGGAAAATACACGGGCAATCCCATGAACTGCTGCAATGCCGGGTTATTGTCTATAAAATATTCTACCTTTATACCCAAACGGCTGCACATGTTAAAATACTCACCGCCGGTCTTAGAGGCGCCGAATATCACTACACGCCCCGCGCGTAATAAATTATAATATATCAGCGCGTCCTGAGACCTCCTGATAATGGTATTTTTTACGCCATCTATGGATTTTTCTAACAAGTGTAATCTCCTGTTTTCCTTAACGTATATAATATAATAGTACATGGCGCAAACATATGGGATTTCCCGCACGGGCAGGTATCTCCAGTATTTTTTTGAAAAAATAAATGGATTTCTCCAGTTTTCACTAAGCGGGTAGTCTCTGGACTTTGTGTCTCTGATGTGACGGTAGCTGCCGAGGACTGCGTCTATTTTTTTAAGGGTGTATTTCAATGAACTCTTCAGGAGAAAATCATAGTCCATTGTGTAGTGGTTGTCAATGTCAAACGGCCCAACGCCCTCAAGCACCTCTCTGAGGAAAAAATATCCCGTCGGATTAAAGCAAAAAATGGCCGGTCTCCACCACTGAATCATCTCGGAAAATATTACTGAAGGGTCATTTATCCACGAACTGCCGTCGTCATTTATAACCCTTACACAGCCAACGACAAATTTTTCCCCTTCGTTGAAATATTTTAGTACGGTATTAAATGCCCCTGGCTCAAAGTAATCATCGGCGTTTAAATAGACGATAATCTCACCGTCAGACATAGAAAATCCCTTATTCATAGCATCAGACTGTCCTTTATCAGGTTCGGACTGCCACCTGATGTGTGGGTATCTCTTCAATTGTTCAATTGTTCCATCTGTAGAGCCTCCATCTATGACGATATGTTCAAAGTTAGGATAGTCCTGCTTTTGCACACTTTCTATCGCCTGCCTAAGGTACTTGACCTTGTTTAGTGACGGCGTTATTACGGAGATTTTAGGATAATATGTCATTTCTTTATAAGTTTCGCTATTTCATCTGCAACGCTTTCAATACAGGGGCTCTTAAGCAGAGGAGTATTTTCTCTGACCTTGCAGCTCCCTGTGAGTGGGATTTCGATATTATAATATTTATCTATATCATATACTAACGCAGAATACTTCATAGATAACTTTAGTATATCACCGCGCGTCCCTGTAACCGCCTTATAGCTGCGTTTACTGACAATTGATGAGGCATCTCTGTCGGCAACTAAAAACTCTGCCCCTATACCGTGATAATGCACTAAGGCATCTGCTGTATCAAGGCAGCGTATGAGGCTGCCGCCGTCGTTCACACAGTTTGAGATAAACAAAACGCGATAGGACTGCTCGCCAAATCCCTTTTGATATACCCGGTTGTTTATCATTCCAATGGTGTTATTTCCACGCATAAGCGCTATAGCGTTTTGAAGTGTGAAATCCTGAGACGATTTTTTGAGTTCATCATAAAGTGTATTCATAAATGTTAGGTCAAAAGGGGTATCGACTGAGATTCTGTGCCTCAAACTGTAAAAACAATCGTCGTCCTGAAAGAAAATCGTCTTTACGTCGGCGAACTTTTCAGGATATACACCTCTAAGAAATACGGGGAAGTGGTGTTCACGCAGCTCTGGGGTGTCCGAGAGTTCTTCAGCCCTCTGCCAAAGCCAGCGGCGGGATATTACAATGCCTTCGTGAATGGGCAGATAATTGTTTAACGGCATAAATGCAGCGTGCCCGGCTTCGGGGTCTGCCTTCAGGAGCCTGACCATCGAGTCTATTGTCTCAGGGCAGAGCAGCGGGCAGTCACCACTGGCAAGGACACATATATCAGCCTTGTATGTTTCGGCGGCCTTTGTAAGCCTTCCCACGACATCGTCAACACTGCCTTCATAGATAAACAGTTCTACTGCCTCGCTGCTGGCAATGGGACGGAGTTTTTCTGTCTCCGGCTCGTTTGGACAGCAGATAACAATGTCATCGATTTCAACCGAGCGCTTCAACTGGTGTATTACCCATGAGATTATGGATTTCATACCGATTGTCTTTAAATGTTTCTCAGGGAGCCGTGTTGAGGTAAGTCTTACTGGTATAAAGGCCACTGTCTTATCGTGAGCCATAGTCCTCTCCTGATAATCCTTCAAATACATCGAATAGCTTTTCACAAACGTAATGAATATCCTCATTAGTCATAGCCGGAAAGATGGGTATGCTGATTTGCCTTTGGTAAAATTCGTCTGCATTTGGGCAATGGGGAACACCACGAGCGCGATAAAAAGGATGATGTGTTACTGGGATATAGTGGCACTGAACACCGATGTACTGCCCTCTGAGCTGTTCAAAGACCAATTTCTTTTGATATGGATGTTTTAGTCTGATAGGATACAGGTGATAAGCGCTTTTTGCATAGTCTCTCTCTACGGGGATGTCGAAATAGGGATTGCCTCTAAAGGTGTTGTCATAAAAGGCGGAGATTTTACGCCTTCTTTCGATGAACCAACTGAGCTTGTTGAGTTGTGAAATGCCAAGTGCCGCCTGAAAGTCAGTCATCCTGTAGTTAAATCCAAGCGTCTGCATCTCGTAATACCAGGGGCCGTCCGTGGGATGCAGGAAGTTATTAGTGGATTTAGTGATACCGTGCTGGCTGAACTGCTTGAGTGTTTCGTATAACCCCTTGTCATTAGTTAGGACAGCGCCCCCTTCGCCGGTGGTTATGGATTTGACAGGATGGAAGCTGAATACGGTCATGTGTGAATAATGACATGAGCCGGTTCGTTTCCATGTTGAGTCTGCCTTGTACATGGCGCCGAGGGCATGGCAGGCGTCTTCGACAATAATCAGACCGAGTTTCACGGCAGCATCGTAGAGCATTTTGCCATTGAATGGATGCCCTGCATAGTCAACGACGGCAATGAGTTTTGTTTTTTTTGTGATAAGGCTTGCCGCGTCAACTGCGTCGATGTTCCCGGTATCAGGCTCTATGTCAGCAAAAACAGGATTTGCCCCTAAGTAGACACCGGCATTGGCAGTGGCTGCAAATGTCATAGGTGTGGTTATGAAGTCATCACCTTTCTGAAGCCCGGCAGCAGCGTATGCCCCATGCAGGGCTGCTGTGCCAGAGCTGAATACTACGGCGTATGAAGCGCCGCAGTAACCGGCCAGCGCCTCTTCAAACTCCTCTGTCTTTGGGCCCTGGGTTATCCAGTCACTGCAGAGCGTTTTTACAACTTCTGCGATGTCGTTTTCGTCAATATGGTGTCTGCCGTATGGTATCATCGCATTATTTAAAGAATTCCTTTAAGGTATCTTTCATCTCTTTCACGGTCAGCCATGTGGTGTTATTGTCGCTTCTGTATGTGAACTCCTCGGTAAGTCTCTTACATTTGTTGCATTTTGAGGTCGGCTCGAAATTCAACTGCGAAAATAAGACAAATAATTCCCTGCCATTATAGTTGTACTCGAAGGCAGTTCTGGACTCATCACCGGAGATAAGTGTTTCATGTATCTTCTCCCCCGGTCTTGCCCCAATTACCCTGTACGTGCAGTCATCGGCAATCGCCTTTACAAGGTCAACTACCTTCATGCTTGGGATTTTTGGGACAAATACCTCACCGCCGGTAGATAAATAAAATGCGTTGTTTACGAACTCCACCGATTCATTGAGTGTCATCCAAAACCTCGTCATCCTTTCGTCGGTTACGGTAAGTTGATGCTGCCCGCTGCGATACATATTGATAAAGATTGGGATAACGCTGCCACGGCTGCCAACAACATTTCCATACCTGACTACAGAAAACCGTGTTTCTTTAGTGCCTACATAGGAGCTTGCCGCAATGAAAATCTTCTCCATAGCCAGCTTGGTAGCCCCGTAGAGATTAACAGGTGAGACCGCCTTATCAGTCGATAGGGCTATGACCTTTTTTACGCCATTGTCGATGGCCGCCTCAACAATATTTTGTGCCCCGATTATGTTTGTCTTAACAACTTCAAATGGATTATATTCGGCTGCGATGACATGCTTTAACGCCGCTGCGTGTACGACATAGTCAACACCATTAAATGCCCTGTAGAGGCGCTCGCGGTCTCTTATGTCGCCTAGAAAGTATCGTATGGGATAGAGCGACGGGGGCAGCTCTATGGCCATCTCGTGCTGTTTGAATTCGTCGCGGCTAAAGATAATTAACTTCTTAACCTTGTAGTTCTTGAACACAAAACTAGCAAACTTTCTGCCAAACGATCCCGTTCCACCTGTTATCAGTAATACCTTGTCATCGAACATGAGTTTTATTCCTTCCGCAAGCTAATCACTATTTCGGTCAATTATAAGTCTGCCATACTAATAAATCAACTGGTCATTCAACAGGACATTCTTTGTCAGCAGCCTAACCCTTGTGCATAATATTTTCTATGCCATTAGAATATCAGAACTGGTAAAAGCTGTCAATCCCTCATCTGCAATGTTATAATACGGTTTGGATGCCAAAGCGCTATGACAAGTTAATAAAGGAAATCCTAAAGGATGTCGCAGATACCCTGATAACGCAAGTAATCGGCTTAAAGGTTGTTAAATCCACGGCGATAGAGACTAAACTGCAGGTTGCAAACGAACACGAGGCCGATTTTATTTTACGCGTAGAATTGGAAGACTCTTCTGTTGCATTGCTGCATATAGAGTTTCAGGCGACAAACTATTTTAAGATGGAATACCGGATGCTTCGCTATTGGCTGTATTTAACGGAGATTTATGGGATTCACCCAGCTCAATACGTGTTTTATATTGGTAGTGAGCCGCTTACAATGAAAAACCAACTTTCAACAGAGATGACGTCCCATAAGTATAATCTAATCGATATGAGAGATATTGACTGTGAAAAGTTTTTATACTCTGATAAACCTGAAGAGGTAATTATATCTATTTTGTGCAATTATCAAAAAAAAGGTGTTAAAATATTTATACGAGAGATACTCAACCGATTGATGGAGTTGGTGCCGGAGGAAACGCTCCGTGGCAGGTATGTAAGGCAGGTGGAAGTTCTGTCACAGTTAAGGGATTTACAGAACGAGGTATCTGAGGAGGCGGAGAGCATGGCAATAGTATATGATATGGAGAGAGATATTAGATTTAGGCAGGGCTTAGTTGAAGGCGAGCGAAGAGGCTTACTCGAAGGAATTAAATTAGGACTCGAACTTAAATATGGTTCAGCCGGAGTTGAGTTGATGGATGTTGTTTGTATTATCCCTGCTGTAGATAAATTGGAGGAGTTCAAAAATCTTATCAGGAAGGCTGATTCACTGGATGAGTTAAAGTTGTTTTTGGGAATAACATATAAAACACCCAATGGCGGCTGAAGAATTCAGGGGAACGGGAGGAAGCGGTAATACCCTCTACATCAAAAGGATGCACATCATGGCGGTCATCCAGACAATATCGATGGGCAGGTGAAATTCGCATGATGTATCCAGTAAACACTCAGCCCTTGCCGGAAATTCGTCATCCGTAAGCCACAAAATAAGCGTAACGGGAATCTTAGGGTAGGGATAGAGTACAACTGCCGCATCTCCATAGGCAGCGGCTGAACCTCCCAGCACATCAATCCCACTTGATAAAAACCCATCTTTATTGGATTCATATTTGACAGCAAGCCGTGCAAGGGGAAGCACATGTGAGCCGCGAAAAAATAACTCCCCTCCGGTAAGATTCTGCGGCATAGCAAGCTGCCCTGTCAGGGCAATGTCCTTTGCGGCGTTAAGATACCAAAGGGATGAAAGCCTGTAAAAATCCCCAAGCCGCTTAAGTAAGGCATCTCCTTCTGGTCTATCACACGTGATAGTCCTGTCTTTGGCATAAAAGTTAAAGTCCCAGTTAAAAGATTTAATTATATAACTGTTCGTTACACGGTCAAAGGACACCAATCCCCTCTTACATACATCGTCGGGGTCGTGACCTGATAGCTGATCCCAGCCCTTATCCTCACCACCTGCCATCATGGTATTATATTAAATTACTGATAAAAAAAGTAACCGTTTTTCAGGTACTTCTTCAGCGGGGTTCAGGATGATTAAAAGGCAGGTCGAGATGTTGGAGTATTGACGCTGGTTGTAGTTGTGCTGTGCAGTACAGAAATAAAGTCTGGTTACTATATTAATAGTCACATTAACTATATACATATAATAAGCGGATTAATATATATATTTATCTAATATGCAATATACTGCCGTCTTACTTATAAATAATAAAATACCACTGGCAAGGATTTTGCTTACGTTGGAAGTAATAGTTTTTCTATTGAATGTTACAGTACATAAAGGGGACAGCGATATGAAGAAATTGTTTGGAGTCAAAGAAACTGTCAATGAGGCGGCGCAAGTCAATACTGTTGTTGAAAGCAAGGGCGTAGCTGGCATTGCCAGGGATACCCGGGCCGCTAAGGATACCACCAGATATGAGGAGAAGTTAAACGCTGAAATAGCCCGATTTGAGAAAGTTGCGGGTACACTGTTCAGAAGGCTTGAGAAAAGCATTAAAATCCTTGAGGCTATTGAGGCCTCAGTTGACTCGAAAATAGCGCATTTCGAGAGACTCATTCAAATGGCCGATTCGGTAAACTACACCGACTGCGGACAGAACAGGCGCTATGAAGTGCTTGCCCTAACAGGGAAGGGACTCGGTATTGACGAAATCGCCAGTGTCCTCGGCGTCCAGCACGGCGAGATTGAGTTAATCCTGAATCTTAACAGATGAGGTATGGAAAAATATTCCTCATGGACAATAACAATTTTCCCGTTGGAAGGTCGGCAGCAAAGTCTGCGCATAGGGGGCAGGCTGTTTTTTGCATTGGCATAGTAATTGCAATAACTTGATCATGACTATAAAACATGTGAGGGAATGGTACAATGTATAAAGGAAGTTACATAGCGGCCTCGGGCATGGTTGTCAAACAAAGGCAGATGGAGCTTGTGTCAAACAACCTTGCAAACACTACCACATTTGGGTACAAGCAAGACAGGGTTTCCTTCAGGGATGTGTATATCTCTGAGATAAACGGCGTCCAACAGCAAGGAGATCCCAGAGACATGACATACACAGATGTCTATTACACAGACCATTCAGAAGGGGCATTTCAGAGCACAGGCAATCCACTTGACGTTGCAATCGGGGGGAGGGGGTATTTTAGCGTAGAAGGTAATAAGTACACACGGGCAGGTAATTTCACGCTGGATGTAGAGGGTTATATTGTGACAAAAACCGGAGATAAGGTATTAGGGTCAAGCGGCCCGATACAAATACAGACTGGCAATGTCCAGGACATACAAATAGGCTCGGACGGTACCATATCTGTCGATGGTAAAATAATAGATACGCTTTCAGTAGTGGATTTCCCTGATACCAAAAACGTTACCAAACAGGGCAATAATTTTTTTGTATCAACTGACCAGCCGGTAGAGTCAACCGCGACAGTCAACCAGGGGCAAATAGAGTTTTCAAACGTAAATGTCATTCAGGAAATGGTCACAATGATAGAGTTGTTAAGGGAATACGAGTCACAGCAGAAAGTCATACAGACATTTGACGATACCACATCAAAGGTTACTAACGACATGGCGAGATTATAATGATAAGACAGTTAACTATTTTACCTGCTGAAGGAGGAAGTAATTAATGATTAGATCTTTGTTTATTGGGGCGTCTGGAATGACTGCACAAAAGACCAACCTTGACGTTATCTCCAATAATATAGCAAACACGAGTACCTATGGTTTTAAGCTGGGTAGGGCAGAGTTCCAGGACCTGATGTATCAGGCAGTGCAGGCCCCTGGTGCCCCTACCGCAGTGGGTTATCCATCTCCTACGGGCATACAAATTGGGCTTGGTGTCATGCCAAGTTCAGCTGGAAAGGTTTTTAAACAGGGCGATTTCGTTAACTCTAACAACGAACTTGACATTGCAATAGAGGGGAAGGGTTTTTTTCAAATTGCCTTGACAGACGGAAGTATCGCTTATACAAGGGCGGGTAATTTCAAACTTGACAGCACCGGCAGAATTGTAAATGACCAGGGCCTTGTCCTTCAGCCTGAGATGACAGTACCAACGGACACAGTGTCAATTTCAATAGCCAGCGACGGCACTGTATCAGTCCTTCAAAACACGCAGACAACGGAAAGTCAAATAGGGCAGATAGAGCTTGGAAGCTTTGCAAATCCGGCAGGGCTAAAAGCCATAGGCAAAAATCTTTTCACAGAGACAGATGCCTCAGGCGCAGTAAATCTCTCAACCCCAGGTCTACAGGGCTTTGGCACCCTTTCACAGGGATTTCTTGAGACCAGCAACGTAAACGTGATTGACGAGATGGTGAACATGATAGTAAGTCAGCGCGCATATGAGTTTAACTCCAAATCAGTGCAGACAACGGACGAAATGCTCCAGACTGCAAATAGTCTGAAGAGGTAATCAATGGCAGCACTATTACTAACAGCGCTGCTGGCAGCATGGTCGCCTGAGATGGTTATCAGAGACTATATCCAGACTAACTATCCATGGCCGGAGGTCAAGCTCCAGATTATTGGAAAGAACAGGGAGCTGACCATGCCATTGCCAGACACTGTAACAGTGGCAGGCGGCAGTATCCCTGGCAGAGTAACCTTCAGGCTGAGTTCATCAACAGGCGAGAGCGCCTATGTTGAGGCAGCAGTTGAGGCCTATGACTGGGTGATCAGTAATCGCAGGCCCATGTTAAAAGGTGAAGTACTCACTTCAGATGATATATACAAGAACATGATAAACATAAAAAATATACCCAAAGGCGCTATATCATCAGAATCTGCTTGCCTGGGCAAGGTGCTTGTTTCCTCAATCGCTGTAAATCGTCCAATAACGGAGGGTCTCCTGGCTGACGAGAAGATTGTAAGGAAGGGAGATGAGGTGCGCATAGTAATAGATTCAGGGAAGTTTAAGATTACGGCCAGAGGTATTGCAAAGGAAGAAGGCGCTGAAGGCAAATATATCAAGGTACTCTGTCCCTCGACAAATAAGCTGATAACCGGCAAAATAGCTGGTGCACATATGGTAACTGTCGCAAATTGAGTGAGGTTAAAAACGATGCTTAAAATGATAAAGACAATATCTGCGGCAGCGCTTCTTGCGGCAGTGTGTGCTGGTTGTTCAACGCCTGCAAATAAACTGCCGGCCAAACCAGCCCCATATATATACGGCGGCGCTTCGGCACAGAGACCTGAAAACGGTTCTCTCTGGAACGACTCTGCAAGCCTGTTTGAAGACAGACGTGCCCGCCGCTTGAACGATGTCCTTATGATAAATATTGTTGAAAAAACTAAGGCAAACGCAAAGGAAGAAACCACAGGCAATAAACAGTCATCGTATAATTCGCTGTTGGCCAATTTCTTTAATGTAAATGCAAATAAACTTGGCCTATACCCAAGCACCTCGTCTGTTGGAACGACGTCGACCCCTCAATTAAATACAACAAACACAGATAAGTTTACAGGTAAAGGAGAGACTAAGCACGAGGGTACTATCACCGCCACTATCAGCGCTAAAGTAGTTGAGGTGCTTCCAAACGGCAACATGGTCATAGACTCAAGGAAGGAGGTAACGGTTAATTACGAGACACAGTACATTGTCATGCAGGGAATTGTAAGACCGGATGATGTTGACCAGAGCAATTCCATATCGAGTCAAAAGGTCGCCGATGTGAGGCTTTACCTTGTAGGCGACGGTTTCTTAGAAGAGCTTCAATCCCCCGGATGGCTTGGCAGGCTTTGGGGTTCACTGAGGCCATTTTAACAATGAAAATGAGGTGATACTTTAATGAAGACATGGAAAACCATTGGTATAGTTATAACAACCGCCTTGTTTATTTTCTCAAGCGTTACGGGCGCATATTGTGAACGCTTAAAGGACATCTCATCGATTAAGGGTGTAAGGGATAACCAACTGGTAGGTTATGGACTGGTTGTCGGGCTTGGCGGTACGGGTGATAAAAAGGGTTCTATGGTGCAGAGTATCATCAATATGATGATGAAGATGGGAATTTCAGTAAATCAGAAAGATATAATATCGAAAAACGTGGCTGCCGTTATGGTGACGGCAGATTTACCGGCTTTCCCAAAGATAGGGAAAAAGATTGATGCAAATGTGTCAGCAATGGGCGATGCCAAAAGCCTGATGGGTGGAATGCTGCTTCTTACTCCACTGGTAGGGGCAGACGGCAAGACATACGCAACTGCTCAGGGGGCGGTCTCCATAGGCGGCATATATGTCTCTAAAGGAGGCTCTTCGGCGCAGCAGAACTTTGCCACCGTAGGCAGGGTGCCAAACGGCGCTTCCATCGAGAAAGAGTTTGGTTATGACATTGCAAATTCAGAAGACATTACGCTCGTGCTGCGCGACTCAGACTTCACAACGGCAACAAACATCAGAGATGCGATAAACAAGCACCTGAGGGGCAACTTTGCATCCAGTCCTGACCCGTCGTCTGTTAAGGTCATTGTACCCCCTACGTATCAGGGAAACGTCGTTGAATTGATAAATAAACTTGAGGCGCTTGACGTAAGGGTCGATATCCCGGCAAAGATAATCGTAAACGAGCGTACAGGTACGGTCGTCATAGGGGAAAGCGTCAAGCTCACCCCTGTTGCCATAGCTCACGGCGATTTAACTATTGAGATAACCCAGAATCCGCAGCAGCTCACAGGCCCTCAGACCGAAATCAATGTAAATGCCGACAAGGCATCCCTTACAAAGATTTCAGGCGCTACGTTAGGCGAGATAATCACGTCGCTCAATAAACTTGGTGTAACGCCGCGCGACTTAATAGCCATACTGCAGTCGCTTAAGTCTGCCGGAGCGCTTACAGCTCAACTGGAAATTCAGTAAGTTACTTGACACAGTTGTATTTTTCAGCATAATATATCTTCAAACGACATAAGACCGGGGGCCCTTTTATAAGGGCTTCTTCAGGAGGACATGCACATGAAGACAATCATCGTAATAGTCTTAATAGCTGCTGCTGCCCTGACAACACCCGACACAGAGGCTGGCACGGCAATATACTATATGCCATTTTTCACCACAGATACGGCAAACCCTACGTACTGTTGGATTGCAAATAAATCTACAGGGAGCGCAACCGCATCAATACAAATAATGACCAACAACTCTTCGACAGCCCCAACACAGATACCATTAACTACAACTTTATCTCTGCCTGCAAAACGCTCGAAAATGGTTACATTTTATAGTACAACCATTATTGCCGATTCCACTATTTTAGACATATCGTCCGAGGTTGGCTCCTCTGGTGTTCCAGTTGTTTACTCTGCCGATATAACCTTTAGTTCTACGGGGACGTTGAATTGTACCATGTTGGGTATGTCATGTTTTCAGGGCACTACCACCCCGAGACGAAACCTTGTCGGTTATACCTGCTATGACGGCACGTATTTTACGTATTAAAAGGGTAGGGTGGAGATGAGTCGCTTTACTAATCGACTGTGGCTGCTTAGTGTTTTGGCTTTGATTAGATTAATGCAGACAGCAGCTTGGGCAGATGAGCCTGCCGCGATTACGGCTGCTTTGAAAAACAAGGTAATATCCAATGGCGGCTATGACAGCTTAACGGCAAAGGCGAAAACAAACGGCTCAATAAGGATTCTTGTTAAACTTGGTATAAAGTTTCAGCCGCAGGGCAGCTTGTCAAAGCTGGATGCCTCTCAGCAGAAAAAAGAGATTTTAACTGCCCAGGACAAACTGCTTGGGCAATTGACAACCATCTCTTACTATAAGTATAAATATATCCCCTATATTGCCATGACACTCAACAGCGCTGCTCTTAACAGTACACTTTCAGCGCCGGAGGTGGAGTCTGTAGTGGAAGACGAGGTCTCTCCTCCTTCGGCAGTGAACTGGAATATCTCAGCCACAGGCGCTTCAACCGTTTGGCAGTATGGCTACGATGGGTCAGGCTACGCTGTAGCAATATTAGATACCGGTGTTGATAAAACCCATCCCATGCTTTCAGCAAAGGTAATAGCCGAGGCTTGCTATTCAACCAATGACTCATCGTCCTATGCCTCGTCACTCTGTCCAAACGCCGTGACAGACTTAACGACCAGCGGGGCAGCAATGCCGTATGCAGGGAATTGTCCGACCGGACTGTGTGACCATGGAACGTCGGTTGCCGGTTTTGCGGCAGGTAAAAATACAGGGGAGGCGTCCGGGGTTGCCAAAGGGGCAGCAATCATCGCTATGCAGGTATTTACGAGATTTGACTATGGATGTGCGACTTCTAATCCATGTTTATTGGCATATAACAGTGATATAATCAAGGGGTTGGAAAGGGTATATGAACTAAGCGCCGCTTATCCAATAGCCGCTGTTAATTTAAGTACCGCGGGCGGTCATTTCGCCACTAACTGCGATACCGAGTATGGGGCGATTAAGGCAATGGTCGATACCCTGCGTTCTGTTGGTATTGCCTCAGTCAGCGCTTCCGGCAACCATGGCTATATCGATGGTATTAGCGGCCCAGCGTGTATTTCTACTGTTGTAAGCGTTGGTGGAACTACAAACGTTGACTCAGTTGCCTATTTCTCCAACAGTGCATCTTTTCTGAATATACTTGCACCTGGTTATGAGATTTCAGGCCCTGTTAGTAATGGAAGATATACAGCCTGGAATGGGACTTCTATGGCCTCACCACACGTTGCAGGGGCGTGGGCTGTGTTAAAACAGGCAAGACCGGCTGCGTCTGTCTCCGATATCCTTTATGCCCTGGTAAGCACGGGGGTTTCTGTTTCAGATTATCGAAACGGTGTCTACAAACCTCGCCTTAATCTTAGTTCGGCATTACAAAAACTTGCAGGGACGCTTGTGTACTATATGCCGTATTTTACTACAGACCCAGCAGCTCCCACATACTGCTGGGTAACTAATAAGAGCGTTTCTTCTGCAACTGCATCGATACAAATAATGTCAGGGAGTTCAACAACCGTTCCAACTCAACTGCCCCTAAGCAAGACGATTTCCTTAGCAGCAAAGACATCTAAGATGATTACATTTAGCGGGACGACTATTACCAGCGGGGATACCTCGATAGATATATCATCCGAGATAGGCTCAGTGGGGGGGACGGCCTACTCAGCCGATATAACATTTACATCCGGCATGGCAATAAACTGCAGCCAGTTAGACATGTCGTGTTTTCTGGGCACGACTTCACCTAAGCGCAACTTAGTGGGATATACCTGCTATGACGGCTCCTATCGTAATTATTAGACCACTAAGAAAATACAAACAGGAAAATATTACGCGGCGGCAGGAATTATTTTCCTGGTTTGTGTTAGTAAGATTGGCACAAAAGAAGCTGTCTATGCCTATGGCATGGTAATTGCATATTAATATGGAGAGAGTGGGTCATTGACCCTCTCAGAGACAAAGAAGGCACAAAGGTGGAGCATGGATACAGTAGGCGCATTAGATTCATTTAGAGGTATAGAGACCTTGAAGGGTAAAAAAGACAGCGGCACGATTGAGGCCGTTTCAAAAGAAATAGAATCAGTGTTTATGCTTGAGTTGATAAAGACGATGAGAAAGGGTTTAGGCACAACGTTTGGCAAGGGGCTTGGCGGCGATGTCTACATGAGTATGTTTGATACAGAGCTGTCGCGTACGTTATCTAAGCGAGGCATAGGAATCGGAGATGTATTTGCTAAGGAGCTGACACGGCTGTCTGAGAAAACTGACGGCAAAACCCAATCAGACTTAAAGAAGTCTGTAAAAAGTACCGATAGAGCTTTATAAACCATGTGCGGGTTAATTAACTACGTACTGGTTACCAAACTTTCAGGAGGTAACATATGAAGATTAACAGCAGTGTTCCGCCAGAGGTAAAGCAGGTATACGGTACAGTAAAGAAGGCTGATAAGACAATGGACACAGGCGCGGCAGCCCAGGCAAATAACGCCGATAGTGTAAAACTCTCTTCTGACGCGCGTGCAATCGAGGAGATGACAAGGGCGATTGCCCAACTTCCCGATGTAAGGGACGATAAGATTAACGAAATAAAAACATCTATCAGCAATGGTACATATACTATAAATCCCAGCGAAATAGCTGGAAAAATACTGAATGAGATAGCGTGAAAACTGCTAATGACATAAAGAAGGTACTCAGCCTTCAAATCGAGGGATATAAGGTACTCTTTGAACTCTTAAAACAAGAGCGTGAGAATCTTATTGATTTCAATGAACAAGGTGTTGAGACCCTGGCAAAAGAGAAGTACACGCAGACACTCAAACTGAGGCTGCTTGAGGAGGAAAGGCTAAGGCTAATGAAAAAGTTTGTGACAGAGATAAACACTTGCCAGTCAATAAACGGTCGTAAGTTGTCCGTAGATATGAATATAAACACACTGGCCGAGATAACCGGTGATTCAGACTTCAACGGGATAAGGACGATGTTAAAATCTCTGCTGCAAAGCATAGACGAACTAAATGAATTTAATAAGGTATTGATAGATAGATCTCTTAAATATGTAAGAAACAACATTAATTTTCTGAATCTGCATGGAGTAAATCCCACCGTTGGCAAAACCGGGGTTTTCCTTGCGAAGGAGGCTTAAACATGGGACTGTCGGCATTGATGAACGTAGCTCAGTCTGCATTATCGACAATGGGTCAGGCTTTAACCGTTACTGGTAATAATATCTCCAATGTTAATACCCCGGGGTACTGCGTACAAAACGCAATTTTAGAAGTGAATAACCCCAATACAGCGATTATGGGCGCATCAGGGACTGGTGTAAAATTAGCATTGGTACAAAGACAGTATGATGGTTTTGTACAAGCTCAGATGCTGCTTGAGGAGCAAAACAACGGTAAGCAGAGCGTTCTTCAAAGCACATATTCACAGATAGAGGACGCAATGAATGACCAAAAAGGCGCAGGGCTCTCGGCTTCTATAACCAGTTTTTTTAATGCGTGGCAGGACCTCTCTACAAACCCGGAAACCCCTGAGCAAAGGACTGTGGTCATATCAGACGGTATGAACATCATCACTCAGGCGCAGCAAATTGAGAGCCAGTTTAGCAATATAGACGCATCCATTGACAAGTCCATTCCCGATGACATAAAGCAGGTAAATGATCTTGCCAGACAAATTTCTAGTTACAACGTAAGTATTGCGCTGGCAGAAGGCGGCAGAATGCAGCAAGCAAACGACCTAAGAGACAAAAGACAGGCTGCATTGACCCAACTCGCCGGACTAATAAATTTCACCACCTTAGACGATAAATCTGGCGCTATTACCGTTACAGTCGGCGAGAGAAACATCGTAGGCGTTGGTGACATTGTTAATCCCATAACGATGCAGAGGCAGGTTGACGGTAAGATACAATTAAACATAAATGGAATAGACCAAACCTCAAAGATAACAGGCGGAAAGATTGGCGCAGAACTAGAGCTTAAAAACAGTGGTAAGAGTGGACTGCCTGCCGCATTTGCTGGGCTGAGAAGTACCATAGCGGCAATCACAAACATGGTCAACTCTGTCCAGACCAGAGGCTATGACCTCAATGGTCAGCAGGGAGGAAATTTCTTTAATCCCCTTTCAGTATATACACTAAACAAAAACAGCTCTACGGCCTCAGTTACCTCAGCAGTTATCATAGACATGTCTGCCATTACGTACAAGGAATACGAGGTGCGCTTTACCGGTAATAACAACTACCAGTTGTATGACATAAAAAGTAACACATCGACAAATGGCACTCTGACCGGTAATTCGCTTACCGTTGATGGAATGCAGGTAACATTCGCAGGGGTTCCTGCTGCAGGCGATGTGTTTAAACTTTCACCTATTGCTACTGCAATAGGCAACGGGAGGGTCACCCTCACAGACCCAACGCAAATTGCAGCGTCAAGCTCCCCCAGCGCTATTCCCGGCGGCAACGGCAATGCCCTTGCCATGGTAGCCCTCGGTGACCAGGTAACCCCGGTGTTGTCCAATAGTACGATAATTGAATTCTATGCATCAGTTGTTACCACTATCGGCAACTATGCCTCAACAGCAAATGCTAACCTAACATTCTCAACAAATATGTTGAGTCAACTGAAAGAGCAAAATGCCTCTATCTCAGGGGTGTCTTTAGATGAAGAGGCAATGAGTCTGGTGCAATATCAGAAATCATATGAGGCAGCGGCTCAAATTGTAAATGTCACCAGTAGTTTGCTGGAAACATTGGTCAATTTAGTAAGATAACGAGGGTGAAATAATGAGAATATCAAGTTTCATGTACATAGAAATGATGAAGAAGAGCTTTCAGGACAGCGTTTCTCAGCTCTTTGACTCGCAGGAACAACTGTCTTCGGGGCTGAAGATAAACAGACCGTCCGATGACATCTCTGCCATGGGCCAGATTCTGGGCTATAAGGTGGATATAGCAAATACCACCCAGTATCAGAAAAACATAAGCGCTGCTCAGTCGTTTCTTCAGACTTCTGACACATCGATGTCCAGCGTAGTGGAGAACCTTCAGCGTATACAGGAACTTATGGTAAGCGGCGTAAACGGCTCTACCGATGCCGCTGGCAGGCAGAATATTGCCGCAGAGATTGCCACAATAAAAGAGAGCCTCTATTCCCTGTCCCTAACACGTTTGGGAAACCGGTATTTATTTTCAGGCAGTCAAACCTACACTGCCAGCTTTGCCCTGACAGGGGCAGCAGCATCCGCTGGTGGCTTTTATACATATCAGGGAGACAGCACACAGACAAGCGTTAACGTAAACAGTAGCGCACAAGTTATTGAAAACATCAGCGGTTCTGACGCCTTTGCATTTTCTCTTGACACTACGCTTTCAATACGGCTGACAACTGGCAGGTTTGCCCATTACATCCCGACTGCTGGCCCGTCTAACAGCAACATGCCAAGCGCTATTGCAGTAAACATAACTAACTCCAGTTCGCCAACTGCGGTGAGTATTGGACAGGTCTCCTTTTCAAACTACATGGACATGGCTAATATAATTGAAACCGCGTTTAATAAAGATGACGTTGATATGATCAATGCGATGATGAAACCCCTTCTAATGGCTCTGGACAAGGTTGTCACCGTAAGGGCGACTATTGGGGCGAGGCTCAACTTTTTACAGCAGACGATTAATAATAACGATAACAACAATGTAGATCAGTCCACGTATTTATCAAACGCACAGGATGCAGACATTGCAAAGGTAGCGACAGATATATCAAAATCAGAGGTAGCCTTGCAGGCACTAAGACAGTCATCGGCTCAGGTAATGTCTCAGACCTTGTTTGATTTTCTGAGCATAAGATAATCTGGGATTTTTCCAACAGATATGGTATACTAAGGCGGTAGAGTATAGTGAGAGCCTGGATGCTCTCAAGCAGAAAAAAGGATAGGGGGCAAGATGCTCGTATTGACACGGAAGTCAGAAGAGGCAATAAAGTTAGGTGACTCTATTACAATTACAGTAGTAGAGATTAAAGGTAACAAGGTAAGGCTCGGTATAGAAGCGCCGCACGGTGTAAGGATATACAGAAATGAGCTGTATGAAAAGATAAAAACTGAAAATATCTTGTCCATGGGTCTGACAAGCGGCGAGTTCGAGAAGATAAAAGATGTGCTGCAACGATAATAAAGTCAAATTCAAGACATCGCGCTTTGGGTCTATTGAGGTAAGTTCTGACAAGGTAATCTCATTCCCTGATGGAATTGTGGGATTCCCGTCGATTAAAAGGTATGTACTGATTGATCACAAGGATACAGTGCTGAAGTGGCTTCAGGCAGCAGATGACCCGGATGTGGCATTCATTGTTGTAGAGCCTACGGTGTTGTTGCAAAATTTTAACATGACGCTTGATCCTACTACAAAGAGATTCCTTCAATTAGAGAATAATGATGACCTTGTGACATTAGTAATCATCAGGGTGGAAAATGAACGTGTTATCGCTAATTTTCATGGTCCGCTGCTCTTTAATGCATCGCTCAAAATAGGCGTTCAAGTCGTGCTGGATAAGATATAAGCCTTCAATATTATGAATACTTGCAGCGCTCGATTTAAAACGGGGAGTATCGGGTGAACATCAATGTAGTCGTAAATAAGGGCGAAACTGTTGTACTTCTGGCAAGGCCAGACGGCAAGCCGATTTCCCTTGTCTCAGGTGATGCCGTTAGCGCTGACGTTATTGATATAATAGATTCTGGTCTTGTAATGCTCCGTATAACCCCTCCGCTAGGTAAGAGCGAAGATACGCAGGGGGCTGTTCTGTTAGCCAGGACAAATGTTCCATTAAGCGAAGGCGACAGAATTACCCTTAAGGTGATGGGTGGCGATAAAGAAATAAACCTTAAATTTATGGGCTTTGAATCGCCTCAGTCTCCAGTTTCTGCGGTTACAACCGCTGCATCACACACAACGACTCCCGTGCCGGTGGTCACAACTGACCCTGCATCCGCCCCAGCTCCCACAGTTGTTACCGTAGCACAAAAAGTCCAGCTCTTACTTTCCGAACTCACGGATGCGCGTCTTAGCTCATCAGATTTCCAGGCCTTGCATAAGATATTAACTGACATACCATCCAGTGTAAAAAACAAATATCCTGAGTTCAAAATGCTTGAGTCTCTGATTCCTGATATGGAACAGCTCAATGCACAAACCCTGAGGGCGTCTGTTGAGGAATCAGGCATACTGTTTGAGACCAATGTAAAGCAATCTGCCATACAGGAGCTTGACAACGCACCTGATGTCGTATTGGCGAAAAACACGCTCAATGCCATCGTCCAAAAGGCCGTTGAAGGATTTCAAAATCCACAAACCGAAGGGCATACGCGTATATTTTTAAACGATTTGGCCGCTGTAACATATAAAGGGATTCAGGGCTTAACCCCCGGCAATGCCAGTGATACACTCAATATGCTCAACCATGCAATTGATGACTGCCTGGCTGTTGTAGCCCAGGACAAGGACATGCACACAAACTGTAACTGTGGTGATGTGTTGAGCGCTGTAAAACAAAAACTTGAAGCTGCTTTACAACCCCAGAGTTCCATGAATGACAATATTATTACAACAGTGCAACAGGGTAAACTCCAGCTCGCTAGTATCAGCGTTGACTACAGCGATGTGTTTAGCCCTGTGAAACAAATGAAACAAAGACCTGATGCATTAATAACACCCCCAAATTACCCCAAAGACGAACTGACTGCGATGTTGGAACAGGGCAGACCCCACAACACAAGCGTTGACAGCAGTGATGTGCTGGCCGCTGTAAGACAAAAACTTGATGCGTTGATAACACCTCAGATTTCCACTAAAGATACTATGATAATAATGGCAGACCAGGCTAAACCCCACCAAGGCACAGGGGCTGAGGGCAGCGATGTGCTGACCCCAAGACCCGATGCCGTGACAGTAACTCAGGCTCCACCAAAAGACGATGTTATCGCAGCCATGGCTACTCCGAAAGACAAACCAATTACACATCACGTTTCTCAGACTGAAGAACACCTAAAGGCTCCATTAAATATAAATAACGACCAGAAGGCACTGCTGCTGAAAATCAGAGATATATTACAAGACGATATGATGGCTGATGCACTAAAGTACTCTCCAGCCAAGCATGATGAGTTATTGGACACAGTCGAAAAATTTATTAAAAACATAGAGTACTATCAACTAAGCTCACGCGCTAATGATATGGTGTATACATATTTACCATTTCTATGGAATGAACTCAGAGACGCTGACTTGATGTTTAAGAAGAATAAGTATCATGCAAAGAAATCGTTTACCTGTGATATAAATCTTGACCTTGACAGACTGGGGAAAATATCAATCTCGGTAACGACATCAGACGGTGGATTCTTTGTCTCTTTTAACGCAGAAAAAGATAAGACCAAAGACCTTATATCAGAAAACAAGGGTGAACTCGAAAAGCGATTCGCGGCAGTCGGCCTCACCCTTAAAATAATCAATGTTGGACAAAAAAGCAAGCTCGGCTTTGCCGAAAAAGCCACTTCCGGCGGTCTGGACTTGCGGATTTAGGCAGGGCAGGATATGGAAGATAAACAGAGAAAGGCGGCAGCGCTAAACTATCAATCGGGTGCTACGGCAGTTCCACGGATAACGGCAAAAGGCTCCGGCGCTGTGGCAGATAAGATTATAGAAATAGCAAAGGCACACGGAGTCCCAATTAAAGAAGACAAGCAGTTGGTAGACATCCTCTCAGCCCTTGATTTATATCAGGAAATTCCACAGGAACTATATAAGGCAGTGGCAGAAATACTTGCGTTTATTTATAAGTTAAGCAAAAAGCCCGCACCGGCAAGTCCACCTCCACAATGGCCTGTCTGAATTGTAGTAAGTATTAAGAAAAACTTGAAATTTGAGAGAAGGATACCTTGACAAAATGTTTGTAAAAGTATACACTTACAATAGCCTATGCAATTAGGCCATTAGATTGCTATGTGGATTGCTATTATGATATGTGACATAACATGGGAATAATACAAATGATGCGAAGAGGCATTAAAAAAGGTAATAGCTATAATGGATAAAAAAATAACTGATCTGAAGCCAGGCATGAAAAAGAAGCCGCCCTGTCCTGCGACAATGGCATTTGAGGCCTTTGCGAAGGCGTTTGAAGGGTTTGATCAGGTCAAAGTCGAGCGGACGAAGTGCTGGGAGTACTTCAAATGCGGCTTGGATAAGGTGGGGTTACACAGGTCAGGGCAGTGTTCAGCGTTTACGAAATCAGCCGGAAGGCGTTGCTGGCTTGTCGCAGGGACCCTAAGCGGGACTGAGCCAGAATGTGAAATAGCGCAATCATTGAAAAGCTGCAAAGAGTGTGACTTTTACCAGAAAGTAAAAAAGGGCGAGATATAACATTAACGGCAAATGAATCACTTTTTGGCCGGAAATAAGGTAACGCAAAAACGGGCGCGAGGAAATGGCGGGTCATCCGCACAACTAAAGTTAATGGCGTTAATAGACACATTACAGGCATTAGCAATACAGCATTACACGGGGAGCAGTTGTTCTCAAAATCCAGCAAGGGTGCCTTTTTGACAGACAAGACTGCTGTTATTTCGGACGGGGGTGCTGTCGTGCCCGCAGACGGGGGTGCTGTCGTGTCTGATATTCATATAGTAGTTGATGCATCGTGGGGCAAGTCGTTTCTTAAGATGGCTGATGAGCTTATCGCCATATCTAAGGCTACGGAGACGGAGTTCCTTGAGCTTGGAGCGAGTTTACAGGATTTTTCTTTTGCGTGTATTGAAAATTCCTCAATGGCCGGTAGTCTGGTAACTGCAATAGAGAGTGGGAGCGGCTTTAACGTACATTCATTAAAGGAGCTTTTTGAGAAGGTTTATACAGAAATTGAGACATCTTCCAATCTGATTCTCGAAGGGACTAAGGAAATGAATCTTATCATAGATGACCTGCATAAAGTAATAGATATGGAGGAGTTCTTCAGGAAACTGTCAAAAACCATATCTATCATAGGCACATTGATACGTATCGAGACGGCGCGCGTGGGCAATGCCGAGTTTAATATCATGACAGACCTGGTGGATACTCTTGCAAAGCAAATATTAAAGGGGACAGATGAGATTATAACGTCTGTGAAGTCGGCAAACCTGGGTGTGGCAGATGTAAACGAGCGGCTTGCGCCATTCATAGAGACTGCAGGAAGGGAACTCGATTTTGTTAAGAGCCGTGTAGATGTAATACTTGGCGAGCTGGACGCGATGTCAACACAGGCAAAGTGGCTCTGTGAGAGGATAAGTAACAGGGCATATTCAATTTCGCCCGAGGTTGGAGAGGTGGTTGCCTCGATTCAGTTCCATGACATAACGCGTCAGCAAATAGAGCACGTATCCGAGGCATTTCACGATATTGAGGCAAAGATTGCAACATTCGACTCTGAAGATGAAAACGGCAGGTTCATACTGATAAGATGGGTAACCGAGGCGATAAAGATACAGATAGGCCAGCTTAATTTTGTTCAGAATGAGACTCAAAAGGCCGCCGTAACCATTTCAAACTCCCTATCGAAGGTGTCAGAGTTATCAGAGGCACAGGCCGAAGACGCCATGACAATAACAGCGGAGGAGGAATCCGGCAATAACAAGATTTCACTGGTAGGAACAGCCCTCGATGCCCTCGTAAAGGTCTTGGTTGCTGTCAACGATATGACGGTAAACCTGCTGGAGTCAATTAAGACAACCAGTACAAACATACAGGGGATGACTGGTCATGTAGCAAATATAGAGTCGATAAGCGAAAACATGAATCTCATGGCAATGAATGCGATGATAAAGGTATCGCGCGTGGGTGACGCTGGAAGGGGGCTTGGAGTGCTCGCCAACGAAATAAGTAATCTATCTGAAAATGCCAATCTCAAGATAGCGGACTGCGCAGGTCTGATAAGCTCGATACTTAATAGATCAGCCAAGATTAAGACATACTTGTCAGAAGAACTGACCTCTCGTTTAGATATATCAAAGACAGTTGCCGATCAAACACGCCTGGCCATTGAGGGGGTCATGGAACAGGACAAGGAAGTTATCGCGTCGATGAATAAGATATCGGCAAGCGCAGCGCAGTTAAAGATTGATATAGAAAATGTCATAAAAAAAATCAATTTCAGCAATATAATAGAAACTACTGTTACCGAGGTATTAGCCGAGCTTGATAGAATATTTGGCGAAGTAATGGCGACAATTCCTGGTCATATACACGACGATGTAAACTTTGCGCCTGATTTAAAGGATATGTTAAGCAGATATACAATGAACTCAGAAAGGGCAATTCACTCTGGCGCCACTGCCGCAGGAGGCGACGGTGGTGATTTATGGGACGAAGGTGCTCCTAAATCTGAGGACGGGGCAGGGGATAATTTCGAGTTGTTTTAATAGTTGAGTTAATTGAGGAGGCGACTAAATGAGTAATTTTCAGTTAAGTAAATCCGGGGAGCTGAAGATTTCTGGCGACGTAACGATAATGAATGCCGCAGCAGTAAAGGACGCGGTGTTAAACGCGCTGAAAAGCTCAAAAAATGTTACATTAGATATAAAGGGCGTCGAGGGGATAGACTTATCCTTTCTCCAGATATATTTTGCGGCAAAACAATCAGCCGAGTTGCTGAAGAAAGGGCTGTCGCTGATAAATCCGCCGGAAGGGTTTTTAAATCTTATAAAAGACGCCGGATTTGGTCATTGTTTTAATTTCCCAAAAACGGAGGGGGCTAATGAGTAAGGTGATAATGACAGTGGATGATTCGGCGAGTGTGAGGCAGATGGTTGCCTTCACGCTAAAAGGCGCCGGGTATACAGTAGTTGAGGCCGTCGATGGCAAGGATGCCCTTGCTAAACTTGCCTCCACACAGATAAACATGATGATAACGGACTTGAACATGCCAAACCTCGATGGAATAGGCCTGATAAAGGGTGTCCGTGCAATGCCAGCCTATAAGTTCATACCAATAGTGATGCTTACAACCGAATCGCAGGACTCTAAAAAGCAGGAGGGTAAGTCTGCCGGGGCGACTGGATGGATAGTAAAACCATTTAAACCTGACCAGCTCTTAGCGGTCGTAAAGAAGGTGCTTGGATGAGCGAAGAAGATGATGGTCTAGACGCAGGAAAAGAGGCCTTTAAGGAAGAGGCAGCCGAGCTTCTGACAGAGCTTGAGACTTCACTGTTAGAGCTTGAGGAACATCCAACTGATGAGGATCTGATAGGGCGCGTATTTCGTGCCATGCACACGGTAAAAGGCTCCGGTGCGATGTTCGGGTTTGATGACATAGCTGAGTTCACTCATGAGGTGGAGACGGCCTTCGACATGGTCAGAAACGGCAAACTTGCCGTAACAAAGGAGTTGACTAACCTGACCCTTCGTGCGCGTGACCAGATTCGCACCATGATAGAGGCTTCAGAGGGCAAGGCAACCGTTGACCATAAAATCTCAAAATCTATAATCGACTCCCTGCAGTTGTTGACAAAGGGCACTGCTGCCGGTTCACCATCAGGGCATGAAGCTGCTGCCCAAAAACCATCTAAGTCTGCCTCAGGAGACGCCTCTCACTCGGTTACATATCGGATAAGATTCAAGCCGTTTGCTGATCTTTTCGTAACAGGGACAAACCCGATATTGCTGATTAATGAGCTGCGTCAAATGGGAAGTTGCATGGTAGTAGCCCAAATAGATGCTATTACACGCCTTGAGGAGTTCAATCCTGAGTCATGCGCGACATATTGGGACATCATACTGACGACCACCCTTAGTACTAACGCCATAAAAGACGTATTTATTTTTGTTGACGACATGTGTGATTTACATGTTGAGATAGTTGACGAAGAGGGAGAATACGACGAGGCCGAAGGGTATATGAAACTCGGCGAGATTCTAGCGGCGCGCGGCGATGTGAAGATAGATGAGTTGAAAAAACTCTTAGGCAAGCAGAAAAAAGTAGGAGAGATACTGGTTGATGCTGGTATTGTGGACAGCGGACACATAGCCTCTGCCCTTGCCGAGCAGCAGCATATAAAAGAAGTCCGCGAACAGCGCCAGAAAACTACTGACACTGCGGCAAGCATAAGGGTGCCGTCAGACAAGCTTGACAAGCTGGTTGATCTTGTCGGGGAACTGGTTACGGTACAGGCCAGACTGAGCCAGACTGCAATCGTACATGGCGAGGCAACACTGACCTCGATATCCGAAGAGGTTGAGCGTCTTACGTGGGAACTAAGAGACAGTACGATGAGCATAAGAATGCTTCCCATAGGGTCAACATTCAGCAAGTTTAAGAGATTGGTGCGCGACCTTTCCATCGAATTGGGCAAAGAGATACAGATGACTACAGATGGGGCAGAGACCGAACTGGACAAAACAGTTATAGAAAAGTTGAATGACCCGCTTGTACATATAATAAGAAACAGCATAGACCACGGCATAGAAAGGCCGGACGTGAGAGAGGCTGCCGGGAAGCCTAAAATGGGCACAGTGCATTTGTCAGCAGGACATTCCGGGGCAAACGTACTGATAAAGATAGAGGACGACGGGGCTGGGCTTGATAAAGAGAGGATATTAAAAAAGGCCATAGACAACGGCCTCATAGCGCCGGATGCCGAACTGTCGGAGAAAGAGATATTTGGAATGATATTTGCGCCTGGTTTTTCAACCGCTCAGAAGATTACGAACGTCTCGGGGCGCGGCGTTGGGATGGACGTCGTAAAGAAAAACATAGACGCGTTGCGTGGCTTAGTTGAGGTAAAAAGCAGGAAAGGCTCAGGGACGACAATCACATTGAGGCTTCCCCTTACGCTTGCCATAATAGACGGTCTGCTTGTGAAGATAGCCAATGAGGTATTTGTTATCCCGCTGGCAGTCGTTGAGGAGTGTGTGGAGTTGTCCAAAAAAGACATCGAAAGGACACATGGCAGGCATGTATCAAACGTGCGCGGCATACTGATACCGTATATAAGACTGAGGGAACACTTTGTCATCGAGGCGGAAGAGCCGGAAATGGAACAGATAGTAATCACGGAAGTCGATGACAAAAAAGTCGGTTTTGTTGTAGATTATGTAATAGGGGAACATCAGACGGTGATAAAAAGTCTGGGGCGTGTGTTTAAAGACATAGCAGGGATATCAGGGGCAACTATATTAGGCGACGGCACGGTGGCACTTATACTTGACGTCCCTACACTTGTGCGTTCTGTGGAAACACATGAGCCGGTGACGGCAGATGCCGCCGGGTAAAACGATAAGATAAAGCGATAATATAAAAAAATGGGAGGTACCTGAAAATGGCAACAGCGACAGCCGAAGCTACACAGTATTTGACATTTAAACTTGAAGAAGAGGTGTTTGCCCTGGATATATCAAAAGTCAGAGAGGTCCTGGAGTTCAGCAGCGTAACGAAGGTACCGCGGACGCCTGAGTTTATGCGCGGCGTGATAAATCTCAGAGGAAGTGTCGTACCGGTGGTTGATCTGAGGTTGAAATTCGGAATGACCCGCACAGAGAAGACCGTAAACACCTGTGTTATAATCGTGGAAGTATCGTTTGAGAATGAGTCGATGGTTCTTGGTGCATTGGCTGATTCGGTGCAGGAGGTAATAGAACTGGAGCCGGAGAAGATAGAGCCTGCCCCAAGTATAGGGATGCAGTTGAGGACAGACTTTATAAAGGGTATGGGCAAGCGTGACGAGGAGTTTATAATCATTCTGGAAATAGACAAGATATTTACTGCCGAGGAGTTGGCCTTTGCTCAGGAAGCAACTCAGGCGGCCTAATGGCATCTGATGTAGATGATGTAAGACACGAAGCGGCAGTTTTATCTGATAAGGTGTTTCGCCGTCTGAGCGATTTTGTGCAAAGCGAAGTAGGTATAAAAATGCCACCTGCGAAAAAGACGATGCTTGAGGCACGCCTGCAAAGGAGACTTCGCAAGCTGGGCATAGGCACGTTCGAGCAATACAGTGATTACGTATTCAGCCCAAAAGGCACAGAAAGTGAACTAGTCCACATGATAGACGCAGTAACTACAAACAAGACAGATTTTTTTCGTGAACCTAATCATTTTGAATATTTAACCAAACATACCCTTCCAACACTTAACGAAGTAAACGGCGCCGGTGTGATGCGCCCGCTGATGCTCTGGAGCGCTGGGTGTTCAACTGGTGAAGAGCCATATACGCTGACAATGGTACTAAGTGAATATGGAGAGAGGGCAGGCGGAAGGTTCAGCTTTATAATTATTGCAACTGACATTTCAACAAAGGTGCTGGATAAGGCAAAAGAAGCAATATACGAGGCGGAGAAAATAGAGCCTGTTGCAATGCCGTTGAGAAAAAAATATCTGCTCAAAAGCAAAGACCCTGCAAAACAGCTTGTACGCATTGTGCCAGAGCTAAGGCGGTGTGTAAGATTTCGCAGATTGAATTTCATGGATGACGACTTTGGCTTCAGAGAGACAATGGACGTCGTATTTTGCCGAAACGTGGTAATATACTTCGATAAGCCGACTCAGGAGCGGCTTTTAAAAAAGTTCGCAAGGTATTTAAACCCTGGCGGTTATCTGTTCATGGGGCATTCGGAGACGATAGGCGGTTTGAACGTACCATTTACGCAGGTGGCGCCGACCATATACAGAGTCAAGAAGTGAAAATTAAGGAGATGGGTTTACCGCTGGTTTTTCTCAAGCCCGGTGAGGTATATGTAACCGAGAAGCCGGCGCTGATTAAAACTGTGCTGGGGTCTTGTGTATCTGTAACGCTGTTTGAGCCTGAGCGGTGTGTTGGCGCTATGTGCCACGGGATGCTTCCAGACTGTGGCGGTAAGGGTTGTAGAGATTGTCCGGAGAGATTAAAATTCGTTACGTGTTCTGTTAAATATATACTGAACAAGATGCAGGAAAAGGGTGTACACGCTGGAAATCTTGAGGTAAAGGCCTTTGGCGGGGGCGATGTACTCACCAGAGACAACAACACAAAGGCGTCAGTGGGAAAACAAAATATAGAAGCGGCATTAAAAATACTTAACTCTCTTGGACTTGAACCGGTGACTTCTGACCTTGGGGGCGATAGAGGGCGCAAGATTTTTTTTAACACCCTGACAGGCGAGGTCTTACTTAAAAAATTAAGAAAGACAGCAGTAGAATATGTTGATTAATATCATAAATATTATGATATATTAATAATATATAAAATAACAGCATTAAAAGGTGGGCAATGAAAGATAGAGTAAAAGTACTTATTGTGGATGATTCAGCAATTGTGCGTCAGACGTTGTCGGATATACTGTCCTCTGACCCACAGATACAGGTAATAGGGACTGCTGCTGACCCATTTGCAGCGGCAAAGAAGATACAGGAAGAGCTGCCCGACGTAATCACGCTGGATGTGGAAATGCCGCGAATGGATGGACTGACTTTTTTAAAGAAGTTGATGAGCCAGCATCCAATCCCTGTGGTGATGTGTTCGTCGCTTACTGAAAGCGGCTCAGAGACTGCACTCAAGGCAATGGACCTTGGCGCCGTAGAGATAATAACCAAGCCACGAATGGGTACTAAGCAATTCATCGAAGAGTCAAAAATGGTAATCTGCGATATAGTGAAGGCGGCGGCCTCATCGAGGCCGAGGCGGATTTCATCTGTAAAGACAGAAAAAATGGTTGCCCCAAAGCTGACGGCAGACGCGGTACTTGAAAAACCAACATCGAAGGCGATGATTCAAACAACAGAAAAAGTAGTAATCGTGGGTGCGTCAACGGGCGGGACAGAGGCCCTCAAGGTATTTCTGGAGGAATTCCCCACGAATAGTCCAGGTATTGTTATAGTCCAGCACATGCCGGAGCACTTTACCGCCGCGTTTGCAAAGCGGCTAGATGGCATCTGCCGAATCTCAGTAAAAGAGGCGCAAGACAATGATACAGTGGTCAGAGGGCTTGCCCTGATAGCCCCTGGCAACAAGCATACGTTGATAAAAAGAAGCGGTGCGCGCTATCACGTAGAGGTAAAAGACGGCCCTCTGGTAAGCAGGCATCGCCCGTCAGTGGATGTGTTATTTCGCTCGGCTGCCAGATATGTCGGCAAAAATGCTGTGGGTGTCATTATGACCGGAATGGGAGATGACGGCGCTCGCGGGATGAAAGAAATGAAAGATTCCGGGGCAATCACCATAGCACAGGATGAGGCATCGTGCGTGGTATTCGGAATGCCAAATGAGGCTATCAAGCATGGAGGCGTTGACAAGGTAATGTCGCTTGATAAGATAACCCGTGAGGTTCTAAGGCTCTGCAATACGTAAGTTAGTTGCATTGTTTCACAAAGACATGTGTGGCAACACTAAGTTGCTGAGAAAACAATAACGTTAGGGTCTGTTAACTAAACTGTGTCAGGCCCGGTTTTAGCCCTTAACATCAATGTCCAATAGTAACCTCCCCTCGAA
>JAMOAZ010000011.1:0-77924 GCA_039908505.1 Nitrospirota bacterium
ATTCTTGACCTCATCAATTCCCCTCTTTCCGTACAAACCTTGACATCATTCGGAATTGACTTTTGACAATCACTATAGATCCCAGCGAAACATACATGAATAGGGTCAATATTCGCCCCCGCCCATGAAAATCGCAAGGCCACTCTGATAGTATTTTCATTTCACGGTAAAGCTATAATCCAGGAAAGCATCGGTCGTAGCTTAGGCAATTTCTGCCTAATTTTCAAATGCGTTTGCCCTGCACCTGTGTATGTTTAAATCTTTGTTTGTAAAATGGTATGTTACCTCATTCTCACCTGTATAATTGCCTTTATCTATTTCATTGCCTTTATCGTCGACTATATCCTCTTCTATAGAGAAACTAAACTTTACCTTGACTTTGTCCAATTTAACGCCTGGCCGTTTCTTTATTACCACAAAATCATTATATAAGAAATCTATATCGAAACCTCCAAGTCCACTATGACCAGCAACACAATGACCATAGTAAGTTCCGCTGTAGTTAATACTATTTTCAATAGCAAAGACCTTAACGCCTGGAGTATATGGTAAACCGTGTATTATGGCATTGGTTACGTGAAAATTGAAGCTGCGGATTCGGCGAAATAATCTGTTTTTTTTGTTAAATTTCTTCATTGACACGCAGAAGATGTCATCGCCCCCATCGGCATGAGAGAAAGCGAACAATAGTATTGTCAGTATGATTAATGTCTTCGCGGTTTTTTTGGTAAGCATTTGTTTATCTTTTTTAATGTAAAATCAAAAGCATCAAAACGTATTAACGCAGCAGATTTTGCGCCACTAACACCCTTTTCCGTCATATATACAAAGTTAAATCTTATATAAATATCATCTTCGGAAAGGTCTTTAGATTGTTTAAGGATAATAAAATTCTCAATATCTTTAAATCTGATAGCATCTTTATCTGACTTAGCAACGGCAGTCATATCTGTAATATATCCATCTTTTTTATCGATAATGTAAATCCATGAAGAGGGTAATTTGGGAAGATCATATATATAAGCATCTGAAACACTCATTTCAAAGGCCCTTAGTCTTTGTGTTGGATGACGACTCGCATCGTCAAGCGAGGCATAATAATATGTATATTCACATTCGGCGGCTACAGCGGCAGTGGCAAACAAGAGTACCACCGGCACTGTCAGTAAAACAGCCAGTCTATTTCTAATTTTAAATGGTTTAATAACAAATTGTCCGCAATGTGAAATCATTTTTGCTGATTCAAACTCACTCATGATATTGTTTAAATTGCCTACAGGCATTTGTGAATTTCCTTAAAATCAAAATCTCTAGTGTCAAGAACCTTGATTTCGGATGTTCCATTGGGTTTATTGTAAACCAGTTTCATATCAAGTTGCAGTTTTTCATTTGGAGTCTCTGGTGCAAAAAAAATTATGAGAAAATCCTTAAAATAGTCTATCCCGACAGCATTTCTGTCTGAAGAAGCAGTTGCAATTAAACCATGTGACAATTGTTCATGAAAGACATAACTCCAACCTCGTGGTATTTTGGGTATGCGTACAACTCCACAAGCATCGTCTAAAAAAAACGCCCTAACCTTATATTTCTTTTTAAGGTATGATTTTTTAAATGAAACACTATAAAGCTTATAGTCACATTTTTCCGCAAATCCAGCAACCGGTGACAACATCAGCGATGAGACAACCAACAAAAGAACTAATCTCAAACGTGTCGACATACACTTAACTCCATGATAAAACTAATGATATCATCTGTTTATGATAAACACAAGTATATGCAATTGTCAAGTCTTTTTTTTATCAAAAAAAGGAGAGGAGTATAGATATACTCCTCTCATAGATCATGTAGAGTACTACTTCTTACGATTTGGACAGTTATTTATTGCTTTCTTGCGGAACCCTGGATCATTTGCACACTGTGCCTCATGCACTTTTTTATCAATTGCTGGTCGGCGGTTTGCCTCCTGTGCGTTTTGTTCATTATACCGGCGCAATCCCTCTTCGGCATCTAAAAACTTTAACTTAACATCAAAGACACCTTTGTTCATGTTGTCACCTGCTATTTTGGCATAGGCCGCTGGCGAGAGATCAATGGCTTTTGTCGGGTCCTCCATATTCACATAATGATCTTTACCGTTATCTGTAACTTTGACAGGTGTATATGGTCCTCTATCATTGACCTTGACTATAACAGTCAATGGAGGTTTAGTCCCTGTGTTAGTTACCTCGGCATATACATACTTCTCAGCAGGCTGATTATAAGGAATAGTGTCAACGTGAAGTGGCTGCATTGCTGCAGTATATTTATACTTGTTGAAGTATTCACCACTTTTTGTTCTTTCTGGCGTCCCTGGGTTCGTTATCCCTGTATGGAGTTTATCACCATACATCGATGCACGTGTCGTGCATTCATTGCCGCTGCATTGAGTGCGCTTTTTCGGGTCCTTCATATAACTAAACTTTTTGCGCTCATCTTCATCTGCGGCACGCTTGTCTATATTTTCCGCCCTCTTCTGTTCCTCTTTAGCAACCGTCTCCTTGTCTAAATTAGGCGCTGCTCTATAAGATTTCTGATCACTGATCTGCTGCACACCCGATTTAGTGTTAGAAGCATTCAGCGCATAGTCGGCAACGCCTGTTACTGGTACGCCGACAAAACTGGTTAGCAGCGTATCCACTTCATCTGAGCCGCCTTTTTTGGCGATGTCTCTCCAATACTTGGGGTCTCTGTCTAAAAGATCGACTGCCTTTGCGTAACGATTAAACGGTGCGTTGCCTTTGGACAGTTGATAAAGCCCCTCCTGAAAACTCAGGTCACCCTTATTGACTTCACGGGCTAACCGCTCTGCCTTGTCCTTTAACTCACTGTCTTTCGGCTTCAAATTCCCTAAAGCTGCCGCAGCGCCAACTCTCTGTTTTATAACACCTTTTTCCCTTTCCGCCCGCTGCGATAACTCATCTGACACCTCAGCACCGCCATGAGAACACCCCGGCTTGCTTCCCATGAACTTCCCCGTCTCTGGGTCTTTCAGATAACAATCACCTTTCATTAAAATATCCTCCTTAAAAAAGTTGGGTTTTACGACAGAAATTCTGCTATGAATATAGCAGTTCATTTTTTATGATAACACTTTTTTATTATTTGTCAACAATATGTTTACTATATGTAATTACTTATTATAAATGTTTTACTTTAATGTTTTACTTTGCAGAGGTCTTTTCTCTGTCACGCTCTGGTCATTCCTGCCTGTGTATTTATAAACATTTGAATCTGCTGGCTCTTGAGCATTACACTCAACTGTTAAACATAGAAATGCTTAATGCGTTTGCCCTGACCTCAATCATAGACAAAACCATAAGTTCATCGATATAATATAAACATGGAAACATTAGATTTAGACTTAACAGAAATTATTAACGGGGTGGAAGTCATGGGGCCTAGTCCATTTAGACGTCACCAGGATATTGTTATAGCTATAGCAAAGAAAATACTATTTCACTTAGAAAAATATAAATCAGGGAAATTATATCTCTCACCCATCGATGTGATATTCGAGGAAGGAATTAATAGGCTGCAACCCGACATACTGTTTGTTAAGAATGATAATCAGGGAATTCTTCAGGATTGGATAAGAGGTGTACCAGATATGGTTTGTGAGATAGTATCACAAGGCAGCTACAACAATGATACCGAAGTTAAACGGGCTATTTACGAGAAATACAGGGTGCCGGAGTACTGGATAGTGATGCCGGAGCTGCAAACTATCGAGATATTAACCATCGATAGCGATAAGTATAGACTTCACTCATTAGCGGCGTTTGAAGGCGTGGTTACATCTAAGGCTATAGAAGGCCTTGAAATCAATATCAGCGAGATATTTACGTAGCAATATTAGCAGCGCCAACATGTGCCCCCACCACTTTACTACCATCGGAGCTATAGGCAATTTCTGCTTAATGCGTTTGCCCTGTAATCATAGACAAAACCATAAGTTCGGCGATATAATATAAATATGGAAACGTTAGAGTTAGACTTAACAGAAATTATTAACGGGGTGGAAGTCATGGGGCCTAGTCCATTTGGTAAACATCAGTGGATAGCAGTCAAAATCTTTACAAAAATACAAAGATACACGGAGCAAGAAGACTTGGGATTTGTTTTCTTCTCACCGCTTGACGTAGTATTAGAGGATGGAATCAATCGGCTTCAACCTGACATCCTGTTTATTCGTAAAGAGAACATGGGAATCTTTCAGGATTGGATAAGAGGCGTACCAGATATGGTTTGTGAGATAGTGTCACAGGGCAGCTACAACAATGATACCGAAGTTAAACGGGCTATTTACGAGAAATACAGGGTGCCGGAGTACTGGATAGTGATGCCGGAGCTGCAAACTATCGAGATATTAACCATCGATAGCGATAAGTATAGACTTCACTCATTCGCAGCGTTTGAAGGCGTGGTTACATCTAAGGCCATAGAAGGCCTTGAAATCAATATCAGCGAGATATTCACGTAGCAATATTAGCAGCGCCAACATGTAACCCCCCGCTTTACTGCCCACAAGTTCAGCCTAAATTGACTGTACCTGTTGTATACTCACTGCTGTCAGCGGGGCGCCGCCGCCTTCGTAGGCATATGTTAGTTCGTTTAATCTGGCGGTTGCAAAATTTATGGGCGCAAAGATCATCCCCTGCGTTACCTCGTCTGTTACCTCTACTGTTACAGTCGCTGCGCCGCGGCGTGATTCCACGCGCACCGTGCTACCGTCCGTTATACCAAGTCTTGCCGCGTCAGTGTCGTTTATCTGTATGAATGCACCGGGAAATGCGTCTGAAAGATTCTTAGACATTACTGAGAGGGCGCCGGAGTGCTGCATCAGATTTCCCGTTACCATAATAAATGGATATTGCTTGTCAGCAGGCTCAACCTCTTCATAGTGTACCGGTATGTATTGCCACTTCTCCTTGCCCGGGTCAATTGCCATATCTGACAGATGGTCTCGCAGGGCAGTAAGGGACTCAAATGGCGGGGTTGAGTTCATATATCTTGTCAGATTCCTGAAAATCTGCCACCCTGCTATTGAATCACCCGTAGGGGTTGAGATTTTCTCTGTCGTCTGATTCAGCCCGGTCGCGTTTGCGAAGGTTCCCTCTTTTTCAGCCCAGCTTGCCTCGGGTAAGACTATATGGGCGAGGCGCGCCGTGTCTGTCAGTCTTATATCCTGTACGATGAGAAGCTGTAAGTTGCGAAGCGCCTCCTCTACTTTCTTCAGGTCGGGATAGGTACTCAGCGGGTCGTCTCCCATGATGAAGAGGGCGTCGAGGGGTTTTTTCCCGTAGAGCATTTGAAAGAGATTTTTACCGGGGCTGCCTTCTATTTTTTTATAGCCCGGCAGATTCTCCGGCGATATTCCCATCTGCCACATGCCAAAGGTATTGGCGTAGTCGGCAGGCATCTGCAGCGCTGATGGGCCGTCACCTGTAAGCATCACAAGATTAGCCGCAGATATTGCCGTGTTCAGACCCTTGTTGTTTTCTACAGAGCCCAGAGACAAGGCTGCCATTCTGCTGTCGGCAGTAAGATATAGCTTTGCCATTTCTATAAACTCATCGGTGTCAACTCCGGCAATCTCAGCCACTCTATCAGGGGGATAGCCCTTTACGAGTTCCTCGAGCTCTGAGAAGTTTGTGGCTGCCGTAGACATATGATTTTTTAAGTGATAAGCACCCTCTATGGCCAGGTGCATGATACCGTTTAACAGGGCTTGTGATGTGCCCGGGCGTACTCTCAGCCACACGTCGCTGTGTCGTGAGAGCTTGGTCTCACGCGGCCCTAATACTATGATTTTAGAGCCTTTCTTTCTCGCCTCGAGGAACTTTAAACCCCAAACAGGGTGAGTTGAGGTGATGTCGGACTCTATGACAAGCACTGCCCCTTTGCCTATTGGGGAGTCTATCGAAATAGGCAGGCTTGACAGCCCAAAGACCTGTGATACCGCCTTTTGAACCTTACTAAAGCCGAAACAGGCTGAGGAATCTATGTTGTTTGTGCCGATTACCTTGCGCGCGAACTCCTGCAGCATGTAGTTGCTCTCGTTTGAGAATTTAGGGGAGCCGATGACCCCAACTCTCCCAGGCCCTTTATCTCTCATCACATCATTTAGACGCACGGCCAGTACATGCATAGCATCTTCCCATGTGGTCTCTACAAGACCTCCATTTTTTCTGACAAGGGGTTTTTTCAGTCTGTTTTCGGCATATATGAAATCCATGCCATACCTGCCCTTAACGCACAGGTCTCCCTTGTTTACACCCTTTGTGGCAATGCCACGAGTGCTGACAATCCTACCCTCGCGCGTATCCAGCGTCACTGTACACCCTATGCTGCAATAGGGACAGATGTTGTCGCTGCTTTCAAGAAACCATGTACTGCAACTGTGTTTAAAGGGTTTATTTCCCAGCGCCCCAACAGGGCATATATCCACACACTGACCACAAAACTCACAGTCAAGCACTTCCTCGAAGGCGGGAGATACCTTTGTGTCAAACCCCCTGCCTATAAAATTAATAGCCCCTACGCCCTGATGTTCCCAGCACACGGCAACACATTTACCGCAGAGTATGCAGCGGCTTTGATTTCTCTCAATAAAGGGATTGCGAGTGCGCCTCTCAACTGTGTATTTTTCCTCCTGAATCCTGTTCTGAGACGGCCCATGCTGATGGGAAAGGTCCTGAAGACTGCACTGCCCTGCCTTGTCGCATGTGGGACAGTCCAGTGGATGATGTATGAGAAGCAGCTCGACTATTGTCTTTCTGAGTTTGGCAACTCTCGGGGTATTTGTCCTGACTATCATACCGTTGTCGGCAGGATATGAACATGAGGCAAGCGGGCGCGGCTGCCCCTCTATCTCTACCAGACACATTCTGCAGCCGCCATAGGGTTTGAGCCTGGGGTCCCAGCACATGTGCGGGATGTAGATATTATTAGCAAGGGCTGCCTGGAGGATTGTATGGCCTTTTTCCACCTTAACTTTTATATCGTCAATTGTAAGTTCTATCATCGGGCAAACTCCTTTGGACTAAACATCTCGGCAGGGCCTATCTTAACAGCCCCAAACTTGCAGGCGATATAACAAGACCTACACTGTACACACTTATCCTGGTTGATTGAGTGGGGCTTTTTCTTTTCACCCAGTACTGCCTCTACCTGACAGGCACGCGCACAGGCAGTGCAGCCCGTACACGCCTTTTCATCTACATAAAAGGTCGAGAGGGTTTTACACACACCAGCAAAGCACCATCTATTTTTGATATGGGCTTCGTATTCGGCCCTAAAATACTTGATTGTAGTAAGGACAGGGTTTGGGGCGGTCTGACCGAGGCCGCACAGAGATGCGGTCTTAATGTCATCGGCAAGGTCTTCAAGTAGTTCTATGTCGCCTTCTTTGCCCCTGCCTTCGGTTATATCAAGCAGCCGGTTGAGCATTACCTTAGTGCCTACCCTGCAAGGCGTGCATTTACCGCATGATTCGTGAGCACTGAATTCAAGAAAGAACCGCGCAAGGTTGACCATACAGTTATTGTCGTCCATGACGACCATGCCGCCGCTGCCAACGATTGCACCGGTCTTCATAATATCTTCATAGGTGACAGGCAGGTCAAGATAGTCCGCCGGTATACAGCCCCCTGAAGGGCCGCCCAATTGGAGGGCCTTAAAGGTACGCCCGCGGTTCATCCCTCCGCCGATGTCTTCTATTATAGTTCTAAGTGAAATCCCAAATGGTATCTCTATCAACCCCGTGTTGCGCGCTGCGCCGGTTAAGGCAAATACCTTTGTTCCAGTGGATTTCTCAGTGCCCCTCGATTTAAACCAGTCAGCGCCGTTGATGATAATAGACGGGACATTGGCAAATGTCTCTACATTGTTGAGGACAGTAGGTTTTTCCCACAAACCTTTCTGAGCTGGAAATGGAGGTCTAGGGATAGGAGACCCTCGCCTGCCTTCTATGGAGCGCATAAGGGCAGTCTCCTCGCCACAGACGAATGCACCAGCGCCGGGATATATATCGAGATCAAGATTAAACCCGCTGCCAAGTATGTTCTGCCCCAGGAGACCATATTCGACGGCCTGGTCTATGGCCTTGCGCAGGCGTCTGACGGCCAGCGGGTACTCTGCCCGCACGTATATGTAGCCCTGATGGGCGCCGATGGCCTTTGCCGCTATTATCATACCCTCAAGCACGACATGCGGGTCAGCCTCCATGATGCTCCTGTCCATAAAGGCGCCGGGGTCGCCCTCGTCGCCGTTACAGAGTATATACTTGTCCTCTGCCTTGACCTGTGAGCATAGTTCCCACTTCAGACCGGTTATAAAGCCCGCCCCGCCTCTTCCGCGCAGGACAGAGCCTCTTACCTCTTTTATTATTTCAGCCGGGGTCATCTCAAGCAGTGCCTTTGCAGCCCCAAAATAACCGTCTACGGCTATATATTCTTCAATATTTTCCGGGTCTATAATACCCCTGTTTTTCAGTGCGCCAAGCATCTGGAGATTAAAAAATGGGATGTCTTTTAGTTCAGCAACGGCTGCTCGCGTCTTTGTGTCTTTATATAAATTCTTCACAAGCAGCCTGCCGCCAATAAAATGTTCCTCGACTAACTGCGGGGCGTCAGCGGGCTTGAGTTTTTCATAATATATACCCTCCGGTTGGACAACCAGCAGCGGGCCGTTGGCGCAGAAGCCGTTACATCCGGTCAGAATGACCTTATACTTATCTGTCAGATTCTTTTCTTTTAGTGACGCCTCAAGCGAATCCTTTATTTTCAGGCTGCCACCGGCAATGCAGCCCGTCCCTCCACACAGCATAACGCGTCCCTCGTTGAGGCGGTTCCTGTAGTTTTCTTTAATTGCGTGCAGCGCGTCTATTGTCAATCTTTCCATAGTCATTTCCTCGCTCAACGATATTCGCTAAGTATTTCGTTTGCCTTTGCGGGGTCAACACTGCCGAATGTGTCTGTGCCAACCAGCACCACAGGGGCCAGCCCACAAGCGCCGATACATCGTACTGTCTCAAGCGAGAAGAGACTGTCATGGGTTATTTCACCCTCGTTAACGCCCATGGTTTCTTTGAGTTTCTCCAGAATCTCGTCCGCCCTTTTTACGTAACATGCCGTCCCCAGACACACGCGTACATTATACTTGCCCATAGGTTTCATCGTGAAGTATGAATAAAATGAAACCACGGCGTGTACTTCACTCACAGGGATTTTCATAGCCTTGGCGATAATCTTTTGTACTGAGGCTGGCAGATAACCGATGAGTTCCTGAACTTCCTGCAGCACCACTATTAGTGAGCCTGGTCTTTGCCTGTATTTTTGCAATATAGATTGTAATTTCGCCTTGTCATAGGTTTCCACTACCTTTGTGGGGACAGGGACTTTGGGAGGGGTGTTGAGTGCCTTTGTCACTGCCTCTGTCAGTGTATGCGGGAAGAAGGGTTTTGGCAGGAAGTCCATTATGTCCAGGGCGATAGCGTCTCTTAACACTGCCTTAGAGGAATATCCTGTCATAGCTATTACTCTGGTGTACTGGTGATGCTCGTTTATCCATTTAATAAGCTCGAAGCCGTCAATAGTCGGCATTATCAGGTCAGTGATAACAAGGTCAAAGACGCGGTCATCTATGAGGTTCATTGCATCTTTTGAGCTGGTTGCGCCAGTGACTTTGAATCCTTCGCCGGAGAGTACGGCATCACAGCTCTTGATTATAACCTCATCGTCATCGACTACCAGAACATTTTTTTCCATCTATGTCCTCCCCCTTCGCGTGATATACTTTCCGTCAGTGTTTCGCTGCAAAGGCGCCAAAGTTCTTTAAGATTTGAAGGCCAGCGGCCTGGCTTTTCTCAGGGTGAAACTGAGTGGCAATGACGTTGTCTTTCCATATCATGGAGGTAAACTCAACGCCGTAGTCAGTAGCGCCGGCGGTTATGGATGAGTCTTCGGGCGCGACATAATACGAATGGACGAAATAAAAATACCGGTTGTCGTCAATACCATCGAAAATCGGTGGCTTATTTTTAAATCTCACGATGTTCCATCCCATATGGGGGACTTTTAACTCTGAGGCGGGGAATCTGACCACCTTTCCTTTAAATATGTTAAGTCCTGCACAGTGTCCAAACTCCTCAGACTCGGTAAAAAGTGCCTGAAGCCCCAGACAGATGCCAAGGAACGGTTTTCCCGATTCGATAGCCCTAAGAATCGGCCCGATTAGCCCAAGCCTGTCAAGATTACCCATACAGTCCTTAAACGCCCCAACGCCAGGCAACACCACGCCCTGTGCGCAGAGTATGTCCGCAGGCTGCTGAGTTACCTTAACAGCAACGCCGCTTTTAATAAACCCCTTTTCTACACTCTTGAGGTTTCCCATCCCATAATCTACAATCGCTATCATGACTTTTATATAATACGAAATCACGCGCGGGGATTGCAATTGTATTCGGCAGGGCAAACGCATTAGAAAAATTAAGCTGAGATTGCCTATACTTTTAGCTCTGATCGATGGTTTCCTGGATTCCCGCTTTCGCGGGAATGACAAAAAAAAAGAGAATGGCATGATATTATTGGAGTTCATTTGTTCAGCTTTGCCTGTCATTTCCATGTTTTTTTATTCTGTCATTCCCGCGAAAGCGGGAATCCAGTAGAGGGATTAGCGGCTGTAAGTTTCTAATGCGATTGCCCTGTTGTATTCGGGGCAACCGAGAAAATTACAATAGCTAAACCATTAACTCCAAAAACTCCCGTGGGCTTAAAATCTTCACCCCTTCGTAATTGTCACATGTTTCTTATCTCCTGTAATAAGCACATCGGCTTTGGCCGTTAAAGCCACTGCAAGGTATATCTCATCGTCCTTATCCAAAAGCTGGACATTACAAGGCAGCGGCTCGATTACATTGGCATTAGCAAAAAGAGTGGAAACAAGTTTATAAAATTCTTCCGCGGTTTCTTTTTTAAACTTCAACTTGGTAATAGTCTCTAAATACTCATCTGCAATTTGTTGTGAAAAAAATAGCTGGTGGCCTTCTATAGCTTTTCTGAATACTTGTCGGCAAGTTCCGTCATTTACAGAGGCCGAAATAAGGACATTACAATCTAAAACGATTTTCATAAGAGAGTTGGTAGGATTATTGGCTTTATTCCAACCGTTTTTTTCTTTCCGCTCGGACTTCCTGAATGGCTTTGTTGACAATTGCCATAACTTCTTCTTCCGGCAAGTCGGCGTAATGGTTGTCGGCAGTTTTAACAAATATCTCATCCAATTGTTTCAACAATTGTTTTCTTGCCGCTTCCGTTGATACAGGACGCAGAGTAAGACCGGAGTTTTCCTCGGTCACTTCCACATAGTCGCCTTCATGCAGTCCAAACCTTTCCCTGAAATCCGGTGGTAAGGTAACTTGAAAGTTCCGGTTAATTTGGTCGTTTTTTCGCTCATAGCTATTTGTAAATTTGTCAGCTACATATATAATTTAACAACTGCAATAAAAAAATCAAGGTGGTCACGCAGACCCATGAATATTATGATAAACACACGCGCATCTATGTTATAATACATTATGGATAATACATTTGAACAAAAAGCTATAAATTTATTGCGGGATATAGGACTGCCGGTACAGCCATCGATATTGTCTGAAATACAAAATGAAATGGCTAATGAGTATGCCGACTTTAAAAAAATTGCAAAACTTGTAAAAAAAGACATCAGCATGTCTGCAATGGTAATTAAAGTAGCAAACTCGCCCTTGTTCCTAGGTGGTGGGATCGAATCCATAGAGCAGGCATTAAACATGCTTGGCATTAATAATTTTTATAACATCATTTTGTCTGTAGCCCTAAAAAAGAAGCTGTCTGAAATTGGGATTAGTGCTGATTTTTTTGAACAATTTTGGACTCATACCGAGACAGTCGCAATTGCGTGTATGCTTTTAGCCAGAAAATTGAAACTGCCACTCGAAGGGTATGCATATATATGTGGCATGTTTCATGACTGCGCCGTGCCACTGCTTACGAAAAGGTTCGAGACATACAATAAAGTTTTGAAACTGGCATTACGCACAAGCCACTCTGTTGTAGATATTGAAAACGATACATTTAAAACAAATCATTGTGTGGCTAGCTACGTATTAGCGAAGTCATGGAATCTTCCCGAACCTGTATGCAATGCAATTAGATACCACCATAGGAATGACTTAGACAATTACAGTAATCCTATCGACAGGAAATTAGCAAGTCTCCTAATACTTTCAGAAACGATAGTTTATGCTGGTGTGATGAGGCATAACGCTGGTAAGTACGAGATAGAGCCTCCATGGAATAATATATCTGAGCAGTATTTAACGGTAGGCTTGCAGCTCCACAATGATAAAAGATGGACAAATATATTGGTTGAGCTAAATCTTGACGACGAAGATGTATATCATCTACAGGATGCTATATTTAATCGATTATCATACGAATGAATCCTTCTCTAATGTCAAATTAGACTCAATGGCCTTGTGTGTATCAGGCTGAAGAAGATGTGGTAATGCAGGGTTTTATGTTATATTTAAATTATGGAGCGCAACGAAGCCATAAGCAGATTGAAACAGCACGAAGCCGAGTTTAAACGGCTTGGCATCAAGCATCTGTATATGTTTGGCTCAACAGCACGTGACGAAGCACGCGAGGATTCAGATATTGATTTGTTTTTCGATCACCCAGAGGGGTCAATGGGGCTATTCACATTGATGGATGTTAAAGATACAGCCTCTTCAATACTTGGCTGCAAAGCAGATATAATGACGCGACGCAGCTTGCACCATGTTCTAAGAGACCAGATTGAGAAATCAGCCGTGCAAGTATTCTAATGTCTAAATCCTCTCATTTAGCGCGACTTGTTGACATTATTGAAGCTATCGAGCTTATTCGTACTGAAATAAATGGTTTGACACTGCATGTTTTTGAAAAGAACAGAAGTAAACAATGGTTGGTTGAACGCGGTATTGAAATCATATCAGAAGCCAGCCGCCATTTACCCGATGAGTTAAAATCACGGCACCCGAACATTCCATGGCTAAAAGTGGCAGGTATTGGCAATGTATTGCGCCATGATTATGAACGTGTCGCTCACGATGTGCTTTGGTCTGTAGTGTATGATGATTTGCCGCCATTGGAAAAAGTCTGCCGTGAAGAGCTTGCAGCAGTAATTGCACGGTAACAAACCCAGCCGAAAAAGCTGAAAGGCCATTTGGCTAATTTAATCGTGCATAACATGTATTTACACGCTATCAAGGAAGAGCATTACATTTAGACCCAGTCACACTTGATGAAAAGACATATGAACAGTTTACCGAAAAACATCGTATTTTAATAGATTTCTCCCCTCTTTTTTTGATTGATAGAGAATGTTGTCTACGTGGGATATAAATGACTCAGGGGATATGTCAGTGGTAGGATTTGCCTCTGAGCCCCCCTATGCTTATGGTAACGAACTTGGAAGCAAGCGATTGTTCGTGGGGTATTTTCAACGCCTCTACAGAAGCCCTTATGTGACTGCCTATTTGTATGATGCCGTCGATATTGGTTTCGGGAAGCAGGCAGGCAAACTCCTCTCCACCGTATCTTGCCGCCAAATCTGCAGGGCGTTTAAGACATGCTTGCAGCGTCTCAGCTACTTTTTTTAGACACAGGTCTCCCTGTATATGTCCATAGTTGTCATTGTAAAGTTTAAAATAATCTATATCAATAAGCAGCAGTGACAATGAGGATTTCATTCTCACCGCCCTGGTCCACTCCTTTTTATAGGAATCGTCGAAAGTTCTCCTATTTGATATGCCCGTTAAGCCGTCTATTGCGGCTAGTTTAGATAAGATATCCCTTTGTTTTTTCAACTCAAGTTGATTTTTTACCCGTAATTTCACTATAGACGGGTTAAAGGGCTTGGTGATATAATCCACAGCCCCTATGTTTAATCCGTATGACTCATCGATGTCATCATCCATGGCCGTTATGAATATTATTGGTATACCTGCGGGGTTATCGTCGTCCTGAATTGCCCGGTATACTTCATATCCATTTACCTCCGGCATAATAATATCCAAAAGAATTAAGTCAGGGTCTAATACTTTGGCCATTTCTATAGCCTGCCTTCCGCCGGTTGCGTAATATGTCAGATAATCCTCCTGTAACACCTCGTTTAATATCTTTATATTCATCGGCATATCGTCAACTATTAATATTTTCTGCTTATCCGCGCTCATAATTATCCCCCACCTGTTCGATCATGTAAAATTAAATTTGCCGAAGATTTGTCTCAACAGAGAAAGAGCCTCGGCATAGTTTAGATTTGTTATATTTTCCTGCAGCTTCATAGCCGTTTCCTTTCCAGAGACACCTTCGATAGCGCCCTTTATACTTTCAAAATATGTTATCGTATGCAGGGCGTTTTCATTGAGAAGCGTATTCAGTTTTAAATATATATCTCTTAAGGAGTCTAAATCTACATGTGCTGCGGTGTCTTTAGAGTCAGATGCACCTTGTTTTTGACGCATAAACATATCTATTGAGTTGTTCAGGCGTTTGAGTTCTGCCACAAATTTGTCCAGATTTACCGGGGTCTCATCAGATAAGGCATTTTCTATTGCTACTGTTTCACTATGGATGTCAATGGCCGACATGTTAGCGGTCATTCCCTTCAGGCCATGAACCAGATGCTTTGCCCTATCGTAGTTCTTTGCGGCGATTGCAGCCGCTAACTCATCTCTGATACCCTCAGAGGCGCTTCTAAATTCCAACATAATATTTTCAAACAGCTTTGTATTGTAATTGAGCCTCCTCAATAAGGCCTTCACATCGATACCATCAATTTCATACGGGAAATATCCATCGTCCGGTGGTGCTGCCTCGTGCCAGTTAAGACTGGTCTTCAAGCACTTGCTGAGTTTAGCGTAAAATTCCTCTATCTCTATCGGTTTTAATATATAGTCATTCATCCCTGACCGAAGACATTTCTCTACCTCTTCGTTCATTGCATGTGCCGTCATTGCAATAATTGGAAGTTCGTCTTTTGAGTATTTTTTTCTGATTTGAGCCGTCGCCTGAAACCCGTCCATCTCCGGCATTTGTATGTCCATTAAAACAATGTCGTAGACATTTCCCTGTTCAACTATTTTTGATACGGCTATGAGGCCGTTGTTGGCAAATTCGACATTCACTCCTGAGAGTTCAAGTAATTCCCTGGCAATCTGTCTGTTAATCGGGTGGTCTTCGACGACCAATACCCTGGCGCCTTTGATGTCTTCTGCCTGATGAGATTCCATCTCAAGTTTCCTTGCGGGTTTATACCTGCCAAACACTTCGAGTATGGCATTAAACAAATGTGAGGGATGAATGGGTTTATTAAGACACACATTAACGCCAAGTTCTCTGGCAGACTGCCTAAGCTCTTCGCTGTCATGTGCAGTGACCATAATTATAGTAGGAACATTGATGAGGTCAGCGTCGTTCTTTATACATTTTACAGTCTCCAGGCCATCCATCCCTGGCATTTTATAATCCATCAAAGTCAACTTGTACTGCTCCTCCAGCGGCGCGCCCGATACCCTTTTTATCTCGCTGAGTGCCGACTCCCCTGAATCCACAGTCGTTACTCTGAAGGTGAAGGCCTCTAAAATCGACTTTAAGATAGTCCTTGAAGTCTCATTATCGTCCACAACCAGCGCCTTGAGTTTATGAAAACCGTATGGAAATGTGTAACGATTCACCCCGCACGGCCTCTGGCAGCCCAGTAGTACAGTAAACGTAAATGTGCTTCCCTTGCCGTAGTCACTCGTTACGGTTATGTCGCCGTTCATTTGTTTCACCAGACTTTTACATATCGTCAATCCAAGCCCTGTTCCGCCATAGATTCTCGTCGTAGAGGTATCTGCCTGGGTAAAATGTTGAAATAATAACGGTAATTGCTCTGGTTTGATTCCTATACCGGTATCGCTTATCGAAAACTCCAGTATGACCTCTGTCTCCATTACACTCAATGCCCTCACAGACAGGATAATCTCTCCTTTTGCAGTGAATTTGATAGCATTGTTCAGCAAATTAGTAATAACCTGCCCCAAGCGCAAAGGATCGCCTATCAACTGTCTTGGAATTTCGCCGCTGAGTGAATATATCAGTTCAACGCCCTTTTCTTCGGCCTTCAACGTGTGAATGGCAGCGATATCGTTTAAAATGTCATCAAGACTGAAATCTATAGATTCCATTTTGAGTTTGTTGGATTCTATCTTGGAAATATCGAGGACATCGTTTATTATTCCCAACAATGACCTGGCCGACAGTAACGATTTTTCAATGTAATCCCGCTGCTTTGCCGTTAAACTGGTTCTAAGGGCAAGGGAGGATAAGCCGATGATTGCATTCATCGGAGTACGTATCTCGTGACTTATATTTGCAATGAATTCACTCTTTGCCTTGTTGGCCTCTTCGGCTTCCTTTCTGGCCGCAATCTGTGCTGCCTCTATTTTTTTACGCTGCGTTATGTCGGTCGAAAATGTGATAACATATTTTTTATCTTTTATCTCCAGCAGGACTGCCGTAAATTCGACAGGGAAACAGTGTCCATCCTTCCTCGCGTTTATTGTTTCGCCGCGAATTCGCTCTCCTGATAAGATATTGTCAAGGTATTCTCTGTCATAGTTTTCTTTATCGTCTACATTCAGGTCGTAGATGGACATATGCTGGAGTTCTTCGATAGAATAACCGTACATTTCCGAGGCCGTCCTGTTTGCCCTTATTATTGCCCCGATGTGCTGTCCTTCGGCTTCACAGAGCAATATAGACTCTACGGCATTCTCGAAAAACATCTTGTATTGTTCCTCGATATCGTGCTCCAGTTTTTTTCTGGCTTCTAACAGGCTTATAGTCATATCGTTGAACGTCTCTGATAAGAAACCTATCTCGTCGCTTGAACTAACATCTGCCAATGCAGAGGCATCACCTTCCTTTATCCTCCTTGAAGCGGTAATAAGATTCGCAACAGGTCTGGTTATTGATCTGGCGCTATAAAAAGAGACTATCAGTACGAGTATAACCGTAACAGTGGTAAATCCAATAAATAGATTGCGTAATTTGATAAGCGGAGAAAAGGCGTCGTCTCTGTCTATCTTTATAACCAGTCCCCAGTTTGTCTGTCCTATATGCCTTGTTACAGCCATAACTGGCTCTCCTCTGTAGTCGATTACATCGTACAGGATATGCTCTTTATTCAATAATGCCTGAATAATCGGACTATTAATATTGCTCTTACTGATGTTCCTTTTCAACGCCGAGGTTTCATCAAATCTCATGGGGACGATAATCAGTGCGTCTCCGTTATTGTCAAACTTTGCAAGTTGAGATTCCCCTGTTTCTCCCAATCCGCTATAATCACTGGTGATTGAAATAATTCGGTCAAATGTTGCTTCCACGACCAATATCCCCAGCACTCTATCTTCATGTACTAACGGGCAAGAAAGATAATTAACGACTTTATCCTTATTGATGAGTGAAAAAGCACTCAACGAGTAACTTTTCTTTCCCCTGATATAATATTCTTCATTGGAAAAGTCCACACCATGTAACGAATCATTCGTCGAGACGGCCACCTTTCCTTCTATGTCCAAAATGTGAATATCAAGAATGTCCTTTACCACGGACTTTGCACTGGATAGAACAGAGACAACGATTTTCTGTTGTTCTTTATCTCCGGTTCTCAAATAATTCTCAAGAGCTGCACGCATCGGAGGTCTGCTCGTGATGAGATTCACTCGCTCGACACTCCTCTGTAAATTGTTTTCTATTCTTCTTTTCTGGATATTTGCAGTTGCCTCAAGGCTGTCAATAATGTGGTGTTTCAATAATGACTCTGCGGTGTAATAAGCGGTGACGCTGATTGCTATAATCGGCAATAACGCTATGGACAACAAAATGATAGTAGTTTTGGGATATATCTTCACTTTTGCATACCAGTTATCCTAATGTTCGCCCTCAAGCCAGTGGAAAACAAGACTCAATATCAACAAGCCGTCAAAGACGGTTATCAACTAACTTAGCGCCATCATGCAACACAAGTCATATTATAACACAAGTCATATTATAACACAAGTCATATTATAACACAAAAAGACAACAAAAAGAAACGGCGGAAACAGGTTATTGTGTATCCGCCGTAACATAATTTATATTAGGGTTTATATTAGGGTCTATCTCAGGGTTTATCCCAGAGTTTATAGAGGTCAGCTTATCTCTCCACTAACATAGCAAAGCCCATGCCGCCGCCTATGCACATGCTGATTATGCCGGTCTTGTGGCCCTTGCGCTTCATCTGCCTCATGCCGGTGACAAGCTGTCTGGCGCCGGTGCAGCCGATTGGGTGGCCAAGCGATATACCGCTGCCCAGTTCATTGGGCTTATCGTTTGGAAGTCCCAGTTCTCTGAGGCAGCCGATTGCCTGTGCCGCAAATGCCTCGTTGAGTTCCCAGCAGTCTATATCTTTCACTGTCATGTTATTTGCTTTGAGGAGTTTTCTCACGGCAGGCACCGGCCCAAGTCCCATATAGGCAGGGTCAACACCGCCGGAGGCAAAGCCCTTAATCTTTATATATGGCTCAAGGCCGTATTCCTTTGCCTTATCTGCCGACATCAGAAGCACGCTGGCCGCGCCGTCGTTTATGCCTGAGGCGTTACCGGCTGTTACTGAGCCGTCTTTTTTGAACGCCGGTTTCATCTTGCCAAGTTTCTCCATGCTTGTGTCCATAGGTCTTTCGTCTGTGTCGATGATGGTGTCTCCCTTGCGGCCTTTCAGCACTACGGGGATTATCTCATCGGCGAATGTGCCGTCTGTCATGGCCGCACGCGCCCTTTGGTGACTGAGAAGGCTTAATTCGTCCTGTTCCTGCCTGCTGATGCCGTATAAGTCTACGATGTTCTCAGCGGTTATGCCCATGTGATAGCCGTAAAATATTTCATACAGGCCGTCAAATACCATGAGGTCATGTACCTCGCCTATGCCGGTCAGTGCCATGCGATAGCCCCATCTGGCCTGCAGCATGGCAAAGGGTATGTTGCTCATGCTCTCCATTCCACCTGCAATGACCACATCCGCCTGCCCGCTCGCTATCGAAGCGGCGCCAATGGCCACTGATTTCAGACCCGATGAGCATACCTTGTTAATCGTATAGGCTGGGGTTTCTTTTGGGACTCCTGCCCGAATCATTGCCTGCCTTGCAGGGTTCTGGCCTTGCCCGGCCTGTACGACGTTGCCGATTATCACCTCGTCTACGGCGATGGGCTTAAGGGAATCTGCGTAGTCGTGATATTTCTTTTCAAGCTCAGTAATACCCTTGTCTTTCAGCTTATCCGGCGCGAAGCCCGCTGCCTCGTCGCTGACAATAGGTCTCAGACCCGCCTTCTTCAGGGTTTCCTTAATAACAAGCGCGCCAAGGTCAATAGCCGAGACATCCTTTAACGAGCCGCCAAATGCCCCTACAGGGGTTCTAAATCCGCTTACCACCACAACTTCTCTCATAATACCTTCTCCTCCTTATGTAATAACAGCATGGTATCATGCCGCAAATCTCCCAGAATTACAGAGCCAGCAGACCAATGGCGTCAACACACCCACCATACTGCTGTACTCTTAGTATGATAATATCATCTATTACCCTGTCTAATGTCAAGTGCGGGTCCAGGGCATTTATTCACCCTAAATCCACCATCAAAATAAGCCTCGGCACCAGTTTTGGTTTTTTTGAGAGATTTTGGTAAGGGGGCCATCCCACTCCCACCCTTGAGATGCGATTTAAACAGCCCATGATTTCAAAATCATATCAGGAAAACCGCTTCAGTAGATGAGTTGAAGGAATTCCTGATAAAAGAATAATCACCTCTTAACAACTCAAAGCAGCCCTAGTTCCCTGAGATATTTCCCAAACAACTCAAGACCGGCCATGTGCTTCCCCGTAAGGTCATACGAGATAGTGCGCCAATACGAGACTAAGGTCTCAGTGGAAAATTGTCTCGTATATGGACTTTTTACAGCAATATTTTCAAATGATTCAACGGCCTGCGCCTTTGCTGCGTCGAGTTTAGTCTGAAGCTCCGCCACTTCACCGCCTTCGCAGCGCTTCCTGCTTATCCACAGGGCAAAGACAAACGGTACTCCCGTCTGTTCATACCAGATTGTGCCGAGGTCATAGCGCTGGAACGCATTATTTTGCTGTGAGGCTGCCTCTATGAGGGCATTGTCTCCTATCAATAGATACGCAGGGTGTTCCATAATACCTTCCATAAGCGGTGCGCGCGAGGTCTTTATCTCAACATTAAGGTTATAAAATTTTCGCAGAACTATCTGCAAGAGTCCGGTTGATGTCTCAGCCTGATATGAGCTCAGGACAGTCTTACCATCAAGTGCCTCAATCTCAGCACGGCTAAACAGGATAATGCTCATAATACGGCCAAAGGAGCTTACAGAGTGACCGTCTATAAGATTATATAAGTGCGGATTTCTCAGGTATTCGATTGAAGAAGACGGCCCGGCATCAATAAGCCCCCTTCGCAGCAGGGCATTAATCTCTGAGGGTACGCCGTCAGTGAATTCGTAGTGTTCATTGACCGCCTCGCACGGGTTTTCAAGGCAGTAGAATATCGGATAGAGGTTTGCGAAATTTATCCTGCCTATTTTTTTTAGCACCTAATCTAGCCCTTCACCACGCCAAGTGGTTTGAGCATGGCCACCTTCTTTGAGATACCGGCAGTGTGGACTATTTCAACGACATTTGATACATCTTTATATGCCTCTGGCATCTCCTCTGCCAGAGTTGTCCTGCCGGCTGTCATTACCGTTACCCCCTGGTCCTCAAGTTCGCGCCAAATCGCCCTGCCTTTTGCCGCCTTAATCGCCTTGTGTCTTGACATCAGGCGCCCTGCACCGTGGCAGGTTGAGCCAAAGGTCTCAGCCATAGCCTTCTCTGTTCCGGTCAGAACATATGATGCCCTGCCCATGTCGCCGGGGATAAGTACCGGCTGACCAATGTGCCTGTACGATTCTGGAAGCTCTGCGTGTCCCTTGGCAAAGGCGCGCGTGGCGCCCTTTCTGTGTACAACCAGTGCCCGCTTTGTCCCGCCGATGGTGTGATGTTCTACTTTTGCTATGTTATGCGCTACGTCATAGACGAGCCTCATACCAAGCTCCCTTGGGGAAGCACCCAGTGCCCTTGAAAATGCCTCCATTGTCTGGTGCATTATGACTTGCCTATTGGCCCATGCGTAGTTTGCCGCCCCCTTCATTGCCGAGAAGTATTGCTGCGCCTCAGGGCTGTTAAACGGTGCTGCAGCTAACTCTTTGTCGTAGAGCTTTATGCCGTATTTCTTTGAAGCCTTTTCCATAGTGGAAAGGTAATCAGTACAGACCTGATGCCCAAGCCCGCGTGAGCCGGTGTGTATCATTACGGTTATTTGTCCTTTGAACAGGCCAAAGGCGTTAGCGGCAGCTTCGTCAAATATCTCACTGACATACTGTATCTCAAGAAAGTGGTTGCCTGAGCCAAGCGTGCCCTGCTGGTTTTTACCCCGCTCCAGCGCCTTGCCGCTTACTGCCGCAGGGTCGGCCCCTTCGATGCAGCCACCCGATTCGGTCTTATCCAGGTCATCAGCCGTTCCAAAGCCGTGTTCAACTGCCCAGCGTGCCCCTTTTTTTAACAGCTCACGCTCATCATCTAATGACAGTGCAACTGCCCCCTTTGTGCCAACTCCCGAGGGTACGCTATTGTAAAGAACCCCGACGAGGTCCTTCATCCTCCTGAGTACCTCACCCCTGGTGAGGTTGCTCCTGAGAAGCCTCACGCCTCAATTAATATCATAGCCCACACCGCCCGGTGAAATCACACCGTCGTTTATGTCAAACGCCGCAACGCCGCCAATTGGAAACCCATAGCCCGTATGAATGTCAGGCATTGCCATAGACACGCCAACAATGCCCGGCAGCGTGGCAACATTCGCCACCTGGTCAATTGCATGAGCCTCAAGGTGCTGCTCAAGCTCGGTGTCAACATATATAATGCCAGGCACTAACATGCCCTCTTTTGAGTCTGTCGGCACTTCAATCCTGTTACCGTCTAATCTGATAATATCTCCCATAGTCAACCTCCTGACTACTATATTATAACAATGCCAGTATTAATTTATAGCTCTGATATAATATAATATGCCTATGCGAGTAACTCCGAAAATTATCGCCTATGATTTATGATTAAGGAGGGGAGATGAGAACGCCGACAAAGGACCAAACAAAAGCTGATATACCAAAAGACCTGAGGTGCCTGCCGTGTCTTTCTCTTTTAAAGGACGAGGATTTTTCAGACATCACAGAATCTGTCGAGGTCAGAAGGTTATGCAAGCACGAGATAATATTTCTTGAATCAGAACCGTTGAAATCCACTATCATCGTTAAGACAGGTTCAGTGAAGATATATAAGACCGCATCTAACGGCAGGGAATTGATTATCAGCATCTTATGGCCGGGTGAATATTTTTGCTATCCACCGCTCAAAGATGACACTGCTAATATTATCAATGCTATGGCCTTTACAGATTCAACTGTACTGCTAATTCCTTCAGATAAATTCAAGGCGCTGCTTAGCAGGAAAATTGGCGATGTAGGCATTAATATCGTTTCCGGACTTTGTGAAAAAATATCAATTCTGTCAGAGAAACTCGACGACATTGCCTTTAGAAATGTTCAGCAGAGGATTTTAAAGACCCTTTATGCGTTGACAGACGGCCTGCCAGTTGAAGACGGTTTAGTTACAGTGGCTGTTAACCATCAGGAACTTGCCGCGCTTGTCGGAACTGCACGTGAGGTAGTATCAAGGATTGTCAGCACTCTAAAGGAAAAGAAAATCATATCGGACAGCCGCACTAAGAATTTCAAGATAAATAAGAAAACACTTCTCAAGCACATAAAAAGCGCATCGGCTTCCAAAACCCATGTTTGTTGCAGCACATGAGCAAATTTTTAAAATTTGGAGGCAGGAAGAAGGAGGCAGTTGATGAGATATATCGGCATTGACGCTGGCTCTGTCAGTGTAAAGATTGTCGTTATGGACGGTGACGGCAGGGTCGTTGACAGCGTATATGAAAGACACAAGGGTCATTCTATAACTGTAGCATATAAAAACCTCACGTCTATGAACCTGGACGCAACGTCAGTTTCCATCACCGGTACGGCAGGAAAGACGCTTGCCGCAGTACTGGGCATTAAACATGTAAATGAACTTGCTGCACAGTCATATGCTGCAAAAAAACTCTTCCCATCTGTCAGCACCATAATTGAAATGGGCGGTGAGGACTCAAAGTTCATCATCCTTGACAGCAGCGGCATACGGGATTTTTCAATGAACTCGGTGTGTGCCGCCGGTACGGGTTCGTTTTTAGACCAGCAGGCCGAAAGGCTCAGGCTCTCGATAGAGGAATTTGGAGAGATGGCCGTGAAGACAAAAAACCCGCCGCGCATTGCCGGTAGATGCAGCGTATTTGCAAAGAGCGACATGATACACTTGCAGCAGATAGCCACACCGGTAGAGGACATCGTTGCGGGGCTGTGTTTTGCCGTTGCGAGGAATTTTAAGGGCACTATTATCAAGGGCAGGGCAGTGATTCCTGATGTTTTGTTTCAGGGCGGTGTGGCCCTCAACAAGGGCATGGTAAGGGCATTTAAAGAGGTATTCCAACTTTCTAATCTGATAGTCCCTGAGAAATGTGAATTTATGGTTGCAATTGGGGCTGTTTTAAAAGACATGGAGGGGGGCGAGACTCAAAGACTTGACCTGTCTCTTATCGATAAATATCTGAAATCTGTTAAATATGCCGAGGCAGGGCGCCCACCCTTGATAACAGCGGGCGATGGCTTTATGGAAAGACACGTAAAGACGTCTCATCAGCCTAAGGCACAGCGACCAGCAGGACTATCATTACTGGCAGCACCGGCAGAGGGTGTCTCGTGCTTTTCAGAAGAAAATATGAAGATTATGGCATACATGGGCGTAGATATAGGCTCGATAAGCACAAACCTCGCCGTCATTGACAAAGAAGGCACTCTGCTGGCAAGGCGGTATCTAATGACCGCCGGAAGGCCGATTGAGGCCGTAATGCAGGGGCTAGTAGAGATAGAGAAGGAGATTGGCAGAGATGTTGAAATCGCAGGCATAGGCACTACCGGCTCGGGCAGGTACATGATAGCTGACTTCATAGGCGCTGACATAGTGAAAAATGAAATCACAGCCCAGGCCACTGCCGCGATTTCCATTGACAACACAGTCGATACAATTTTTGAGATAGGCGGACAGGACTCCAAATATATATCAATCGAAGACGGCGTCATCACTGACTTTGAGATGAACAAGGCATGTGCAGCCGGTACGGGTTCATTTTTAGAAGAACAGGCGGAGAAACTCAATATCTCCATAAAAGATGAGTTTGCCAGCGAGTCATTCTCCTCATGCCAGCCATGCAATCTGGGCGAACGCTGTACGGTGTTTATGGAAAATTCACTGATGGCCAACATACAGCGCGGCGCAGAGAAAAATGACCTGCTTGCAGGGCTGTCATACTCGATTGTCGAAAACTATATAAACAGGGTCGTTGCTGGGAAGAGAATCGGCAGAAAGATTTTTTTCCAGGGCGGCACGGCATATAACAAGGCAGTCGTGGCGGCATTTGAGAAGTTCACCGGTCAGACAGTAACCGTTCCCCCAAATCATGACGTTACGGGGGCAATAGGAATGGCATTAATTGCCAGAGACGCTAAGTCAAACGGTACACCTTCGGCCTTTAAGGGATTTTCGATAACGCAGCGCCCCTATTCGGTCTCATCGTTTGAGTGTAAGAGCTGCTCCAACGTGTGTGAGATAAACCGTGTCTCTATCGAGGGTGAAAAAAGAAAACTCTTCTACGGTGGCAGGTGTGAAAAATACGATATAAAAGAGAAGTCCGATATGGAGGACTTATTTGCCTTCAGAGAAGAACTCCTCTGGAAGGGCTATGAAGCGGCACCGCACACATCCTCAAACGGCAAGGGACGGCCGGTGCTTGGGATTCCATATATATTCCTGTTTCACGAATTTCTGCCTTTTTGGATTACGTTGCTTGGCAGACTTGGCTTTGGAGTAGTGGTATCACCTAAGACGAACAGGCAGGTGGTAAATCTTGGGGTTGAGACAGTGCTGTCTGAGTCGTGTTTCCCTGTGAAGGTTGCCCATGGGCATGTCAAATGGCTGCTCGAGCAGGGGATCAATCATGTGTTCCTGCCGTCTTTTGTCAACATAAACGCCCCGGGTGAGGATTTCTCAAAAGGGTCACCGTGTCCATATACCCAGACCATACCATATCTGTCAAAGGCGGCCTTTAAGCACATGCGCCTGTATAAACCTATTATAGATTTCACACGAGGCGATAAATTCCTGACAAATCAGCTTTCAAAGACCTTCAGGGGGTTTTCCATATCTGCAAAGGCGATAGCTCATGCGATAAAAGACGCGAAAAATGCCCAAGAGGAGTTCTACATAGAGATGCAGGAACGCGGCAGCCAGATACTTCAGGGGCTTGCAGAAAAGACAATCGTTATAGTAGGCAGGGCGTATAACTCTTTCGACGGCGGCGTAAACCTCCAGATACCAAAAAAGCTGGCCTCATTAAACGTCCTTTCTATTCCAATGGACATGCTGCCACTGTCAAGGGTTGACATAACAGACCGCTGGCAGGAGATGTACTGGAGGAGCGGGCAGAGAATCATCAAGGCGGCCAGGTTTATCAAGGACAACCCGTATCTGTATCCCATATACATAGGGAATTTTAACTGCGGGCCAGACTCCTTTATTCTGAAATATTTTAAGGATGAACTGGGCGATAAGCCATTTTTACACCTTGAAATAGACGAACACAGCGCCGACGCCGGCGCTGTAACGCGCTGTGAGGCATTCTTAGACAGCATAGAAAATAGAAAGACCCGTCCGTCAAAACCAGTGGAGACGCTTGTAAGACCGATTATGCGCCCATCGAAGGACAATGTGATATTTATACCGCGCATGTCCGACCATGCCTATGCAATTGCCGGGGCGTTTGAGTATTCGGGGATTGCCTCAGAGGTGCTGCCCCCAAGCGATGCCGAGTCCATTGCACTTGGAAGGAAACATGTCTCCGGCAAGGAGTGCTACCCCTGTGCGGTCACAACCGGCGATATGCTCAGAAAGGTGTTCTCTGAGGGATTTGACACTGAACACTCGGCGTTTTTCATGCCATCTGGAACCGGGCCATGCAGGTTCGGGCAGTATAACGTATTCCAACGGCTGCTACTTGATAACATTGGTCGCAAAGACGTTCAGTTGTTTTCACCCGTGCAGGATTCAACTTTTTACGAGGACTTGGGGATAGCAGGCAGGGACTTTATAACCCGCACATGGAAGGGAATTGTCGCTATTGAGCTGCTTATGAAGTGCCTGCACGAAATACGTCCATATGAAACAGAAAAAGGCCGCGCACAGGCAGTCTATGACAAGTACCTAATGGAGGTTTATGATTCCATAAGGTGCGACAAGCGTAAGATGACAGATATTCTTAGAGATGTACGCACAGACTTTGGGGCTGTAGCGGTTGACCGCACACTGAGAAGACCTGTTGTAGGCGTGGTGGGTGAGATATTTGTCAGGTCGAACAGATTTTCCAATGAAAATCTTGTTGAAAAGATAGAGGCATTGGGCGGTGAGGTCTGGCTTGCACCGGTTGAGGAGTGGATATACTATGTGAATTATTTTGGGCTTAAACATGCCTTGATAAAAAAGGATTATTCTGCTACTATAGACATTCTCATAAAGAGACTGTATAAGAAGAACGTAGAGAGGCAGTATCACAAGCATTTTAAGGGATTTTTAAAGACGCTGCACGAGCCGGACACGCGCCAGTTGATAAAAAAGGCGCGACCGTATGTGGATGAGTCATTCGAGGGTGAGACGATACTGAGCATAGGAAAGTCGGTAGATTTGGCAGAGCGCGGCGTAAGCGGCATTATAAACACGATGCCATTTGGGTGTATGCCGGGCACAATTGTATCTGCGCTGATGAGGGCATTAAGCAGAGACCACAACATACCCGCTATCAGTATCCCTTATGACGGCACAGAGTCAAATACGACAGTGATGCAGCTTGAGACTTTTATGGAACAAATCAAAAATAATCATACCGGGAGGCAGCATAGTGGGTAATGTAAAAAAATGGAGAAAGAAGAAGATGTCCAAGCACAAGCACAAGAAGCTGCGCAGGAAGATGAAATTTCAACGCAGGAGAAAATAGCCGCGTGATTTAATTAATAGGAGGCATCCTTCGACAAGCCCAAAATGAGGATGCCCTCTATTGTGTTCGCGATAAAGATACCCCATCCGGTGGTAGATACTGACAGTTACCATGGGTACAGACCATCTTAGACGTGAATTTGCCGAGGTCACTTAGTACCAGGACACACATATGATGACAACAGCATCAACAAACATACACAGAAAGCTGATAAAGCGGCTGTTTTTGGGCTGGATTGTGTTGTCTGTTGTATTAGGGGGCGTGGTATTTTTAGTCAAGCTCGAGGACATTGACGATTTCGTTGAAACACTTGCCATAAATGAGTCTAGACCACTTATACATGATAAACAGTATTTTTCACAAAATATAACCGAACAAGAGCGTGAAGAAATACTCAGTAAACTTAACCACCACATAGAAATGGCCCATTTTGTTGTCGTCGAACTCTACAGTGCAGACCGTAAAGAACTCTACAAAGTCACTTCTAAAGACACTGATATTATTAAAAAATGCGAGAAATACATTGAATCGAAAGATCACTCAAAATTGTTTGGTGACACTGTGAAATACACCAAGTATTTCATAGATAGACGGGTATACTTAAATTTTGTTGTGCCTCTTTTTGACGACAATAACAAGAAATACGGTTATTTCGAGGCTGTGTATCGCGCAGATGACAGTACAATGGCGGCTATCAGAAACCTGATATTCGGCTCTCTGCTCATCGTGGTAGTAACGGTGTTTGTAACAGTTATCATATTTTATCCAATTGTCATGGGAATGAACAAGGACTTGATAACGCTGAACAAGGATTTAACAACACTCACTTATAACCTGTCAGACGCCAATATTGGTATACTTAAATCGCTGGGTAGCGCCATTGCCAAGAGGGACAGCGATACAAACAGCCATAACTACAGGGTTACAATATATGCCGTAACACTTGGCGAGACACTGAAATTACAGGATAGTGAGATACAAAGCCTGATAAAGGGCTCGTTTCTCCACGACATAGGGAAAATTGCAATATCGGACAATATCTTACTAAAACAAGGCAAGCTCACAGAAGAGGAGTTTGATATGATGAAGACTCACGTCAGCCACGGCGTGGATATAGTAGGACAATATGAGTGGCTTAGAACTGCGCTGGATGTGGTGGCAAATCATCACGAGAGATATGACGGGAAAGGCTATTTAAGGCAGCTTAAAGGGGAAGACATCCCATATAACGCAAGGATATTTGCGATAGCCGACGTATTTGATGCCCTCACGTCAAAGCGCCCATATAAAGAACCCTACTCTTATGAAAAAACCATCGAGATAATGAAAGAAAACTCAGGGAAACACTTCGATCCCGCACTATTAGAGATCTTCATAGGCATATCAGCCGTATTATATGACAAAATAAGCAGAACTGAAGACACAATTCTTGAGAAAACCATGACCGCGCTGGTTCGTAAGTATTTTTAACGAAGTGAACGCTGCCCTGAGATTAACATCACATGTTGGGATAGTCTTCGAAAAAACTATTGTTTAACTGCATGAACTTACCGCCGGACAGAGATATATCGCCGTTTTTAATCCATCTGTTAATTGTCCGGGTTACCGTCTCACGCACCAGTCCTGTCATGTTTGCAATGTCTTGATGGGTTAATCTGGTGTTTAAGACTATGCCGTTTGTTGTTTCTGTGCCGTATTTTTTTGACAACAGGATAAACAGTATTTTTATCCTCTGAGCGGCATTATTGGAATTCAGAATCTCTATTTTATCGTTGGATGAACGCAGCCTCTGGCAAAATATTTTCAATAAATTTTGCAGTACCTCCCTGTTGTCATAGAGCAGCGAGAAGAAATCCTGCCCTGACATGAGACCAACTACAGACCTCTCAGCACAGTACACATTAGCCGATACCAGCTTGCCGTCAATAAGTGACATCTCGCCAAAAAAGCTGCCAGCCCGATGTATCGCGATGATGATTTCCCTGCCTTCTTCAGACAATTGTGTGACCTTAACACTGCCGCTCAGTATGAAGTAAACGTAGCTGTTTGGGTCTTCAAGCAAAAAAACGAGGTCGTTTTTATTATACCTCTTAATCTTTAACTTATTGTAAACTGTCGCAAGGGTATAATCGGACAGCCCGGCTAACAACTCCACACTACGCAGCGATTTAATCCCATGTGTGGATTCGACATGTCTACCAATTTCCCCCGGGACTACCGCAGGCGCGGGTTTTTCGAGGGCTACAGCCCTTATATAAGATGCGATATCCAGTTCACCGGCATTTTGCCTGATCAAGTCATACTCTTCTGTGTTGACGCGAACAGATATCAGCTTATTGCGCTTGTGCTGCCCTGAGAGTCTCATGCTGTCTCTTAGAACCCTTAGAACCTAGTAACTTTGATACCGATAAAGGACATCTGAGCAATGTAGTCCTCGAATAGAAGTTTTTTAACATGACCGGGGTTTTGAGCATTTTTTTTGCCGCTAGCGTGAATGAGATAGACCTTGCTGCCTTCTCTTTTGATAATCCCCAGGTGGGCAACTATTTCGCCAACAACACGTTTCTCAACTGCCTTGATGAAATAGACGATGTCGCCGCTGTTGAGCTTAGCACTTTCAACGGCGTCTTTGGGGATAATCTCTGTGGATTCAATCCCTCTGGCACCCTTTATCTTAAGCGTTGTGCCAATTTCAGCGGTAATATCCCTGCCCCATTTGCCGCTTAAAATCATGTCCTCGGCGTATTCAAACCTGTTGTCGTAGTTTTGTACCTTGCCAGAGTCACCAAGCACACCGCGGTCTTTGAATCGCAGATTCAGGGCAACAGATACCGCCTCCTCCGGGGTCTGACCGATGGACAGTTCAACTGCCCTGAATGTGTGATACATACAGTCTACAACGCTGTCATATACGATTACATTATTCCGCACATATGCGCCAAGCGGGTCAGTGTCATATAGAGTACCGACGAACTGCTCCGCCCAAAATGCAATCCTCTGCCCTAAGGGTAGCGCTGCAACAGTCTCCTGTGTCTTTGATATATTGTCCTGCGACATATCCTGAGCTGTGGCAATGGCATTAGCCGATGTCGTAAGAAAGAGGATGAGAAATAATAGTTTTCGCATGTCTTATAATATCACATTAACATAGAGAAGAGTGAAATATTTATGCTGCTAATGATGAAATCTGACAGTGGATAGATAAGGTGGTGTATAATATCTCCTGAAAATAAATCAAAGCGGTTATTCTGGCGGGGTGGAGACAGAGCTTACAACAGTCTGGTCGTAACCACGCCGGAAATAACCGCCACCTTAGAAAAGGCCGTTAGGAGGCAGGATGAACGTAGAGATGTCAAGGAAATTGATCAAGAGCAAGTTATTTATGCCCAGTTACTAGGTCTGATCTTCATAGCCGGACGAGTAACAGAGAGGTCATGCAAAATGATAATTCGCATATCGGGCGATCATCCATCATGCTCATTACTAATAGAAACACGGCGGAAAATTGTGCAATTGGGCTGCGCTCTGTGAACACGTATGGAGGGGGCGATGACATAGTTTTTTAAATAATCAGGAGAGTTGCGTCCATTAAGGTAAATTTATAGGTTTTTGGGGGGTGAGGGCTGTTTAAATCGCCACTCAAGAGTGGGAGTGAGATGGCCCTCTTACCAAAATCTCTTAAAAAAAACCAAAACTGCTGCAGTGGCTTATTTTGATGGTGGATTTAGGATTTACGCTCGTATTGCAGCGGTCATATACAAAATGTTATTGTACCCAATGGTTAAGGCAGCGGCATTGTTCTCCGGCGGGCTTGACAGCACGCTGGCTATCATATCCATATTAAGACAAGGGGTGGAGGTAACGGCCATCTCCTTCCAGAACCACTTCGGCTGCGATATAACTGACAGGTCATCATGCTCTAAAGACCCGTATGCAGCGGCTGAAAGGTTTGGCTTTAGTGTAAAGCTCTGCCATCTTGCCGATAAGTTTATAGAGATAGTAAAACATCCGAAATTCGGTCATGGTAAAAACATGAATCCCTGCATTGACTGCCGCATTCTGATGCTCAAAGAGGCGAAGGCGTTTTTAGAGATGACCGGAGGGGATTTCATCATAACTGGTGAGGTGCTGGGGCAGCGTCCGATGAGCCAGCGGCGGGAGTGCTTCCCGCTGATAGATAAAGAGGCCGGTGTTGTTGGCCGTGTTGTGCGCCCGCTCAGTGCAAAACATCTCCCCCCATCGCGCGCCGAACTCGACGGGCTGATAGACAGAGAAAGGCTCTATGCCTTTAACGGCCGTACAAGAAGACCGCAGATTGAACTTGCCCGGGAGTTTGGCCTCACGGAATTCCCAAATCCGGCAGGCGGGTGTCTCCTCACAGACCCAATATATTCATACAGGCTAAGAGAACTGCTCACTCATATACCTGACCCGTCCGTAAGGGATATTAATCTGCTGAAAACAGGGCGTCACTTCAGACTGTCTGATACCTGTAAGGCAGTTGTGGGAAGAGATGAGCTGGAAAATAACACCATAGAATCCCATGCCGCAGCGGGGGATATTACTATGACAGTCGAGGGCATCGGCTCACCTACGACGATTGTTACCGGTGCCGCAGACGCTGAAGCTCTCATAGACGCCGCCTCGCTGACAGCAAGATATGCCGACTCAAAATATGAAAATGTTGTAACCGTCTCAGCATATAGAATAACCAGCGGGGTTACTGGCGGGGGCGTGCGTGTGCCGCTTGAGCCGCTGAGTGTGTCTCCAGCAGACGACGGGATGCTTAATGCCTTAAGAATAGAGGAAAACAGACAACGTGCCAAAAACAAGCGTCCTCCTAAGCCTCTACGAGTTTAACTTAATCGTCAAAGAGGCACTTGCCCTTAAATTTCCTGCCCGATACCTGATAAAGGCCGAGACAGCCTCTCTGAACATCGACGCAAAGGGACACTGCTACCTGGAGCTAATAGAAAAGGATGACACGGGGATAAAGGCGCAGATGGGTGCCCGCGTATGGGCATCGACCTGGAAGACCGTATCGAAGGAGTTTAAGTCTGCCACAGGGCAGCCCCTCACAAAGGGCATGAAAATCCTTGTTGAGGCCACATTGAATTTCCACGAGAGATTCGGCCTGAGCCTTATTGTCCAAAATATCGACCCGTCATATACGCTGGGTGAGATGGCCCTGGCAAAACGCCAGATTATTGAGAGGCTCACAAAAGAGGGATTAATCGATAAGAACAAGGCCGTTCCCTTCCCAATTGTACCGCTGCGAATAGCGGTTTTATCATCAAAGACGGCGGCAGGGTATGAGGATTTTGTCAAGCACCTCAGGGGAAACCCCTATGGTTATGCCTTTAGCGTGACGCTGTTTGAGACAGCAGTTCAGGGAGACGCCGTTGAAGCGACGATGTTAAGGGCGCTTTCGTTGTGCCGCGCAAGGGTAGATGCATTCGATTGTGTGGTAATAACGCGCGGAGGCGGGGGGGCGTCTGACCTCGATTGTTTTAATAACTATGCTGTTGCCAGGGAAATAGCCCTGTTTCCTATTCCGGTAATCTCCGGCATTGGCCATGAAAGAGATAAGACAGTGATAGACGAAACCGCTCACGCGTCAATAAAAACTCCGACAGCAGCGGCGGCTTTTATTATCGAGCGGGTAGGGCAGTTTGAAGGCATGATAGATGCTCAGGGACAAAGGTTGCTGAAATCGGTAGAGACGCTGTGTCTTGGCGTCTCTGGGAGGCTCTTTTTGTTGTCAAGGGCCGTCGAGACGGCAGTGGCTGCTGTGGTGATGAGGCACAGGTTTATGCTTGAACAGTACGCTAAAGGAATGTGCAGAGACGCCCCGAGGCAATTGGAAAAACACAGGGAAAGGCTGAGCCGTGCACTGAGCGCAGCAGGACATCTGAATCCTGAAAACATATTAAAAAGGGGGTTCAGCATTACCAGCGTAAATGGCAAGGCGCTGAGGTCAGCAGCCGGGATTTCTGCCGGTGAGCGTTTGACAACATTACTATACGATGGCAGCATTGAAAGTGAGGTCGTCGAAATAACCCGTGGGGTAAAGAATGAAACAGGGATTTAAATACTCTAAGGCGCTGAAGGAAATCGAGGAAATCATATCTGAGATTGAAAGTGAAACCATTGACGTTGATGTGCTTACAGAAAAGGTGAAGCGTGCGATAACGCTGATAAAGGCCTGTAAGGAAAGACTTCACGATACTGAGGAGGAACTAAAAGATGTCCTGAAAGACTTTAGCGAGGATAAACATGTTACCACGCCCGCTGCTACGGGGGCAGCAGTGGTGTCAGGCCTGTTCGACTAAAATTAGATAACAAAAAGTGGCACATATTTGTTATTATATAGTGTTCTGAAGGTTTGCGTAAATAAAATATAAACAATGGAGAGATTGGGCAATGGAGAGATTAGGAATGAAAAAGCTACTGCTGATGATTTTAGCCTTAACGCTTCTCGTGTCTTGCGATGACAAGCAGGGGAAGTCTGGCGGCATGAAGACAGAGGGGGCAACTGTTGTTAAAATCAATGATGTTGCCGTAACAACCGGTCAGCTGCAAGATGACCTTTTAAAGCTGCCAGCAAATTATAAATCGGCGTTTTCCGGCAAAGAAGGGCTTATGAACTTCGTTGATGAAATTAAAAGGAGAGAGGTCCTTTATCTTGAGGCTAAAAAGCAGGGGATGGACAAAGACCCCGCGTTTGTCAAAAAACTGGAGGAATTCACGAGACTGAATCTTGTAAACGCACTGATTACAAAAAACATAAACATGGCGGATATAAAAGTAACCCCTGAGGAAGCGAAGGATTACTTTGATAAGAACCCAAAAGAGTTCATAATGCCTGATCAGATAAAGGCAAGCCACATACTGCTGAAGACGGAAGATGAGGCAAAGAAGGTATTGGAAAAGGTAAAAAAAGGTGGTGATTTTGCCGCAATCGCCAAAGAGTTCTCAGTGGATAAGGTATCTGGGGAAAAGGGTGGAGACCTGGGATTCTTCGCGAAAGGACAGCTTGAGCCTACATTTGATGCGGCAGTCTTTAAATTGAAAAAAGGTGAGACAGGCCCGGTAGTCAAGACCCCGTTCGGCTATCATGTGATAAAGGTTTTTGACGTGAAACCTTCTGCGAAAATGGAATTCGAGCCGTCAAAGGGGATGATAATACAATATCTGACCTCTGAAAAGCAGAAAAAGGCGTTTGACGGCTATATAGCCCAGATAGAAAAGGGTTATAACGTGCAAATTGACCAGAAGGCGCTGGAGAGTTTCATCTCGAAGCACTCCGAGGGCGATTCAAAAAATGGGGGGCAGGCTCCTGTGGCGGCTGATACTACACCAATTGTTAAAATCGGAGATGTATCAATAACAGCAGCCAGCATTGAAGCTGAGTTATCAAAGCTCCCTGCTGAGGTAAAGCAGTATTTTAAGGGCAAGGAAGGCATGACAAAACTCATAGAAGAGATGAAGAAAACTGAATTGCTCAACCTTGAGGCAAAAAAGGCTGGCATAGATAAAACCCCCGAGTATGTTCAGAAAATTGAGGAGTTTAAGAAGGTAACACTGATAAACGCCCTCGTACAGAAGGCCTTCAAACCCGAAATGGCACAAGTCTCCCCAGTTGAGGTAAAGGCATATTATGATAACAACTCGAAAGACTTCACGATGCCGGAACAGATAAAGGCAGGCCATATCTTAGTGAAGACTGAGGAGGAGGCTAAGGATGCAGTCGCAAAAATCAAGAGCGGCACAGACTTTGCTGCAGTTGCCAAGTCTGTCTCAATCGACAAGATGACAGCCGACAAGGGTGGTGACCTCGGGTTTTTCTCGAAGGGACAGATGGAGCCTTCGTTTGATGCGGCGGTTTTTAAGTTGAAAAAGGGTGAGGTGAGTGCCCCTGTTAAGACTACCTTCGGCTATCACATTATAAAAGTGACGGACATAAAGCCAGCAAAAAAGGTAGACTTTGACTCTGCTAAGAGCGTTATATCACAGCTGCTTTCAGAGCAAAAGAAAAACAAGGCATTCGACGACTTTTACATAGGCATAGAGAAAAGTTATAATGTAATGGTAGATAAGAAGGCCCTTGATGACTTTATTATTAAAAACTCATCGGTAAAGCCTGAACAGGGCGCTCCGGGTGCGAATGCCCCGCAAGGCGGCGTGCCACAGGGACATCCGCCGGTGGATAAACCCAAATAAGAATGCCGGTGCTAAGGTTATAAATGCTAAAACTATTAGACGGGATCGTCGAGCTGTACAAGAAAGTGGCATCGTCGGTCCCGCCAGACGTTGAGAAAGCGGTTGTCAGGGCATGTGAGGCAGAGCCTCTGGACAGCGCTGGCAGAGGTACGCTGACCGCTTTAATTGACAATATAAGGACAGCGCGGGCGTCAAAAAAGCCAGTATGTCTTGATACCGGAATACCTGTGTTCTGGATAAAGATTCCCCGGGGCCTAAGCCAAAAAGAGATCGGTGATATTGTTATCGAAGGCACAGCCGCAGCCGATAAGAAAATAGGTTTTCACTCTGCAGAAGTCAAAGAATCTCTCATGGGCAGCACTGCCAGCCCTCCTGAAGGCTATCCTATAGTTAATTTCGAGGAGTATGAAGGTGCCTCGCTGATAATAGATTTGCTGCTAAACGGTGCAGATTGTGAAAATGCCGGAAGACTCTTTACGCTTGCCGCAGATGGATTAACTGATCGGGGGGTGATTCAGCCGCGCGGTTACGATGCCATTGCCGGATGTATCGAAGAGGCAGTTGGGGCAGCAGCGGCAAAAGTCAAGGTCTGTTTCCCTTTAATTGCAGGTGTAGGTGTTGGTTCAGCAAGGGAGCAGGTCACAGCGCTCTCAAAAAGACAGTTGATGAGAAAGCTGAACGATGCCGGGCCTGAAGAAAAAAACGAAGAAAAAAATCGTGAGTTTGAGACTAAGCTTATGATGAAAATAAACGGCACACCGAACAATCACGGCCTTAAAACAACCCTTTTTGGTATAAAAATGGCGGCAGCCCCAATTCACCCTGCGTCATTCTTTGTTGATGTTACTATTTCATGCTGGGCGTTACGCCGTGGAAGACTCATCTGGAGTTAAACTTATCTGCCTGTTTAGCCGATTATAAGCTTAAGACGCTGAATAATAAAGGGAGGTGCAGAGATATGGCAGATGAGTACACATGGATGCCGGTTGGGTACGCAGGCGCTGTAGTCGGAGATAAACCCAGAGGGGCAAATTCAAAATGGGCGAAATGGGCTAAAAAAGAGGATAACCCCAAAGACCAGCCTGAGAAAAAGGATGGCTCAAGAAAAGGCCTCATAGACATAAGGGTGTGAATATGACCCAAACATACACGTTCACCACCATGGTGCGTATTACCAGGCTGCATTACGCCATGTGTTAGTAAGCTGCCTGTGAAAACCCTGCCTCGAATCTCTCGTTGAACGATTGTCTTGTGAATGAATAATTTTGGGTTCCGTGTACTTCCACGCAAAATGATGCGCAGACTGCCCCCATTTTTGCGGCGTGAACGATAGATGTCTCAGGCAGCAACAGTCCTTTTATGAGACCGGCCCTGTACGCATCTCCGGCGCCCGTCGGGTCGCTTACTTTGGATGGAGTTACAGCAGGGATGTTGACAGCATGGAGGCTGCCCTCTTGTTTAAACGTCACGGTGGAGCCTTTTTCTGCCCTGGTGGTTATCAATGCCCCGGCCATTGAGGTAATATCGTCCTCAGTGATGCCGGTTTTTTCCATAGTAAGGACTAGTTCATAGTCGTTGCTAATGAAAATCTTTGCCCCTGTGATCATCTCTATGAGCTGATGCCCGTCCCACGCAGGAAGCGATTGTCCAGGGTCGAATATGTAAGGAATCCCACGCTGTTTATAAATCTTTATGAAATTAAACATATCGTCGAGATTTCCAGGCGCTACGATTGAGATTGTCTTTTGCGGGTCGAGTGAGTTGAAATCATATGATGAGCTGTGTTTCATCGCCCCCGGATTAAATGAGGTGATTTGATTGTCAGATAGGTCTGTGGTGATATATGCCCCAGCGGTGAATTCGGCTGGTATTATTTTAATGAACTCCACAGAGATACCATGAGTTCTGAGCCAGTTACCGTATGAGTTAAAATCATGCCCCGCTGCTGCTACAATCTCTGGGCTTTCACCAAGCAAAGACAAGGCGTAAGCGATGTTTCCTGCAGTGCCGCCAAAGTTCTCCTTTAACTCGTTTATCATAAAGCAGACGTTTAGTATGTGCAGCTTGTCTGGCAGGATGTGGTCAGAAAACTTGCCCGGGAAATCCATAATCCTGTCATATGCGATAGAACCGGAAACTATTATATTCATTTTCACTGCCTCCAAAGTGTCTTGCGAAAAATCGACCGCGTGGCATTAACCACCATGCCAATGTATCACAGCGGTTAATAATCTGTCAATGATGTACGGCGCACAAGTTGTTGATATACAGCCCCTTGTGCTAAAATATCTGCATGGAGACACAGGTATTAGACTTTGATTTAACAGAAATAATCGATGGGGTAGAGGTTATGGGGCCTAGTCCGTTTGGCAGACATCAGGCAGTTTGTATGAGGATAGTTGATGTTATCCTGCATCATTTGAGGAAAAATAGGACGGGAAATCTATATTTTTCCCCACTTGACGTTATACTTGAAGAAGGTGTGCAGAGGCTGCAACCTGATATAATATTCATCAGAAAAGAAAATATGGGTATCTTTCAAGATTATATAAGAGGCGTCCCAGACATGGTGTGTGAAGTAGTCTCTATAGGTTCTGTTACTAAGGATACTGTGACAAAGAAAAAGATATATGAAAAATTTAAGGTGACTGAGTATTGGATTGTTATACCAGAGCTTGAAACCATAGAGATTTTTACCATCAAAGGAGACGCATACGAGGTTTTTTCCACAGCAGAGGGCGCCATAGAAGGTGCCATAGAAGGTGATGGTGTGGTTAAGTCCAAAGTAATCGACGGGTTGGTTATAAATGTTAATGATATATTTGGTGACTTCATGCAGTGATTTGTCACTGCCAACAGTTCTGCTGACGGCTTGCCTCATTGGGACAAATGTGCGCAATAAACACCACTCTGGTAAATCGCTAAGTATTACAGCCTGTCAACGGTGAACAGATTTTTTATAATAATGAGAAAAATAATTTATAATGATTCAAGTGTAGTGATATAAGTTACTGCGAATGACAGCTAAGAAATGTTTACATAATCGAAAACAGTGAGGTTGACCATGTCTGAGAAGCCATATAAGGTAGTAATTCCAGACTACAAGTACTGGAGACAGAACATTAAGTGCCAGACCGGTTGTCCTGTGAACACGGACTCAAGGGGGTATGTCAAGGCAATTGCCGATGGCGATTATGAGCAGGCATACTGGATAGCGAGGATACCAAACCCATTGGCGTCTATCTGCGGCAGGGTATGCGCTGCCCCATGTGAACTTGCGTGCAGACGGGGAAGCATTGATGCGGCAGTTTCAATAAGGGCGCTAAAGAGGTTTGTCACCGAGAAATATGGAGTAGAGGCCGTAAAAAAGGATGCTCCCCAGTACAAGGGTGCGCTCCTTAACAAATTAAAAGATGAGGGACGCGGCATAATAGGGATAGCCGCAGAGACGGACAAGCCGGTGTCAATAATAGGGGGCGGGCCGGCAGGGCTTGCCTGCGCGCATGAACTTGCCCTGATGGGCTACAAGCCGGTGATTTATGAGATGGAGAAGATTGCCGGAGGGATGTGTGCCGTTGGTGTACCACCATACAGACTGCCGCGGGAACTTTTGCAGGCAGAGATAGATGTAATAAAGTCGCTTGGGGCGGAGATTAAGTGCGGTGTGCAGGTAGGCAAGGATGTACAGTTGAAGACATTATATGATGAGTCTGCCGCAGTGCTTCTAGCCGTAGGGGCGAAGAAATCAAAGGTGCTGCCACTTGAGCATTGTAATGCCGCCGGAGTAAGCGGGGGGGTGGACTTTCTAAGGGATGTATTTACGGGCAAGGCGGTGAAAGTCGGCCCGAAGGTAGTTGTAATCGGAGGCGGCAACGTGGCGTATGACGTGGCAAGGACGGCAATCAGGCAAAAAGGCGTCGCTGCGGTAACGCTGGTCTGTATCGAGCCTGAAGGTAAGATGCTTGCCGACAGGGTAGAAGTGGAAGAGGGCGAAGAGGAAGGTGTTGAGAGGATAAACAGTTTTGGCCCGGATAAGATAAACATAGACGGAGCCGGGGTTGCAAGGTCAGTGACCTTTAAAAAGGTAATTTCTATATTCGACCCGGAAGGACGCTTTAGCCCCAGATACGACGAGGAGGACAAGATAACAATTGAGGCCGATACGATATTCTTTTCTGTTGGGCAGGCCTATGACCTTTCATTTTTGGACAACTGCGGCCTTGATGTGGCGATGACGCAGCGCGGGACTATCAGTGTAAAAGAAGACAAGGTATCAACGACGCTGCCCGGGCTTTTCATAGCAGGGGATTTGGCATACGGCCCTAAGCTGATAATTGACGCCGTGGCCTCTGGCAAGACGGCAGCGATGGCGATACACGACTATATAAGTGCAGCCAAAACTGAACTTAAAGTCAGTGAAATGCACGCTATAGTCCCTGGGAATGTGGCAGCGCAGTCGTGGGATTACGAGAAGATTCAGAGGGCTGAAACAAGTGCCGTTGAGACAAAGTCAAGGCTTAACGATGTATTTACGCTGGTTGAGGTGGGCTACGCCAAAGACCAGGCAGAGGTTCAGGGTCAGAGGTGTTTAAACTGCGCAGTCAATACGATATTTGACGGCAACAAGTGCATACTTTGCGGCGGATGTGCTGACGTATGCCCGGAGTACTGTCTAAAGCTTATCACTCTGGATAGAATCAGAGATAGTGAGACACTCTCAGCGTTATATAAGGCAAGGTACGGGAGGGAGCCGCTGGGCTTTGGCAGCGCAATAGTTAAAGACGAAGACAGGTGCATAAGGTGCAGCCTGTGTGCGAAACGTTGTCCTGTTGATGCGATAACGATGGAGCGATTTTCATTTAAGGAGGTTTTAGTCGATGAGTAGTGAGGCTCAGCATAAGGACACGGTTATAACAAGGCGGGAGTTTATAAACGTGGCAGCAATAGGGGCTGCATTTTTGTCTATGGCTGCTGTGTTTGCGGGATTGTTTAGGTTTTTAAAGCCAAAGGTAGCGTATGAGGAGTCAACGAGGTTTAAAATTGGTTCAGCGGACAACTTCCCAGTGGGTGTAGTGACCAAGTTTGACGAAAAAGGCGTATTTGTATTTTCTAGTGAGGATGGGCTGTATGCCATATCCTGCGTATGTACCCATCTGGGATGTCTGGTGACGTTGACGGAGACAGGTTTTGACTGTCCGTGCCACGGCTCGAAATTCAATAAAGATGGCAAGGTAGTCGGCGGACCGGCGCCAAGGGCTCTGCCGTGGCTTCAGATTAGCCGCAGTGTTGACGGCAGCCTCGAGGTTGACACTTCAAAAGAAGTTTCGGCTGGGACAATATTTAAAATCGCATGATTTTGGAGGGACAATGAGTGAATCAAAAAATTCAGGTATAGGCGTACTGGCAGATAACCTGAAATCTATTTGGTGTTCGTTTGCAGGGTCATTCTTCAGGGCCGGCAAGCCCACGTCCGATATGTCGAGGGCTGCCATAATGGTCAACAATTTTTTCCTGCATATTCACAGCGTAAAGACACACATAAACTCATTGAGGCCTGGCTATACACTTGGTATGGGGCTTATATCAATGTTTTTGTGCCTGATAACGGTCGGCTCTGGTGTTGCCCTCATGGTTTATTACAATCCATCGCTTGAAAACGCATATAACAGCGTAAAGGATATAAATTTCGTCGTTTTCGCGGGCAGGCTTATAAGGAATGCGCATAAATGGGCCGGTGAGGGTATGATAGTGTTTGTGTTCTTACACATGGCGAGGGTATTTTATACCAACTCGTATAAGAGCGGGCGTGAGTTTAACTGGCTTGTCGGCGTAGTGCTGCTTGGTTTGACATTCATGTTAAATCTCTCGGGGTATTTGCTGCCGTGGGACCAACTGTCGTACTGGGCGTTGGTGATTGTATCAAACATCATGCAATCGCCCAAGGAGCTAACAGACTCTTTGGGCTTGACCAAGTATTTTGACATAGGCAGCTTCTCAAAGGAACTCTTTCTGGCCGGTCTGATGCCTGGTAAGGAGGCCCTGACCAGGGTGTATCTGCTGCATGTGGTGTTCCTGCCGGTAATTCTTCTGGTAATCATCGGCGTGCACTTCTGGAGAATCAGAAAAGACGGCGGCTTGACGAAGCCAGTGAACTATGCACCGAAGTATGATGATATTCAATATGTGATAGCGCCTGATAAAAAAGGTGGAATATTTACCCCCAACAAGACCTATGGGTTGATGGAACTGGCAAAGGGGAAGACCCCGGCAGTAAACATAGACGTAGAGCATTCTGTGTTAAGCTGGCCGAACCTGCTGATTGCGGAGGCGGCGGTGTTTATGCTCTGCATGGCCGGTGTAATTGCCTATTCGTACTATATTGACGCGCCGCTAAAGGAGCTGGCCAATCCGATGATACCGGAAAACCCAGCCAAGGCGCCGTGGTATTTTCTGGGGCTGCAGGAGCTGCTTTCATACTCTGCCTTTATGGGTGGTGTGGGGCTTCCCACAGTAGCGCTGCTAGGGTTAGCGCTGATACCGTTTTTGGACAGAGAGAAGGACAAGGTTGGCATATGGTTTTCGGGGAAGCAGGGAAAGGGCGTTGCTATTGAGGCCCTTATTGTAGGGACAATCGTGCTGGTTGGTCTTATGGCGGCGGTTATAGCCTTTGGCTGGTTTAGGACATGGTGGCCGGACATACCGCAGATAGTGATAACCTTCATAAATCCAGGGGTGATTTGGGTAGGATTCATGATTTTGTGGGCGTTATTTGTAACCGGCAGGACAGGCTCAACGAGAATGGGCGCTATAGCCCTGTTTACGATGTTTTTGCTTAGTTACCTGATACTGACCTATATAGGGACTGAACTCAGAGGGCCGAACTGGGCGTTTTACTGGTCAAAGAGCCAGTGGCCAGCGCACTAAAAAATTAACAGGAGAGTGTAATATATGAGTGACAACGAGAAAAAAGGACAGATAACGCGTCGGCAGTTTCTGACGTTTGCCGGTGGCGGGTTGATGCTGGCAGGTGTGAATGTTAACGTGCTTGGGCTTTTAGATCAGACCGCGCAAAACCCGCTTGAGAGTTACCCCAACAGGGATTGGGAGAAGATATTCAGAAACATATACCAGGAGGACAGCAACTTCCACTTCCTCTGCGCCCCCAATGATACACACAACTGTCTGCTGAAGGCACACGTAAAAAATGGTGTTGTAACAAGGATAGGCCCGTCTTATAAGTATGGTGAAGCGACTGACTTATATGGCAATAAGGCCTCGCATCGCTGGGACCCCCGCATATGCCAAAAGGGTGTCGGTCTGGTAAGGAGGCTCTACGGCGACAGGCGCGTCAAGAGCGCTATGATAAGAAAGGGCTTTAAGGACTGGGTTGACAAGGGCTTCCCGCGTGACAAGGAAACGGGGAAACCACCGGTTGAATATATGAAGCGCGGCGATGACAAGTGGCTGAAGATTGGATGGGACGAGGTCTATGATATAACGGCTAAGACCCTGCGCAATGTTGCCGAGACATATTCGGGTGAACAGGGTACGAAGTATCTGGCAAAACAGGGTTATGACCCCGCCGTAGTTGATGCGACACATGGGGCAGGGGTACAGACCATGAAGCTGAGAGGGGGTATGGCACTGCTTGGCGCTACAAGAATCTTTGGATATTACAGATTCGCCAATATGCTGGCCCTGCTGGATGAAAAGGTGAGAAAAGTCAAGCCGGAAGACGCTGTAGGGGCGCGCGGCTGGGACAGTTATACGTGGCACACAGACCTCCCGCCCGGACACCCTATGGTTACCGGTGCGCAGACCAATGAGTTTGAGCTGTTTGCTGTGGAAAGATCAAAGCTCATCCTCGTGTGGGGCTTGAACTGGATAACGACGAAGATGCCGGATGCCCATTGGATGACAGAGGCACGATTGAAAGGCTCAAAGGTCGTGGTAATAACTGTGGAGTACCCTGCTACGGCGTGCCGCGCCGATGAGGTAATAGTAATAAGACCCGGCACTGATCCAGCATTTACGTTGAGCCTTGCACAGGTAATCATAAAGGAAAACCTCTATGACGCCAATAACGTAAAGAAAAATACAGATCTGCCGTTTCTCGTCAGGCTTGACAACCTTAAGCTCCTGCGTCCAGAGGATGTAATCCCAGGCTATAAGAGAAAGAACGCGGCAAGAAAGACCAAAGTCATGGGTAAGGACGAAAAGGCCCCTATGGTAAAAGAACAGGGAGACCAGTACATAACAGAGGCCCTGTTTAACGAGTGGCAGGATTTCGTTGTGTGGGATGCTAAGAAAAACGGCCCTGTGGGCATCAGCAGAGATGAATTTGGCGACCAGATGCCAGCAGACCCGGCACTCGAAGGGCAGTTCGACATTACAACGACAGATGGAAAGAAGATACAGGTACGCCCAGTATTTGATCTTATGAAGGAATATATCAACGAAAACTATACACCAGAACAGGCGCAAACAATAACATGGGCCCCGAAGGAAGCAATTATATCCCTTGCCAGGCAGATTGCCGCCAACAAAGAGCAGACTTTATTTACAACCGGTATGGGGACTAACCAGTTCTTTAACAACGACTTAAAGGACAGGGCGATATTCTATTTAAGTGCGCTGACACGAAACCTCGGCTACCCTGGCGGCAACGTCGGAAGCTATGCAGGTAACTTCAGGGGGGCGTTAATAGGCGGCATGGGTATGTATGTAATGGAAAACCCATTCGACCAGGAGCTTGACCCTGCTAAAAAGCCGAGGATCAAGAAATTACTCAAGTACGAATCCGCGCACTATTTTAACTACGGCGACAGGACGCTGCGAGTAGGTGGGCATTTGTTTGCCGGAAAGTCCCATCTGAACACTCCGTCAAAGGTAATGATGATAAATAACTCTAACTCGCTGATAGGAAATGCCAAGGGCCACTATGACGTTGTATTCAATACATTGAAGGGTTTTGAGATGATAACAGTGGCGGAATATTGGTGGACTGCTTCGTGTGAGTATGCCGACATAGTGTATGGCTGCGACTCACCTGCGGAGTTTAAGAAGTATGATTTTACAGCCTCCTGCACGAATCCGTTTCTGCAGGTATATCCGAGGACACCGCTTCCCAGAATATTTGATACAAAGCCCGATGTCGATATCCTTGCCGGGATTGCCATAGCGCTGGGAAAACAGTTAAACGACAAGAGGTTTGCCGACCACTGGAAGTTTGTAACCGAGGACAAGATGGAAGTTTACTCCCAGAGGATAATAAATGCCTCGGCCAATCTTGCCGGAAATACGATACAGAAGCTTGAGGAGGACGCCAAAAACGGTAAACCTGCCCTGATGAACTGCCGTACATATCCAAGGATCTCCAGCTATGAGCAGGTTCACGAAGGTACGCCGTATTATACGAAGTCCGGCAGGCTTGAGTTCTACCGCCACGAAGACGAGTGGATACAGCACGGCGAAAACATGATTGTTTACAGGGAGCCGATAGATGCGACATTTTATGAACCGAACGTAATTGTTGGCAAAAAACATACCGCCATAAGGCCAAAAAAGCCTGAAGACTGGGGTTTTTCGTCAAATGACCTTTCAACAGATACAAGACAGGTAAGAAATATACAAAAGTCAGGAGAGGAGCTGATGCAGACAAAGCATCCGCTGATGAGCAAGGGCTATAAGTTTATCCTGCATACGCCTAAATACAGACACGGAGCGCATACGACGCCGTCGGACACCGATTTGGTTGCCGTGTGGTTTGGACCGTTTGCCGATATGTACAGACGGGACAAGAGAATTCCATATGTTACAGAGATGTATGTCGATATAAACCCGTTGGACGCAAAAGAGATAGGAGTAAACGACGGCGACTATGTTTATATTGATGCTGACCCTGAGGATCGTCCATACAGGGGGGCGAAAAAGACTGATGAGTATTACAAGGTCGCAAGGATTCTCTGTCGCGCTCGTTACTACCCTGGTACGCCGCGCGGGGTAACGAGGATGTGGCACAATGTCTATCCTGCAACTATAGGGAGCGTCAAGGGACATGAGACCAGACCGGACGGTCTTGCTAAAAACCCTGAGTCAAACTATCAGGCGATGTTCCGCTATGGAAGCCACCAGAGTACAACACGCGCATGGCTGAGACCGACACTTCTGACAGACTCTCTTGTGCATAAGGAAATGTTTGGTCAGACAATAGGAAAGGGGTTTGAACCTGATATACACTGCGCAGACGGCGCGCCGAGGGAAGGCTTTGTTACGATTCTGAAGGCCGAAGACGGCGGCATAGATGGTAAGGGGCCGTGGAGGCCGGTAAAGAGCGGCATACGCCCTACTATGGAAAGCGAAGCCATGATGGCGTTTATAAATGGAAAATTTATAGTCACTAAAAAATAAGGAGAGCAGCCTCGATGCAAATGAGAAAGGTATTTAACTGGCAATTAGGCAGGAATGCGTCATATGTATATCCGCAGGTCAGGCCGAAGAAACAATGGGCTATGGTCTTTGACCTGAATAAGTGCATAGCCTGTCAGACGTGTTCGCTGGCATGTAAGACTACATGGACGTCAGGCAAAGGCCAGGAATATATGTTCTGGAATAATGTTGAGACAAAACCCTATGGCGGCTATCCGGTAGGCTGGGACATGGGCATTCTGGCCAAGCTAGGTGTACAGGAATGGCAGGGGGAAAAATACACAGGCAAGACCTTGTACGAAGCGTCAGAGAAGGATGAGAAAATCCTTCAGCACATACCCGTAGACGAGGACTGGTCACATCCAAACATTGGTGAGGACGAGATAGCCGGCTCTGTGAACAAGGGCGACTGGCTTACCTTGCCCCACAGGATATGGATGTACTATCTTCCCCGGACATGTGCCCACTGCACGTATCCTGCATGTCTGGCGGCCTGCCCAAGAAAGGCGATTTACAAGAGGCCGGAAGATGGCATCGTCCTAATAGACCAGTCACGCTGCCGTGGTTACAGGGAGTGTGTACGCGCGTGTCCATATAAAAAGCCGATGTTTAATGTCGAGACGAGGATAAGCGAGAAGTGTATAGGGTGTTATCCGAAGATGGAACAGGGTCAGATGTCGCAGTGCGTGACTAACTGTATCGGAAGGATAAGGCTGCACGGATATTTGAGTACACCTGATAAGGCGAACAAGGACAATCCAATAGACTATCTTGTACATGTGAGGAAGCTGGCGCTGCCCCTGTATCCACAGTTTGGCACTGAGCCGAACATATACTTTATACCGCCAATACATGCGCCGCTGTCATATATGGAGCAGATGTTTGGCCCAGGTGTTGGCAATGCTGTCAAGATGTACAAGAATATACCCAATGACCAGGCTCTTAAGGGACTGCTGGTCTTATTCGGCAGTATGGAGAAAACCCTCTCTTCGTTTAAGGTTGACGAGAAGCTCGCATACGGTTATGACGACAAAGGTAACGAGATAGTGAAGGTACCCGTAACGGAGCCTATGTATGTGAGGGAGTTTTTCGATCAAAAGCTTAAAGTATACAGGCAAAATACACCTTAAGAGGATTTGGAGGCTAAGACGATGAGAAAAAAGATATTTTTAGTGTTAGTAATAGTGCTTGCATTCGTGCAGGGCGCGTATGGTAAAGAGAAGTCCTTTGTCGAGATAACCTCGTTTCACAAGGATGTGGATGTCTCAAAAGTAGGCATAAGCGACGAGGTATGGAAGGGGGTTGCGGCGTATAAGCAGCCGCTTCAGAGGCAGTTTCTAGTTGAGCCAAAACCAAAGGACGTGGGAGTGAAAGAGGTGCAGGTCCAGTCTGTAAACGATGGCAAGTATATCGCGTTTCGGCTGACATGGAAAGACGATACAAAGGATGATTTGCTGAGGATAGCGAATTTTTCAGATGCGGCGGCGATACAATTTCCTGTTGCATCCGAGCCGCTGCCAGAGTATTTTATGGGTGAGCCAAAAAAGCCAGTGCATATTTTGTACTGGAGGGCATGGAGGTCAAAAGACCAGACCGATGGTGTTCAAACAGTAAACACGGCATATCCGAATATGACGATAGATATGTACACCTTTGACTATAAGGTCTCTGGAGTTGGCACGGAAAAGACGCAGGCCCAGAAGGATATGTTTATACCCGGCAGGGCGGCAGCCAATCCCTTGTCCGTCGCTCACAAGGAGATAGTAGAAGAGGCCTCGGCAGAGGGACCCAGCACCTTAAAGACTAAGCCCGTTGAGAACACATCCGCAGATGCACAGTGGCAAAACGGCACATGGACGCTTGTTATGAGAAGACCGATGACAGTAACCGATAAGGAGAGCGTACAGTTCAAGGCTGGTGAGAAAAAACCAGTAGCATTTTCCATATGGGAAGGTCACCGTTTAGAAAGTGGCGGGCGTAAGGCAGTGTCTCCGGCATGGGCAGAAGTGTTGGTGAAATAGTGATGGAAGAATTGGTATATCTGTATAAGTTAGCCTCATTAGGACTAACATATCCCAATGAGGCTCACTGGTCAGCGATAGAGAGGATAGTTTCCGAGAGGGAGGCGCTCTTTGAGGGTGAAACGCTTGATATGGTAAGTGATTTCTCAGGGCAGTTTAATGGGGTGTCAATTGGCGATGTAAGGTCTGACTATTTGACATTTTTTGACTTAGGAGGCCAGATATCCCCATACGAAACAGAGTATTTGACAGAAAAAATATCGAGAAAGCCATTTGAGCTGGCTGACATTGCTGGTTTTTACAGGGCGTTTGGATTAAGTGTCAATCAGACTTCTGATGACAAGGAGATGGTAGACCACATCTCAGTAGAGCTTGAGTTCATGGCGCTTCTGACATCGAAGGAAATCTATGCCATAGAGACTAACTCGAAGGAACACGAGGAGATAGTGGTTGATGCGAAGAGAAAATTTTTGAAAGACCACCTTGCAAGATGGGGATTTTATTATTGCCGTCAGCTGGAGAGTCTTGAAGGAGGAGGATTATATAAAAGCCTCGGAAAGATTGTGGAAGCGGTACTCACGTTAGAGTGTGAAAGGTATGGTCTTGATAAGACAGTATTTAACAAAGATTTAACGAGAGAGGCCTTAAACGGCGTCAGAAGTGATACGCTGGCTTGCGGCCCATTGTCGGGTGAAGCATGAGAGAGCTGGGAGAGGGAGTAAAAAATACTTTATATAACAGAGAGGGAGGATTATGCACGGTAGATATTATTCATGGATGATATTCCTATCGGCAGTGGTGCTGATAGTATTCACTTTGATGTTTATTCGGGGCGAGATGTCGCCTGAGTGGAAACCATACCAGCTTGAGTACAGGGACCTTGCCATAGCTAACGCCAAGGACGCCGAGGCTAAAAAGGCGGCCATGTCAATGGATATTGAAGTCAAACAGATATATCTTGGCGGGCTGAAGCGTGTGGACAGGTGTACGAGCTGTCATCTGGGCGTTGAGAATCCCGCGATGGCAAAAATGCCGCTGCCGTTAAAGACACACAGCGGGCCATATTTGAAAAACCATCCGTCTGACAAGTTTGGATGCACGGTCTGTCATCACGGGCAGGGCAGGGCAGTAGATATGAAAAATGCACACGGACTTGGACATGAAACACATTGGGATTTGCCTATACTTCCGCTTAAATATATTGAGAGTTCATGTGCTTCCTGCCATGACGCTGAGATGCTGAAGACAAATGGCGGCAGCAAACTGGCAGGCGGTGAAGTACTTTTCAGAGAGCGAGGCTGTAAGGGCTGCCACAAACTTGAAGGTGTTGGCGGTGTAATTGGTAAGGCCCTCGATGGCGTAGGCTCACAGCCTGTGGCATATTTCCCGATGAAAAACATCTCCGGCGAGAAAACCGTGTATGCGTGGATGAAGGAACATTTTGACGACCCAAGAAATGTCGTTGCCACAAGCGAGATGAAGTCAGACTTTACCGACCTGGAGACAGACCAGTTGACGACATACATATTGTCACTGCACTCAGAAGAGATACCAAAGAAGTACAGACGGCACGGCAAAGGGCTGGATATACCCAATACTGGTGAGTACTTGTACAAGGTATACTGCGGCTCCTGTCATGACTCCGGTAAGGACAGTGTCTATGACGAGGTCTTTAAGAGGACTATTCCATCGATTTCAAATCCTTCATTTTTGAAGACTGTGGACAAGAAGTATCTTAAGACAATCATAGAAGAGGGACGCGCCGGGACACAGATGACGGCATGGAAATCAGCTGCTGCTGGTCTTACAGATGACCAGATTAATAAAATCACTGATTACATCATGCAGGATAAACCTGCCGCTGCCTCTATGGGATTTGATTGTGGACCGTATAAGCCTGACGTGCAGCATGGTGAAGAGCTGTATAGGGTACGCTGTGTAAGCTGTCACGGCAAAAAGGGTGAGGGCGGTGTAGGGCTTAACTTGCGTAATCCAGTCGTACAGAAAGGAGCAAGCACGGATTTCCTCGCAATTACGCTAAGAGATGGAAGGGAAGGCACACACATGGCGGCGTTTGGAGCTGACGGAGCCGGGTTGACTGACGAAAACATCGCTGACATAGTGGCATTCGTCAAGACGCTTTCGACAAAGAAGTGATATAGACGGCGGATAGCCGATGTAAATTAAGGCAGCGCTTTGCATAGCCCAACTGAACTAGGGCACGCGGGTTGCTGCCTTATATGTTTGAAATGGGAATATCGGACGGTGTTGACCGAATATTATGTTGCGAACAAATGACTCAGATGTCAAAAATAATTTCTGCGCTCCAGCCAGAGTCAGACTTATCAAGTTGCAGATTGTGATATGTCGCTGCCTTTATCAGGAAACCACTTTCGTGTTTTTCAGGATTAAAGCTCTCACCTTTGATTTCTGCGCTGATATGCTGGTCATCTAATGACATAAGTGTTACCTGATTTCCAATAAAGCCGTTCGTATCAAGCAGATATATAAGCTCGTTAAGCCACGCGACTAAAAGCCTTTCAACAGAATCCTCATTTACGTTTACTTGTACCGTCGTTAAAGGCTCAATGCTGTCTATGGCGGTTGTGAGCGAATAAAATCCAATTGCTGCTGTGCTGAACACATCCTCAAGGGTTGCGGCAAGTACCTTAATCCCTAAATCCCCGGATACGTCAAGTATCTCAATATTCCCCATATCAGTAAATTAACATTTCAGGTTGGTGCTGTGCAACTTGAGAGGGCGCATAATTTTTTGTTGACAATAACGTGCTGTGTATAGTATATTTAGTATGGGTAGAAGCGTAATCTGCGATACTGGCAGTTGACATATGCCATAAATTACGAAAAGACTACGGAGGGCATGTATGAAGAAACTTTTTATGTTAGTTTTGGCACTATGTATATCGATTGCCTTTTATATGAGCGGCACGGATGTTGTCGAAGGGACAACTAACGTTTATTATTATATGCCATATTTGACGACAGTATCTGGCTCTGAAGTCTACTGTATGTTGTCGAATTTTTCCACTGATGATGTTACATCAAGTACATTTACGGTTATGGCAAACGCCACAAGCCAGGCATCACAAACGGCAAGGACATTTCCATCGATTAATAACGTTGGAAAGGGTAAGACACAACTCATTACTTTCAGAGGCCAAACCATAACTGTTGACAGCGGTACTCAAGTAGTTGACCTTTCTGCAGACACTGGTACGGCCAACTCATATGGCGGTACGCTGCGTTTTTCATCAACCGGCTCCACCGGCGTCAATTGCAAGACATTACCAATGACCTGCTTCCAGGGAAATACGTATCCTAAGCGCAATTTGGTGGGTTATATTTGTGAGGACGACAGCACCACAGGTCCGGGAAATACAAAGAATGTTATAGGGTATTAACCATTTTTACAATGGCGGTACAACAACAAGGGAGCGGCAGTGTTTAAAGAGGATGCGGTAATTAGCAAGTGAAAAAGAGGTTTTTGCCGATAATAAAACCAATATTGAAAATTGTACTTTTGCTGGGTTTTGCTGTGATATTGCCACTTTACGCAAGGGCTACTTCGACTTATACGCTTTATATAGCTGTCTCAGGCACTGGCGGTGGTACTATAACTCCCTCCTCCGGCACAATAACCTGGTCTGGCAGCACAGGAACAACAACCGGTACTATAGATGATACAGTCTATTACTATGTTCAACCGAGTTTGGGTTCGTCATTTCAGAGTTGGTCAGGGTGTGATTCCGTATCGGACAATGGCACATGTGCTTATACCTTTAGCTCAGATAATAAGACCCTGACACTTACGTACGGTGGTTCGAGTACATATGTACTTACGGTTAAAAAGACAGGGTTTGGCTCAGGAACAATAGTTCCTTCTGTAGGTTCTATTACGTGGAGTTCTACTACCGGCACGGCAACGTATAATTCAAATCAGTCTATAGCGTTGTACCCAGTTGCCGATAATGCGTCAAGGTTCTTTTTCTGGCAAGATTGTGACAGCGTCTCAGACAATGGTACATGTTCTATAACTCTGAGGTCAAATGCAACACTTAAGGCCAGATTCTCAGGTTATCACAATGTTACGTACGGCTTTCCTTATCTGCACACATCTAGCAGCGCTGTTGTCTATTGTATGATAGCTAATTTTTCTACTGACAAAGCCACGGCAGACGGCTTAGTCGTTTTGAGTAACGCACAACAGACGGCAACACAAATACCTTATGAGCTTCCCTCAACATTCACCATTCCAAAGGGTAGAACTGCAATGCTCACCTTTAGTAAGCAGCGGGTTTACTCCAAGCTGCAAGACAATTCCACTGCCAGTGACAATGGCACTATAAGCGATAATACCTCTTTAAATATAGCAAACGATACCTGTGTGGATTGTTCTTATGGGGCAAGAATAAGCTGGACATCTGCTTTGGCCACAATGACATCCGGCGTAGATTGTCTGTCGTTACCGATGGCTTGTTTTCAGGGCACTACGCTTCCTAAGCGCAATATGGTTGGTTATTATTGCTCCGACGACAGTACAACTGGCCCAGGCGGAAAACCAAATCTAATCGGCTATTAGCAGCTGCCATACCAGGGCAAACTCGCTAAGTTTTTTTATGTCTGTCATTCCAGCGAACAGACTGTGTCATAATCGAAAACCAGCCCCCCATTTTTTTTTGGCATGAGTCTGCCGCGGAGGTTCTGGATATCAAGAATAAATACGATTCATGGGACTAAGGTTTGCCAGATGATTTATTAATCTACGGGAGAGCCACTATTACGGCAAAAAAAACTGTCAAAAGACGGGAAGGGGAGTTTTGTGTCTTAGTCTATTAGGATTTTCACGGTAAAGCTGGAATCAAGGAAAGCATCGGTCGGAGTTAAAAATATAGGCAATTTTTGCCTAAACTTCCAAATGAGTTTGCCCTGAGCATCCCCCCTTGTTTTTTTCCTGAGAAAAATGCTCTAATCAACATCATGAGTGTGAGGGCTGAATCATTTATGATGGGTTTACGAACTTTGACCGGTGACGAGGGAATTTTAACACTTGCCATTAGGTTGTCAGCCGTTGTGATATTAACATGTCTCATAGTTTCTTTGTTGTCATCACCTGTGAATATCTCCTATAGTATGGATAAGCCTGTGGTTTGCAGCTTAAACGTATGCAGTCCATTCGGCTTTAAGATTTCTAATAATGTGGATATGTCTTACCCACATGAACCGCCCTTTGAACTCACCGCATTGAATTCAACCAGATTCCAATATCAAATAAATAATTTCTTCAAACTCAGCTCCACACCAGTCGAACTATACTACCCGCCAGAAAATTAACCGGCACTCTGAAATACAGTTGTGTATAAACCTCCCTTGGGGGGAGGCTTGATTACTATATTCAGGGAGATTTTTAATGAAGGTTATATTTGTTATTCTTGCGGCATGTTTAGTGTTTAGCACAGCGGCTGCTGAATCTGCCGTCAGTGACACAGACGGGCATTGCGTCGTGTGCGGGATGCAGCCAGATGCCCAAAGCCGTATGCAGATTGTCCTTAACGACGGCACTACGGTGGACTTGTGCTGTCTTAATTGTGTCGTAAATTATATCAAAAAACACCCGGATGCGAAAATCGAATCAATTAATGCGTCCGATTATGTTACAAAAGGACTTATCGACGCAAGGACGGCCTTTTGGATAGTAGGTGGAACTAAAGAGGGTGTTATGAGTCATGTGGCAAAATTTGCCTTTGCTAAAAAAGAAGATGCAGCCAAATATTTTGTTGAAAACGGTGGGGAGATAGCCTCATTCGACACAGCCATTGGCAAGACCAGCACAGCTAATGCCCATTCAGGTGAACATTACGCACACAGCGGTCATGATATGCAGCACATGGACATGGGGCCGGGCGCTCAACTCACATTTAACCCAGCCTTTGGCGACGATGTGTATCATACCCATCCCGCCGGTATGTGGATGGTCAATTACAGGTTTATGTACATGAACATGAATGGCCTGAAGGCTGGCAACTCTAACGTCAAAACGGCTGATGTGGGTTACAAGAGAAACACGCCATATAGTTATATGATGATCCCTACCCGCATGACTATGACTATGCAAATGCTGATGGCTATGTATGGAGTTACTGATAAATTTACTGTGATGGCAATGGGTAGTTATCAGACAAAAAAAATGGGTATGCTGATGGATATGGGGCCGGAGACGACTAGCGCATCAACTAGTTCATCTGGTTCCTCTGGCAGCTCATCAAGCAGTTCCTCTTCAAGCAGTACGTCAAGCAGCAGCTCATCAAGCTCTTCGTCCTCTTCGTCCAGTAGCTCCTCATCAAGTAGTACATCAAGCAGCAGCTCTTCAAGTGGACATGTACACAGCCCACTAGCTGCAATGTCAAGCAGCAGCTCTTCATCAAGTAGCTCATCTGGCAGCTCATCAAATTCAGGCGGTTCGATGAAAACCGGTTTATCAACCGACGCCCCAATGCAAACAAGCGGCTTCGGAGATACTGAGGTAAGAGGCATATACCAGCTCAGTAAATATTTCACTGGAAGTCTTGGATTAAGTATCCCTACCGGCAGCATCACTCAGGTTACAACAATGATGGGCACGGTTTATCGCGCCCCCTACGATATGCAACTTGGCAGCGGGACTTTTGACCTGAAACCAGCAATTACATTTTCCCTAACCACAGACGACGGGAGCTGGAACTACGGCGGACAGGCGATGTACACCTGGCACCCAGGCAGCAACAGCAACGGCTGGAGGTACGGTGATAGTTTTCAGGCGATGACATGGCTTCAGCGTGCCTTCGGGCCTGCCTCCGCGTGGGTTCGCCTGACATATAATAACTCAGGCAAAATCAAAGGAGAAGACTCAGAGATAGCCAAGATAATCACCGGGGCCTCCATGCCAGATGCCGTAACGTCCAACTACGGCGGGCAGCGTCTGGACACTATCCTGGGGTTGAGTTTCTCTAAGGGGCCATTTAGTGTCGGCGTTGAGGGCGGCATCCCGGTATATCAATACCTCAACGGATTGCAGATGAAGACCACATGGTTTCTGACCACCGGCGTTCAGGTAATGTTTTAACGTAATGGTTACTCTTACGCCCTGGCGTATGTACCCGGGCGTGGGGGCAAGGCAAACGCATTTGAAAAATCAGGCAGGAATTGCCTATACTTTTGGCTCTGACCGATGGTTTCCTGGATTCCCGCTTTCGCGGGAATGACAAAAAGAGGCGGGAATGACAAAAAGAGAAGGAAATGCTATATTTAGGTATTCAATTGTTCAAGCTTTGTCTATCATTCCCATATTTTTATTCTGTCATTCCCGCGAAAGCGGGAATCCAGGAGAGGAAGTTACTGTTGCAAGTTTCTAATGCAATTGCCCTGGCGTGGGGCTTATGAGGTATTGCTTATCGTACTTAGGATCTGTATAATTTTCAGCATAATAATTGTATTGCTGGCGCCGACAGATGTTTTTTCAGACGAAGTTAAACTCACACTCTCCCACTACAGTGTTGATAACGTTGTAACTGTAAATATAGAAAATAACTCCAAAATCGAAGTCTTTGTTGAAGATATTTATATAGACTTAAACCACGAAAGATATCGTTATTCATATAAGAGAAGAATTATGCCGCAAGAGACACTTACTCATCAGTTTCCTGTAACCACCCCAACAGTGCAGGGCACATATCCATTGACCGCAGTTGTCAGCTATTTAAACGAAGGCCGAGTCCTTTCCCTGAAACATGCAGCACTCTTTAATTATCTGGAAAATAGTCCAGCAGATGATACCTGTACTGCTGAGTCCGTCAATATTAAAAACTCAGGCTATATCAAGGTAAAATCCTCTAATCCGCACAGTGTTAAACTAATACTGCCTGATGAGTTAGTCGTGATGTCAAGGACATTGTCATCAGAATATGCACTATATAAAGTTAAATCGCTGACAACAGGCTTAAAAAATAAATATCCATATTTTGCATATATAGAGGACATCAGCTACGCCAAGCACAGTACTTCGCTGTGTAAGGGATATATTAATGTTGGCAGTTTAAACAGCCACCGCGGGACAGTTCCACCCTATGTACTCCTTTTGCTCTCAGCTTTATTCTTATGCGTTATATGTTTTAATTTAATGCCTAAGGCTGTCACACTAACGAGATATGCCAGCCGCATGTTTCTGATTACATTTTCATATTATCTCCTGCAAAATATCGATTTATTCTTAGGTTTTACACTAAATTATATAAATAACTATAGCTATCATTATTTAGCAACGATTGCACTTAATAACTTCAGAGGCAGTAATTATAGTTATTTCTTTCAGTACTTTGTTGATTTATATATGGTGGTGTGCCTTGTTGTGACTTTCCCATACCTGTATTATTACGATAATAACAAGGCAATTGACCAGGACAAGTATGTATCACTGCTGAGAAGCATATGCTCAGTGCCAGGGATATTTATTAATAAAACTGTATATTGGAATAAGTACAGCAAATTAGGAATGCTGACATATATGATTAAATTATTTTATATCCCATATCTTACTTCATGGGTTATTAATAACACAATACATCAAAATAATCTTACGATGAGATTTCATTGGGGATATGCGGCCATTAATGAATATCTCACGGCATTATTTATTTACATAGATACTGTGGTATTTTCTTTTGGTTATATAATCGAGTCAAAGATGCTCAAAAATGAAATCAAATCAGCCGAGCCTACAGCAATAGGCTGGATTGTATGTCTGTGGTGTTACCCGCCCTTTAATCAACTATCGTTTAAGATATTCGACTACGGGATTATTGATATGACATATCCCCGGTGGGTAGTAAATATTATTATTGGTCTGATAACTATATTATGGGGTATATTTGCATGGGCGTCAATTACGCTGGGGGCCAAGTCATCAAATCTCACCAACAGAGGGATTGTAAAGCATGGTCCCTATAAGTATGTCCGGCATCCGGCATATACAGCAAAAATTATCGTCTGGTTTTTGCAGGGCATATTTCTGTCTCAGTATAGTTTCGGGATATTGCTGGGATTTACGCTGATATATGTGTTAAGAGCAATAACGGAAGAAAGACACCTGTCACTTGATGAGAATTATTTAGATTATAAAAAGTCGGTTAAGTGGAAATTCATTCCAAAAATAATATAGTAGTAAAACCAGACAGCTGCGGCGTCCCAATTGACAATATCACACACTATGTGATAGATTCCTGTAAGCAAAATTTCAAGCTTGTAACATACGCGGTGGCGTAGAGCGCGACTCAAAGGTGGTGAACTCTATGGAAAAGACCAGAATACTCATTCTTGGCGGCGGCTTTGGCGGCATTTACACGGCGATGGAGCTTTGTAAGGCCCTAAAGAAGCGCCCGTCTGACGACCTTGAAATCGCTATGGTCAACAAGGAAAACTACACCGTGTATACCCCCATGCTTGGTGAGGTTATCTCAGGGAATCTCTCACCGCTTGATGTCTCTATTGCCATTCGTGATCTCTGCCCACGAATCAATCTCTATGTCCAGGGCGTTGAACATATAGATTTCGATAGAAAAGTCGTAATCACATCTGTTAATTCGTCCTCCGTTAAAAACGAAATCCCATACGACCACCTTGTCCTTGCCCTGGGTCTCGAAGATAATTTTTCTATCGTGCGTGGGCTTTCTGACCACGGGCTTCATTTCAAAAGTGTAGCCGATGCACTGATTCTGCGTTATCATATCATTAATCTGCTTGAACATGCAGATACAGAAAAAGACGAGGCTAAACGGCGTAAGATGCTGACGTTTGTCGTAGCAGGCGGTGGGTTTTCAGGGGTTGAGGCGATTGGTGAAATGAACGACTATGTGCGCGGGGCCGCCCTGAGGTACAACAATATCAAAGACGAAGATATTACAATGGTCCTCCTTCACGGCTACGAAAGGATATTGCCTGAATTCCCGCCTTCACTAAGTGATTACTCGTACAATATATTAAAGGGAAAAAAGATAGACATCAGACTAAACGTCTTTATTGAGGCCGTGACATCCGATGAGGCCGTCCTTAGGGGCGGCACCGTGATACCGACTAAGACAGTCGTAGCCACTATTGGCGGGGCGCCGGGGGCAGTCTTAAAGGCGCTGCCACTAAAAAAAGAACGCGGCAGAATTGTTGTAAATCAATACCTTGCCGTTACAGAGCTGCCTAATATCTGGGCACTGGGTGACTGTGCATATATTATGGACAATAACACCAACAAGCCATGCCCGCCAACCGCACAGTTTGCCGTGCGCGAAGGGAGGCGCCTTGCCAAAAACATAATCGCCGAAATCGACGGCAGCCCTAAAAAACCGTTTTCGTTTAAAGACCTCGGGATGATGGGCGCGCTTGGTCATCACTCAGCCGCCGGTGTAGTGCTGGGCATAAAGGTCTCAGGTTTGCTGGGCTGGATGATGTGGAGATTTGTCTACTGGTCAAAGCTGCCCGGCACAGTGAGAAAGATTCGTGTGGCATTTGACTGGATACTGGATTTCTTCGTACCGCTTGATATTGTCAATATTAACCTTGACCCCACAGAGAATATATCAAAAATGCACTTTGAGCCGGGTGAGATGATATTTCACGAGGGTGACCCGGGCGACAAGGTCTTTGTTATATTAAGCGGTGATGCGGTGGTTCTAAAAGGCGTTGACCAAAAACCAGTAGGGAGTCTTACAATAGGAGACTGCTTTGGTGAGGGGGCGCTGATGCACGACAGACCACGAAGCGCCTCAGTGCGTACGGTAACTCCAGTCGATGTCCTCACCGTTGAGAGAAAGGCGTTTAAGGCGCTCTTTACCAACGTACCTGTCTTACGAGAGGCATTTGCCAGTCTCATCCACCAGCGTAAGGATATTGCATAGAGTTCGTGCGCAAGGCGCTTTGCAGCAAATATTTTTCTGCCCTGATAAAAATCTGGCAAAAATCTGGCAAAAAGTGGTTGAATAATAGACACGAAATCTGTTAGCTTATATAATCTACTGATTGTACAGTACACGGAATAATTTACACGGGATGGGATAACAACTATAAATATCTTAGGGATAAACAATATGTGGCCGATTAAATTAAATCCTGATAAGGAGCAGGTTGCGCCTGACCCTTATCAGGTTAAGCTCAATGAAATCGACGAGCAGATAATCATGCTGCTCAACAAGCGTGTTGAGGTGGTTGCTGAGATAGCCAATGCTGTTGCCGATGTGGACGCAAAGGCCGAACTATATAGTCCCAGTAAAGAGACAGAACTGATTGAGAGGCTGCAGAAACTCAATACCGGCTCATTTCCCAATGATGCTATAAAGACGATTTTTAAAGAGATATTCTGCGCTACATTGTCATTGGAGCAGCCTATGACAGTTGCCTATCTCGGACCGCAGGCAACCTACACCCATCAGGCCGCTTTAAAATATTTCAGCTCCACATGCAGGTACATCTCCAAAGACAGCATCAGGGAGGTCTTCGAGGAGGTAGAATCCGGCAAGTCCAGCTTTGGAGTAGTGCCCATAGAAAACTCAAACGAAGGCGCAGTAAACTATACGCTTGACATGTTCGTTGATTATAACTTAAAGGTATATGCTGAGATACTGCTGTCGATAAACCACCACCTGCTGTCAAAGTCCGCTGACGGGGAGATAAAAAAGATATACTCCCATCCTCAGCCAATAGCACAGTGCCGCAAGTGGCTTGAGAGACATATGCTTGGCGTACCAATCTTTGAATCTGGAAGCACAGCGCAGGCTGCGGCCATAGCAGCGGAAGAGAAAGGCGCTGCAGCCATTGGCAGCGGACTGGCTGCTAAGATTTACGACTTGAACATTATAGAAAAAGATATAGCAAACGTTAAGGACAACTTTACCAGATTCCTTGTGATTTCTAGGGAGGCACGTGGCAGTACCGGCAACGACATGACACTAATTATGTTTACGGCAAAAGACCAGCCCGGCTCCCTTCACGAGATATTGTCACCGTTTAAGAAACAAAGAATAAACCTTACGAGGATAGAATCCAGACCGTCAAAGAAAAAGGCATGGGATTACATATTCTTTGCCGACATGGAAGGCCACATAGAGGACAAGAAGGTAAAAAAGGCCCTTGAGGAAGTAAGAAAGCACAGCGTATATCTTAAGATTCTGGGGTCGTATCCCCACGTGGAAACCATTGAGAGATAAATCGCGCCCTGGGGTCTCAGGACATTCTAAAGGAGGTAAGAAAAGGCGTTGCTTAAAGTGCCGCAGTATGTTGATAACATAGCGCCATATGTACCTGGCAAGCCTATAGAAGAGTTGGAGCGGGAGCTTGGCATCAGCCGCTCTGTGAAGCTTGCATCAAATGAAAACCCATTGGGGCCGTCGCCGCTGGCGGTTGATGAGATTGCTAAACATGTGGGCACACTTCACAGATACCCCGATGGCGGGGCATATGAACTCAGGTCTGCGCTGGCTCAACAGCACGGCGTCGAGATAGATGAGGTCATCGTAGGGCAAGGCTCAAACGAACTGATAGATATTGCTGTCAGGGCGTTTCAGGAGCCCGGGGATGAGACAATAATGGGGAATCCCTCTTTTGTCGTTTATTATATATCGTCGGCAAAGGCCGGAGGTGTCCCTGTTATAGTACCACTTACAACGGACTACCGGCTTGACCTAAAGGCGATGGCAGCGAAAATCACAGGCAGGACAAAGATAATCTGCATAGCTAATCCAAATAACCCCACAGGGACAATTGTAACGAAAGATGAGATGCGGGAGTTTTTCAGGGCGCTGCCTGATAATATACTGGTAATAATGGACGAGGCATATTATGAGTATGCCGCAAGCGGTAATGGAGGCGGTTGGTTTCCTGAGTCAATGGAGCATTTCAGAGACAACAAGGAGATACTTATTCTGAGGACATTTTCAAAGGCATATGGGCTTGCCGGGCTGAGAATAGGTTATGGCATAGCCAAAAGCCGGATAACAGGGGCAATGAACAAGATACGCGAGCCGTTTAATACCTCGACATTGGCGCAAAAGGCCGCCATTGCAGCGCTCAGGGACACTGAACACATCAGGCGCGCCGTAGAGATAAACGCTGAGGGCAGGGCATATCTCTACAAGGAGCTGAAGGCGCTTGGGATAGATTTTATCCCGTCACACACAAATTTTATTTATATGGACTTAAAAAAAAATGCGGTGGAAATATATAATAGGCTATTGAAACTGGGCATGATAGTACGCCCTATGGGTTCGGCAGACACTACCACTATCAGGGTAACAATCGGTTTGCCCCCGGAAAACGAAGAGTTTATACGCACACTCAGGGAGGTATTGTAAATGGATATAATAGTGCTGAAAAAATCATCTACACAGGACGAGATAGATAACATACAAAAGCGGCTTGAGACGAAGGGGCTTTCTGTAAATATATCGAAGGGAACAGAGAGGACTATAATCGGCGTAATCGGCGATACATCAAAAATCCCTGAGGAGGAGGTTGACTCAGTAAGGGCAATGTCCGGTGTAGACGAGGTGATGAGAATAGTGAAGCCGTATAAGCTGGCAAGCAGGGACTTTAAAAAGGATAATACGGTAATAGATGTTGAAGGTCTGAAGATAGGCGGAAACAAGATACACATAATAGCCGGTCCCTGCGCGATAGAAGGCCGCGATATACTCCTGACAATAGCGCAGAAGGTCAAAGAAAGCGGGGCGTCCTTTGTCAGAGGCGGGGCGTTTAAACCGCGTACATCGCCCTATACGTTTCAGGGCATGGGTGAAGATGGGCTGCAGATACTGCTTGAGGCAAAGAAACTCACCGGTATGCCTATAGTTACGGAGCTGATGGACCCGAGGGATTTGACCCTGATGCTCAAGTACACAGACATAATCCAGATAGGGACGCGCAATATGCAAAACTTCAGGCTGTTGCTTGAAGTCGGCATGGTAGATAAACCGGTACTGTTAAAGCGCGGTCTCTCGGCAACGATAAAGGAATGGCTGATGGCCGCCGAGTACATAATGTCAAGGGGCAATCACAAGGTAATACTCTGTGAGCGCGGCGTAAGGACATTTGAGACAATAACAAGGAACACGCTAGACCTCAGCGCCGTTCCCGTACTTAAACAGTTGACACACCTGCCAATTATAGTAGACCCGTCACATGCGGTAGGCAGATGGGACTTAGTGAAGCCGATGTCCCTTGCGGCAGTAGCAGCGGGCGCTGACGGTCTGTTAATAGAGGTGCATACGAAGCCCGAAGAGGCATGTTCCGATGGAGAACAGTCGCTGAAGCCCGATGTGTTTGATGATTTGGTAAAGAGTTTACGGCTGGTAGCAACCGCCGTGGGAAGGGAAATATAGAAATCACTGTGAGGAAAAATAAATTTTGTTTTTTGAAAAAACGGCGATAATCGGCGTCGGTCTGATAGGGGCGACGGTGGCTCTCGCCATGAAAAGGCATGGACTAACAGAGAAGATATGCGGTTTCGGAAGAAATGAGACGAATCTGAAAAATGCCAGAGCAAGGGGCATAATAGATGATTATGCACTGAATCTGAGGGATTTGGCCGAGGGTGCAGACCTTGTCATATTTGCCGCACCGGTGCGTGCATTTAAGCCGATAGCCGGTGAGATTGCCCCGTATCTAAAGGTCGGTGCGATAGTCTCTGACGTTGGAAGTGTAAAGGGCGCCCTGGTTTATGAGATGGAGTCCGCCATGCCGGAAGGTGTGGCCTTCATTGGCGCACATCCTATAGCTGGCAACGATAAGTCGGGTTTTGATGCGGCAGACCCTGGTATTTTCATAGGGGCTAAGTGCATAATCACCCCAACTCGCAACACCAAAAAGTCCGCCTATCAGACAATAATCACCATGTGGGAGCGCTTTGGCTGCAAAGTAGAGATACTCTCTCCGGAAAGGCATGACGAGATATTGTCGTCCATCAGCCACCTGCCTCATATCGCGGCGTATGCCCTCGTAAATACCGTACAGAAATTAAACCCCGGTTTTTTTAGTTACTCAGGGCCTGGCTTCATGGATACGACGCGCATCGCTATGAGTTCAGCAGAGATATGGAGGGATATTTGTATATTAAATAAGGACAATATACTAGCCCACCTGTTTGCCTATACACGACAGCTTGAGAATATAATGGCTTATATAAATGATTTAGACTGGACATCGCTCACACACGAATTCGAGAAATCAGTAGAAGTGCGAAAACAACTGAGAGACGAAAGAAACAACACAAATAATGAAAATAAATAGTGTAACATTGAAAAAACATAGGGCACTCAGGGGCGAGATGACACCTCCACCTGATAAGTCCATATCCCACAGGGCGGTGTTTTTCTCATCACTGGCCTATGGTAAATCTATGGTGAGCAACGTTCTGAGGGCAGGGGATACTAACTCCACAATAAACGCCTTTAGAATGTTGGGGGTTGAAATCGAGGAAATGCCGGACGGTTCGATCTCAATAGACGCCCCCGGGCAGTTGAAAGAGCCGCCAGACGTAATAGACTGCGGCAACTCAGGTACTACGACAAGGCTGCTGGCGGGTGTGCTTTCTGGATGCAGATTTTTTTCTGTCCTGACCGGAGACCAGTCCCTCAGAGGCAGACCGATGGGCAGAGTAATTAGGCCGCTGCATGAAATGGGCGCCATGATTTCTGCAAGAGACATTAACAGGTATCTCCCAATGTCAATAACCGGAGGCGGCTTAAAGGCAATAACATATAAAATGCCTGTGGCCTCAGCACAAGTAAAGTCTGCAATTGTGTTGGCCGGGCTTTTTGCCGACGGTGAGACGGTAATCGAAGAACCAGTCAAATCCCGCGACCATACTGAGACGATGTTAAAGGCATATGGGGCAGATGTATGTGTAGATGACCTCAAAATAACCGTAAAAGGCGGCGTTGAGCTTTCCCCATGCGATGTAACAGTCCCAGGCGATATATCCTCGGCGGCATTTTTTATTGCCGGGGCATTGATGGTCGAAGGCTCCGAACTGTTGATAAAAGACGTTGGATTAAACCCTACGCGGACAGGATTTATAGATGTGATAAAAAAGATGGGCGTAGATGTGCAGGTGCTTGATGGGCGGGAACTCTCTGGTGAGCCGGTTGGCAGCCTGCTCTGTAAGTATACAGACAAACTCAGCCCCATAACCCTGTCTAAAGAGGACATCCCGTCGCTGATAGACGAGTTTCCTATACTCTGCGTACTGGCCACTCGTGCCGGAGGTGTGACACAGATAAGGGGCGCTTCAGAGCTGCGCGTAAAGGAATCTGACAGGATTTCAGCCATGACAACGGAATTAGGGAAAATGGGTGCAAAAATAAAGGAATACGACGACGGCGTTGCTATAGAAGGCCCTGTTGAACTTAGAGGCAGTAACAATCTGCAAAGTTACGGCGACCACAGAATAGCGATGGCGCTGTCAATTGCTGCCATATCGGCTGAGGGTGAATCGGTGATTAACGGTACTGAGGCCGTAGGGATTTCATACCCTGACTTTTACGATATCCTTAAGGGGCTTACACATTAATGACAAGTACAAACGGCAGGAAAAAGGTGATAGCGATAGACGGTCCGGCTGGCTCAGGCAAATCCACTGTGGCACGTACACTTGCCGCGCGCCTGGGGTTCGATTATCTGGACACGGGCGCTCTGTACAGGGCGGTGGCGCTTAAGCTGACGCGCTCCGGGCTTAACCAATCCTCAGATGATGCCGCGCTGTCCACTGTCCTGAGAGACACATCGATAGAATATAAAAATGCGGCTGTGTATCTGGATACTGAGGACGTATCAGTGGAAATCAGGACGCCTGAGGCGGGGCATTTCTCAAGCATCTTTTCGGCGAGAAAACCCGTAAGAGACTACCTGCTTGATATACAAAGGAACGCCGGTCTCTCAGTTGATATTGTTGCTGAAGGCAGAGATATGGCAACTGTGGTGTTCCCCGATGCGTGGAAGAAATTTTATATAACTGCTGACGAACAAGTGCGCGCCCAAAGAAGATATAAGCAGTTAAAAGAAAAAAAGGCTGACGTGACGCAAAAAGAAGCCATTGCCGATGTTGCCATAAGAGACGCCCGCGACACTGCAAGGGCAATCGCACCGCTCATCAGGGCAGCCGATGCCATAGAGATAGACACAACAAACCTCTCGATAGAGGAAACAATACAGAAGATGTTGAAGGAATGCCTATGAGGTTAATACAGGCAGTTAGTTTTCTGGATTCCCGCTTTCGCGGGAATGACAAACTTTTTGTAGGAAACCTTTCTATGTCTGTCATTCCTGCGAAAGCAGGAATCCAGTTCTTTATTAATGGATTTAAAAGGAATTATTATTAAATATGAAAATAACAGTGGCAAAGATGGCCGGATTTTGTTTTGGCGTCAAGAGGGCAGTAAACATGGCGTTTGATATGGCCTCCAACAAGGACGGCGTATATACGTTAGGCCCTATAATCCACAACCCCCAGGTAGTGGCAAAGTTAAAGGAGCGGGGGATAGAGGATGTGGAGGAGCCATCTGAGGCAATGAAATCTGTAATAATAAGGACACACGGAATTCCCATTGAAACATATGAGAAAATGCAGGATATGGGTATAGAAGTAATAGATGCAACATGTCCCTTTGTAAAAAAGGCACAGCAATATGCTAAACTGTTACGCGAGGAAGGCTATCAGGTGATCATCCTGGGTGACAGACATCACCCTGAGGTGAAATCCATAATGAGCTATGCAGGAAGCGATGTGTACGTGGTGAAAGATGGGGAAATCCCTGATGGATTAAAGCCGCGTGTCGGCGTAGTAGTGCAGACAACACAGCCTGTGGATGCCCTGAAGAGATTGCTTTCAAACATAGTAGATAAAATAAAAGAGATTAAAGTGTATAATACAATATGTAACTCAACGGCATTGAGATTGAAAGAGACAAATGAGATGTCAGGCAATGTTGATATAATGATAATAGCCGGCGGGAAAAACAGCGCCAACACCACGCAGCTTGCCAACCAGTGCGAGTCGATGGGGGTGTGTACGTATCACATAGAGACGGCTGAGGAGCTGCAGGAAAGTTGGCTTGACGGCGTCGAACATGTCGGAATAACTGCGGGTGCTTCAACGCCCGATTGGATAATACAGGAGATAATAGAAAGAATTAATCATATAGGGGGCAAGACAGGTAATGGAAGTTCAAAATAGCGATCTGGAACAATTATACGCAGGGACGTTTCGAAGCATCGAGGCCGGTATGATAATGACCGGCAAGGTCATATCGAAAAAGACCGATGCCATTGTCGTTGACATAGGCTATAAGTCAGAGGGGTTTATACCTATAGATGATTTTACGCAGGATGAACTCAGGGAGCTGAAAGAAGGCAGCGACATAGAGGTCCTTGTATCCTCAATAAGGGACTCAGAAGGGACAATAACGCTGTCCAAGAGCAGGGCCAAGATACTGAAGACGCAAAAAATGCTCCAGCAGTCATTCGACGAGGGGGCAATCGTAGACGGCAAGATAGTGGAAAGGACAAAGGGCGGTTTCTTTGTAGATATAGGCGGGGTGAAGGCATTTCTGCCCGGCTCGCACTACGATGTTAAGCCGCTGAGGGCAGTGGACGATGTTGTCGGGCAGCAGTGCCGTTTTAAGGTGTTAAAGCTGAACAACAAGTTAAATAACGTAATAGTATCGCGCCGTGCAGTGGTAGAAGAAGAGAAGAAAATGAAGAAGTCACAGACCCTGTTGAATATCAAAGAGGGTATGGTGGTAAAGGGTGCGGTGAAAAACGTAACTGACTATGGGGTATTTATAGATTTAGGCGAAATAGACGGTCTCCTGCACATATCGGATATATCATGGGGCAGGATAAACCACCCGGCAGATTACTTCAACGTTGGAGACGAGGTGGAAGTCCTTGTGCTGAAGTATGACCAGGACTCGGAGAAGGTCACGCTGGGCTACAAACAAAAGAAGTCCGACCCGTGGCTGGATATAGAGACCAGGTACGCCGAGGGCAAGACGGTAACAGGTAAAGTAGTCGGCATAACTGACTACGGCGCATTTATTGAGCTGGAGGAGGGCGTTGAGGGGCTTGTACATGTGTCAGAGCTTGATTGGTCTGCCCGCCCGGGTCATCCGTCGAAGTATCTGGAGATTGGCGACTCAGTCGATGTCGTGGTTCTAAAAATAGAGAATAATCAAAGGCGTATATCTCTGGGCATTAAGCAGTTGAAGCCAAAACCGTGGGAGCTTGTCGCCGAGCGCTACGCAGTGGGTCAGAAGGTGACAGGCAAGGTAAGGACAATAACAGATTTTGGCGTATTTGTGGGAATGCCGGAGGGGGTAGATGCCCTTATTCACATATCTGATATATTCTGGACAAAGCACATTAAGCACCCATCAGAGGTGTTTAAATTAAGACAAAAGGTAGAGGCTGTGGTGTTGAACCTCGAGCCGGACAAAAAGCGGATGCTGCTTGGCGTAAAGCAGCTTAAGCCTGATCCATGGACAAACGAGATACCGCAGAGGTTTAAAATAGGCAGCGATGTCAACTGCAAAGTACTCCGTGTAAGCGAATACGGGCTGTTCGTAGAGATAGAGGACAGTGTTGAAGGGCTGGTCTATGCCTCAGAGATAGTTAAAAATACCGGTGAGGACTATGTAGAAGGCGCTCTGGTAAAGGCAAGGATAATCAAGCTGGATTTCGAGCAAAGGAAAATAGGGTTGAGCATGGTTGCTGCCCTAGATTCAAGGGATTCAAGAGATTCAAGGGATTCAAGGCGTCGTGAAGAGCGCGACTCACCAGAGACAAAAGACGAGTAATGAAGAAAATAGTCTTTTTCTTTATAGGGCTGTTTATATTTCTCGTCGTTGTAAGTCTTGCGTTGACACTGATGGGCAAGCGCATCCCAATAGGCGAGAAAATAGCGCTGATAAAGGTTGAAGGTGTGATCATGTCGTCAAAAGATACGATAAAGGAGTTGAAGAAATACAGGGAAGACCCTTCAATAAAGGCAATAGTGTTAAGTGTAGACAGCCCTGGGGGGGCAGTAGTACCCTCACAGGAGATATATGAAGAAGTGAAAAAGACAAATGCAAAGAAAAAAGTAGTAGTATCAATGGGTTCAGTGGCCGCCTCCGGTGGATATTACATCAGCGCGCCAGCCACAAGGATAATGGCAAACTCAGCCACAGTGACAGGCTCAATAGGGGCTTACATGGAGACAGTTAATATAAGCGACCTGATGGACAAGCTGGGCGTAAAAAGGGAAGTAGTAAAAAGTGCCAAATACAAGGATATGGGCTCGTTATATCACGGGCTAGGGCCAGAGGAGAGGGCAATGTTTCAGGGGCTGCTTGACGACATACACCATCAGTTTGTAGAGGCAGTGGCAAGCGGCAGGAAGATGCCTATAGAGAAGGCAGAGGCCCTGGCCGATGGAAGGATATTTACGGGGCGTCAGGCGTTGAAGGCCGGGCTTGTGGATAAAATCGGCACCTTGCAGGATGCTATCAAAGAGACGGCGCTGCTTGTCGGCATAAAGGGCGAACCGAACGTAGTCACGAAGAAAGAGGATTTTTCAGTCTCGGACCTATTTTCAGGTAAGCTTATAACTGAGATATTTTTAAAGCTGTTTCCTCTATATAAATTTAACTACCTAATGGTGAACTAAGGGGGGCCGTATGACTAGGTCAGAATTGATAGAACTCGTAACTCAAAGGACGCCGGGGCTGACGCGCGTGCAGACAGAGATAATTGTAGAGGCATTTTTCCAAAGCATAGTAGACGCCTTAAACAGGGGCGAGAAGATTGAGGTCAGGGGATTTGGAAACTTCAGGTTAAAGCAGAGAGACCCGCGCAAGGCACGAAACCCCAAGACAGGAGAGGTTGTAGATGTCCCTGCAAAAAAAGTACTCCATTTCAAGATGGGCAAGGAACTCAGAGAGCTGATAAACAAGCGCTAGCTCCCCGCTACCGTGCTATGGCTGCCCGGAACTGTTGATGACTACAAGGAGAGACTTCCTGAGCGGAACTGTGAAATCGGTTATATTTGCGATTGTATCAGGCATTAGCGCAGCCACCGCGTATTTTATGTATCCGGCAGGGCTAAGTACAAGGCAACTGGTGTATTGTGACTGCATGGATGAGGATACACTGCCAAAGAGGGGGGTTAAGCGGGCAGAGTACCGGTTTGAGCTAAAGGGGAAAGAAATTACGGCGGGCGTGTTCATAGTCAATCACGAGGGGGCGGTCTATGCCCTGTCCCCTGTGTGTACCCATCTGGGGTGTCTGGTAAATTATAACAGACATAAAGATGAGTTTATCTGTCCCTGTCACGGGGGAAAATATGACACCAGAGGAAATGTCATTGCTGGGCCGCCGCCAGCGCCTCTGACAAGGCTTCCCATGAAGGTAGAAAACGGCAGGGTATATATTGGCATTGTACTACCAGGGGCGGCGTAATGGGTAAGGTATTTGACTGGTTAGACGAAAAATTTCACATCAGGGCGCCGCACAAGAGATTTCTGCAAAGACGCCTGCCCGCAGGTCTCAGCTACTTCTACTGTCTTGGGGGCGCTGCGTTTACATCCTATTTGATTTTATTTATAAGCGGGGCGCTGCTCTCCCTGTACTATGTTCCTTCTGAGACAGAGGCATATGGAAGCATACTGAAAATCCAACGTGATGTCCACCTTGGATGGCTGATACGAGGTATGCATAAGTGGTCTGCCACGCTGCTGATTGTGTTTATGCTGTGTCATATGCTACGGGTATTCATATCAAGGGCATATAAAGCGCCAAAGGAGTTAAACTGGATAGTGGGCTGTCTGACGCTGGTCATGGTGTTTGCGTCGGGATTCACAGGGTATCTCTTGCCGTGGGACCAAAAGAGCTACTGGGCAACTACGGTAGGGACATCTATGGCAGCGACAATACCTGTTGCAGGCAGGCACCTGATGTACTTCATACGAGGTGGCATGGATGTCGGCGGCGCCACGCTGATAAGATTTTACAGCTTTCACGTGCTGTGGCTACCGGTGACAATGGCAGCGCTATTGTGGGCACACTTTCACATGATAAAGCGGCAGGGGATCAAGGGGGGGCTGTGACTGGACGTGCCGTCCCTAATCAAACTGGAAGGGTTAGTCGAATAATTTTCGACGGTGTCCTATCATTGTTATTAATAATGATACCGGCAGCCCAAAATTCTAATAGTAGTATCTGAAACTGCGTAGACAATTTTATGTTCCTTGTCTATGCGTCTTGACCAGCAGCCCAATAACTCATGCTTCAGTTTTTCAGGTTTTCCTTGTCCATGAAATGGGTTACGCTGAATTTCTATTATCAGGTTGATAAGTCTCAGGGCTTTTTTCCTATTTGTCTCCACCCACCATTGCAAGTCCTAAAAGGCATGAGGGTCAAACTCCAAGTTTCTCAAGAACTACCTCGAATGGAATACCCTCAGTGCGACCTTTTGCCTCCATAAGCCTTTCTCTCATTGCTTTGCTCTTGAGTAGCCAGGCAGTTTCTTTCTCAGATTCCACTTCCCGCCATATGTCAATTGGTACTATGACCCCTGTAACCTTTCCCGTCTCGTCAGAGATGTACTGAATATCTGTTTGGCTCATATAAACTCCCCAGGTAAAAAAATACATTATAGTCATGTTGTATCTCTGAATTTATTATAACAAAAAGCCATCATATCTTTCAGTCTGCGCCAAGGTGAGAAATTCTCTGCTCAAAGGAATCGTGCGCTGTCAAGCATGAATTTGTTACAATATTAATACAGTTAATATGGATTTGACGCGGAACACGAATTGGAGGAGTACAAATGGAGCCTGAAGAAGAAATTGAAGAACTTCGCCGGTTGCATGAACAGATTGTTGAACTCTACTATACAGGCAAGGAAGAAGAGTCCCATGCGTTATTAAATGAGGCGCTGGCGAAGTCTAAGTCAATCGAGGCATATCGTTTATTTTTTGAGGCACAAATCGCCAGATTTAAAAATAAAGATTATAAGCTGCAAGAAATATTAGTCAGGGAGTCAATTGAAAAAAGGCCAGATGATTATTTTCTTATCAGAAATTTGGGCTTATCACTGTCAAAGCAGGGTAAGGAAGAAAGTGCAATACGGTGTTATGATGAAGCGCTGAAGATTAAACCTGACGATTGCGACGCCTTGTGTGCCTGGGCTTTCTCTCAGTCAAACCTAGGTGAAGAAGAAGAGGCAATACGGTGTTATGATGAAGCGCTGAAGATTAAACCTGATTTTTACAATGCCTTGAATGGCAAAGGTATATCTCTGTCAAACCTGGGTAAAGAAGAAGAGGCAATCCTGTGTTATGATGAAGTGCTGAAGATTAAACCTGATTTTTACAATGCCTTGAATAATAAGGGTGTATCACTGTCACTTCAGGGCAGAGAAGACGAAGCGATAAGATATTTTGATGAAGCATTGAGTATTAACCCCGATGATTTCACTTCCTTAACGAACAAGGGGGTATCCCTGTCAAACTTGGGTAATTTTGAAGAGGCAATACGGTATTTTGATGAGGCGTTGAGGATTAAACCTGATTTCTCTTATGCTTCGATGGAAAGAAGAAAATGTCTGTCAAAACAAAAAATGGCAGAAGCGAAGAGACAGGCATTAGGAGAGGAGTTGGAGATAAAACCTGAACGTGACGATGCAGGACTGTCGGAAGTCATAGACGATTCAACATATAAACTTAAGAGCATCGAGTTGAAAGGATATAAGTCTATCGATTCAGAGGGGCAGCGCATAGAGTTTGGGGATGTTACAGTACTCATCGGGCCTAATGGCGCTGGGAAGAGCAACCTTATTTCATTTTTCAGGATGATTAACAAGATGATGGACGATGATTTGAAGCTCTATGTTGGAACATATGGCGGGTCGCCGTCTTTTCTTTATTTTGGGCCTGAAAAAACGCCGTCACTAAGCGCTGAGATTGTTTTTTCAAATAACGAAGACACTACTTCCTATAGGTTCAGCCTTGCTCACGCAACTAATGACACATTTGTTTTCACTAATGAGGAAATTGCTTTTAAAAAAGCAGAACACCCCGAAGGGCGTACACTGTTGCAAACTATCGGCCTCAGAGAGAGTATGCTGAAAAGCCAATCAAGGAACTCACTCGACAAGGAAAGCGTGATTTATAATTTGCTGAGAAAATGTTTGGTTTACCAACTTCATGATACGTCGTTCGATTCGGCAATCAGGAGACGATGTGAAATCACTGACGATCGTTTTCTGTATGACGACGCCCGCAATCTGGCCGCTGTTCTATACTCGATGCTCAATAATCCTGCGACACGCTGGTACTATGAAAGAATTGTGGCTCACATTGGCACAATATTCCCTCAATTTGCAGATTTTGTGCTTGAGCCATATCAACTGAATCCAAATCAAATAAACCTGATGTGGAAAGAAAAGGGTCAGGGATATGAATTCGGCCCGCAACAACTCAGCGATGGAACGCTCCGGTTTATGGCGTTGACCACGCTGCTTCTTCAGCCGCCAGAGTGGCTGCCGAAACTTATAGTAATCGATGAGCCTGAACTGGGGCTGCATCCAAAGGCCGTAGCTCATCTGGCAGATATGGTATCGATTGCCAGCGAACATGTGCAGGTTGTTCTTGCAACACAGTCACCGCACTTTTTAGATGAGTTCGAGGCAGATCAAATTGTCATCGTTGACTATGATGAAGACAAGAGATGCAGCACGTTTAAAAGGAAACCCGGTGAGGAAAGATTTAAAGACTGGTTTCATAAATATACAAATAGTGACCTCTGGAACATGAATTTGTTTGGTGGCAATCCTTGAATAAACATCTGCATGTCATAGCTGAAGGCCACTCAGAGGTAGCATTTGTCAATGGTAAACTGAAGCAGCATCTAAATAATCATAACATCAAAACTACACCACATTGTTTTGGTTGTGCTGGGCAACATGGTGGCTTTGCAAAAAGGAAAGGTTTTGAAAATGCAAAACAGGATATCTTTAAGTTTATAAAGGAAACATTTCCGGACAAAGAAAACTGTTTTACTACCATGTATGATCTATATGCTTTGCCGGATGATTTCCCTGAATTAGATAAGGCTAAACATATTCATGACGTGTATGAAAAGGTTGATTTCTTGGAGGAGAAATTTGCAACTGCTATAAACGATACGCGTTTTATACCACATATACAGCTTCATGAGTTGGAGACCATCATATTTGCAGACCCGAAGGTACTACTGGTTCACTATAAAGAAGACATTCATAAAAAAGCGATAGATAAGTTAATTAATATTGTTGAAGAAAAGGATGGCAATCCCGAACTTATTAATGATGGAATAGAGACATGTCCAACCAGCAGAATTACCAATGAGATAAATAGATTTGGTAAAAGAAAAAGAGCTGTATGGGATGTAATATCAGAGAATATCAATATCGATATAGTTAGAAAAAAATGCAAGCATTTCAACGAGTGGCTCACGATTCTTGAGTCGCTTGGGAGGTGATTCGTAAGTTCTCGGCAAATTTGACAAAACATGCCGGTTTATATACAATCATAGGGAGTATGTTAGGCCGCCTGTACATAGATACGGCAAGTATGTCGTCGTCAAGGAGAAAATAAATGGGTAAATACGGGCAGCACATAAGAGAAGACAAGGCAGTGCTGACGCAGCCACGGTGTCCTTTCTGCAGTACACTGTTTGAGCGTCCACGTGAAATATCTACTAAGCTGAGTTTTTTTTCTGGCGGGATATGCGGTTGCGGGGCAGTATATTCATATGACCCGACAAGAAACAACATGGGTGAGGCCTTTATGGATGCCCTCGTACACGCGTGCGGCGAAGACTGGGACCTTGCCATGTCCCTTGAGTCCGAAAAGGACTACGAGGAGAAATTCGTTGTCTATAAAGAACAAGACCATTCGCTGTCCTCAAAGGCCGTAAGCAGCAACCCCAAAGACAGGATAGTTAATATGATTTTTATCAGGTTAAAAAATCAGCAGCACACATAAACATCTGTAGAACGAGGAATAACGGGCTTAATAAAATTTATTGATAAACATATTAAGAAAATTTATTTGACGATACATCGCCAAGTATATTACCTTTGTAAGGTTATTAAAAGCAGGTAAGGATAATCTAACAGAAAGGGAGTTTCCCGAAGATTAATTTATAACAACAGGAGGAAGTATATGCGTACAATCGAATGTGCAGGAAAGAAGCTGGAGCTTGATGAAGATGGCTATTTAACAAACCTAAACGATTGGTCAGAAGACGTGGCGAAGATGTTGTCAAAGGAAGACAATCTTGATCTGTCAGACGCCCACTGGGAAGTAATTAACTTTTTGAGGTCATACTATCAGCAGTATCAAATAGCCCCGATGATTAAGATATTGGTAAAAGAGATAAAGAAGACGATGGGCGCGGACAAGGGCAACACCAAATATCTGTATCAGTTATTTCCAGACGGCCCGGCGAAGCAGGCATGTAGATATGCCGGACTTCCAAAGCCAACAGGCTGCGTATAAAGGAGGCTTTTTTTCGGTGATGGCGTAATGTCCATGCCGAGCATTAGCATCTGAGATTGGCAAAAGACAAGGGACGCCTGGTAGCTTCTACTAGGCGTTTCCAGTTTGTATAATATCAAGGAAATTAAGAGGGCTGCCACGTAAGCGGCTCAACGGGCGGGAAGATGAATGGTATGATGAATGGCGTAAAATTCATGATTGACATGTATGTCAGTGGAATAGTTTATACGGCCGTCCTGGTTTTTGTTGCCGGGTTCTTGTGTAAGATGTATTTTGGATATTATAAGACTCCACAGCCGTTAAAGATACCGCAGACTCCTCAGCCTACCACGCTCTCAGGCGTGATGATGAGGATGGCAGGGGATGTGTTTTTTTTCAGGAGCCTGGCTAAAGGTACCACATTGCTATTTATAGCGGGTTGGGTGTTTCACTTCACATTTTTGTTAATGCTGATCAGGCACCTAAGATATTTCGTAAATCCGGTACCTGAGTGTATAATGGTCATCGGTAATGGTGCCTTAGGTATTTCATCACTGCTGATGATGGCTCTGATAGTTCTCCTTTTCAGAAGGTTTATAGACAGAAAAGTAAGTTATGTTACGTCTTTTGCGGATTACTTCGTACTGCTGTTAATTATGGGAATAGTTCAGACCGGAATAATGATGCACTATGAGCAATTCAGGCCGAACATTGTTGAGGTGAAGGCATTTATGTTATCACTGATGGACTTTAAGACGCCTTTTCTCACAATGATAATGCACCCGCATCACGCGCCTGGTAATTCGTTATTTATAACCCATATAAGTCTGGTAGCGATGCTGCTTATATATTTCCCATTTAGTAAGCTGATGCACGCCGGGGGTTACTTCTTCAGTCCGACAAGAAACATGATAAACAATGCAAGAGAAGTCAGATATATAAATCCCTGGGATAAAGGATAGACGGAGGAATTGATAATGGCAGAGGAAAAAACGGCCAGTGGACATTGTAACGATGCCTGCGAGGCCAATGAAAGAATACAAGAACAACTGAAATTTTCTAAAATTAAGTACAAGCCAGTTGAGCTCACCGGTGAGGTTGAAATCCCTGACCTCAATCCAAACTCCATGTTAGCGGTTAAGCCTCAGCTATTGACAGCCAAGGAGATGCTTGAACATCTTGGATACCCTGCCGATGGATTAATCCCTAACTGGAAAGAGGTATTTCTTAAAAAAATGGACGAGATGCTCAAGAAGTACCGTTCGGTAAAACTCTACATGGACATATGTGTCAGGTGTGGGGCGTGCGTTGACAAGTGCCACTATTATCTTGGCACTGGTGACCCGTTGAATATGCCCGTAGCCAGACAGGAACTTATGCGCAAGGTTTACAGGAGGTACTTTACGATTCAGGGAAAACTCTTCGGCAGCAGGTTTGTAAACGGTTCTGACCTGTCTGAGGAGTTGCTTGTGATGTGGTACACGTACTTCTACCAGTGCTCGGAGTGCAGACGCTGTTCAGTCTTTTGTCCATACGGCATAGACACGGCTGAGATAACGATGGCCGCAAGGGAGATATTAAACAGCGTAGGGCTTGTCCAGAAGTATATGCACGAGATTATCTATAAGGCGCAGACAGCCGGTAATAATCTTGGTATGCAGCAAAACGCCATTGTTAATGCCCTCGAGTTTGTTCAGGACGACCTTCAGGAGCAGCTAGAGCGAGACGATATAAGGATTCCGATAGATGAGGAAGGGGCAGAGGTGTTGTTTGTAACACCGAGCGCGGACTTTTTTGCCTCTCCACATATTGAGTCACTTTATGGATATGCAAAAGTGTTTCATCAGGCTGGCATAAGCTGGACGATGAGTACCTATGCCTCAGAGGGCGGCAACTTCGGTCTGTTTGTACACAACTATGAGAACATGAAAAAGATAAATAAGAGGATATGGGAGGCCGCCAGGGACTTAAAGGTCAAGCGAGTAGTGGGCGGCGAATGCGGGCACATGTGGAGGGTGCTGTGTAACTACAGTAACACTATGTGGGGGCCGTTTGATTACCTTGATCCTAAGTACAAGAGGCCACAGCATATCTGTGAGCTAACCAATGACCTGCTGAAACGCGGCGCCCTGAAAATAGACAAGACAGCCAATGCTGAGTTCGTAGTAACTATGCACGACTCATGTCAGGTAGCAAGGGCAATGGAGTTGGGCGGGGTGCCGGATGGTCAGTTTGAGATTCCGAGGGCGGTTATACGCGGGGTCTGTGAAAAGTTTGTTGATATGCCGGCAGAGACGATAAGAGAAAGGACATTCTGTTGCGGCGCCGGGCAGGGACTGCTTGGTGACGATATGCTGCCCACAAGGGTAAAGGGTGCTATGCCAAGAATGCAGGCATACCATTATGCTAAACGCGAAAGCGGAGTGAACTTTGTAGCCCTGATATGCGCTATATGCAAGGCACAGTTAAGCAAGATGTTCCCTACCTATGGAATTGCAATGGAGGAAGTCGGTGGAGTTCATCAGCTTGTAGGCAGAGCCATAGTGCTAGGCGCGAAGGAGGGTGTGTAATGGTAGAGAGAATTCTGAGATATAAGATAATAGTGTTGCTTGCAGTGTTTGCGTTGGTTGCAGCCGGGTGCAGCCGGGTGGAGAAACCGGCAGTGGGTGCAAAAGGCGAGGCAGCCCTGCAAGTGCCTGAGGGTATTCAACTGTTTCCCTCGTATCACAGTAAGGAAAAGATAGCAAGTAATCACATGACATTGATAAGTAAAGGAAAGGTAAAGGTGGCAAACTGCCTTCCATGCCATCATAATCCAGACAAGTTCTGTAATGTATGTCATGAGTACACGGGCACAGCCAAGGTCATGGTTGGCAAGACATACAAGGATGTGCTGGCATTAGAGATGCCAGCGGCAGGTATTCCAGCCCCACCAAGCCACACGCCAACAGACACATGGAAGACCGCGCATGACGAGGCTATAATATATGGCAAAGAGACCATAGCCACATGTTCCGGCTGCCATCCTGTTGCTGATCAGTTCTGCAACAAATGTCACGAAAATGCAGGTATAAGAAAGATAAAATACTAAGCTAAGATAGTAGCCACTTTGATCCATACAAAAGGATAGGCAGCCTAAAAAGCTGCCTGTTTTTTTATGTGTACCGTCTAATTCCAATTCTAATTCAAATATGACATAATATACTCATCTATAAGGAGGTGAGTATATGGCAAGACCTGCAAGCGGT
>JAMOAZ010000012.1:0-76789 GCA_039908505.1 Nitrospirota bacterium
ATCTGCGCTGCTTTCCTGGCCATAGATACCTCCTGCCAGAAAATATAACATATATCGCTTATTTTTGCAATTAGACACTACCTTTATGATTTATTTGAAGGGTGTACAAGAAGTAACAAATTTCAGCCGCCAAATTCCCCAAATGGCTTATGCAGGGCTGGTGGGGCGTGGCTCAAAATCTGGAAAAGAACTCTGCAAATGGATGCTCGGCCTAACGGGTAAGGGCGTACAGAATATTTTGCGTGATGATGATGCCCAGCTAAAGAAATATACCGAATCTTTTGCGGAAAAAATGGAAAATCTTGCTGAATCTATAGCTCATGATGCTGGCAAGTTGAAATGCAGCGTGAAACTTGCGAAAGGCAGGGAAGTCTCTCTCGATTGGCATGATATGCTTAGTTTGTTTTGTACAATTGGGAGTCAAACGCTGGCTATTCGTGGTTCTGAAAAGAGTACCTATGGAAAATTATTTGAACGGCTTGTGCTTGGCAGCGTTCTGTCGGTGCTTGGTTTTGAGCAAACAAATTTTCCGCCAAACAAAGCTTCAAAAGTCTTTTGGTTATCAAGCAAAATAGGACAACGTGAGTCTGATGCCACGCTGCTTATGTCGCTTGGTCAGGCCATACGCTTTGATTTAGGCTTTATCGGCCGCGGGAATCCAGAGATAACAAAAGACAAAGTGTCCCGGTTTGAGCGCGAAATGGAAATAGGTGTACAAAAATATCACTCAGCAACTTGTATCATTGTGGATCGTGTCGGTGAAGATTCTGGACTTGTAGAACAGGCCCGCCGCGCGGGAGCTAAAGTAATACAGATGAGCATGAGTTATTGGCCAATAGAGCTAGCGCAATGGATAAAGCAAAAGTTTGACCTTGAAGCTGAAATTCTAAGCTGCAAACAGACTGATTTACCCGAATACTTCAACAAGAAATTGGCAGACATCTCTTTCGAGAATTTTGTCAGCGGTTTGACTGAGGAAGAATAATAGCAAACGTCTGCCCAAGGAATAAGATACAGCACGCTTTACAGCTTTAATACTGTTTCATATCACTGAGAATTCAGGGGAACAAGTTCAACAATAGTGATTTCAGGCGGGCTGAGGACCCGGATTGGCGGGCCCCATGTGCCTGTGCCCCTGTTTACGTACAATGAACTCCTTTCGCTTACCTTTTCCAGCGCATTGTGATTTGGGACGTACACCCATGTCGTGAAACTGTTCAGCCAGGGCTGCCTTGTGTAGAAAATCCATGTGATAAGATTGAACGGAAATATTTGTCCTTTATGTGTGTGTCCAGACAGTTGCAAGTCAAAAAGCCTGTCTTCATTATTATTAAGATTGGGTCTGTGTTTCAATAAAATCGTGTATTTGTCCGGTGGTATGCCCATTAGTAGCTCTTTTTCTGACACGTCTGCCGCATCACTTGCTGCATCAAGCCTTACCCTATCCGGTACTCTGAAATTATTTACCTCAATGTCGTCAACGCCGACTATCACTACAGAGCTCCCAACGTTGACAGCCGTGTTCCTTAGAATCTTGAACCCGCATAGCTCTGTAAAGTAAACAGCCTGATTCAGCCCCGCATAAAATTCGTGATTTCCTGTAACGGCATATTTGCCCATGGGCGGATTAAGCGCTTCAAAATATTTTGCAAAACCGTCTAATTTGTCAAGCTGACCATCTACAAAGTCGCCGGTTGAGACAAGTACGTCAGGGTTTTCCCCGGCGATGGCCTCAACAATGGCCTTTATTCTCTTTTCACGAATGATCAGGCCAATGTGTACGTCAGAGATTTGGGCAATTTTAACAGGTGAGCTTACCTTGTTTGTCCTGATTACCAATTTTTCAATACGAATTGACCTTGCCTCGAAATATCCATATACACATACAATGACAGAAAATAAGACCGACACATAAAACGATTTGGTAATCTTTATTCTTAAAAAATCCAGATTGGAATGGCTTACCTTGCCTGCTAAATAAATAAATAATCTGAATAGATCAAAAAAGAACAGTGACAGCACAAAATAAAGCAGAAACCCCATCCAGTAATATCCCGTGTATGCAGACACCATGGCAGTCGAATGTAGACCGACCTTTTCTGAGAATCTCACAATAAATGGCGCTGTCGTCATAATGAGCATGATGAAGGCAATACCAGCCTTAGTGCCAGTGGTTAGTTTAAATACAGAACTGGCAGCAGTCATGGCGTAGAAGTGCATTGAGGCATAGATAAGTATAAAGAAAATAAGAAATAGTTTCATCTGGCTGCGGTTAGCGGTTCAGTATAGTTATGTTTATTGTAACGCGCCCAGGAGGAGTTGAACCCCCAATCTTCGGATCCGTAGTCCGACGCTCTATCCAATTGAACCATGGGCGCATGCATACATATTACACGCTCTCACGTGGATTTGTCAAATGACCCAAAGCGGAAATAAATGTGGGGGAGGCAGCTATGCCTTATTATAGTAAACGGTCTTTTTCTGCCTTCCGAATTCCCTTGCCTCTTTTACAGATTCAAAAAACACATCAATAATCTTGCCCTTAACGCGGCTGCCTGTGTCCTCAGCTACTCGCCATCCAATCCCATCAATATAGACAAGAGAACCGATGGGTATCACATCAGGGTCAACGGCCACTGTCCTTAATCTGTTGGGAGAGGTGCCGGACTTCGTAATGCCAAATTTTGCCCACTTGCCGCAGCTCCTGGCTGATGGTTCATATGCCGTAATCTCAAATTCATCCTTTTGCAGCTCTGTCAGAAATTTCTCTTTTTCGGACAAAAACTTCACTTCTAAATGAGCAATTTGCCGGATTAACTGGTCGTTTTTTTCCTTTAAACTATCTATCAGCCCTGCGTAGTGAGTCCCAGCAAAAAATGCAAGAACCATGATTATAAGCGGCAACACATAGCACCTACCCCTGGTCTTCAACCTTTTTCTAAGCATCTACTACCCCCTATAACCCTGCGAATAAACTACGCACATCATCGTGCCATATAATTTATGAATGTTTATCGCAACCCGGAATTCCACCCACAGCCTGAGCTATACATACCTCTAATCACTGACCACCGGCCACTGGTAAAAACATAGGCTCAAGCGGTTTAGCGTCTGCGTCGCAATAATCATGCCTAAATACTGCTTCAGACAAAATTACTGAGCTATAATAGATGTTTCTGTACGTCGCTGTCAAGGGTTTATTTAGGGTTTGTCGAATCGCTGATGTGTCTATATTGCAACACGCATGTGTCATATTTACAACACATGCAGTCATTTATAAAACTTAAACGCCCTGCCCTTGACAGCCGTACCAATCTTTACTCATAATTGACATACTGGAGGCAGGTAAAATATGGCATTTGACTTTGAAAGACTTCTTGAGGAATCTGTTAAGATACACGGGCATCTCTGCGCAGGACAGGTGCTGGGCATTAAGATGTCTATCTTAGGGCTTAGTTCGGTCGGAATATTTGACCCAAAGGGCAGTGATAGAAAAAACATCCTCGTGTATGTGGAGATAGACCGCTGCGCCACTGACGCGATTCAGTCAGTAACAGGCTGTTCGCTTGGTCACAGGTCTATGAAGTTCATGGACTACGGTATAATGGCAGCAACATTTTTGAATTTGAAAACAACAGCAGCAGTGCGCGTTATAGCCCGCGAGGACTCGCGCGATAAGGCAAAACACTATTTTCCCAACATAGCAAACCCATATGAGGCCCAGCTTTTGGCCTACAAACAAATGACTGATGAAGAGCTGTTTTACAAAATGCCTGTCACAGTAAATGTCCCACCCGAGGACATGCCAGGACGCCCTATAAAGCGCATCAGGTGCGCCCGCTGCGGCGATTACGTCCAGGACATGAGACACGTCACCACAGGCACAGAAGAGATATGTGAAGAGATATGTAAGGTATGTGCCTTTGGCGGTTATTATTCGAGAGTATAACACCCGCCCCTCTCCACACGCAAATCTCCTGAAGCGGCCCTGAAAGTTGGCCCAGGCGGTTGTCTATCTTTTTTCGATTTCGTATTCTTTTATTTTATTTATAAGCGTCTTATAGTCTACCATTAGAAGTGCCGAGGCCTTTTTCTTGTTGCCTCCGGTTCTATCCAGGGCATTTCTGATTATCCTTGTCTCGACATCCCTGACTGTGCGCGCGGTAATCTCCTTAAGCGGCAGGCTCAAATCAATATCTACGGAACCAGTCTCGTGCAGTGAGATTATCTCTATGTGTCTGTCTTCTATCGTATGTGATATCTCATCTGACTCACAAAACAAGACTGCCCGTCTTGCAACATTTTTTAATTCCCTCACATTGCCTGGCCATGAGTGTTTTGTCAGGATTTCAAAAATAGAGTCTGAACATTTCTTTTTAGTGTACCCAAGCTCAATACACACGCTGTCAACAAACATCCTGAACAAAAGCGGCAGGTCATCCAGCCTCTCTCTAAGCGGCGGTATGTTGATAAAAAACTCTCCAAGCCGGTAGAACAGGTCTTCGCGAATCCTCTTATCTCTCAGGCTCTGTCTTATGTCGTTGTTAGTGGCGGCAATTATTCGGACATTGATATATACAGGGGCAGAGGAGCCGACACAGTAGAGTTTTTTCTCTTCGATGACGCTCAGGATTTTCCCTTGAATCCAATACGACATATTCTGCAGGTCGTCAATAAAGATAGTACCGTCGTGAGCGGCCTCGAAAAATCCCTGCTTTTTTCTATATGCCCCGGTAAAAGAACCCTTCTCGTGGCCGAAGAGCTCAGTCTCTATCAAAGACTCAGGGATTGCATTTATATCGACATGGACAAAAGGTTTTGGAGATCTTTTACTTTGTGAATGAAGAATGCTTGCTATCAGGGTCTTGCCGGTGCCGGTTTCACCCTGTATAACTACTGTAAAATCAGTTTTTGCGACCTGTTCTATTTTATCCAGAACTCTGAGCATTTCTTTATTTTTGGTGATTATTTTTCTGGTGTACGCATGTTGGGGTTGGATAAGCTTGTTAAGTTCGCTCAACTTCGACAACGAGCAGATGCTGCTTCCATTGTATCCCTTCTGATCTTCAGATATATTAAATATTTCCTCATTTATACGTTTAAAAACAGGTATATACGCGGTATCTGTAATAACCGGACGCCCCAGGTAATTGAACTCCACGTTAAAACGAAACATCGCACCATTTGTGTATTTCATCTAATCATCTCCCTTACGTAAATACGACTGTCAACTATCACGGTTACTTTCACTACCAGAGTTATAAGTTTCTATTATAATGTATTTTTACAGAAATTAAAATAATTATTATTGCGCCAATACTGGCCTGGCATGCTACAGACATGAAACACAGGCTGTAACACTTGACAACCTGCTGGTAATAAATGTATATTTGTAGATACAGACAGCAGTGAATGACGGTACTCTTATTTATGAATTAAACACGAGGAAGCAGATTGGAAACACTGGACAAGCCGCATAAATACGATTTGTCGTTTTTTGACATAACGGGCAACTGCAATTTAAGATGCCCGTTTTGCATTAATGATTGGTCAACAATAAACGGCAATACTTCAGTGAGCGAGAAGACGTTTGAGAAGATATTGACGCTCCTGCCGCTCCTAAACAGTTTTTACCTGTCATGTTATTTCGAACCGACAATTCACCCTGATTTCGAGTCAATACTTAAGATGATACCGGATGAACACAGGAAAAAGGTCTTATTTACAACAAATTTATCGAAGAAACTCTCAGACGGTGTAATAGAAGAGTTAAGCAGCAGCGGTTTTAACTATATAAATGTATCGTTGGATTCTCTGAATCCCGAAGTATTTGAGAAAATGCGCAGGGGCGCCCGGTTTGATGTGTTTTATGATAACCTTAGACGGCTGACAGATGCCTTTTCTTCAAATCCAAAAGCCCCTCCCCTTAGATATATAACTATACTGAACAAGCACAACATAGACGAAATCCCCAAACTGATAGAGGACTGCGCAACTAACTATCTCTCTACGATGAATGAGCTAAGGACATTTGTCGCGATGCCGCACATAGACAAGGACTGGATTAAGGACAATGACATATCGCTGACCAGGCGGGATGCCCTCTGGAATACTTTATATGAATTTCCTCATAAGTGGATGTATGTCGATTATGACAATAAAACTGAATACGACGAATTTTTTGATTCCCTTGAGAATCTGAGGAAAAAGCAAGTTTACTTTGTACCGCCGTTTACAGGACTAAGGATTTCATCGGGTGGAATAGTCGAACTCAGCCACATATGTATTGAATCAAAGTACGACATAAATAAAATGGACGACCCCTATGCGGTGTTCAAAGAGATATTGTCCCTGCACAGCTTAGATATGGACAGGGCAAGGGAGATAAAAAGCCTTCACACTGAAAAAATGACTATAATAAGAGAAAAAGACTCAATCATAGACGATATAAATGCCGCCATCTGCACTTTGACAGAAGAAAGAGATGCACTTTCCGAAGAAAAACACACATTAACCACTGAAAAAGACGGACTTACTGGCGAACTTTCTATGATTAAGGCAACATATTTTTATTTACTGTCACAAAAAGACATGCCAGGCATATGGAGAAAACTCAGGCACTCAGCAGGTAAGACCCTGTTTAAGAATAACCCTGAGTTAAAAACACGCCTGAAGAAGGCACTACGCATCGGCAAGTGAAAGCCCCAGTACGAGTTTCCTTTGTTATACCAAACTGGAACCATAAGCAGCTCCTTGATGAGTGTATTATATCGATAAAGGCATTAACGGGAAATTTTGAAAAGGAAATCATAGTTGTAGACAATGCCTCAGAAGACGGCAGCGCAGAGTTCGTCAAAGACACCCACCCCAGTGTGATTTGCCATCGCAATGATACAAACACCGGCTACTCAAAGGCAACAAATCTTGGGGTATCGCTGTCCACCGGGCAGGTGATTTTTTTATTAAACAACGACATAAGGCTCTTTCCAGAGTGTTTGCAGGGGTTGTTTGACTGCCTGAGCAATAACCCGCGTGCCGGGGCAGCGGCCCCGCTGTTATACTACCCGGACGGCAGATTTCAGATATCATGTCGGCGTTTTCCATCGCCAGCGGCATTGATTCTGGAGCAATTTGGGGTGTTTAGTATTGGGCGGTTCAGGAAATGGAAGCTGACGCAGGAGGAGCATATATGTCTTTCTGAGGTACCTCAGCCAATGGCGTCAGCGCTGCTTATACGGCGGGAGTGCTGGGAGGAGGTCGGCCCCCTGGATGAGGGCTTTCCTATCTTTTTTAACGACGTAGACTGGTGTTACCGGCTCTACAAAGATACGAACTATACGATTGCCCTCTGTCACAACTCAAGGGCAATTCACCATGAAGGTGTATCCGTAAACCGGCTTGGGCTCAGGAAGAAGATAAACTTTTACAAGGGTCTTATAGGTTTTTACAGAAAACACTGGGCAAATTTGTGGAAAGAAAGGACACGATTCGATTATAATTGACTAACACTGAAGGGGGAGTCAATCCCCCAGTTAGAAAAGCCATAAAAGTTATAAAAGTTCTACGGAGGCAGCGATGAAAAAGATAGCAGTAACCGAGACATATGAAGACGGGCAGGCGATAATAAAAGAGGGTACACACGGCGAAGGCACCTATGTGATAATGTCTGGTCAGGTGGCGATAAAGATAAAGATTGACAACGTAGTGATAACAATAACAGAGCTAGAAAAAGGGGACATATTCGGGCACATGAGCCTGATAGATAGACAGCCGCGTTCGGCCTCGGCTGTAGCCGTGGGGCAGGTGAAGGTTGGGCTGTTTGACAAGGACTATCTTGATACCGAAATAAACAAGACCTCAGAGGACTTTCGAATAATCCTCAGGGCGCTTGTCGATAGACTAAGGAGCACGACAGCAAAATACACCAATCTCTGCATCAAGCATTATAAGCTGACAGGTTCGATAGAATAGACCAGTTGACACCAGCAGGGCTGTCCATGCCCCATCAGTGCAGTTCTGCTTAATTCATACCCTAGTGCGATGTTAAAAGTGCGATGTTAAACTACCGGCTGCGTTGAAATATTTCCTTTTAAACAATAACGCCACGCTGACCATTGCCACCATCACCGGTACCTCTACCAAGGGCCCTATGACCGCTGCAAATGCCTCCGGTGAGTTTATCCCAAAGACGGCCACCGCTACCGCTATCGCTAATTCAAAATTATTACTTGCCGCCGTAAACGACAGCGACGCCGTCTTGTTGTACCGGATTTTATATTTTATGCCCATATAGAACGATATGAAAAACATTATGCCAAAATATATCAATAGCGGCAGCGCTATGCGCAGCACATCGGAGGGCAGTGTTATTATCTTGTCCCCCTTCAGCGAGAACATCACCACTATTGTAAAAAGCAAAAACACCAGCGTCAGCGGGCTGATTCGCGGTATAAACCGTTCGTTGTACCACACCGGCCCCTTTAACCGTAAAAAAATATATCTGGTAAGAAAACCACCCGCAAACGGTATCCCTAAATATATCAGGACACTCTTCGCTATTTGCGCTATCGATATGTCTACAACTGCCCCCCTGAGCCCAAACCACCCCGGGGCAACTGTGATAAATATGTACGCATAAAGCGGATAAAACAGTATCTGAAATATCGAATTAAATGCCGTCAACCCGGCAGCATACTCAGGGTCGCCCTCTGCCAGGTCATTCCATACAATAACCATAGCTATACACCTTGCCAGCCCTATCATTATAAGACCCACCATGTAGTGAGGCAGGTCGCTCAACAAAACAATCGCCAGAAAAAACATCAGCACCGGCCCTATCGCCCAGTTTTGTATTAACGATAACATCAGCACGCGCCTGTCCTTAAACACCAGTCCCAGCTCCTCATATTTGACCTTTGCCAGCGGCGGGTACATCATGAGAATCAGCCCCAGCGCTATGGGTATCGATGTAGTGCCTACCTGCATGGACGACGCAAGTGTCTTTACCCAGGGCAGAAAATACCCCGTCCCTACCCCCACAGCCATTGCCATGAATATCCACAACGTCAGGAACCTATCCAGCGCTGAAAGCCTCTTTTTCATTGACATGCCCTCGCATTTCGTGAATCTTCAAGCCGCTTTATATCGGCATCGTTTGAGTATTTCTCACATATAGAGATAATCAGAAATCTGGTGAATAAATCGCCAGCGCCAAGACTGTAATAAACCCACTTGCCGTCTTTTCTGTCCACTATCAGCCCAGCTTCTTTCAATATAGACAGATGGAATGAGACCTTTGGCTGACTCAGCTCCAGGGCGGCAGTTATGTCACATACACACAGCTCTCCCCTGTCAAGCAGCTTGATTATTCTCAGCCGCGTATCGTCAGAAAGTGCCCCAAATAGTTTTACCATCTTATGCCGCCTACTGAAGCCACTTCTCTATGGTTCTTTGTATGTCGTCTCTGACTTGTCTTGTCTTTGCCAGTCTCTCTTCATGTGTGCCGGTGAAGCCGGACGGGTCGTCAAAGCCCCAGTGCAGCCTCTTGCCGCCACCGGGAAACACAGGGCATCTCTGCGCGCTTGCACCGTCGCATACCGTTATCACGTAATCGTATTTGATGCCGGAGTTTATACAGCTCTCAACGCCTTGTGTCTTTTTTGCCGAAATATCTATCCCTATCTCCTGCAGTACTTCTACAACCAGGGGATTTAAGACCCCAGGCTCAAGCCCCGCGCTCTCTGCCTCATAACGCCCGCCGCCAAGCCTTCTCAACAGTGCCTCAGCCATCTGGCTTCGCGCACTGTTATGGATACAGACGAACAACACTTTTTCCATAGCATATCCTCCTTATATAAATATATATTTATATGATACATTATTGCACAAGGCACATGCAAGGTCTCAAATAAAATATTTTATATATGATAAGACTGAAGTCCCCTGAGCAGGGGGATGCCTTAGTGCTGCCTGAGCCTATACGCCGACAGGTTCTTTTGCCGAAGCGCCAGCGGTTGTTGCAGTTGTGCTGTCGGACTTTGATGAGTCGGATTTGGTTTCAGTAATTTCAGTGGGTTTCTTGTCCGCCGTTTCTGAGCTGTCCGCTGGTTTTTCAGACGACATAGAGTCTTGCCTGTCTTTCGATGGATAATCGGTAACATACCACCCGTCTCCCTTGAGTACAAAGGAAGTCGAGGATATGAGTTTATTCAACTGCCCACCACACTTTGGACAGTCCTTGAGCGGCTCGTCTGTGAATTTTTGCATATGTTCAAGGACATCGCCGCACTCATCGCATTTGTATTCATATATTGGCATCTGCAAAATCCTCCTTTACTTTCACCAGTAGTATAGCCCATTGACCTCCTGCAGGTCAATATGCACGGCAGCCGTCACACGAATCAGAGCTTATCGTCCGTAAACTGTTTGGCTATCTTGATAAACGTCTCCTCCAGCGCTATGAAGGCATCCACCACGTCCGGGTCAAACTGAGTGGAATTCCCTTCGACAATGATCTTCTTCGCCTGTTCGTGTGTCATCGGGGTTTTATAGACACGCTTGCAGATGAGGGCGTCATATACATCGGCAACAGCCATAAGCCTTGCAGGTATTGGAATGTCATCGCCGGAGAGCCCTTCGGGATACCCTGCACCATCCCATCTTTCATGGTGAGAGCAGGCTATCTGTTTGGCATATTTCAGGAATTCCACCTCAATGCCCAGGCGCTTTTCTGCCTCCTCGATTGCCTGCTTGCCAAGCGTCGTGTGTGTCTTCATTATGGTATACTCATCATTGTCAAGTTTACCGGCCTTAAGCAGTACTTTGTCCGGGATACCCACCTTGCCTATGTCGTGAAGCGCCGCAATTTTAAACAGCGTAATGACGTTCTTACTGGTCAGAAACCATCCGAAACGGGGATTGGCGCTGAGGTGTTTAGCCAGTGCTGCAACATAGTACTGTGTACGGCGGATGTGATTTCCTGTGTCACTGTCTTGTGTCTCAGCCAGTGAGCCAAGGGCAAGGATTGTCACATCCTGAATGGCTGAGATTTCTTCTGTGCGGCGCTTTACTTCCTGCTCGAGAAAATCGTTTTTCTGTTTCAGAAAATCACGCATTGCCTTCAGGTCAAGGTGGTTTTTTACGCGTGCCATCACAATTGGAGGACTCACCGGCTTGGTAATATAATCCACAGCGCCAAGGGAAAGCCCCATGCGCTCGTCCTCGACCTCGGCCTTGGCAGTAAGAAATATCACTGGCATAGCTGCTGTGGCCTCATTTGTGCGCATTCTCCTGATTACTTCATAGCCGTCCATATCCGGCATCATTATATCAAGCAATACGAGGTCTGGCGGAGAGTCTGAGTTTATTATCTTCAATGCCCGCTCACCAGAGTTTGCCACCTTGACCTTATAGGTGTCCTTTAGCAGGCCGCTCATCAGGGTGAGATTATCAGGGGTATCATCCACTACGAGTATTACGTTTTTTTGTATTGTCTGCGGTTGCTCTTCCATGTTTTTATACTCCTATATTGTTAAGTGTTCTTGTTAATGGCGCTCTGCAGCGTTAAAAGTGCCTTCTCAAAATCATAATTCTGTATAGCAGCTTCTATATCTTTTGCTGCCCAGCCAAGGGCACAGTTCAGCATATCTGATGATTCCGCAAAAACATCGGCTGCCTCTGAGTCGTCATCTGAAAGCAGCGCTTCTAAGCGTGAGATAACGGGCTTAAGGGCCTCCATATCAACAGCAACTGTCTCTGTAGTTTTCTTCTCTTGCGGCATCGCGCCCTGCAATTCTAGTAGAAAATCCTGAAGCGTCTCAGCGAATTCTTTACGTATCGCCTCTGTCTCCTCAACGGCGGCACGGTGTTTAATTGCATGTTCCAGCCTTTCGGCCTTTTCCTGTACAACAGTTGCCCCGATGTTACCTGCCGTGCCCTTAGCTGTATGGGCAATTCGCTCGGCATCGCCCTCGCGGCCCTCAGCGATAGCCTTTTTAACCTCCTCGGCAGAGTCAGCCTGTCCAACGATGAATTTCTTCAGGAGCGATATATATGAAGCAGGTTTGCCTAGTACGCGCTTTAGGGCGCTTGCCATATCAAGCCCGGCAACGGCGCGCAATGCAACGAGCTGGTCATCAACCCCACCTGAGCGCTCGGGCGCTTTAGCCGCGACTGGGGCTGTGAGCGTTGCTGCCGCACCGGTTGTCCTAAGCTGAGGTATCCACTTAAGCATACATTCAAACAGTTTGTCAGGGTCTATGGGTTTAGCCACATGGTCGTTCATACCGGCCTCAAGACATTTCTCTTTATCAGTTATCATCGCATTTGCCGTCATCGCCAGTATAGGCACATCAGCGCATCGCTTTCTGATTTCTATTGTTGCTGCAACCCCATCCATAACCGGCATCTGCATATCCATAAGGATTATATTATAACTATTTTCTGTGGCCATGCGTACTGCAATCTCACCGTTTTCTGCCAGATCGGTAATAAACCCACTGTCGGCAAGCAGTTCCAATGCCACCTGCTGATTCAATTCATTATCTTCGACAAGGAGAACCCGCGCACCGGTAATTAAAGAAAGGCTTTGCTGCCCCAGTGCTGCTGAGTCTGCCTTAGACGCAGCTTGCCCTGTACCTTTAATGGCAGCAATAGCTGCATCAAACACTGTAGAAGGACTTGCTGGTTTAACAATGACCGGAAGCCCCACTGCCTCTGTTTTAGCCAACAGTTCTACTGTAGCCTGCGAGGTTAATATTATGGAGTGCGGGGCATCGTGCCTCAGCGTAAGGGCGGCAATTTGGGCTGCCGTTTCTATGCCGTCAAGCCCCGGCATCTGCCAGTCAATAAAGGCAACAACAAAGGGGTCTCCTGCGCTGTCTGCCTCGCTGACTGTCCTTAGCGCTTCCTCTCCCGAAGAGGTCTCCTCCACGCGGAAGGCCATAGAGCGCAACTGCTCACTAAGTGTGTGCAGGACCTGCGCATTGTCATCAGCAACAATTACGCGGCAGCCACGTAGCCCCGGCTCAAGCGTCAAGTCCCGTCTCAGCTTCTTGCTCTTTTGAAGCCGCGCAGTAAACCAAAACGTACTGCCCTTGCCATATTCACTTTCTACGCCGACATCGCCGCCCATCAGATTGGCAAGCCTTTTAGATATCGCAAGCCCCAGCCCTGTGCCCCCGTACTGTCGTGTCGTAGTGGTATCTGCCTGCTGAAATGACTGGAAGAGCTTTCCAATTTGTTCCTCAGTAAGACCAATTCCTGTGTCCTTGACCTCGAAACGCAAAAGCATGCTGTCTTCGTCCTGTTCCTCTATATATGCCCTGATTACAATCTCACCATCTTTGGTGAACTTCACGGCGTTATTTGAGTAATTTATCAGTATCTGCCCAATGCGCAGCGGATCGCCTATAAGATTATTGGGTACGCCCGGGTCTATGTCAAAGACTAACTCAAGGCCCTTTGCCGCTGATTTTTCAGACACGAGCGTGGCAAGGTTATCCAGCACTGGGGACAGCTCAAACTCTATCGATTCTACGTCCAGCTTTCCTGCCTCTATTTTTGAAAAATCAAGAATGTCGTTTATGATGCCAAGCAGGTGCTGACCAGAGTGTTGTATCTTCTGTACGTAGTCTCTTTGTTTTGGTGTTAGTTCTGTTTTTAGGGCAAGGTGTGCCATGCCTATTATGGCATTCATTGGGGTGCGTATTTCGTGGCTCATGTTGGCAAGGAAGTCGGCCTTGGCCTTTGAGGCAGCCTCTGCCTCCTGCCTTGACTCCTGCAAGTCCTCCATTATATTTAACATGGCAAGGCGCATCTTTCCCATATCGTCTACTCTTGCCTGAAGTGTCTCCTCCGCCTCTTTCAGGCTGTCAAAGGAGGTCTCAAGCTGCTTAGTCATGCTGTTAAAGGCCGTTGAAAACTCACCCATAAAGTCAACGCTAAGTGTGAAATTCCCCTTTGCTATCTGCTGAGTTACCCATGTAAGATTTCTCAGACTTGCCTGTAAACTCTTCAGAGACTGTATAATCCGCATCTTGCCCTTTGGAGGATCAAAGTTGACATCACCTCTGGCAAGGGCATAAATAGATTCCGTAACGCCGTTGTACTCAGCAATGAATTTGTTGACAAACCCGACTGCCTGAGTCATCTCGTTCTCAGGATAGTCTCCGCTCAAGACAATAGCGTCCGGTTTCTTGCCGTTAAGGATAAGATAAAAGGTCTCTGATATCTTATCGAGGTCTTCTTCTTTTATGTTAAGCACTGGCCTCTGGTTTTACTTCAAACCTGCAGACCCTGTCGCCAGAGCACCAGCAGTCAACCTCTTTCACCTTGAACCTTGTCCCCGTAAATTCGTGCAGCAATCCGGCGATAAACCCCTCGTCGTAAGTACATATGGTCTCCTCACTCATTGGCAGGCCGGAGCAGTCCAGGTCCTCGGCGACGGTCAGCGTGAATTCACTTTTTTCCATGTCGGCCTTCTCTACACGCAGTATCCCAATCTTAAGCCCAGATAGCAGCGCCTGAACCTCTTTAATGAATTCAGGGAAGCTGTTGCCCTTGTTTATTAAAGCCTTACAAAACTCCGTTCCGGCCAGTTCACCGGCCTCATAATATAGTTGGTCTGCTATCTCAGGGCTGAACTTCTTAATCAGAATGTCTCTCAATGTAAATTGCATCAGCCTGTACACAGCCACATCCATTGTAGCGCCCAGATTCGGGCGGCCTTCTTTAATATCACCTATCATGCTCCAGTCAAACATCGGTTGAGTCCTTACCTCTTTAAACATAATATCCTCCTTATTGAGTTAAGATACGATTTTGTATCTCGCTGCAAGTCCGATTTTCTCGTGTAAATCATTTATCTCCCGTTTCAACTGAATCATACGATGCTCTCTGTCAACGGTCAACCGGTTAAAGCGCTCCATCTCTTTTACATACTGGTTCAAGTCAGCCAGCATGTTCTTACGATGTGTAACGTCTTCAACAAGGGAAGTCACGCCGATTGAATGACCGGCCTCATCTGTAAGCGTTACGTTGTGCCAACTACAGGCGATGTGCACTCCGTCTTTTGTGATATTTGCCTGATAGTCATGCTCAGTACTAGGTTCATGTAGGGGTGCTTCCTGGGGAATGATTAACTCTGCAGCAGTCCTTCCCATTGCCTCTTCCCTTGTATAACCAAAGATACGCTCTGCCGCAGGGTTCCATGCAACTACTTTGCTGCCCAGACCCCACTCAATAATAGCAAGCGGTGAGTTCTCAACAAGAAGAGAAAGACGCCGCTGCGATTTGGCAAGCGCATCATCTATCTGCTTCCGTGCGGTGATGTCCTCCTGAAGACATACGTAGTTGACCACCTTTCCGTCTTCACCTGCAAGGGGTGTTATGGTCGAAAACACCGTGCAAAGGGCGCCGCCCTTACATCTGTTTATGAACTCGCCCTGCCAGGAGCGTCCCTCACGGAGGGCAGCCCAAAGAGAGTTGTATGTCTCTTCCGGTGTGAGACCGCTTTTGAGCATATGCGGCTTATTTCCTATGGCCTCGGTCATTGTGTAGCCAGTAGTCTGCACAAAGGCCTCATTTACATATTCTATTACTCCAGTTGTACTGGTTATGATTACCATTATGGGGGAGGTTTCGATAGCGCTGCTGAGTTTCTTTATTCGAATATCGTCCTGCGTCTTGTGCCAGCGCTGCCGAAGTATTATGTAAAGCAACAACCCGAAAATCATACTTCCAATCACTACTACCGCTATTATGATTATGATATCTAACCTGGACGCCCACTTTGTTGTGTCCTGAATAACGACAAGCTGCCATAATCCGCCAATATCGTTCCAATCGAAAAAATCCCTGCTTATGGAATAACGCTTACCGCCAATTACTGCTGATGTGTCCTCTATGTTAAATGGCAACTGATTTGGCGTGTTGTTGTCAAACATCTTGCCGTAACGTTTTTCTTTTCTTATGTCTTCTATATGTTTTTTTGTTAATTTTTTTGTCGAGGCATAGAGCCACGAGTGTTCTGTTGTTGAAAAAACAATGCCCTCTGGCGACAGCAATAGCGCTCTACCGGGGAGGGCCTCTATGTACTTAATAATTACGGGGTCTGCCGGTATGCGCATAGTCAATGCGCCGATTACAGGGGTATTAACCGTTTCCCCATCATGTATCGGGGCTGATGTGTAGAAGACCTTATCGCCTGTGCTGATACTAATGGCGGGGTAAACGCTTAGCTTGTTAGCCATAGCCTGTTTAAAATATGACCGCTTAGACATATCCATGCCAGTTGACCTCTTAACATCAGACTCATGGGCAACAATGATGCCGGAGGCATTTACAATAAATATGCCGTCCGCGCCGAACATGCGTTTAGCGGCAACTAGCCGCATCAGTGTGTAGTGTTCATCTCGCGGCAGCGTTTCCTTCGCCACTTCCTTTATCAGGGGTTCGTTTAAACCCATTAAAAGCGCTGCACCCATTGCCTGTCCGTGCATAGTGTCGGCATGAAGGCGTGCAATCACATCCTTTAGCGATTGCAAAGACTTGGCGCGCTCACGCTCGTTGGCAGAGTTTATAACATCGTACAGTATAAGGCTCAAAAGCACCGCCGCCATTATCAGCGTAATCGAAGTACATATCAAAGCGCGGCGCAGTGCCGGAGTGTCTTTCATATTCAGAGTTGGCTACCCCAGTGAATAATTTACGGTTAATATATGGCCGTCTTATAATCAAATGACTATCCGGCACGCCGTATTATAACAATAAAGCGCACCAGATATAAAGATAGCTGGGAAGTTCAGCCAGCGATTGCCAACGCAGGGCAAACGCATTTGAAAATTATGCAGAAATTGCCTATATTTTTAGCTACGACTGATGTTTTCCTGGATTCCAGCTTCCGCTGGAATGACAAAAAAAGAGCATGGAATGAAGTGGTTTGCCTGAAGCATCGAATAAATATGTGGTTGCTGTCGCTTCAGAGAAATGACAGATATTAATAATATCTTTTTATAGTGTCATTGTCTATATCTTTATCTTTTCTCAACGTTTTCCAATAATATCCCTTTTTAGTTTTATTGTCTATAGCAAAATATTCAAAAAACGAACTGCGGTATCCAATGTTAAAAGCGCGGCAGCGGTAAAACTTATAGTTTGAGCGATTTGGTTCACGAAGCGGCTCGAAAAATGGCTTCTGTAATTCATCAGGCCACCATGACGGAGACATTAATGAATATGGAAATGCCGCCTTGCTCTCATCTACTTCCGTACAGTAGGTGGAAAACGTTTCATATCGAAAACTTAACCAGTAGTATACGCCTATCCAATATTCTCTATGACCTTCTGTAAATACCTTGATATCATAGGCATCTTTTGTAAAATTATCGAGTTTTATCATATTTCTATCTCTGAAATCTGCATCTAGCACTACCTGGTCGCATTGGCCGGGCCCATTGAAGTACAGAGTCTGCCAACCAGACCAAATATAATAATCCTCGATTATATCATCCTCGCATGCCTTTAATATTATTAAAATAAATATTACGAAGTATATCAGCTTTCTGATTAAACTTATCAACAGGCTTTTGATATTTATTTTCATGGTTGTATTATACAGTGTTACTATACAGATAGACAAGGGAAATTAATTTTGATTTGCATTGCTCACAACGACGTTATACTACAAGCCATTGTGAGCAATGGTGGTTGACACTTCAGCTTGTTAAGTAGATGAGTTCAACGGAGATTTCAGACAATATCTTCAGGCAGTATAGAACGTGTAACGTTATACTGCTTCGATAGCTATACTCCGAATGCTTTATCTACCTTTTCTCTAATTTCTGGAGAAACGCTATCAGGCCAAAGGTGCTCACATACATTGTTGCAGGATATGCGAGGGTCGCCCAGCCTTCCCTTACTATTGGCAGCCAAATCGCCAATACTGTCTTTTATACTGGCGATTATTCGGTCATCAACACTTCCTCCTTTGATGGTGCCGAGCCCAAAGGCATTTTTAAATAAATCGGCCACCTCCTTAGCGTAACCCGCAGGATATGACGCAGCAATTCCACCCAGGCCAGTCCTTGTGGCTATGCAATGCGCCCTGCAGTGATAGTACTTGTCCAGTACGGATGGATTTTTGACTTCATCTTTCGCCAAATGCATCGCCAGCTTCAGCTTTCTGTTTTGCACATACATCTCTAGCATCGCGGTTATTTGTTCCAAAGTGAAGATAGAGGGATCAATTCCAAACTTCCGGAGTATGTCGCCTTGCCTGCTAAATCTCAAGCCTTTTCTTAACGCCTTAAGAATCTCCACAAGTCGTTCATCACTAAGGATTCGATCATCGCGTTCTTTTTTTACATTGGCGACGTTTTGTGCTTTGGATACAACTGATACATTCTCATTGTTAGAGGCTTCAGCTACGTATCCTTTCTTTGGGACTTCGGGCAGACTTCCGTCAAATTTACCATCTGCATCTTTAATCCAGAACTGTGTCGACATGTAACGTCCTCCTATGGTCTGGCTTGATTACCGCTAATGCGGCAATTATGAATGATATAAAACAATGGGCGAAACGCAGTAATCATAATAGCAGCCTAACAATGATTATTATAACACATATAGGATTACTTGTCAAGCACTAATAGAAAAATATGGGCATATTTTTTTGCCGTAGTAGTTCCCCACAAAATCAGCAATACGTAGTCTGAGGAATGGACTACAGGGTAATGGAGACAGACACAATACCAATTTTATTGGGATGTGTCCCTAATACCCACTAATACCCCAATTTTTTTGACGCAGACCCACGCCCGACGCTTTCATTTTTATTATATTTATGTTATTATGAAGCGGTAAGTGACGATTATATTTTAAAGTAAGTATAAAAACAATTTCGAGGTGTTTATGAAAAGTTTACCAGAACTGCTGCAGCCTTTAGACCTGAAAATAACCGATTTACTGCTTGATCCAAACAATCCTAGATTTGCCGAGTTAGGCGAGAAAGACAGTAAGGTACAAGAAAACAGATATGCTGAACCTAAAGTGCAGCAAAGTACTCAAAAAAAAATGCAAGAGGCAATTTTTGGAGTAAGTGAGCTGCGTGACACTATAAAAATACTTGGATTTTTACCGATAGATAAAATCGTAGTCCGCCGCTGGAGAGGTTTGCCTGAAGTATCGAATAAATATGTAGTTATTGAGGGAAACAGAAGAGTTGCTGCACTAAAATGGCTGTTAGAATTACACGATACAGGAAAGGAAAACTTTACAGATGAGCAACTCAAGAATTTTAATAATCTAAATGTCTTATTGTTAGACGATGACGATCCATCGAGCATAAATATATTGGTAATTCCAGGGTTAAGGCATGTCTCTGGTATTAAAGAATGGGGTCCCTATCAAAAGGCAATTACAATTTATGAATTAAGAGAATCGGGGCATTCAGCTCAAGACGCTGCTCAAAGTCTTGGCCTGTCAGTAATAAGCGCCAATAGGCTTTGGAGGTCATATTTAGCGCTTGAGCAAATGAAAGCAGACGAAGAGTTTGGTGAACAGACAGATTCAAAAAAGTATAGTTATTTTGAAGAAATATTAAAGCTGCCTAAACTAAAGAATTGGCTTAATTGGAGTGATATAGAGAGAAAGTTTTTAAATACCGAAGGACTCAGAGAGTTTTATAGTTGGATAGTAGGAGAGCCAGATGATGATCTCACACCAAAACTCCCCAGAGCACAGGACATTCGCGACTTAGGAAAAATATTTGATGACCATACTGCAATGAATGAACTTCGAAGTCATAATGGTACGATAGCAAAGGCAGTTGCAAAGCATGACTACGAACATACTGAAGATTGGAAACTTATTTTGACAAAAGCAGCCTCAGCACTTGGCGAGATTAAAGTTGATACAGTCCAAAAATTTACAGAGGACGATATCGCCACATTAGATAATTTACTTAATCACATTAATAAGGTAAAGGACTACTATGAAAGACTGACAGGGAGAGTAGATGCCGCGTGAATATAATAATCCACAACCATATGTAATAGCAAGAGAAATTTATAATAAAGCTACTAATATTACTCCTGAACCTATCAGAGAAATCGGCATACAGATAATAGGAGAACAATTTAGACAAAATAAGTCCGAAGAGGAAATCACCGATGAAGAAGAGGCTAAACACACTGATATTATCAAAGAACTTGAAAATATTATCGCAAATTCAAAAGAAGATGGGCTCGAACCCCGCATTGAGATCGATGGAGAGTATATACATGTATCAGAGCGTCCGGAAATTCATATGATTGTTGACAAGTTAAGAAAATTAGAGCCCACAGAATTTGAGAAATATTGCTTGAAACTACTAATAAAACTAGGTGCTGGCGACGGGACACATACAGGAAATGAAAAAAATGATGGCGGCATAGATTTTATAGCATATAAGCTTCCAATTGGAGGGAAAGATATTATCATTCCTGCTCATATAAATTCGCAGACAGTTGTCATCGGTCAGGCAAAAAGATATACAGGGAATTTAATAACAGAAACTGATCTCAGGGAATTCATAGGCGGGGCAATGATTCAAGTTTTTGAAACGAGAAAACGCTTTGGCATTCTTACCCCGATTGTGTATGCCTATTGGACAACTTCCGACTTTAATCCATCGGCAAGGAAATTTGCAAAAGAAATGGGGCTATGGTACTTAAATGGTTTGGGACTAGCCCAGTTGTCGCAAAGAGTTGGCATTGGCGATCCAGCCACTGTGATAGTTTAGCAAGATTTTGGTGAAATTCTCTTAAAACCGTCCTTCTGATGTGAGCTTTATAATTACCTCTTTTGCGCCGTCATCTCCAAGACGCACTGCTGTGGTTAAGTCCGCGTTTCCTTTCCTGATGTCCATGAGCGGACATCTTTTGTCATAATAACTAATGCCGCGAAGCCGGTAGTTAAAGCCATCTTTAGGAGACAGCTCTATAGCCTTTGAAAAATCGGAGACAGCCGCTTCACACTTGTCAGTCATCTGATATATTAATCCGCGAATAGCGTATGCGTCGTTACTATTTGGCCTTATCTTTATAGCGCTGCTATAGTCGGCAATTGCCGATTGGAATTCCTTCTTATCAAAGTGTGCGTCTGCCTTATGCATATATATATAATAGCGCTGCTCCATATCCGATGGGTTTAAATCGAGTGCTTTACGAAAATCTGATATTGCCTCGGCATAGAAATTCCTGTTGTGATTTACTATAGCCCGGTTCATATAGTAGAGATATTGATTTGGATCTATTTTTATCGCCTCGCCAAAATCTGATACGGCGTTATTTAATTGCTTCAACTCTAAGTAGGCAAGTCCGCGGTAGTAATATCTCTCCGCAGAAGGTTCATTGTTTATCGCCCTGGTGTATGACCCTACGGCGCTTGCGTAATCTTTTCTCGACGCAAAGTCCTTACCCTTGTTAAAGTCTACGACTGATTGTTTTTTGGCCTCTTCCAACTTTTTGGCCTCTTCCTCTTTTACGCGCTGCGCCTCTACAACTTGTTCTGCCTCTAATTTTTTTTGCTGTTCAATTTGAGCCTTCTTCTCAGCTTCTTTCAGATATAGAGAAAAACCGCTGACGCTGAGCGCTATAACTATTACAAGGACGGCGGCTATGAGTATGGCCTTTTGCAGTTTCTTGTTGTTAAGCAGCGCCGCCCAATCTTTTTTGATCGGCTTGGCGGCTTTAGGCTCTGTAACATTCAGGAGCATATCCTGAAAATCCTTTATCGTGGCAGGGCGTGAGTTCAGGTCCATTGACATAGCCTTTAAAAGCGCATCGTTGAGATATTTAGGGATGTCAGGGACTATATCAATCGGTGGTTTTAGGGGAACCAGGGCTAATCGTTCTGCTGCATCTGTCGGGATTTGTCCGGTAATCAGGTTATATAGTGTAGCGGCACATGCATATATATCTGTCCAGGGGCCTTGCTTGCCTCTTGCGTGATACTGCTCCGGGGGTGCGTAGCCCGGGGTCATCACCACGGTCAGGGCTTGCGTTTTATCTACAAAGGAATCTCTTGCCGCTCCAAAATCAAGCAATATCGGCCTTCCGTTCACTGTTATATAGATATTATGTGGTTTAATATCCCTGTGAACGATATTGTTATCATGCACCTCTTTCAGCCCGTCCAGTATTGGCATCATAATATCGACGGCAGTCTTCCAGGGGATTCTTTCATTTGCCTGTCTGCTTAAATATTCATTGAGGGGAATCCCATCGTAGTAGTCCATTACTATATATGCAGTGGCGTTTTCCTCGAAGAAACTCCTTACCCTTACGATGTGTGAGTTGTCAAACTTCGCAATCGTCCGTGCCTCACCAAGGAATTGTTCGAGGCCATATTTAAAGTCTGCTCCGGCTTCTTTTGAGTGCGGCTCGAGGGTTTTTTTATTGCTTCCCCTGCTTGCCAGTTGGCGCGGGACATATTCTTTTATAGCCACCCTGTTTTGTAATGTCATATCCCAGCCCAGGTATGTTATGCCAAAGCCGCCGGGCTTGCCCAGCATCTTACCGGTTATGTAGTGCTTGTCGTTGAGGATTGTCTTTAACGGCAGGGCAAGTGAACCCTGATCATCGCCCTCATCGAAGCCGCATTTCGGACAAACTGTGAGTTCGCCTTTTTCCTGAAAACACCCCGGACATATCGCCTTTAATGATGCCATAGTCTCTCCACAAGATTATTCCACACCTACTGCTATTGCCGAGTAGTTGTCATATTCGCCGTCAACGCGTCTGATTATCCTGCTGCGCATATGGCGCAGCCACTTCTCAGGTGTCTCAGACTTTGCATAGTCTATCTCCATTTCCGTCTCTGTTATGTTGTCCCAAAAACCGTCAGTGCATATCAAAAAGGCGTCACCTTTCTCTACAGATACCTTATTGTCCATTATAGTTGCCCTTACGGTGCCTTCAGCGCCGAGGCACTTTAGGATTCTGTTTCTGTCCTCGTGGCAACGTATCTCCTCTACAGTTATCTCTCCGGCATCGGCAAGGGCCTGCGGCACGCTGTGGTCTTTGGTTTGAAAGTATATGCGGCCGCCTTTAAACATGTATAGGCGCGAGTCCCCGGCATGTGCCCACATGCAGTTTTTATAATCGCTCACCAGGAGCGCTATTGTTGTACGCATGGAGCTGAGATCAGGGGCCTGCTGTTTTTTTATTATCTCACCCTGCGCCTTTTCAAGATAATTAGTCAGGTGTTTTAATGACAGGCCGGGGGAGGCCCCAAATGCCTCCAGCACCGCCTCAACCGCGGTTTTTGATGCTGTCTCGCCGCCATTATGTCCTCCTGCGCCATCGGCAGCTACCCAGCAGGCAAATGCCTTCAAGGTCAGAAATCCACAGTAATCTTCGTTGTTTGGCCTCCCGCCTTTGTGCGTAAATTGTTCTGTCCTAAATTCTGTCATCTTTCATAACCCAGCTCAAACATGCTTAATTTGTCGCTCAGATAGAAGCCTTCGCCGGAGTTGACATAGTATTTCTTATGCGCGGTAAGACGCTCACCACCGCGTAAAAACGTCCCATTTTTTGAGCCGCAGTCCTCAATATAAAAAGACCTTGTTGGAGTGTCATAGCCAACCTTGCAATGTACTGAGCTTATCGTATCATTTGATTTCATAAACACTAAATTTGACCTGCGCGGGTCGCGCCCAATTACCACTTGCCCGGTATGCAGGGGGATTTTAGCGCCCGAGTATTCACCGTTTACCCCTATTAGAAGCGGGCGGCCCGGGTTATTTCCCAGCACTTCTGGAACACCCTGAGGGGCTGCGGCATTTTCATTACGTCTTTTAAAAAGCAGCAGTGTAATTATCACCATAGCGGCGGCCACCGTGACAGCGGCGGCTGTGTTGGTAGTGTTGTTGTCTGAGGAGGCAGAAGGTGCGGCAGAGGGCTGAGGTGGTGGTGAGGCAGAGGGCTGTGTTGGTTGAGAAGTTTGTGCCGGTGTCGGCTTAGGTACAGGCACTTGAGTTTGGCGCGGTTGTTGTGGAGGGGCAGCTATCGGGGGATTACCTTCTGAATACAGGATCCCAGCCATTGTGAGTTCCGATACAAGTTCGTCAACCTGAACCGCCCAGCCGATGCCCTCAACATCCTTTTTTACAATTTTTAATGTGTTTATCCCAACAACATAACCTTTGTCGTTAAACAGTGGACCGCCTGAGTTGCCGGGATTAATTGTCGTGTCTGTCTGGTACATCCGCACTCCTTCAGGGGTTGTTACCTTTGCGCTTATTATGCCTTTTGTAATCTTCGGCTCTAAAAAAGTTGCCTTGTCCATACCATAATCAGCGGCGCCGGGAAATCCTATCGCATAAACTGTTTGAGCATCCTCTACCTTATCGCTTAACACAAGCTCTGCCGGTGTCCTATCAAGCCTGCTTGACAGATTTAAAATTGCTATATCTTTTGTCTCAGAGTGGCGGACAACCTTAGCCTCCCTCACATCGTCAAAAGTGAGCGCAACCATGGGCTCGCACCCTTTCTCTATGCACGCCACCACATGCCAATTGGTAACAACATGAAATCCATCGCCTATGACGAAGCCAGACCCTGAACCTAATAGTTTACCATTATAAAAATTGACTATCCTTACCGTACTGTCCTTCATTCTCTTTATCGGCAGGTCATCGGCTGAGGCAATTGTGCCTGAAAACATGAAAATCGCGATAATCAAAGACGCCATTTTCTTAAATAATCTGCTGAAAAATGATGACCTTCTCGCCAGAGTACATGTCAGCACAGCCGCCGACGTGTTGTCCTGATTTGACCGCTGCTTCGATATTGCATTATGTACCAGTGTCTCTGCCGATGACTGCGGGTCTTCAGTCATGGATTCCTTTATCTCGGCAGGCGTCAGGGAGTTATACAGGCCGTCGCTGCAAAGTATCACGATGTCGCTGTCTGACAGAGGATATGGTCTTACGTTTCTGTCTACTGCCTTAATCTCCGGCAGCCCCAGATAACTTATCAGGGCGAATCGATCGGGGTCGTTATATATCTCCTCTTTCGTGCGCACTCCGGCCTCGAATTCCTCCAATAATTTGTTTTCATAGGTATGGTCTGTATTTATCTGAGTAAGCGTGCCGTTCCTAAGCAGATATATCCTGCTATCACCGGCGCTGATCCAGTACAGATAAGAGTTGTGAATCACACACGCAGCCATCGTAGTGCCAGATGCCGCACCCGTGTCATTGCCGTCCGATACGGAGAGTGCACGGCTGTTAGCACAGGTAATAGCCTTAGAGAGGGCATCGGCAATGGTCTCGTCCGGGCGCTTTGACATATAGCTTTCCAGCATAGCCTCAATTGCGGCAAGGCTTGTCTGTCTTCCCATCGCCATGCCTCCCATGCCGTCGGCAAGGGCAGCCATCACGCCGCCGTGTCTGACAAATGCGGTGTCTGAAAAATCAGAAAACCCCAGCGCATCCTGCTGGTCGGCGCGTGTGCCAGGGTGCTGGGCGTTTCCAGGAGCTATGTTCAACTTTTTATTCATCTTGCTCTAACTGTCTTATTTCTCTTTTACTTCTCTTTATTTCTCTTTATTTTTCAGGCGGCAGGGATACACGCAGCTCCGTCTGCCCTATTGTTATAGTATCGCCGTCATCAATTTTTTGTACCGACGTCAGAGACACCCCGTTTACCAGTGTGCCGTTTGTCGAACCGAGGTCTTTAAGATAAAACCTGCCGCCGCTTCTGCTTATCTCACAGTGTACGCCCGAAATCTCAATGTCATCGGCGATTGTCACCGCGCAGTAAGCCTTATTACGCCCCATCACAATGGGTTTATCCAGCACAGCCTCGTATATCCGGTTGCTGAGAAGGTCTGTGAATTTGACAGTTATGCCGCGCTGAGGCACAGGGTGCGGTTCATGTTTCATCTGCCTTTCGTTAAAACGCTGCGCCCCGGCGTATTTTGCCTTAACCACATTGTTTTGCTGGCGCAGTCTCTTCTTCCTTCGCATCGCGATAATTATGATTAATACCACAGCTATGGTTATGCCAGATATGAGATATAACAGTGTGGGCGTAATCTGAGCAGTCTGGCTCTGGGCTGATGGAGCGGATACGGGAGCTGCGGAAGGCGCTGCCTTAACATTCGGCAGTATGCGTATGTCCATGCCGTCGGTTATTTGTTTTTTCCCTGCGGTCAGCGTCAGTTGAAGCCTTGAGACCTGCCCATCGCCCGTGCAGTTGTCGCAGGTGAGGTTTATTATAAATGAGTTACGAATTCTGCTGTTTAGTGTCGTATATATCTCATTATATGGCATGGTGTTTGCCATTATCAGTTCCCCGCCAGACCTCCTTGCAAACTCGCCAAGCATCTTAATGTGTTCGTCTTTTTTTGGCATTGGCGGCGGATTAAAAAACCCTATGGCATATATGGGGATTCTGTCAACTTTCAGTAAGTCAATGACCTCGTCTTTGGTCATGCCTCCGGCGAAGTCGTCCTTACCGTCTGACAGTGTGATGATTACCTTTCTTGCAGGCAGGCTGGTGTCCTTACGTCTGCCCATCTCTACTGCCATTGTCAGCCCCCTGTGGAGCTGTGTCATGTCATCAACCGGCCTTAGTGCGTTAATCTTTGACTTCAATTCGTTTTTGTCTGCCGTGTAATCACAGACTACCTTGACATCTCTACCAAAGGTGATAAGGGCTGCCATATCCTTTTGCGCCATGTTACCTATCAGGGCGGAGACCGCCTCACGCATATGGTCAAATTGCTGAGGCTTCAGAGATTTGGATATATCCACTAAGAACACATATCCAACGCCCTCACCAGATTGAGCGAACGGGCGAATCTCTGCCGTTACAGTCTGGGCAGAGCCGATGCTTCCTGTGATTTGATATTTAACGGTATCATTGTCAGTGGTCTTGTTGTCAGTGGCTGCGCTGTCGGCTATGATGTCTGGCATCTCGGCATATACCTTTATGTTTGGCAGCTCTACAGTCGCCTGCTCAACACGAAATCCCCCTGTCTCAGCAGATAGTACCGGTGACGGCAGGGGTAACGGCAGGGCTGACGGCAGCACAATGAATAATATCAGGTATATCAGGCAGCTAACCGCTCCTGCTGGTCTTATGCCTCCCATCTGAAGTGCTCCCCACAGCATGGAAAAAACTTTAGCCGTGTCTTTCCAAGTTCTATCTCATCATATGGTTTAAGTTCCTTAACGGTATCAACCTCCTCACCGTTGAGATACACTATGCCTCGGCCATCTCCTGAGATGATCTTAAAGGAGTTCGACTTGGGATTGTAACTTATCACCGCATGATTATTTCTTGAAATAGCCTCGTCTCCCTTTATACATACGTCCATTGAATCGGCACGTCCGATGAAGTTCTTTTCGCTGCGTAATCGGTAATCTTTCCCCTTTTGAGTACCTTCAATACATACAAGCCACCCCGTAACGGGTTCTGTGCCTGCCTTGTCCCTAAAGACTCCTATGGTCTCAGCTTCGGCATGAGCGGCAGTATTAGTACCCTTTGCCCGCGTTGCAGGGAAATCATCTATATCCAGTTGTCTGCTGCCACCTTTCGGGCGCGTTGAACCTATGTCAGGGATGTTTACTCCGCATAATGGACAATTGGAATATTTATCGGAGTCATAGTAGTGTCCGCTTGGGCATCGCTTCATATTTTAATTTCCTCCTTATATTCTACATCCGTCAGAAAATATTTATATTAATGTTATGTTTAATATTATGTTTTCTGGCACCTCGTTTAAGGATAAGATATAATTTTTTCCTGCAATTTGTCAATTGTGCGAATGCCGGAATTTTATGAATTTACGTATATTTTGTGCCACCGCAACAAGCAAATGCTATAATACATTACACACGCACGCGCTGCGTAAGAAGAAACTCTCTCAGGAGGATAAATGGGACGACAGTACAATTCACTAACTGACGAGGATATGGAGTTTATTAAACTGCAGAAGGTGTTTTATATCGCCTCGGCAAGCGGCAGGGAGGTTAATCTATCCCCAAAGGGGTATGACAGCGTAAGGGTTATTGACGGCAAATCACTGATGTTTCTCGATTATCCGGGAAGCGGAGACAGAACTTCAAGGGACATCCGCGAAGGCGGCGAGGTAACGCTGATGTTTACGGCGTATACAGGTAAGCCCTCCATCTTGCGGCTGTTTTGCAAGGGTCAGATTATTGAAAAGACTGACCATAGATTCACAGAACTATTAGGACACTTCACAGGCTGCGACGAGCGGCTGATTCGCAGGATATTGATATTTGACATATATACAGTGGAAAGGAGCTGCGGGAAATCTGTCCCCATAATGGAATTTGTGGAAGAACGAAGAGACCTCATTGACGCAACATCAAAACTAAGAGACGCCGGTACGCTTATGAAATTCATCGAAGAACATAAAAGGCCGCCTGTCTTAAAATCACCGTAGCTGTTACACCGGTGAAACTAAACCTTTTCATATGTCCATGTGTCTAATCCTTAACACATGGAATTAAGACATTAAGCCCCACCTGATGGGGTAAAAAAACTTAGACAGAGGGAGTTAAATGAAAAAGTCAGCAGCAGTCATTGTGGTTTTGTGTTTAATGATGGTTGCAGTTACCTGCAATGCCGAAACTGAAAAACAGAATACTGATAAGAAGATGCACAATCATGAGCAATTTAAGACCGCTAAAAGACAACATCTGCTCAAAGCCCTCGACCTCGACAAAGAGACCTCAGCAAAACTCACGGCAGTCCTTGATAGTTATGACACCAGAAGATATGATGCAAGAAAGTCCATGCAGGATAATATTAAAGACCTTAGAGAGGCCGTAAAGAACAAGAAAGCTGATGCCATAAAAGACTTGCTGGGAAAATTAGAGGCCAATCATGCCGCATTCAAGGCCTTGATGGAATCAGAAAAGACCGAGATAAAGGGGATTCTCTCAGAGGAACAACAGGCCAGGTACATACTATTTATGGTAGATTTCCACAAGCAGCTTAGAAAGTCGATGCATAGAAATAACCCCTGACGCCCTACTACCCTGCACCCAAGGCACCCCCTCATAAATATGAGGCGGGTGCCTTAGTAATTTTATCACTTCAGATTAATGCAATCCTGCATATATCGGTATCACAAGATGGTTTCATCGATGCAATAGATGAAATATTTGAGGCTTTTTACCTTATTCAGGACATCTTCTGAGCCTAATAATTAATTATAATATGACTGCTTTTCACGCGTACACGCAGGGATTACGCTTACGGGTAAAGTGGAGCCTTGTAATGCAGTAGGAATGTGACCAATTCATTTGATTTTTTTATTTCACAAATATGGTAAGTTGTCAAGTAAGTAGCTTAATCTCCATAGAAAACATGATTGTATTCAGCATCATTAATGTTACTTTTAGGTAACTTCCAATGTTTATCATTACTTATCATGGTAAAATATATTTAACAAGATAAATTAACTTGACATTTATATTTTATTATGGTAACATCCACATAAAAAAAAGCAAGGAAAATGACAGTTTAAATATTGATGCCGATAAACATAATTTTAGTGATTTAAAATAGTGAAAATAGTTTAGGGCAGCAGTTGCTGCATAATTGCGTATGATAGCGTTTAATTGTGCGTAATCGACACATTGTAAATTACAAAGACATACTACAGGAGGATTGAGATGGCAGATGTAAAGAGGGTGTTTGTAAGCGATGTTCACATGAGCCCTGGGTGGAGTTTCGACATATCCGGTAAATGTAACGAGGGTTGTTATGACTGGTTTAATCGTGACCTTGCAACTGAATTTGAAGAATTTCTAACAACACTGATCAAAGACGAAAATCTTCAGGAGGTGATATTATTAGGTGACATAATGGACGGTTGGGTATATCCAATAGATATTCCTCCTCCAAACAACTACAATGCCATAGTCAACGCACAACATGTCAGTGGAATCGTAGAGAACCTCCGAAAGATGGTTAAAGCTGGTAAAAAGGTTACCTACGTAGTAGGCAACCATGACATGACTCTGAGGGAAGAGCAGTATAAAAACTTTCGGGAAAACATCTTTGCAGGTATAACTTTTCAAAAGACCTACGACACTGACGATGGCATTTACGCTGAACACGGACACTCCTTCACGATGTATAATGCAATCGATTCAGAGGACGACCCGATTCACTGGCTCCCGATAGGGCATTATATTTCACGCCTGGCCGCTACTTTGGCAGTACGAAACAATAAAAGTTATATCAATGCAAATATAGAAGATATGTTTCATACCTTGAATGCAATTAAAGAGACAGTTGGTAATATTTTGAACCCTAGTGGAGATCCTCTCGTAAATGCACCAATAGATTTTTTGTCGAAAGAATTGGGTGATGTCGATGACAATACACCTATCATGACCATAGATGGTGGTACGATTACCATTGGCGGGGTCAGGAAACTCTACTATAGGGCTGCCAAAGAATGGATAAACACTCATGGTCTACTAGGTGGTTTGAGTTCGATCTGGAGAGAGGCATTAGGTCTTGATCTCGTGGCCACTAAGAAAATACGTCAAGATGGGAAGAAAATCGTTATTTTTGGTCATACTCATAAAGAAGATAATGGTTATATCTATAAGTCAGATGATTATATCGTAACTGGGGAAAACCCTGAACCCATTGGAATCTATGCCAACTGTGGAGCATGGTGTAGCGGTGGCAAAAAAGCTAGTAAGACTTATGTTGTGACAGAATATGACAGTGACACCGGAAAGCATTCGGTTACATTGAGATACTGGGATAAGGATAAAAATGATACTACAAACCAAATTGACATATAGGAGGAAATCTACATGAAGGCACTAGTGCTAGGTGGAGGAGGTATCAAGGGATGTTTTCAGGCGGGGGCGATTTATGAATTACTGCAGGCGGGGTTCAAACCTTCGAGAATTCATGCCGTATCGGTTGGGTCATTAAATGGCGCATTTCTTGCTGCTAAAGCCGCTGAACTCAAAAATCAAAACAACGAACCTGACTGGTCAAAGATAGGTGAAGAACTGAAGAAGTTTTGGCTCGAAAGGGTTGATGGTTTTGATAAGATAGGGGAAGCGATAAGCTCTACTGAGACGTTACTGGAGGTTATGTTCAATAATTTCAATGGACTTGTCGACACGGCAGCTCTACAGAAGTTGGTAGAAGAGGTAATCAACAAAGATGATCTTCGCAACAGTCCGGTGTGGTTTGCTGCTGGTTGTGTAAATCTATCAGATGGTCGATTTCTCGAAGTAGACCAAAGTAACCCGGACATCATGGAATACATCATTGCAAGCACAGCCATACCGATTCTGATGCCTATCTCGTATATTAACGGAAGTCCAATGGTTGACGGTGGTCTACGTAATGTGACACCCCTTAAGTACGCAGCTAAAGACGAGAAAATCAACGGCATCGTCTGTATATCGTGTCAGCCAGAACAAGTACCTTTGGTAAATATAAACTATAAAAACATTGTATCCTATGCAAATCGTCTCATGGATATCATCACAAATGGGATTGTTACAAACGACTTAGAGTGGGCTGAATATATCAATGACTACTGTCCGAAAGACGGCTCTATTGTGGCAGAAGGGCCATTTCGAGGATACCGCTACATCCCCATAGGTGTCATACGCCCAGCCAAGGAGCCTGATATTGATATCCAAAATTTCACCAATAAACAAATCAAAGAACTACTGGAAATTGGTCAATATACGGCCCGTCACCAGATGAAGACCGGGAAGTTCAAGGAACTGCTTTCTCAGCCCGATTGACAGCCCGATAGACAGAGGGGAAAGAGGTGGATAAATTGACGCTTACTTTGCAGATGACTAATCATTCAGTTTCTATCCCATGAGCTTATATCAGAGCTTTACCGGCAAATAGGGCAACTGAAGGTTGACTGGACTGGCTAAAACTAAGGAACTCAGTTAAGGACAAAAGAATACTTGTCGTCTATATTGGAGTTGAGTTAGACTTTGTCATTTCCAAACCTTTGAGTGCATGTTGTGTCAATTAGAAGCGGCAGCGGTCAGCTCCATTGATATTACCTTTGATACGCCTGGGATTTCGTTTGTGACGCCGTATATGTAGTCAGCCGATTCCATAGTCACGCGGTTGTGGGTGATAACAATGAACTGGGTCTTTTCGGAAAGTTCTTTTAGCATAGAGGCAAACCTTACGGTATTAGAGTCGTCAAGGGCGGCGTCTGCCTCGTCGAGTATACACATGGGGGTGGGTTTTATTAAAAAGCCCGCAAAGACCAGCGATATAGCCGAGAGGGTTTTTTCACCGCCGGAGAGCAGGTTTATGTTTTGAAGTTTCTTCTGCGGCGGCTGAACCACGATGTCTATGCCGCACTCCAGTATGTTTGTAGTTTCGGTTAATATAAGCTCTGCGCGTCCACCTCCGAAAAATTTCTTGAACGTCTCGTCGAATTTTAAATTCAGCATGTTAAAGCCGTCTGTGAGTTTTTGTCTTGTCGTTGAGTTAATCTTTGCTATGGCCTCTTCGAGTTCTGCTATTGATGTCAACAAGTCGTTTTGCTGTGCCAGGAGAAAATCGTACCTCGTGGTCAGCACCTCGTACTCTTCAATGCTTGCAAGATTTACAGGGCCAATTTCTGAGATTTTGCGCTTGAGTACTGCTGTTTTTTCCTCTTCACCGTTTGCAAGCGGTGGGGCCTGTAGTTCGTCTATTGTCTTGCCGTAGTTTGTGGTTACAATACCCTGTATGTTTTCAATTCTCATGCGGGATTCAGTCAGGCGAAGCTCCAGTTCGGTTACTGCCCCGCGTGTCTGTTCATGCTTGTGACGCAGCACACCAAGAGCTGCCTCAAATTCATGTACTATCTTTATATCAGCTTCGATTTGTGTCTTTTGTGCCAGGATTTTTGACTTAAGGGCGTCTGCGTTTTCTGTGAGCAGGGCAAGTTTTTTCTCCTCAATCTGGATTTCAGCGCTGTGAGTTTCCTGCTTTACGGTGAGGCTGCCAATTTCTTTATTGGCATCGGCAATTCTTAATTCAAGGGTCTCGATTTTCTTTGTGTGTGAGACCTTTTCAGCACGGGCAGCCCTGAGCCTTTCTCTCATGCCGGTGATTGAGGCCTTTTTCTCAGTAAATGAGGCACGAAGGGTCTCAAGGTGGACTTTTTTGTCCGTAACCGTATCCCGCAGCTCTTCTATATAGGAATTAATCTCTTCTTTACGGGTCTGTACGAGCTTCTCCTCATCATGGCTCTGGCTGAGTTTCTCGTTGAGGGCGGCGATTTCCTTGTCTGTCTGTTCGGATTCGACTTTCATATAGTGCAGCTTTTGTGTGAGACGGTCTTTGTCTTCGGTGTGTTTTTTTAGGTTGAGTTTTAAAATGGAAAGTTCCTTGTCCATAGCAGAGATGATATTGTCGATTGTCTGCTGTTCTTTTTTCAGTGTCTCGCGCCGCTGCAACGATGAGTTAAGACGCCCTTGCAGGGCATTTAGTGCGATAGACGAGGCGGCTGTCTTTTCCTTAAGCTCTCTGATATTACGCAGATGCTTTAATATTGTCCCACTCTTTCCCGTTGTAACAACACCGGATGGCTCAACTATGTCGCCGTCTAGTGTGGCAAAATGAAAAATGCTGCCCTTTGACAGTTGATACAGGGCGCGCTGCATGTCATCTACTATTATATAATTCCCCAGAATTGCCCTTATCGTCTCCGTATATTCGGGTTGAGTTTTTACCACGCTGAAGGCGTTGACGCCACCCGATGCCTCGCTGCTAATTTCAGCGCTTTGACCCCATGTACTTACCACAAGCGAGGTACGCTCTGAGGCTCGTTCCTTTAGAAACCTTACGCCGTTTTTCAATGCCTCGAAATCTCTGACAATAAACCCCTTGATCTTTCTTCCCAGAGCGGCCTCAACTGCTGTTTCATACTTACGCGGGACGTCTATTATGTTTGACACAAGAGCCATGACCTCTATGTTTTGAGTGAATTCCTTCACGTTCAGCTCGGCGGCCGTTACCTCTTCAAGAGATTTAAGCCTTGAGGTATCACCGGCGAGGGATTCCCTCATCGAGACAATTTCGGCGCGCGTGGAGTCAATCTCCTTCTGCAGTGACTCTGATTCACCGGCGAGAAGCTCTTTCTTTTTCTTGTTTGCGTCTATGGACTCCTGCCTTTGGAGTATTGTACGCTCTGATTTTTTTATCTCAATTTCGTGTGTCTCGTGTTCAGTTGCTGCGTGCTTAAAAAACGACGCCGCTGAGTCTTTTTTTTGCTTTAGAGAACCGGCTGTTGACTGAATCCTCGCAATCTCGTTCCTGATTGTGCTTATCTCGTCTGAGACCTTAAAGAGGCTGCGGTTTTTTTCCCTGAGTTCTTCCTCCACGCCATCGAGGGACTCTTCAGTCTGGATGAGTTTTGCCTTATCTGTCTCGATTGCCTTGTCAAGGTCATCACACTTAGCGCCGAGTTCGGCCTCAGACTGGGACAGCTCTATAACCCTGGCTGCGGTCTCGTCCTTTTCGGTGCAATATGAGCTTATCTGTGCCTTCAGCCTTTCTGTGTGCCCTGAGATATTGTCAATGGCAGAGCGTTTTACGGCAATGTCTTTCTCCAGCATTGAGAGGTCCCTGTCCAGCTCTCTTTGGGATTGGCTTAGGGTGTCAAGGGCCTTTTGCTTTTCTTCTATGACCCTGCTTGCGGCCTCGCGGGCAGAGTCTTTTTCTGAAATCCCTGCGGCAGTCACCTGAAGTTCGGCAGAAAGGGTGTCGATTTCAGAGGTAAGCCTTGTGTACGTGTCCATGAGCAGGGCGTAATCCCGCTTTGCGATTTTTAGTTCTATGAGGCTGAGTTCGGTAGTCAGCGCCTTAAATTTTTCGGCCTTTTTTACTTGCCTGTCAAGTGAGGATATGCTGCGCTTTACCTCTGAAACAATATCGTTAATCCTGTCAAGATTGGCCCTTGAGCGTTCAATTTTTGCAATTGCCTCAGATTTTCTCACCTTATACTTCATCACACCGGCAACTTCCTCGATAAGAAAACGCCTCTCAATAGGTTTTGTATTTAGGATTTCGCTGATTCTGCCCTGTTCTAAGATGGAATAGCTCCTGACCTCAAGGCCGGTGTCAAGAAATATCTCCCGCACGTCTTTGAGCCGACAGCGGGTCTTGTTAATATAGTATTCGCTTTCACCGGAGCGGTAAAGCCTCCGTGCTACCTCAACAATGTTGTCAGTGCCGGAGCTGCCGTTACCGTCAGCCGAGCCAGTAAAATACAGCACTGCCTCGGCCATACCCTTTGCCTTTACCTCAGAGGTACCGTTAAAGATAATCTCCTCCATTTTCTCTCCGCGAAGGGTCTTTGCATTCTGTTCGCCAAGCACCCACCTGAAGGCGTCTACGACATTGCTCTTGCCGCAGCCGTTTGGCCCGACAATACATGTAGTTCCCGGGTGCATGGAAAACACTGTTTTATCGGCAAAAGACTTAAAGCCGTTTATCTCTAGCTTGACTATTCTCATGGTTCAATAATTACTGCCCGCGCACTGTGGGCATTGCCAAAGCCTTAATCTGTCAGATTTTTTTTCTCTTTCTTTTAGCCGATGGCGGAAGCATCTGATCGATAATATCATCAACGGTAATCAGCCCCATCATTCGCTGTTCGTCATTTACAACGGGTATTGCTACCAGATTATACTTCGAGATCATGGCAGCAACCACATCCTCGTCGTCTTCCGGGCGAAGGGATTTAATATTTGTCTCCATGATGTCACTCAGTGTTAGTTCTGGATCATTGAGAAACAAGTCCTTCAGTGTGATAACCCCGACAAGTCTGTCCTGTTCTCCGCTGACATAAATATGGTAAACAGTGTCTATATCTTTGGAGTCTTCCCTGAAATACCCTATCGTCTCGGCAATTGTTGCTGATTCCGGGTAGAGCAGGTATTCGATATTCATAAGCCCTCCGGCGGTGTCCTGTTCGTGGCAGAGGAGTTCGGCGATGTTGTCGGCGTCTTCGGGTTCGATAGTGCCTAGTATTTCCTGGGTCCTGTTTGCTGGCAGGTCACTGAGAATATCAGCGGCGTCATCGGGGGACATCTCCTCGATGATGTCTGCGGCCTTTTCGGTGTCCATGCTTGCAAGGATTTCAAGCTGTGTCTCAGGCTGGAGTTCAGTCAGGGTTTCAGCGGCGGATTCAACGTCAAGCCTGTGAAAAAATGATGCGCCCTCTTCTCTGGATACTGAGTTGATTATCTCAGCCAGGTCTGCCGGGTGCATCTTTGAGAGCATCTGCTGCGGCATCGTCAGGGAAATAGACGTAAGGCGCGGGCTGAGGGGCTGCAGGTAGTCCCACCTGATAAGATTATAAGGCAGAGGAATTCTAAACAGACGGAGGAATTTCTCCCCCTTTTTTTCTATTCCAAAGCGCCTTAAGATACCTCTCATGCCAATATCAATGGCGACAAAGACGGCATTACCGTTATATCCTTCGATTTTAATATCGTTGACGCGCACAACTTTAGCCCCGTTAATATCGACCACTTGTTTGTCCAGAATATCGCGGACTGCCAGCAGGTCCTGTTCATAGCGCTCATAGTGCGGCAGATTGTCTTTTGTTTGTGTTGTGGTAATGATTCTCTTGTTAAACACGGTAAGCGACTTATAGTCAAGACAGTAGTATGTCTTTTTCCTTTCGATAATGATTGACTCAAGGTCGGGCAGACTAATGCCCTTAACAACAACAACATCTCTTATTTTACCGAGGTCTTCGCCCTTTTGGTCAAAGACCGGCTTTTTCAGAATCTCGCTTAAAAATATTTCACCAACAAGAGGCATCAACAACTCCGCCTTGAATAGATTTTAACTCAGCATAATGATAACATAGCAGGCTATGATAATTTCAACAAAAAAGGGCAGCGCATCAGTTTGTAATATATTAACATACTATTGTATATAACATTAAGTGTTCATGGTATTGTTGACAAAAGAAGGTTAGAAAACATATGTTATAGTGATTACATGAATGCTTTGCCTTTATTTAAAGACTATGAAGAAGAAAAAGTCCACACTAATGAGTTCTCGGAGTGGGGAACATTCAAGGATAGCTTAAAAGCCCCTGTGCATGGGTGGTTTACCTATCCAGCAGGGTTTTCATATAAAGCTGTAGAACATACCTTAAAATTAGCAGACCTAAATTATGGCGATACAGTTTATGACCCGTTTATGGGCAGCGGCACTACAAATGTTGTTGCAAAATCAATGGGTATCAACTCAATTGGAGTAGAAGCACATCCTTTTGTATATTGCATTACTAAGTCTAAAATGGAATGGGATATAACACTGCAACATGTAGGCTCAGAATTAGACGTTATTCAAAAACAACTTTCAATTAATAAATACACCCAAAAGATGGACGAAATATTAAAAGTAGAATTCCCTGAACTTATTTTAAAGTGTTTTTTGCCTGAAACACTTTATGAATTATGGATAATCCGAAATACCATAGCCATGCTGAAGTGTAATGATAATATAAAATCTTTTTTGAGGACTGCCTTAATATGTACGTTAAGAGAAGTTTCTATAGCAGCAACAGGATGGCCGTATATAGCACCGAAGAAAATCAAGGTATCAAGCATGATTAAAAAGGGATGGAAAACATACATATCAAGGGTTTATAAAATGCTTGGTGATTTAAGCAATATAAAAAAGAATACTACCCCGTCAACACATAGATTATATTGTGGAGATTCTAGAGATACAACGAAGTACATAGATAGTGAAATAGCAAGCTATATTTTTACTTCTCCCCCTTATCTTAATAATTTTGATTATGCAGATAGGACAAGGTTAGAGATGTATTTTATGGGTGAAGCTGACAATTGGCATGATATATCTGATAAGATAAGGACGAAATTAATGACAAGTGCCACGACGCAAATTTCACGAAGCGACCCACGATATGAGTTTTCAATTAACTTTATAAGAGATTGCAAAGAAGTGTATGACTTTTTAGCTAATTCGATTATACAACTATCAGAGTTGAGAAAAGTAAAAGGCGGGAAAAAAAGTTACGATTTGATGACCATAGGTTATTTTAATGACATCTATCAGATATTAAAAGATAATTACCGAATCTTAAAATATGGTTCAAGCGCCTCGTATGTACTAGGTGATTCTGCCCCGTATGGTATCCACATACCAACGGATGAATTAATTGGAAAGATAGGTGTTTCGATTGGGTTTAAAGATTATAAAATAAAGATTCTTCGTTTAAGAGGCGGGAAATGGGCAGCAAACCCACAGAGGCACAATGTAGCGTTAAGAGAGTCGTTAGTTATATTAACCAAATAAGAATGCAATTATGAGTAAAATTGAAAATTATGGTAGTGCGATTGGTGAAGCTATTGGCTCACAAATGGAACATGCTCTTAATACATACTTAACAGGATTAGTGTGTCAGTATGATTGCCGGTTGATTTCAACAGGTCAAAAAAACCCTAAAACTGGCAAGGTTACAAAACTTTATTTATATGATACATACGGAACAGCCTATAATATTGATTCTGTAATTACAAATGAATCAATGCAACCTCTAATATTGATTGAATATAAATATATTCGATATAAGAAACACAACAGAGATAAGGGAAGCTGGCTTTGTACTGCCCATAATGCAATACGGCGGCGATATAATAGCATAAGAAGTTCGATTGCGGTCTTGGCTGGCAGTTGGAGTAAAAGTTCAGTTGCGATGATGACGAGCCATGATATAAATATTTTTATTATTCCGTTTGATACGATTACGGAATTATTAAAAAAACATAATATCGAATTTGACTGGGGTGAAAAAGATTTTGACTGGGGTGAAAAAGATAGAGATATTGCCGCTGAATCATGGGAGAAATACTCTTTGTTATCAGACAAGCAAAAATTAGAGATAGCAGAGAATATGATAGCTGTGGTAAAGGATGATTTAGAGATTACAATAGCAAAAATATTAGACAATGCCACTAAGAGAGGTGTTGAAAGAGTTACAATTGAAATACATACAAATATCGGTGAAGTGAAAAGATTTGAGTTTGACGGCATACAGGCCGCTTTGAATTTTTTAGAAGATTTTAGTTTTGAAGAAATACTCAACAATGCAGATTCTTTTACGTTGTTTGACACCCCGGATATTACTGATTTAGACTAAGACTTTGGGGACGGCAGTCCGTCCCCGTGCTGTGGCCTACTGCAGGAGCTTTAAGACATTTTGCGGTAGTGAGTTTGCCTGTGCAAGAACTGATATTCCAGCCTGCTGCAATATATTGTACTTTGTCATGTTTGCCGTTTCTGTAGCGAAGTCGGCATCCATTATCCTTGAGCGTGACGCCAGTGTGGCCTCGTTTACGGCGTCTATGTTGCTGATAACGGCATTAAACTCATTACTCTTAGCACCCATACTTGACTTCGAAGCGATAACAATGTTTAATGCTCCATCGATGATAGCTATAGTGTTTGACGCCTTTGATCTATATCCAGTTATAGAAGTCGGGTCGGCTACCTGAAGCGAGGCAAGCCCTGTGTATGTAATAGGGGTCCTAGTGGTATCACTCCATGCATAAGGCGCCGGGGTCTCATTTGGCACTAACAAGGCATTCGCTACACTGGCCGTATATATCGTACCGGCTGCCGTATGAATGTCTTTCAAATACATAATCGGCCCGAATTTCCCCTGTGCATTGAATGTGTTTCCGCCCATTGCGTCTGTGTTCATTGAAACAAGTGATACTGCAATAGACGAATCTGACGCCGTGTAACTTGTGAATATGCGTGATGTGAAGAGACCCGAAAGGAGCTTGTTGTTATTGAATTTGGTCTGTTCTGCGGTTCCACCAATCTGCTCAATTAAAGCATCTACTTCCATCTGCATGTTTGAGATATCAGTAACACCGTACTGACCACTCATCGCCTGAACTGCCAGCTCCCTTATCCTCTGAAGATTATTGGTCATCTGGTCCATGCCGCTTTCGGCGGTCTGCGCTATTGACAAACCATCGGCTGCATTTCTTGAGGCTACGGTAAGCCCTCTTGTCTGCGAGGCCATTCGTGTGGCTATCGCCAGTCCTGCTGCGTCATCCGCTGCCGAATTAATCCGGTAACCAGATGACAGACGCTGCATCGCCTGTGCCTGAGGTACCTGTGTGCTTCTCAAGTTCCTCTGAGCGTCAATTGACAAAATATTCGTGTTGATTGTAAATCCAGCCATTGTGTACCTCCATGCCTTGATTGAATTATTTAGTTTAATTAATCCTTTATTAGCGGTTTATCGTTATATTGCATCTCCCATTTATATTCTATTTTATAACCCATCTGGGCGTTATGAAAGCAACTATCGTGCCAGCCGCTTACTTATAAGGGAATACACGCTGCAGGGTTGTTTATCAAGGCGCTACCACTAATAATGCTGCCTCCCGTGTGATTACCGGTGTGATAAATAGTATGATATATTTTTCCTAGTGGGAAAAATTTTCTCGTTGCAGCTATAGCCGTCTTGCCGTTTGACTATTGGAATTAATTATGTTATACTCGCTGTCGGTAATATACCGAAGGCTCTTTCAAAGAGGGGTTTATTATAGAGAATGTCTAAAGCAGCGATATTAATCGTAGAGGACGAATGGATTATAGCAGCGAATTTGAGTTCTGCGCTTGAGGACTTGGGATATGAGATTACCTCGGTAGCCAACACCGGTGAGGATGCCATAAAACAAGCCGAAGAGAAAATGCCCGCCATCGTCCTTATGGACATCACCCTGCGCGGTAAGATGGACGGAATTGAGGCGGCTGACGCGATAAAGGCTCTTTATGACATCCCTGTTGTGTATCTCACGTCAAATACGGACGAGGCCACATTCAGGCGCGCAATAGACACAGACTTATTTGGCTATATTATTAAACCCTTTGAAAAGTTGGAATTAAAATATGCGATAGAAATGGCCTTCTATAAACATAAAATGGAAAATGTGATAAAGGAAAAGACGCGGCAGCTTGAAGAGCTGAACAAGAATCTTGAGATAAGGGTAAAAGAGGAAATTGAAAAGGGTCTTCAAAAGGAACACCTGCTTATACATCAGTCAAAGCTAGTGTCGATGGGCGAGATGATGGTAGCCATATCGCACCAGTGGAGACAACCGCTTAATGTTATCGGGCTGCTTGTGCAGGACCTTGAGGAGGCATATGAGTTTGGCGAAATCTCAAGGGAATATGTTACAGAAATGACACGGGACTCCATGGCTCAACTTAATCTTATGTCAAAGACGATAACAGACTTCAGAGATTTCTTTAAACCATCCGGTGAAAAGAGCCATTTCAGTGTAAAGTCCGCGATTGAAGACTGTATTTCATTAATCAAACTCCAGTATGAAAACAACCAGGTATATATAGATTTCGTCGTACAAAACGTAAATGTCGGCGCACGTACCCCCATTGATTCACCGCGTATATCAGAGATAACAATATTCGGCTTTCCTGAGGAATATAAACAGGTAATCTTAAATTTAATAAGCAACGCCAGAGACGCCATAAGGGAAAAAAGGCGCAGAGACTTTTTCAGCACGGGCTACAGGGGAGAAATATCCATCAGTCTGGCCGACCTCAAAGACAGTGTGATAGTCGAGGTAAAAGACAACGGCCCGGGCATATCTCACAGTGTTATAGACAGGATATTTGAGCCGTACTATACGACAAAGGAAGATGGCATAGGAATAGGTCTGTATATGTCAAAGGTAATCGTAGAAAATCACATGGGCGGCAAACTCTATGCAAACAGCTCAGAAAACGGGGCAAGGTTTACAGTTGAGATAATGAAATAATGCCAGGGAGGTGTTACAGATGAAGGCATTGGTAGTTGAGGATGAGTTCAAAAGCAGGACGCTGTTGCAGCGTATCTTGTCAAGATATGGGGCGTGCGATGTGGCAGTAAACGGTGAGGAGGCAATCGGGGCATTTGTACAGTCATGGAAAGAGGGTGAACCCTATGACTTAATCTGCATGGACATAATGATGCCTGAAATGGACGGTCAGCAGGCCCTGAAGGATATCAGGGAGATGGAGAAAAAGGCCGGAGTAGAGGACAAGTATAAAGTGAAGGTCATTATGACCACCGCCTATGATTTACAGGAAGAGAAGGATGAGGCATTTGAATGGGGCTGCACAGAGTACCTTGTAAAACCCATAGACAAGAATAAGCTGCTTGAGCAGTTAAAAAAATACGGGTTCGTCGATTAAGTTGGCTGCCCAATCTGGTCGGAACTCTAAGTCTGCGGTCTGTGACCTGTGCGCTGAGATGAACTGTGTGTGTGATGGTTCAGCAGCGGCTGGTTGTTGACCGCCCCACACCTATCTCTCCCCATGTGGTCAATGTGGTAGCCCCTGATGAAGCTCAATCCATTTGACGGACTGCTATATATTTCAATGAAAATTATTAAGCACTTCGATAGAAGGGACAGTACCAGTTTCTCCCCCTGCAATGTAAAGAATATTTTAGTAATATCATCCACTGCCCTTGGTGATACATTAATGTCCACGCCTGCCATAAGGGCTGTAAGAATCCGGTACCCGAATGCACATATTACCGCGTGTCTCAATGTAAGGTATGCCGGGCTCTTTGCCGGTAATCCCCATATAGATACAATTTTGCCATATTACGGCGGATACAGAAAATTCCTCCGTACCGCCTATGCCTTAAGGCAGGCTAACCCTGACCTTGCCCTTATTTTCCACGGCAACGAGCCGCAGGCAACGCCGCTTGCATACCTCAGCGGGGCACGGTTTATTTTTAAAATACCTATATCAAGGCAGTACGGCTTTCTACTGAGCAATAAATCAAACGGGTTTGACGACCCGTGGCGTCATCATGCCATCGACGTTAGACTAAAGACGGCATCCTTTGCAGACTGCACAGGAGATGACAGGTCAATGGTTCTGGATGTCAATCCCATAGCACTAACACACATAAAGGCTTCCATGTCAGCACTCGGATTCAACAGCGCTCATCCCATTATCGGTTTTCAACCCGGTGCCGCCCAGCTATACAAGGCATGGCCCAAGGGGTATTTTATAGAACTTGGAAAGCGTATCCTTAGCCTCTACCCTGATGCCCGTATTGTCATCACCGGTTCAGCCGATGAGCGCCGTCTCACTGGTGAGATAGCCGCAGCTATAGGCACGGGCGCAGTTTCACTTGCAGGGGCTCTGTCACTTAAGCAGCTTGCTGCTCTTATTAAAACCCTCTCTGTCCTCGTCACAAACGACACCGGCACTATGCACATCGCCATAGCCCTCGGCACAAGGACTGTATCCCTGTTTTGTCCTTCCAACCACTGGGGCACTGGGGCAGTTACTGAACGGCACTTGCACAGGATAATCAGCGCAGAGCGTCCATGCACCCCCTGCATCACAAAAAAATGCAGGACACCGCACTGCATGAACGCCATTAGTGTCGATGAGGTATTAACAGCAGTAACCAGTTCGATTAAAATGGAACTATCTCCATCGCCATGAAAATAGCTCTCTATAACCTTACGACAACTACCAAGGCCGGAGGCGTGGAGTCCTTTACGCTTGGCATTGCCTCTGCCCTTGCAAGGCGTGGACACACTGTGCATATATATGGCGGCAGGGGGACAATTGCAGACATGCCGCAAGGTGTAGCGGTGTTCACCTATCCATATCTGAGCCGTACACGTGTCCCAAATTTTGGATCGAGATTCAGAAAACTAATCGAGCGTCTTTCGTTGAGCATCTTTGCCCTTGCCCCACTGATACGCGGCAGATATGATTACTTATACATTCACAAGCCGTATGATTTACCCGCGGCGCTTTTGGCCTCGGCACTCTCCGGTGCTAAGGTGGTGTTTAACTCACATGGGGCAGAGTTTTTCCCGGGCTACCGCACAATGGTAAAAAGAATTTACAAGTTTTTCTCGTGCAGTCTCTACAACGCCCTCGATGTCGAGCGCTACGCCTCCATCAGACCAATAGTCTTATACAACGGCATAGACATGGACAAATTCAAACCACTGCCAAAGAGCGCGGAGCTAGTGAAAAGACACTCACTGAAAGACGGCGAGCGTGTCATTGTAAGCATATGTCGGCTTGTCGGGTGGAAGGGGCTGCAATATGCGATAGCCGCCCTTGCCCACATTGATAAGTCCTTGTCTGTAAGATATTTTATTGGCGGTGAAGGGCCTTATGAAAAATCTCTCAGACAGTTGGCCGCCGACTTGCATGTCTCAGAAAGGCTGGTATTTCTTGGGCGGATTCCCAATGACGAAATCCCGGCGTATTACTCCATAGCCCATGCCGCTCTATATCCCAGCGTTGCAGATGAGACATTTGGAATATCCATAGCCGAGGCGATGGCCTGCGGTGTGCCGGTAGTAGCGGCCAATGTTGGCGGCATCCCTGAGGTAGTCGCCGAAAACACGGGATTATTAATCCCTCCAAAAGATGAAATAGCAATTGCAAAGGCTGTCAGTACCCTGCTCACGGACGAGCAATCCAGACAGCGGCTTGGCGCAAACGCCCGCACCTGGGTCACGCTGAATTTTAACTGGGGCGTGATAGCTGAAAAGTTTGAAAAAGAAATCGGGGTCATCGCCGATGCCTAAAAAGATATTAATGGCAGCCGCCCCCGTACACCCCGTGCCGCCCTTAAAGGGGGCAGCCGTTGAGATGTGGATTTATGAAGTATCAAAAAGGCTTGTCGGGTATGAGCCGCATGTCGTATGTCTTGCCGATGAGTTTTACCCGGACACTGAATACAAAGACGGCATATTTTTCCACAGGATTCGTTTCGGAAGAATTTACAGACGACTATGTCAAAAACTCACAAGGCTTGACCCGTTTTCATACAACGATAGAATCATCAAGTTAATCAAAGAAATCTCCCCGGAAATCATCCATATGCACAATTCAATAAAGCGTTTTACACCGCTGATAAAGGCTGTCAGAGCAGCCGGACTCACCAAAACAATGCTCCACGTGCAGAACGAATTCCCGGTTGATGAGCCGCTTGAGCTTGATGCCTTCACCGGCTGCAGCCAGTACATAATGAATCACTACGCTGCAAAGCCCATCAAGGCCGCCCATAAGTTTTGCATATACAACGGTGTTGACCTTGACAGGTTCAAAGATTTCAGGGAAGTTCCCGATGTAAGAGACGCCATTCGGGGGCGCTTTGGCATAAAGAGAAATGACTTCGTTGTACTTTTCGTCGGACGCGTGTCGCCTGAGAAGGGGGTTGAGCATTTTATCAATAGCGCGGCGATTATTAATAAGAAACGCCGATTAGAGGATATTAAATTTTTCGTCATAGGTGAAATCCAAAAGGGAAGCGGTGACAGGGCAGACTACGGACGCAGGATAGTGGATATGGCAGCGGGGCTGCCTGTCACATTTACGGACGTCTTCACACCGTCAAGAATGCACCTGATTTACTTGCTTGGAGACATATTCGTCCTGCCATCAAACTTTGACGACCCATTTCCATTTGTGGCGCTTGAGGCGATGGCCACGGGACTGCCGCTTGTTACTAGAAAAAAGGGCGGACTAATGGACTATATAATAGACGGCGTAAATGGCCTGTTCGTGGACGAGGCTGACCCTGCCGCAGGCATCGCCCAAAAAATCGAACTGCTCACAGACGACGAACCTCTGAGAGGCTCAGTTGGCAAGGCTGGAAGGCAGACAATCGAGGAGCGCTTCTCATGGGAGAAAATCGCACAAGAAGTTGAAAACGCGTATAATATAGTAATTTAGCTGTCAGGGCAAACGCATTTGAAAATTATGCAGAAATTGCCTATATTTTTAGCTACGACCGATGCTTTCCTGGATTCCAGCTTTCGCTGGAATGACAAAAAAAGAGCATGGAATGATATTGTTAGATATTCATATGTTCAGTTTTATCTGTCATTTCCATGTTTTTTATCCTGTCATTCCAGCGAAAGCCGGAATCCAGAGAATGAAATGGCTATTGATATTTTCAAATGCGTTTGCCATGATTTAGCTGTCATTATTTGACTTATTTTTTCAGTATTTTGGTATAATACATCTATGGCAGCAGCAATAGACACGCAAAAGATGTTTGAACGCCTGAAAGGGGCAGACCTCAACGATAAGGCCGCCAAAGAAATATCTGAGATATTAAGAGAAGTAGTAGCAAATCGACTGGGAACACTCGACGAATCCTTGCTGTTGACTGAACATGGATTAACAACGGTAGTTAATAACATAAGAATAGAAATCATGAGAATAGACCATAGACACAGAACAGAGGCTTTAAAGGATAAAGCCGAAAAGTATAAATCAGAGGCAAATAAATGGGTGGCCGCAATATTGATGACGCAAATCGTTGCTATTGCGGTGATGGTTCGGCTCATATGGCTGTTTGGAAAGTAAATCTATCTGGCATTTGACTGTCTGATTTAATTTGTTGGCTGACGATCATGTAAATCAAATGATTAACTCTGAAACTGCAAAATCCACGCGTATTTCTTACGGCGCATTGCTGGCGGCTGCACTTGGTCTGATAAGCCTGCTCAGGGTATTTTATATACTTTGGGGACCGCTTGATTTAAGCCCCGATGAGGCGCTCTACTGGGACTGCACACGAAGGCCGGAGTTGAGCTATTATACGAAAGGCCCGCTTATAGTATATCTCATGCTCATTTCGACGCATATGTTTGGGACAAATGTCTTTGGCGTGCGTATTTTGGCGGTGGTCTTCTCTGCACTTTCAAGCGTATATCTTTATAAACTTTGTGTCTCTATGTTTGATGATTTATCAGATTCTCCAGTTGCTCCCGTTAATAGAAATGGGCAGTTTGTGGGATTTACTGCCGCGCTCCTATTTCAAATTATCCCTCTTTATGCCGCCTATGGGGTTATCTTTACGATTGATTCGCCGTTTGTATATCTCTGGATAATGTCGCTCTATACTTTTTGGAAAATCATCTCACTCGAAGAAAGAGGTAAGACTGCCGGTTATGGTTTATGGATACTGCTTGGTATACTGACCGGCGTTGGGTTCATGGCAAAATATATAATGGCGTTTTTTTATATATGCGCTTTTTTGTTTCTTATTTTAACCAAAAACCGCCGCCTCTTAAAGACTCCGAAGCCGTATGTTTCATTTATTGTGGGAATAATTGCGCTCAGTCCTGTGATAATCTGGAACGCGGCACACGGCTGGGTTACACTTAAACACACGGCCGGTCATGCACATGTGGCTGACGGGTTTAAGCTGCTGCCTCTTAGTCTGCTTGAGTTCACAGGTTCGCAGTTAGGTGTAGTGACCCCTGTTGTGTTATTTTTAATTATTGCAGCCCTGTTCAGGCTGAGGGGTAGCCAAAGGGGAGATTTCCTGTTTTATTTTTCCATCCCAGTGCTTTTATTTTTTACTCTAAAGAGCATCCAGGGAAAGGTTCAGGCAAATTGGGCTATGACGGGCTATATTACGGGAATTGCTGCTGCCGCATGGGTGTATTATAAGAAAGAGGCGTTTAGGGCACTATCTATTCATGCCAAAAGAACGATAGTCATCGGGACGGCAGCCGCTTTAGTTGTAACGATAGTAGGGCATTTCCCTGTGGTTTTGCACTTACACCCGGACAATGACCCTGCCTCAAGGCTTAGGGGCTGGAGGGAATTCGGGGATAAGATAACCACCCTCTACGGCGAATTAAAACAGGAGGGCAAGGCATACCCCCACGGCACGGAGGTATTACTGGTTTCAGACAAATATCAGGTTACGGCAGAGATGGCCTTTTACACTCAGGGAAATCCACTGGTTTACTGTATAAATCTTGGTCGCAGGGTAAACGAATACGACATGTGGCCGGGGATAAATGAATATGCCCAAAAGATAAGAACGTCTGCGGCGCTGCGCCGCATAGATGCGGTATTCGCAACCGACGGCAGTCAGCCGCTTCATCCTTTTGTAGCATTTGCGTTTGACAAGTGCGAAAAAATACCACTTACAGTAAATGAAAATGGACAAATTCTAAGAGAATACTCTATATTTAAGTGTTATAATTTCAAAGGTATGATTGAAGTAAAACCAAATACCTACTGATGCTGAGGGAGATAAAATGGAAATATGTATGATAGGAACAGGATATGTAGGGCTGGTAACAGGGGCATGTTTTGCAGAGTTTGGCGTTACGGTAACGTGTGTCGATAATGACGCAGGGAAAATAGAGGCATTAAAAAGAGGGGAAATACCATTTTATGAGCCCGGCCTTAAAGACCTCGTGGGAAAGGGTGTGCGCGAGGGCAGGTTGATATTCACTACAGAACTTGCTGAGGCGGCAAGAAAATCAATCGTAATATTCATAGCCGTAGGCACACCACCCAAAGAAGATGGAAGCGCAGACGTGGGGTATGTCGAATCTGCTGCCATAGAGATTGCCAAATATATTGAAAGCTATAAGGTGATAGTTACTAAAAGCACCGTTCCTGTGGGGACAGGCAAGCGCCTGAAAGAACTCTTTTTAAGAGAAGTCAAAGGCGGGGTAAATTTTGATGTGGTCTCAAATCCTGAGTTCTTAAGGGAGGGTGCAGCGGTTGATGACTTTATGCGGCCCAACAGGGTTGTTGTCGGGGTAGAAAGCAACATGGCGCTGTCTATAATGAAGGAGTTGTACAGGCCGTTATATCTATTAGAAACACCGATTGTTATAACGAATATTGAGACATCCGAGCTTATCAAATATGCATCTAATGCATTTTTAGCCACTAAGATTTCATTTATCAACGAAATAGCAAATCTCTGCGAACGAGTAGGCGCCGATGTCCACGACGTGGCGCGCGCAATGGGACTTGACGGTAGGATTGGAAAGAAATTTCTCCACGCCGGCCCAGGCTTCGGAGGCTCATGTTTCCCTAAAGACACGCGTGCGCTGCTTTCCCTGGCTGAGCGTGAAGGAATTACGCTAAACGTAGTAAGCGGGACAATAAAGACAAATGATGCACAAAGACAACTTATGCTTGATAAGATACTGCGCGCCACGGGAGATATAAAAGGAAAAACCGCCGCCTTTCTTGGCCTGTCATTTAAGCCAAACACGGACGATATTAGAGAGGCACCGTCTCTGTATTTAATAGGAGAACTCCTTACCAGGGGGGCACAGATAAAGGCCTTTGACCCTGTTGCGTCAGACAATGCCGCAAAAGTTTTTCCAACTGTGAACTACTGCTCAACTATTGAAGAAACACTAAGCGGCGCAGATGTGACCATAATGGTAACAGAGTGGAACCAATTCAGAAATCTCAACTTTGGACGACTCATTACGATTATGAAGCGCCCCCTGTTTTTCGACCTGCGAAACGTCTATGATCCGGTGAAGATGAGAAGCCTCGGAATCGAGTACTACTCAGTAGGGAGACTGTAAGAACTCACCTGTTAACACTGATAACACCGTCAGAAGACAGGAGCTTGGTGCTGAGGTTCATAAGCTGGGGTTTGTCTCTTACATCAAGAATGAAGACAAAATGGGCGTGTTTATCAGCCGAAGAGCGGGCCTCAAGGTGTGATAGGTTGATGTTGAAGCCTGTGATAACATTTGTCAGCGCTGCCAGCATACCGGGTTTGTCCATTGTTTCGACGTAGAGCTTGGCCGGGGCTGTGGTGTTGTCTTCGGATTCCCACGTAACACTCAACGTCCTGTTTTCGTCCAACAGAGCTGAACGCTTGTAATTATGGCAATCCATGCGATGAATCGTAACCCCCTTCCCTTTCGTAATAAATCCATATATGTTGTCACCAGGAATCGGGAAGCAGCACTTGGCCATCGTGTACATCAGATTATCCACGCCTGTGATGTGTATTCCCTTGTTGGATTTTGGTGGTTTATGCGGTTTGATCGGCTCTGTTGATTCTTTTGTCTCTGGTTTTTCCGGATTTAAAAGGTGAACAACATGTCTTGGTGAGAGCTTGCCGTAACCGATTGCCATCAATAAGTCGTCAAGGGTTTTATAGTTGCAAGTGGCTATTACCTCATCCATTTTTTTGGATTTTAGGGTTGAGAGTTTTATCTTATGTCTTATGAGCATATCTTCTAAGATCGAAGAGCCAAGCTCGATACCCTGCTTGCGCTGCTCTACCTTTATGAACTGTCTGATACGGTTTTTTGCCTTGTGTGTAACGACGAAATTTAACCAGTCCCTGCTTGGGCTGTGTGTGTTTGAGGTGATAATCTCAATAGTGTCTCCATTTTTCAACTGATACTTAAGAGGCACCATCCTGCCGTTACATCTTGCCCCAACACAGCGGTTTCCTACGTGTGTATGAATCGCATAAGCAAAGTCCACAGGGGTGGCCCCGGCAGGCAATTCTCTTATCTCACCAGCAGGGGTAAAGACAAATACGACCTCAGAGAATATCTCGCCCTTGAACATCTCAAGAAACTCACGTGCATCCTTTGAGTCCTTCTGAAGATGTACAAGTTCTCTGAGCCATTCGATGTACATAGCATCTTTTTTCTCTACCTGACGACCGCGCTCCTTGTAAAGCCAATGCGCTGCGATACCTTTTTCTGCTATCAGGTTCATCTCCTCAGTCCTTATCTGGAACTCTGTACGCTCTCCACCCGGGCCTAAGACAGTTGTGTGCAGTGATTGATATCTGTTAGACTTGGGCATTGCCACGTAATCTTTAAAGCGCCCCGGCACCGGCATCCAAAGCGAGTGAATCAGGCCGAGGATAATGTAGCATTGCTCCTTTGTCTGCGTTATAACCCTCAGGCCCAGCATATCGTTAACATCCTCAAACGTCACACGCTGTGCCTGCATCTTCTGATGGATACCATAGAAATTCTTCACCCGCCCGCTTACACGCCCCGGAATATTATGCGCCCTCAGTTTCTCTTCGATAGTCGTGGCAAGTGTTTTTACGAACTCTTCACGCATCTGCCTTTTAACAGCAACCTTTTTGTATAAATCCTCGTAAATCTCCGGGTGCAGGTACTTAAACCCAAGGTCCTCGAACTCTGACCTGAGCCAGCCCATACCAAGACGGTTGGCAAGCGGCGCGTATATATCAAGAGTTTCAGCGGCTATCAACTTTTGTTTGTGGGGCGGCATAAATTTCAGTGTCCTCATATTGTGAAGTCTGTCTGCAAATTTTATGAGTATCACCCTGACATCTTCGGCCATGGCTACAAACATTTTCCTGAAATTTTCGGCCTGGGTCTCCTCCCTTGTCTTGAACTCCATCTGTTTTAATTTGGTCAGGGCGTTGACCATAAAGCCGACGTCATCGCCAAAAATCTCGACGATGTCCTTGACGGTCGTATCAGTATCCTCAACAGTATCGTGCAACAGACCGGCGACAACTGTTTTACAGTCAAGGTGCATATCAGCCAATATGGACGCAACCGCAAGCGGATGTTCAAAGAACGGCTTACCCTCCTTCCTTCTCTGGTCGCAGTGTACCTCTTGAGAGAAATTATACGCCGTTCGAATCATCGCAATATCAGCGTCAGGGGCGTATGCCGTTATTTTACTGAGTAGGTCGTCTAATTTTAATAGTTCGTACACCATAGTATGTTGTGATATATTATAATACAATTAATTATTAAGTATCTAATATAATTTTTGGGGGCACGCCGATTAAGCGTGAAGACTATGCTTAGAGCAATAATCACCGGACGAATCAGAGACAACGGCCCGATGCCGTTTAAGGAGTTCATGGCAGAGGCCCTGTACCACCACGAATACGGGTATTATATGTCAAAAGAGACAATGCCGTTTGGACGGGAGGGGGATTTTTTTACCGCCTCACACTTGCACGCGGTCTTTGGTGCGGCAATTGGCAGGCAAATCGAGCAGATGTGGACGCTTATGGGAAAACCGACACCATTTCACATAATAGAATTCGGGCCGGGCCGGGCACTCATGGCCAGCGATATGCTTAAATATCTTGCTGATACAGAGTTTTTCGACGCCATCTCCTATGTAATCATCGAACGAAACCCGTGGCAGAGACAGCGCCAGAGGACCATGCTCATACCATTTTCAGAAAATAAAATAACGTGGGCTGCCTCAGTCAATGAACTGCCCCCTGCCTGTACCCAAGTCTCTGGATGTATACTTTCAAACGAACTTCTCGACGCCTTCCCGGTACACCTCGTACAAATGGAAAACGGCAAATTACGGGAAGTCTGGGTCGCTGCCGAAGGGGATAATCTCAAAGAAATACTTGTTGAACCATCAAAAGAAATACTTGCATATGTGGAAGAGTTTAAAATCGATGTACTAAGGGACACTGCCACACTCTTTAACTCTGTCATTCCTGCGGAAGCAGGAATCCAGTCAACTTACAGGACAGAGATAAACCTTACCGTCAGGGATTGGCTCAAAGACTGTTCGGCGATTCTCAGAGAGGGTTTTATTCTTACTATTGACTATGGATTTCCGGCGTGGCAGTATTACCAACCGGGGCGCTCACGCGGCACACTGCTGTGTTACCATAAGCATAAGACATCTGAAAATCCCTATGAAAACATAGGGCAGCAGGATATAACCGCGCACATCAATTTCTCAGCACTTGCAAACTGGGGGCTAGGTTTCACGCCAGTGGGGTATACCGCACAGGGGACATTCCTCTGTTCATTGGGAATCGACGAGCTGCTGTCAAAGATACCGATGGATGAAGACTATCAGTTCGAGGCTGCAAAGATAAAAAGGCTGCTCGTCCCTGAAGGCATGGGACAAAGCCACAAGGTGATGATTCAGTATAAGGGAGCAGCGGCGAACATCCCCAGCTTGAAGGGATTTACAATCCGAAATCAACTTAGGGAACTTGATGTGATACAAAAATAATGTCAAGTCCCATCCCGAATGTAAACTGCTCAACAAACTCTATTGATTCAAGGATATCTTTCAGATAAAGGGCAACATTCCTCATATATAAATAGCTTCCTTAATGACAGCATTCCTGATTTCACTCTTAATCGTATCACTTGGCACTACATCCACGTGCCTATGGAGCTTTTCCTCAAGAAACAGCGCAAGGCCGACATAGTCGAATAGGTCTGCATTTTCCGTAAAGTCAACAATGATGTCAATATCGCTGTTTTCATGAGCATCTCCTCTTGCGACAGAGCCGAAAATACCCAGTATATGTGCATTATATTTAACAAAAGACTCTTGCGTTACCGCTATCATTGCTTGAATCACGCTTTCCTTTGTCACACACTTCACCTCATATCAGAACGAGCAATATTTTAACATACTCGAAATATCAAAATACGATTGCACGGGATTATTTTTAATATAGTGCACTAAAGAGGGACAGCGACTATTATAGTCGCTGCCCTATTTGGATACTGAGATACCTTACTTCGGTGGAGACCATTGTACACCATTAGGGGATATGGTGTCAGTATAATGTGCCCACTTACCGTTAATATAAGTATATATATACCCGTCTGAAGCCGATAGAATGCTCGTGCCATTGGTAAAATGCAGAGCATAGTTCCCCTGTCCATCTGTTGTCACCCCCTGTGCTGTCGGTGTCCCGAAGATGGTGCTGTTAGAGCCATAAGAATAGAGTCCATACATCGCTATCATTGGGGGGACGAAATCATTTGGACAAAAAGCGACCACGTAGTTCAGCACATTACGCGTCAACCTACAGTGGTATGTGGAACTCTTGTCGTCAAATTGCCATGAATACACACCTGGAGTAGCAGCATGCACATTAGAAACGTATTGGAGGGCCTTTGCGCCAAGCAATGGGTCTGCAGAGGGGGCAATGTTGCCCCAGTAGCTGCGCTTATTCGTAGTGTCTAATGCGTTGCACACTTCATTGTCATTATACTTTTGTTTAAGAGTAATGTTATCGAGAACATATGGACTACAGCCATAACCGCCTGCCCATTTATCCTGGGCGCAGCAACTGTCTGTCGTTTTACCGTCAACTACATCGTCTATACAGTTATAGCCGTCTTTCTGGACGTTGCTGTTGCTGCAACATATATTGGCAACCGTATTCGATTTTGGGGATAAGTTAAGTTTCCTTATGGCATATTGGCATGGGCTATAACAGGAGACACCATCTGAAAGCATCATATTATCAGGGCAGGCTGGATTTGCAGTGTGCCCCATAGTCTTGCACCAATGGGCTGGGTCTGGATTGTCTCCACCACCGGGGTTGCCTATTTTGGGTGGGTCGTAAGGATACACCGGGGTTACCATCACCGGCACCCCGAAGCCGTCGACGTAACTTATGTCGACAGTATCGTAGGGACCATACACCGTGTCATCAGGCGCGTCCAAGGTTAACTCGAAGAGGCTCGTAGGAGGATTTCCGCCCTGGGCGCACTTCACCGCGAATTTCGATTCATTGTCTATACAACCACCAGTAATACAACAATCCGCATAAGGGTTAGGACACACCCCCGTACTATCGAAAGTACAACCCGTGCGTGGCCAGAATCTGCCTGACCATCCGTTTTCTATGGTTTTTACGATAATTGAACTGTTATCCATCTTCCACCCGTCGCTTGGGGATGTCGCTGTCTCACCAAACTGTCCTACCCAGATAGGGTAACTGCAATTGTTGATGAACATTACATAGTGGGACTGGGAATTGGCATTGCACGGGATAACCTGTAAAAACATTACTGCTGAAAATGTTAAGACGACGAGATACGCAAATAAACGCATTTTCATTGGTTGTATCCTCCTTAAATATTTGTCAATATTCTGACAATGATGCAGACCCTTCTGGTCGGCGCTGTAAGATAACATAAATACTTCCCCTAAGCAAGGTGTCGAATTGCCTCAAACCCAAGTACCTGTATAGTATTTGCACATTTCGGTGAGGTCGAGTTCATATATCTTCCCATTATCTCTTTAAAATAGTGCCAGCTTTACATGCATAGTTTACATAATTTAAACAACATGCGGTCAGCGGTTATGCGTTATATGTGATAAGATATACCCTGTGCAGGCCGCTGATGCCTTTTAGCTCGAACAACCCTATAAGCTTGGAGCTAATCCCTTCCATCTTTGATGCTTCTTCGATAACGTGTTCCGTTACAAGGACGCGGTCAACCAACGGCAGTTCAACTTTTGTTTTCATCGCGCCTTCCATGGGAATTAAATCTGCCCACTTAACACCCTCCACGCGAAACGTCATATTGGTTGCAACGCCAAGCCTGTCTCCTTTGGCGTCTATTCTCGTCTCACCCTGATTTATGGCAAAGCGCAGTTGAATTCTCGCAGCTTCGTCTTCTACAGTCTTATTGTGCGCGGCAATTTCCTTTAAAACTGTAAAGGCAAAGCGAACTGCATTAGGAACCTTTGGAAATGTTATTAAAAAACCATCGCCCGTACTTTTCATAAACCGGCTGCCCTCTTTTTTTGCGATAGGCCGTACCTTGTCTGTCAGTGTCTTTGTAAGGTCAAGCGCAAACTGGTCGCCATACTTATTGGCTATGCCTGTGGAGTTGCATAAATCAAGGACAAGTATCGCCTCGGTTTGAATAGACCCCTCGGGAAGTGCAAATCCCACCATTGTCTTCATCGTCTGCGGCTGCTGCTTCCCCTCACCTGCCTTGAAGACCCTGCCTGTCAGCGACTTAAGGGCGTTGACTGCCTCCAGGCGGACCTCCTCTTCGTCGTCCTCAAGCATCTCCTTTAGTTTAGGAATCGTGTCGGGGTCTTTCAACTTGACAAGCGCCTTTAAGGCGCCTACCCTGACGCGTTTCTCACTATCGTCAAGCAGGATATACAACGGTTCAATAACCTCATGTCCGCCAATTGAGGCAAGCGCAGACGGGATGACCCATTTTATCTCGCTGTCGTTAAGTACGGCGGTGAGGGCGGCTATTGCGCGCTTGTCCTTTAGCGCACCAAGCGCTGTTACGGCCTTTTCCCGTACCCACCAGTCGGCATCGTTTAAGGTTGCTATCAGAGGCTCAAGGGCCGCAGGGTCGGCAGCTTTATTGAAGAACTCCACAGCACACCGTCTCATGTTTACATCATCTGAGTCCTTTAACATTTTAATGAAAAATTTGACGATATGCTCACCCTTTACCTCTGCAAGCGCATCTGTTGCAATTTGCCTGACCCACCAATCTGAGTCTTTCATAGCCGCCACAAGGGATTCTGCCGTGCTTGGGTCTCTGATATTATTCAATACATCTACGGCACACCGTCTGACGTTTACGTCCTTGTCTCTCATCAATTTGATGACATCAGGCACAATGCTTGCGTCTGCAAGCTGGATGACGCATTCGGTGGATTTCTGCCTTATGACAAGGTCTACATCCTTCAATAAGTAAAGCACCGCAGAGGCCGCCCTCTTATCGCCGATTGCTGCCAGGGCGTCAAGCACGGTACGCTTTAATAGTGTGTCTTCCTCCTGAAGTAATTGTGTCAGAGGGATAACGCTCTCCGGGTCTTTTAACTGTGCCAGCGCCCGTACTGCCTGAATACGCAGAGACAGAGAGGTGTCTGAAAGGGCGCTGATTAATAGTTTGGCTATGCCTGGGGTGTCTGTCTCCCCTAATATTCTTATTATTCCCTTTTTCTGCTCACTGTCACTCTCCGCGTACATTGCCATAAGTCTGGGCACACAGGCCTGACTTTTCAGCATACACAGTATATCAACAGCGACCATCCTGTAACTGCTGTCAGGGCTTCTTAGATAGTCAACCAACGGCTGGGCTGCCGCTTCTGCAAATTTCTTCAGAATGAGTTCCTTTGCAGTCCTGCGTATTTCTTCCTGAGGGTCACCTATGAGCTGCAAGATGTCAGGCATATACTGGGTGTCGCATAACCTGAAAAGTACCGCCTTTGCCCTTGTCTGATGAAGGCGCCTGTTACGGAAGGCATCTATTATACGTGTGTAGGCCTTTCTGCCATAAAGTACAAGGGCCTCTACTGCCTTTGACTGGTCGGTTTCTGTCTTGGCATCATTAAGCTCCGCTATTAGCTTTTTTATCTTTGAGCCTTCAAACACGATTTAGCCCGATGCTGCTACGGTGCAGATTATTACAGTGCAACAGTCGGCAGTGCCTGTGATATACAGACAATATTATATTAATAGCGCCGCCCGCCTTTGTTTTAGCAAGTTGTCTAGCTCCCTTACCCCTTTCCTGTATAGCTGACAGGCGTTTCATCTTATTAAATGGGCCGGCAAATGGGCACAACATTTTACGACTGTTTCTTCAGAGCGTGATTCTCAGCTATCAGCTTCACTACCAGTGAGGATGTCGTTCGCAGCCGTTCTGCCAGGGTATAGAGTATATGACGAAATTCCTCCGATGTCTTGTTTATTTCCTCTTCGAGAAAATCCTTGTCTATTAACCCAAGCTCTACATCCCCTACAGCAGTTGCCGAGGCAGAGCGCGGCTGCCTGTCCAGAAAGCTCATCTCACCAAAAAAATCCCCTTTTTCCAACACTGCTATGTGGAGATTCTCCTTGTCCATCTTTTTAGTTATACGAACCTTGCCGGATATTACCAAATATGTGCCCTCGCCGTAGCCGCCTTCTTTAATTATCACCTGTCCATCTTTATATGTTTCTTTTACGGCTATCCTTCTCATTTCTTCTGTTGACCCCTATATAATTTTAGCAATTTACTCTGAAAGAGTATATCATATAGTAGTGGAAAATTAAAATACTAATTGATATAATACCACCTATGAGACAAACCCCAATGCTGAAGAATGAGGCGTGAGACCTCGCGTTGTGATAGCCGGAGGAGGCTTTGGCGGGCTTTGGGCAGCCAGAACCCTTGCCAATCAGCCCGTTGACGTTATCCTTGTTGACAGGAATAACTATCACACTTTTTTACCTCTGCTCTATCAGGTAGCAGCGGCTGAACTTGAGCCTGAAGACATTGCATACCCAATAAGAAGTATTTTGCGAAAATTCCCTAACGTCAGATTTGTCCTCGCCGACATCAAACGAATTGATTTAGACAGGCGCATCCTCTACAGCTCTGACTATGCCATAACCTATGATTATCTGATTCTTGCTACCGGGAGTACCACTCAGTTTTTCGGCATACAGGGTGCGGCTAAGTACTCATTTCAACTGAAGACCCTTGAGCAGGGCATAGCCCTGAGGAATCACATCCTGCGCTGTTTCGAGCACGCCTCAAGAAAAATAGATGACGCCAAAAGACAGCAGCTTCTCACATTTACCATTGTAGGAGGCGGCCCTACAGGGGTGGAATTTGCCGGTGCACTTGCTGAACTCATACACGGCCCGCTCAAAAAAGACTATCCATCGATTGACTTCGATTATGTAAAAGTCGTAGTCATTGAGGCAGCCAACAGTGTCCTGCTCACATTTCCTAAGACGCTGCGCGACTATGCCCTTGATAGATTATACCGCATGAAGGTCAATGTCATGCTTGAGACATTAGTGGAGAAGGTCATGCCTCAGACCGTTCATCTCAAAGATAAAAACATCCTGCCCACAGAGACCGTTATCTGGACCGCCGGTATTTGTGCTGACCCGATTACTGAGGGCTGGGGGCTTGCAGCCGCCCGAGGCGGCCTTCTCATGGCGCTGCCTACGCTTGAAATCGAAGGACACAAAGAGATATATGTCGTCGGAGACCTCTCTTCAATAGAAGACACCAGACGCCAACTCCCTATGATCGCCCCTGCAGCGGTTCAACAAGGCATACATGCCGCGAATAATGTACTAAACAAACTGGCAGGCAGACCGCAAAGCCCCTTTATATATAAGGACAAGGGGGCAATGGTTACAATCGGGCGTAATACTGCCGTAGCACAAATAGGCAAAAGGTCTTTTACCGGATTTTTCGCATGGATTCTATGGCTTATTGTCCATCTGATTAACTTAATAGGGTTTCGCAACCGCCTGATGGTGTTAATCAACTGGTCTATGGATTATCTGTTATTTGAGCGGGCAATCAGGCTGATTCTGCCGTTAAGAAAGCAGCCTCAACCGCCGCGAAATCAGACTTGACAATACATCTTAAACACGGCGCCGCTGCCGCTTATATTGTCCTCACTATGTTTACCGCAATCGCCCTTTTTTATAATTCCGGCAGCAGACCTCTCTGGGGTGATGAGGCTGAGACTGCCCTGCTTGCTGCGAATGTTATGAAGTATGGCCTTCCGCTAAACAATGACGGCAGGAACACTGTTACATTGTACGGGCAGACAGTTGACTCAAATGAAAAGAATGTCTGGATTTGGCGGCCATGGCTTGACGAATACCTGACCGCAGCATCCTTTGCCATGTTTGGCAAGTCAACGACCACGGCACGTCTGCCTTTTGCAGTGTTCGGGTTTCTCTCTGCCGTTTTATTCACCCGCTTAGTGTATAAAATCTATGAAAGCCATGAGGCAGCAGTTATAGCCGCTCTGTGTTTTATTACATCGGAGTTGTTTATACTTCATGCCCGGCAGTGCAGGTACTATTCAGTTGTGATTTTCGCTGAGATATGGCTTATCCTGGGGCTTTACCATCTTTTTATAGGACACGGCAGACGCGGCGTCATTCATATGGCTATGGCCCTTGCCGTCCAGTTTTACTGCAACTACATTATTATCATAGGAAATATCATAGCCATCGTGTTTACGGCAATCCTTGTACACGAACGCCATAAGCACCTCTGGCGCTATATAATCTCTGGATTTGCGGCATTTTCGTTAATGGCAGCGCCATGGGTTCTATATGCAAAGCCGTGGGCGCAGGCAGGGCAAATCAACAACAAACTCTATATCCCCAAACTCCACTACTATGCGGTTGAGATAAATTTTCACATGTTTCCTTTTGTGCTGCTGCTAATCCCGGCAGGGTACTATGTTATCAGGCGTTTAAAGGGCAGCACACTCTTTGAAGAACGGCCTGAAAAACACTCAGTTCCGAAAGACGTAGAACTATTTTTATGGATTGTAATACCGCTTCAGCTTGTCATCATTTCAGCGGTGCCGGGGCTGTTTGTGCGTTATTTCGTACCCCTTATCCCTGTGTTTTGTATCCTTCAGTCCTCACTGCTTATGAGATATGTTACGGCTATAGCGCCGCGATATGCCCTTGTCGGGCTTCTCTGCTTTACCAATCTTTTATCTATGCTTGGATTGTATTTTTTTCAATATGGTCACAAACCAGCCCTTCCTGTTATTAATCTGATGCGTTCTATTGCCGCACCATACACATGCAGGCTGGATGATGTTGTTGCGTTTCTTAAAAAGGAGACCGCACCGGGTGAATCCATTTTGGTATATGACTCTGAGTTCCCCCTGATATTCTACACTGATATGCAGGTAATCGACGGCAGATTTACCGCCGGTAAGACTGTGAGGCCGGACTGGTTTTTCCCGATTGGCCCGTCATGTGTGTTCGATATGAAACCAGACAGCATCCCCGAGGATTTATCAAATGACTTCACCCCGCTTGAGATTGAAGTCCATAAAACTAAAAGGTCTGGCAGCATCGCCGACCCCGACAAATACGAATACTTCACCGCCGCTGACAAAGAAAAATTCGTCATATATAAAAGAAAACCGGAGACCCGGAGACCCCCGGAGACAAAGTGAAATCCTCAATAAACACTAGGCATATCGCCGTTTGCCTTGCCCTATTTGTATTTGCTGCATACATGCTCTTTTACAACATTGGCGGCAGACCGTTGTGGGGGGATGAGGCAGAGAGCGCCCTGCTTGCCGTTAATATCACAAAATATGGCCTGCCGGTAAACTCTGACGGTAAAAACACGATTACCTTGTATGGCCAGAATGTCGATTCCAATGAAAACCACATATGGACATGGAGGCCGTGGCTTGGCGAGTACCTGATGGCGGCGTCCTTCTCTATTTTGGGCAAGTCAACCACCGCCGCACGGCTTCCTTTTGCCATAGTTGGGTTTATCTCCGTGTTTGCCCTTATGTTTTTGGTCTTTCGCATCTCCGGCGATTTCAACAAGGCCGTGCTTTCAACTCTTCTTTTTGCCGCATCAGAACTCTTTATCCTTCACGCCAGACAGGGGCGCTATTATGCGTTGATTATTTTGGGTCAGATATGGCTTATCTACGGGATTTATCTTGTTTTAAAACATGATGCTCGGCCCGGTAAATGGTCAGGCATATTGCACGGCGCCGCCGCGCTGTCAGTTCAGTTCTACTGTAACTATCTCGTAGTGCCCGGCAATGTCATTGCCATAGGGATTTGGGCAGTCCTTATGCGCCGCCGCTGCAGCGGGATTTTGCACCGGCTTGGACTATTATTTCTCCTGTTTGTATTGACCAGCCTGCCGTGGCTCTTATACGCGAGACCGTGGCGGCAGGGGTCTTACGCGGGGGGGGTGAATTTCATACAGGGGGTGCTGGTTTATTCAAAGGAGATACACTTTCATGTCTTTCCGGTTACTTTACTGTTGCTGCCGGTTTGTTATTTCATTTATCATCGGTTCAGAGGTGTTGCTGCCGCTTCTGAAGAAACGCCCATTGAGGCCGACCCCATTGAGATAGAGATAGTGAAGCTGCTTTGGCTTATCGTCCCGTTACAGGTGCTTATTCTGTCGTTTGGGCCGGGGCAGAATCTGCGTTATATAACCCCGTTATTACCAGTGTTTGCAATTATAGAAGCCGGTTTGATAATGAGATACGTAAGACCTGCTATATTACGAGCCGCTTTAACGATAGTGCTGGTGGCTTCCAACTTTGCGGCCTGCCCGTTTGACCACAGACACGAGGCACGGCTTACTATCGTAAATCTGATTCACAGCATCGCAGCTCCCTACACCAACCGACTTGCAGACGTTGTGAACTATCTCAGGAATGATGGCTTACCCGGTCAGTCGGTCTTTGTATTCGACCCTGAGTTTCCACTTATTTTTTATACTGATATGAAGATCATCGACGCGCGTATATCTAATAGTTTTTCTGCTGATAAGCTGCCTGACTGGGTATTTCCTGTAAGTGCATCGGGGATCTCAGGGAAGAGTGCCATTGGCCCTTCTGAGGTCATACACAAATACTACGACACCGTTACAATTGCTGTCCACAACTCAAGCAGAGTGGGGGATGCACCCGAGCCGGACTTCCATGAATACTTCACCAACCATGATATTGTCCCAATGACCGTATATAAACGCAAGGATGTGGCGGGATAATATATGCCCCAAATTGAATATAAGGCTGTGGCGGGGTATGTGTTGGTTTTATGCCTGGCCTTTTTTTTGATATTCTATCACATAGGAGAGCGTCCGATGTGGGGAGACGAACTGACCACTGCCCTGCTTGCTGTTAACATCGGCAAGTTCGGCCTGCCCAAGGTCTCTGACGGTACTAACACCATCACCTATATGGGTGAGGGAATTGACGCAGACAAGTACGGCAACTGGACGTGGTCGCCGTGGCTTGCTGAGTATCTGGCCGCTGGGTCTATTAAAATATTCGGCAAGTCAACCGCCGCTGCGCGCCTGCCTTTTGCCATAACAGGATTTTTGTCTGTGGTGCTGTTAGGGTTTATTGTCTACCGGATATATGACAGCCATGAGGTATCGCTTATGTCTATGATATTTCTTTCAACCTCAGAGGTCTTTATTTTGCATGTGAGGCAGTGCCGTTACTACCCGCTGATAGTATTTGCTGAGATTATGTTTATTGGCGGCGTTTACTTGTTGTTAAAGGGCAGGAGAACGGCGCCAGTCACCCTTATGGCAGCAGCCCTTACGATTCAGTTTTATAGTAATTACATAGTTGTTGCCGGAACTATGATTGCGTTTGCATTTTTTGCAGCATATATTTACAAGAGGTACGACAGGGTTATCAGCACCTGGGCAGCGGCAGTTGTATTATTCGCTGTGGCGGCTGTGCCCTGGATACTATATGCAAGGCCCTGGCGGCAGGCCGGATATGCCGGTAAAGAAAATATCATAGAGAAAATCGCCTATTATCTCTGGGAGATGAATTTCCATATAGTTGCCCTGATAGTTTTCATAGTGCCGATTATATATCTTACTATTAAATCAAAACATGTGAGGCAGCCAACAGATGATATGGAGGTATTTTTCTGGATATTGATTCCATATGTTATTGCCACAGTTTCTTTGGCACCCGGGGTGTTTGTGCGCTATCTCCTGCCGCTGCTTCCGGCTGTGTATGTCTTACAGTCGGTCATATTGAAGCGGTACATTGGCAGCCGGGCTGTACGCCTTGCCTGCGCAGCTATCTTATGTCTTACAAACTATGCGGCCTACTATCCCCTGTATCCAATAAAATTACTCGACCCGGCAAATATACCCTTTCAAATACATCAACCACGCCTGCCCCTAACGACGCTTATCAGTGCTACATACACCCCGTATGCCGACAGGACAGTGGACATAATAAACTTTCTGAAAAAAGAGGGTGCAGAGGGTCAATCGGTCTTCATTGCAGACTCAGGTATGTCCCTGATATTTTATAACGGGATGAGGATTATCAACGCTAAAATAGATAATGCGGGAAATCTTAAAGAACTCCCCGGCTGGATATTTACAGAAAGCGCGGCGGTAATGCCAAAGAAACCCCCACCCATGTATCCATCTAAGGAAATTGCTGATTTATATACGCCGATAACTCTGAAAGTTCACGCATCGCGCAAAAGCGGAAGCATCCCAGAGCCGGATATGCACGAATTCTTCGCACCAGAAGAGATGGAGGATTTTCTTGTCTTTAGGAGAAAGCCGGGTTAACATCATTCTCTGATTTACTTACTGCCAACTCTATCATAAACTCAGCCCCGCCTTCTACATTTTTTACCGAAAGTCTGCCGCCCATGTTTGTCTCTATTATTGTTTTGGACATGTAAAGCCCAATCCCCGTGCCTTCCATCCCCTTTGTCGTGAAATAAGGCTCAAAAATATTTTCTATAACATTTTCTGGAATGCCGCCGCCGGTGTCTCTTATCAAAATTATTATTTTATCGCCATCCTCGCTGTTACTGATTGTTATTTCTATCTGTCCCCATTTTGGGGTTACGCCGGGATATTTTATTGAAGTAATAGCATCTCGGGAGTTATTCAATATATTAAGAATCACCTGGTTAAATTCATTGGGATATCCATCACTAAACAGTTTTACATCGCTTTCAACTCTTAAAGTAATATCAATGCCGCTTTTTTTGAACAATTGTGCGAACATCGAGATTAATTTATCTATTGTAGATTTAACATCAAAGCGTACTTTCAGCTTTGAGGGTTTTAGGAAATCTCTAAAATCGTCAATAGTTTTTGACATAAAGCTTACTTGACACATTGTCATATCAACCGCTTTTGCTATATATTTCCCGTCAAATTCACCATAGTCATAAGCATCTTTTATATCCTGTATTATTAACCCGATGGCATTTATAGGCTGCCTCCATTGGTGTGCTATTAAACCTATCATTTCCCCCATTGCAGCCATTTTTGATTGATAAATCATTAGTTGTTCTTGTCTGCGATGTCTCTCTTCTGAGAGTTTTCGCTCTGTTATGTCACGAAATATACCCTGCACAAGGTTTTTACCATTGATTTTTATAATATTGGCGGAAATTTCAACTGAAACCATGGTGCCGTCTTTTCTTAATATTTGCGTTTCTAAGAAATGGTGGCAGCCCTCTACAAGTGTGCGTTTAAAAATGTCAATAATCTTCCCACGGTCATCCTGTGGATGAATGTCTGTGTATTTCATCTGAAGAAGTTCCGATTTGCTATATCCAAGTAACACAACAGCCTTTTTGTTAGCATCCAGCAGATTTCCCTCTGTATCGCCTATCAATATGGCATCACTAGCGTTTTCCATCAGGGCATGTGATATTTTTTCTGACTCAAGAAGCGCATGTTCTATTCGTTTTTTCTCAGTTATATCCTTAATAATACCACCAGAGCCTAAGCAAAAATCTAGCTTACGGCTTATAACACCTAATGTGCCATCATGATCAGCGATATGTTTGTCAGCGTTGAACTTATATATGCCATAGCTGGATACCTCTGAAATAATTGGTTTTTTCGATAAATCTTCATTTTTCGTTTTTAGATGAACCTCAAGTCCAGCAGTTTTTCTGTTAACACTTCTTCTTTCATCAAACAGCTTGGGCGGGGTTAAATTGCCAGATTTTTTACCAAGAAAATATGGTAGGACTTCCTCTCTGCTTATATTTTTTACATCATCCTGATAGAATATTTTACTAAAATGCTCTCCTATTAGTTTCTCTGGTTCATATCCATAGCTGCGTATAGCGTCATTTATAAAAGTGAATTTGCCATCAATATCAATTTTATAGACTACGTCCGGTAAAGTTTGAACAAAAAACTTAAACATCTCCTCAGATTCTTTAATCACGTGCGCCTGTTCAATAAGTTCGTTGTTAAGTCTTTGGAGAGTATCTTTGGAATCTAAGATTTCCTGATACTGATGAATGACATTTTCATAAGTAGAAAAAAGAAGATTAAATATTTTCCTGTAATTCGAATAAATAACGTGTGTTGTCCCTTGGTAGGTTACTTCAAATTCACCACTAACTGTTGCATCAACTGTTGGTATTGTATTATTAATATATGACTCAATTTTAGAAATAAGATATTTCTCATTATACGGCTTTGTTATATAGTCATCAGATTGTGATTTCAGACCTTCTATTATATCTGTAACTGACTTTAGCTCGGTAAGTAATATTACCGGTATTTTATTAATATCCTTATTATTCTTAATCTCACGACAAAGCTCATATCCATTCATCTCAGGCATATTAATATCGCTTATCACAATATCAGGCTTGGTAAATAAAGCTATGTTCAGACCAAGTCTGCCATTTGATGCGGTAATAACGTCATATCCATTTTTTTGAAGAATGCGCCTCAGTATTTCTAACTGTATCTTTGAATCTTCAACAATTAAAATAGTCTTAGCCAATTAACACACCTATACATAAACGTATGATTAATACTCTATATCACGCATTATAGCGAGATATTGCATTTGTTCCACACCAACCGTGACGATAGCGGCACCGTGCAATATACTAACACTTTTGTGATTGGTTGTGTCAACCACAAGTTCATGTATCGGCAAGGTAAATTTGTTCTATCCATAAGCTATGGTGTTTTACCAACTTACGACGCCTTTAAAAATCAAGGACTTAGGATTGATTACCCTGGACACACCTATTGACATAAGTTCATAAGAAAGTATACGATTAAGCATGGGGATAATAAAAAATGCCTAAACAGGTACACAAAGAAAGGGAAGCGTACCGAATACATAGAAAATGCCAAAGGGCTGTTAAAAGCAGCTTCTATTGAGGAGAATATCTATGTTGACAAGGAGCCGGTACGAGAAGCCTTTGGTGCGGCTTACCTTGCCGTATTTAGAGGCTATATCTGTTAGGCTCTTTTTCCACTTGTAGAGCAGATTTTCATGAATCCCAAGATTTCGCGAACCCTCAGACACTTTCCTGCCTCCCTCTTTTATAAGTCGTACTGCTTCAGACTTAAAGTCTTCATCATATCTTAGTCTTTCCATCTCCTACCTCCGTTTCTGTGTTCTACCTTATTTTCTTGTCCTCTGAATTGGGGTAAGATCTCCTTTTCACCTCCTTCTCCTGTGGTCAGTTTTTGTTAGGGTAGGAATTGTGGATTTCCTTGCTTACACTTTCGTACAAGCAGGTATTTTTACCGTGCGTCCTGTTGCCATATTTGGCATGGACATGCGGGGGTTCGTGCCACAAACCCCAGATCAGTTTCGCTATCGGGGTTGACCCACCTAATCGACCATTTCCCTCTCTTATTATAACTCGTTTCAGCGAAATGAATAAATATAGCAGTATGGCCTTGCGATTTTCATGGGCGGGGGCAAATATTGACCCTATTCATATATGTTTCGCTGTAATGACAAAAAAAGAGCATGGTATGATATTGTTAGATATTCGTATGTTCAGTTTTGTCTGTCATTTCCATGTTTTTTTATCCTGTCATTCCAGCGAAAGCTGGAATCCAGAGAATGAAATGACTGTTGATATTTTCAAATGCGTTTGCCCTGATACAACTGCATGTGTAGGTTTTTTTTAAATTATGAATTTATTCCACTAATAAGAGACTGATACCGCTTCTTGTGATTCCATTCATAAGGAAAGTTTAGTTTTAAAAACCGCATATTTGAAAGATTTTCTGCAATTACCGCCTCGAAATCTCTGTAATATGAATAATCTGATAGACTAAGAATGCGTGTCATCTTCTCAAAATCCGGGAAATGGAGCCATTGGAGGTTGATTATATCCCTGATGATTTCGTCATGGCTGCATTCCTTAGCTCTGAATGAGCTGCCGTGCGTTATAACAACACATTTTGACGGGATTGCCGTAGTCTGTTCCCTGCTCTGAGGAAACATATCCTTCACGTTTACAAACACCGCAGGAGAACGTAACCGGTTGAACATGGGTATTATAAAATCAGGGGAATAGTTTTCCACAAAAATCTTAGCAAGCTTGCTAACCAAAACCGGATATTTAAATCTTTTATGGTCAGTAACCATACGGTTATGTTTTGGCAGGAACTCAAAGTGGAAACGCTCCATCGGTATATAGGGCCTGAAGATGTGGGCCTTTCCTTTGTAAAGAATAAATTTATCATCGCCTACATAATCCCAACCATCATTAAGCATAGTAAGTGTCAGAGCGGTTTTACCTATACCAGACGGACCTACTATCATAACACAGTTATTATCCTGTGATAAGACAGCGCCGTGAAATAACAACCCGCCTTTTCTTATCAGGCTAAGCTGGATACAATAGGTAAGATTAAAAAGCAGTCTGCCAAACTCCTGGGTCTCTTCACGATATTCTATCGTAATTGGACCAGACACATTAAATGCCATATCAGGTTTACCTCTGTGTCCAACCACCACGTATGAATCATCGCTGAGTTCCTTTACCCAAAACGGCTGAATATCCCTTGACAAGAGTTCAAGAGATTTTTTATCTGTCATAAATGGCGTGACTGTTATATCGTAATTTCCAGAGATTTCAGCGTGGTCAGAGGAGAATAAGCTGAAATAATCCTTGAGCCGTTCTGTGATATGACTGTTGAGCTTGCACAACTGCACTGTAACCAGAGAGTGAATGTTTAGTGAAAATGTCATTTGGGAAATACCTTATGCAATACTCGCATTATGCTTAATGCCTTTAAGTGCTGATATTTTTTCTCAGCGGCTGCTATCAATAGCGTCATCAGCGCCAGATACACAATCAAGCTCAATGCCACGCTAATATAAGGATTGGTTACTGCGTGGGTGAATACATATCTTAACGAAAAAACCGCTGTGCACATGACGCTAAAAGGAATCAACAGTGGCAGCATTCTTTTTAGCCATATTCGACAGGGAATATCATATTTTATTGCTATCATAGTGGACAGGGCGCTAAAAAGTAAAAAACACGAAACACTGCTTACACAGGCAACTCCGCTTATGCCATATCCTGCCTTTATTCCGACGATGTTTAATATTATACTAACAACTAATACAGCCGCCATTAGCATTACAGCCTGAACCTGCCAGTTGTTTGAAATAATTATACCGCGCGTAAATACAGACAGAGAAAAGAAATAGCTGCCCAGTATGACAATCTGAGCAGGTACTATGCCATTTATATATTTTGGGAAAAGAAACGGTGTTGCAACTGGAATCATAATAAGCAGTGTACCAATCATAAATGGAAGGTACCATGCAGTTGTCACAAGGGGTTTGAACAGGAAATCATCAAGTATCTGTTCTTTTGACTGGCTGCTGACCTCGTACATCAACTCCGGCTCCATGACCTCGCGCGCAGCCCCCGGTATCTGAATCATAAATGTGAACACAGTAACAGAAAAACTGTAATAGCCGACTTGTTTCATATCAAGAAAATGTGAAATCAATATCCTGTCAAATGTGTTAAGTAAAATGCTGCTGAAATTAAATATCATTATTGGAAAACCCTTCCTGACAAGGTCAACAAAGACTGATGAGTTATACTGCCATGAAATATTTATTGGATAGGTCTTTCTGATATATAAAATCACAATAACGCATGTCAGGAGCAGGCTCATGTATAAGCCATATATGCCCCAGATAAAAAGTAAGGCTATGCCAAACGACACTGTCAATAATGTCATCAGATAGTTCAGCGAGGTTAATAACCTGAAATTCTGATAGGCCTTGAGAAGGCTGAGAATGAACTCCTGATACCATTTCATAATCAGCGCTGCAACCATAACCAGAAGTCCTGCTGTAACAGTGATGTCAAATTTCCCTGTGAGCGCCGTTATAACGATTATCAGGGCAACAGCCATGTTAAGCACAAATGTACTGAGCATGACAGTGCTCTTTATCTCATCGTTTTTAAATGCCTCATCCCTGCCGTTGTTGTATGGAATGATGTACTGCATTGCAGAGCGCGAACCGAGGTGAATATACGACGTATAAGTTGGGATAAGATTCAGGAGGTTCCAAAGCCCGTAAAGCTCAGGAGAGAGCATTCTGGGTTTAATAAAACCATAAACCGCACCCAGTATCTTAGTTATAAAATGGCTGATTGAGTAACGTGCTATATTACCCATTAAGGTATCAGCCTTTAATTTTGCCATGTCCTCATAATACCTGAATGCGGACAAATTCGCAAGAGGTGCAGCACTCTCATGGTGTAGATATGAAGTTAAGAATCCCAATCTAATGTCCGAAACATCCCTGACCACAGCCTTACAGAAATAGAAAAGCCCGTTGGTATACCTGCGGACGATACCTCTTCAGGCAGTGCGTCTCGCTCTCCACAACAGGCTCATACTCTTAGTGTAAAGGATTTACTCAAAGATGTCAAGACCTCTAGGGAAAGCAAGTCGACCATCCAAGAGCAGCTGAACAAATTAAAAGGAAAGAAAACCGATAGGTGGGTCATACCAATTCAAAGTACAGAAAGTCATTGAGCGTTGAACCAAAATGCTTATTTTTCTTACTCATGCCACAACCTCGTTCATCGCTGTTCTCGCGCTTTTTCTGCTGCCAGTTCCTCAAGGCAGACTTTCTTAAGGGCAGGGAGGTCATACTTGGCAACCTTCCATATCAATGGAGAAGATACATCTTCGTAATCGTGCCGAAGGACATTGCCGATACCGGCCACTTTGCGCCAAGGGATTTCCGGGTATCTCACTTTCAATTCTTCGGGAAGATGACGGCTCGCCTCGGAAATAACTTCAATGCCACGTTCGACAAGCCATTGTCGTTGCCAGTCAGCTTCAAAAATACTAAGCGGAACATTTCTCAATGTCGTATCAATTCGCTCGATAGCTTCGATAATACTCGTCAAACGTGGTGTAATTGAATGACCGGTCATCAGAATATACGAAGCGATGCGGCTTCAACTCGGTTTATCAGCGTCTTGTGTATGCTGTCGCGCGTCATAGTATCGGCCTTACAACCGAGAATCCGTGCGGTAGCCTCCTTTACATCCATCAATTCAAAAAGACCAAATTTCCCTTTTTCATAGTCAAAAAACAGATCAACGTCGGAATCCTCGCGCGCTTCACCACGTGCCGTTGAGCCAAACATGTACAAATGCACGACACCAAGTTGTTTAAGCTCGTCTTCGTGCTGTCTCAATCGGTTTATGGCTTCGTCACGTTCCACTCTTTCATTATAGCACAAATCCAGTCTTTCCCTGCCTTATCATAGAGTTTATGGCAGGGCAATCGCATTTGAAAATTAGGCAGTAACTGTCTATATTTTTAGCTATGACCGATGCTTTCCTGGATTCCAGCTTCCGCTGGAATGACAAAAAAAGGGCATGGAATGATATTATTGGATATTCATATGTTCAGTGTTACCTGTCATTTCCATGTTTTTTATCCTGTCATTCCAGCGGAAGCTGGAATCCAGAGGACGAAATGGCTATTGTAATTTTCAAATGCGTTTGCCCTGGAGTTTATGGGTTGGGACGGCCTGTAAATCCGCATAAATGCTGATATATTATTTAAAATACTAGACAGGATGGTATATTTTGTATAGTGTTCATAGAAGCTTACCAAGTATCACATTAGGTAATTATAAAATTATACGCTATAAAAGAATTCTAATATTACCATTCGGATATTCTCTTATTAAGAAATTCTTCTTTCTTGGATGTAGTTTTGCTATAACACTCTCTTACTATAATACAGGTATTAAGTGGACTAACCAAGGAGTTTCTTCTAATGAAATATTATTGAGCCATCGTTCAATTTCGAATCGATCCACTAAAATCATCTCATAATCTGGAACATTTTCTTTAGCCTTATTAATTTCTTTATTTACTCCTTTCGTAAAAGAATGTGCTGAGGTTACAAATATACCTTTGCTCATCCCGTCACGAAATAAAACTCCATTTAATTCTCTTATAAATTTAACTCCTTCATTCTTTAAAGACAGTCGATGCTTAACTTGAACCATCCAAGGAATATCATTATCGATAAGGATAAAGTCTATGCCTCCATCACCTTTTCCACCTACGCTACCGACATGACGAATTTCTGATGGTTTCCATTCCACACGTAAAAACTCACCAATAACTACTTCAAATAATTTAGGAGATAATTGATCAATTTTGATTCTATTGCGTGCCATATAGCGTACAAATTCTCGTTTTAAATCATTGTCAGGTTCTTTAAACTTTTGTAAACAACCGCAAATCTGAATGCGATGAGAGTCGTCCTCATCATAATGAGGAACGCTTTCAACATATTCTCCATACCAAAAACCACAATCTCTACAAAAGTTTATTAATGTTGTACCAGCAATGGAAAGTGACTCCATAAAAGCATCCTGATATTCTCGGTTCTTAAATGTTGTACTAAAAATTGATCCTGATACTTTTTCAATATTAATAGTCCCTGCTTCATAAATTACATTTATATTAGCAGAGAGGCATCTATGGCATATTACTTCTATGCCTCCATAATAACAATCGAAAGGGAATAGTTGTGTTCCAGCAGTTGTTCTGTTATGTAAATCTACTCTAATAAGTGAAATATTTGCATCACTATAATTAAGCATAATACATTACCCACTGCAATAAGATAAGGCGACAAGGGTTACGATTAGGTTGGTGTTTTAGTTCCTTCATCATCTTTCTAATGTTTAGACAGTTGAGCAACTTGTAAGTCCACACATTCCTTCTCATATAGGTTGTGTAGTTTTTCACTACAATATACGTAATTTTTATACACCACTTTCCATATTATATGTATTTTCCAATCCATAAGTCAACTGGACGCTGGAGTTGGCTACCCAAAATCCTATATCTGAACTTGGGCTGCCGAAAAGTCTTTTATTATAGCATATAATAAAGTTATAATAGTGCCAAGCAGCATAATCCCGTAAAGAGCAAAGAAGGAGCGGTCAAGAAATGTTAAAGAAAAAAGACAAGTACGTGACGGCAGTGGTTGGGGCAACCGGTGCTGTTGGTGGCGAGATGATCTCAATCTTACAGGAGAGAAATTTCCCCATTGATAAGCTCAGGCTCTTCGCCTCTGAAAGGTCAGAAGGTAAGAAACTAGAGTTCAGAGACGATGAAATAAAGGTCGAAGTCCTGCGCGAAGACGTGTTTAAGGGAATTGATATAGCCCTGTTTTCTGCCGGAGCGCAGAGGAGCAAGGACTTTGCCCCGTTTGCAGCCAAAGCCGGATGTGTCGTCATAGACAACTCAAGCGCGTGGAGAATGGACCCGGCAATCCCCCTGGTTGTCCCCGAGGTAAACCCCGATGACCTCAAAAAACACACGGGAATCATCGCTAATCCAAATTGCTCGACTATCCAGATGGTCGTAGCCCTAAAGCCCATTCATGACAGGGCTAAGATAAAGAGAATTGTGGTGTCCACATATCAGGCAGTCTCAGGCACCGGTGCAAAGGCTATGGACGAACTCCTTGAGCAGACAAAGTCGCTGCTCAGTTTTCAGGAGGTTAAATGCAACGTCTATCCCCATCAGATTGCCTTTAACTGCCTTCCACAGATAGACGTGTTCTTAGACAATGGCTATACGAAAGAAGAGATGAAAATGCTCAACGAGACCAGAAAGATAATGGGTGACAACTCCATACAGGTAACGGCAACCACCGTGCGCGTCCCTGTCTTCAGGGGACACTCTGAGTGTGTCAACATAGAGACTGAAAAGAAACTGACGGCAAACGAGGCGCGGGCTATTTTGGCCGACGCCCCGGGCGTTATTGTATTTGACGCCCCAGAAAAAGGCGTCTATCCCATGCCTCTTGACTGTGCGGGCAAGGACGCGGTTTACGTAGGGCGCATACGTGAAGACGAATCCATACCCTCTGGCCTCAACATGTGGATTGTCTCAGACAATCTGAGAAAGGGCGCTGCCCTCAACGCGGTGCAAATTGCAGAGAAGCTCATAGAATTCGCCCAATAGAGTTGATAAATAGAGCGTGGATAAAGAGACACCAGACAGAGAGATTGCGATGGCCGGGCCGGAGGACTTCCCCCGTGTCCCCATCGTCCTTGACGGCATATCCTCGCGCTTTATTGGCAATAATCTGATTATTCCAAGTTATTTAGAAGATAACCGCCTGAAGGTCATCATGGCAAGGCCGTGGGACATAAGCACTATTGATGCCCTCACCGTGGCAACAGGATACGAAATAGAGGCATTTGGGGCAGACGAGGCAGAAGTCAGAGAGTACATCGATAAGTTTTACAGCAGGGAATCAAACATTAATAAGATAATTGAGGACATCGGAGATGTAAGTTTTGACGCCATAAGCGACTACGACGAAGATGTTGACCACCTTAAGGGGCTTGCCTCTGAGGCCCCTATTATAAAACTCGTCAACCTCCTGATCTCGAGGGCAGTCCAGGCCAGGGCAAGCGATATTCACATCGAACCCTTTGAAAACGAACTAAAGGTCAGATACCGCATCGACGGTGTGCTGAAAGAGGTCGAATCCACGCCGAAAAAGCTCCAGCCTGCCATTATATCAAGAATCAAGATAATGGCCAAGTTAAACATAGCCGAACGGCGCCTCCCTCAAGACGGCAGGATTAAACTCAAGATTGCCTTAAAAGAAATCGATATGCGTGTCTCCACCGTGCCAACCCTCTACGGCGAGAGCATCGTGATGAGAATCCTCGACAAGGAATCCATAGTCATAGACCTTACGCAGTTGGGTTTCCCCGATGATATTCTAAGCGGTTTTAACAATCTGATAACCAAGCCCCACGGCATCGTCCTTGTTACAGGCCCAACCGGAAGCGGTAAGACCACCACGCTCTACGGCGCGCTTGATAAGATTAATACACCGGAGAAAAAGATAATTACAGTCGAAGACCCGATAGAATATCACCTCAACGGCATAAACCAGATACAGGTGAAGCAGCAAATCGGCCTTAACTTTGCCAACACCCTAAGGCACATAGTCAGACAAGACCCCGACATAATAATGATAGGAGAGATAAGAGACGTAGAGACGGCAGAGATTGCCATCCAGTCTGCCCTGACCGGTCATCTTGTGTTTTCCACGCTGCACACAAACGACGCCCCCTCTGCAGTAACCCGTCTTATTGACATGGGGGTGGAGGCGTTTCTGCTTACATCAACCCTTCGCGGGGTACTTGCGCAACGGCTTGTGCGCATAGTGTGCAATAACTGCAAGGCAATTGATGATGAGGCGGCCTCACCCGATGAACTCGCACTAATCGGCCTCAGCCCCGATGTTGTACTATATAAGGGCACGGGCTGTGAGCAGTGCGCGGGGACGGGGTTTTATAGCAGAAAGGGGATATTTGAATTCCTTGTGGTGAATGACTCTCTAAAAAAGGCCATCTTAAAAAGTACCGATTCGACCGAACTCCGGCACATTGCTAAGAGACATGGGATGAAAACCCTTATCGAAAGCGGGGCGGAAAAGGTCAGGGCCGGGCAGACTACAATTGCCGAGGTACTGAGGGTTACTCAGGAGGTATAACAACATACCCCTATTTTACTACAAGGCGGCCTCATGGGAGGGAGAACACCGCAGCGGCGTCATAAACGCTGCTGACGAGGAAACCGTCGTAAGCACACTTAAGGATTCACGCCTCATCCCGCTCTCCATTACGCGCTCAGAACCGAAGGGCAGGGTTGAGATATTCAACAAATCCGGCTCAAAGGAAGTCCTCACCTTTACAACCGAGCTGGCGGCACTGTTGGGCGCAGGGCTGCCCCTTGACAGAAGCCTCAGCATCTTAGTTGAGGTCTCAGACAACGACTCGATGCGCGCAATCATTCAGTCGCTCTTAAAGACCATACGCGAGGGCAACTCGTTCTCAGAGTCTCTGTCCAAGCACCCGAAGATATTCACACGCCTCTATATTAACATGATAAAGGCAGCCGAGTCCGGCGGGGTTATCGAGGCCGTTATGGAGAAACTTGCCGATTATCTGGAGACATCAAGCGAGCTGAAAGAGCATATATACTCGGCGATGATATATCCGGTGCTTCTGGGTGTAACCGGTCTTGTCTCTATAGTAATATTGCTGACATATGTGATCCCTCAATTTGCAAAAATATTTGAAGAGATGGGTGAGACCCTGCCCCTGCCCACACAGATATTGATGATGATAAGCGGCTTTTTCAGTGATTACTGGTGGGCGGTTATGGGAGTGCTTGGCATTGCCTTTTTCGCATATAAAAGATACGCGCTCACAGAACTTGGCAGGCAAAACCTTGATGCCTTAAAGCTCAGGATATTTAAAGGAATTGTCGTAACGGTAGAAACGGCAAGGTTTTCTAGGACGCTGGGTACACTGCTAAAGAGCGGCGTACCGCTTCTTGACGCCCTCAGAAATGTAAAAGACGTTATAAATAATCTTATCATTAGACAGACCATCGAAGAAATCATAAAGGGGGCAAAGGAGGGAAAGGGGCTTGCCGGGCCGCTTGCAGCCGCTAATATATTCCCACCGCTTGCGATTTCCATGATGAAAGTAGGCGAGGAGACCGGAGCGCTTGATGAGATGCTCTTAAAGGCTGCCTCAACATATGAAAAAACACTGAGGACTATGGTACGAAGGCTGATAAGCATCCTTGAGCCTGCGATGATACTTATCATGGCCGTCGTTGTGGCCTTTATTGTAATCTCAATGCTTATGGCCATATTTAGTTTAAATGATATCCCCATGTAATCGTCATCGTCATTGTCGTAATCGGCATCACAGCAGCGGGGGCTTTACGCTCATAGAGCTGATGGTGACTATGCTTATCCTTGCCATCGCACTGTCGGTAGTGGCGGTAAAGTTGACATCGAGAATGCCTGAGACGCAGTTGAAATCGGCGGCAAGGACACTGCTTGCAGATTTGAGATATGCCTCAGTCCTTGCCTCTTCTAAAGGTAAGGACATAAAAGTCACCGTTGACCTCAACGCACTGGCATATACATTTAATGGCAAGACGAGAAGTTTTCCCGAAAACACAAAAGTCGTAATCAAAGACGCTGAAGACAAGGAGTTCAGAAGAGGCCGCTGGCAGGTAGTGTTTTATGCCGTCGGCGGTTCAACCGGCGGTGAGATAAGTCTGTCCACCAGAAAAAAAACACTCACAATTGCTATCGACCCCATAGCAGGGGCTATGCTGACGAAACACTAAAGCCATTTGGGGAGACGGAATTGAACCGTCTAAAGTGGGTCTGTTAACTAAACTGTGTCAGGCCCGGTTTTAGCCCTTAACATCAATGTCCAATAGTAACCTCCCCTCGAAG
>JAMOAZ010000013.1:0-74711 GCA_039908505.1 Nitrospirota bacterium
GCTTGCAGGTCTTGCCATATACTCACCTCCTTATAGATGAGTATATTATGTCATATTTGAATTAGAATTGGAATAACTTGTACATTCGATAATAACTCTTGCCGCTTTGCCAAGTTTAAGTTTCCATGCCTATTTTTATGAAACTCGCTCCACATCTTTGGCGCTAACATCAATTCCTGTATAGATTTTCAAATCCTCATCTGCCTTCTTTATATTCTATCTACTTCTACATGTATATAGATATCTACATGTACATACCCAAATAAAAACCTCTACACCCTATCCCTTTTTTCAGATGCAGACTCAATTTTGATAATCATCAGGGCAAAAGCATTTGATAATTATGCAGAAATTGCCTATATTTTTAACTCCGACCGATGCTTTCCTGGATTCCAGCTTTCGCTGGAATGACAAAAAAAGAGCATAGAACAATATTGTTAGATATTCATATGTTCTGTTTTGTTTGTCATCTCCATGTTTATTATCCTGTCGTTCCAGCGAAAGCTGGAATCCAGAGAATGAAATGGCTGTTGATATTTTCAAATGCGTTTGCACTGTGATAATAATAAATAGTGATTGACAAAACATTATTTTATTATGTATCATCAATAAGATTCGGTTCAGGTGATTAAGGCTGTGTGGTGGTTAAGGCTGTGTACCCAATAACTGTGTGGAGATAATTGGAAATAGAGGCATATGATAAATCCTAAGCAAAAGCTCTCTGGTGCTATAGTGTTTGCATCGGTATTCCTTGGAAGTTTCATGGGTGCTGCGATAACTCTTGTTACGTCACCAAAATCTGTAGTCGATGGTCTTCATGGTAAGTTGAAGGGTACTATCGATGTATTAGAAGAAAGTGTCAGCGAACAAGTTGATACCGCTACCATAATGGTAATAGAAAATACCACAAAGGTCTTCGCTATGACAAAAACCAGTATAGCAAAGGCAACATCCATCGTTGATTCAATTAAAGATACCTTTCTCCCCATGTTGAAAAAATAGAAGGGAAAATAGCATAAACAAACAGGTAATTTCAGAATTACAATTTTTTCAGGTCAACATCCGGTTCGCCCGGTTGCCAAACTGTCAAGCTGCCCTGTTGCATAAATAATATCTGGAAAACAAGATGGAGTATTTTAAATATACGATTAGCTATATTTATAACTTGCCGTCATATGATATAATGCAGCAGAAATTAATTATAAAGATAAGGAGTATATTGTGATATTCATAAGATACGAAGACGCGCCGACTGAGGCGGTAGCTATTGTAGATGAGGTCAGGGCTGAGTTCTTCCCGGAACTGGTAAACGTAAACATAAAAATCATATATGACCTGAAGGCGAGAAAAAGCAAGGGTAACCTCGTCCTCGGCAGGATTCAAAAGGCAAACGAACTCAATAGGCTGTTATCGAAAGACGCGACGATTAATGAAGAGGGATATGATTTTTTCTTATATCTTGACAAGATGGTCTTTACACACATAGAAAAAAAAGACAAGGTGAGGATTGTAAGACATCAGCTGCGCCACATATATATTGACCCGGAAAGCGTAAAAAATCCGTACAAACTAACACTCCCGGACATAAGAGACTTCTCCATAGAAATGAAGCTAAACAAGGATGACGAACGATGGGCAGAGCGCGTAATGGAAGTAGCGATGTCCCTGTATGAAACAGAAAAGGAAAGCAATAAGCCTGCTTTTTCAATGAGTTAATAAGCTAATGCGAATGAACAAATTGAAGATATCCGAGGGAATACATGAGTGACAAAAAGCCTGTTATCTTATGTGTCGATGACGAACCATTAAACCTTAAACTCCTTAACACCATACTTATCCATAAGGGATATGAAGTGAAGATGGCCGTTGACGGCCTTCAGGCCCTCAAGTTAATCGACGAACAGAGGGTTGATCTTGTGCTTTTGGATATTATGCTGCCTGGTATGGATGGGTTTAAGGTATGTCAGGAGATAAAGGAAGACGAGCGGTATAAGAATTTACCGGTTATTATGATAACGGCACTTAGTGATACCGAAAGCCGGATTAAGGGCATCGAGGCCGGGGCAGAGGACTTTATTTCAAAACCGTTTGATGCGGCTGAGGTGCTGGCACGTATTAAGATGCTGCTTAAGATGAAGGCATTAAACGACGACCTGCTTTTTGCCTATAACTGCATTGGGGATTTGACCTCGTTCGGAGAGCAGGCGATGCAGGATTTTGATCCGGCTAAATTTAGTTACATGTCAAATATCGACAGAATCGTAGGCAAACTCATAAGGCAGCACGCGCTTGAGCTGGATAAACCCAACATGGTTATCATACATACTGCTGATGAATTCAACAACTGGCACTGGCTTAAGTATGATTTAATAGACAGACGGGTGGTGAAATCGTCGCTTGACATAGCAATCAAATGTGAAAACTGCCCTCACCTAAAGACTGAACAGCAGATATTCTCCTGCGCCAACAAAGACGATATGAGCGAGGCGGGGATAGATACGTTCGTTTCAATACTTGAGTCAAAGGGCATTAAGGTATCGAATATTATATGGTATTTTGGCGGGAAGTTCTGTGTATTTGCGCTTAACTACGGCAGGCCGATTAAGAAATACGACACCTCTATTTTGAAGAACCTGGTTATGCAGGGCCTGTTTCTGCGGTCGCTGTCGATGCAGTTGACAGAAACTGAAAACGCGTTTGAGTATGCGATATATGCCCTGGCAAGGGCGTCCGAGGTAAATGACGAAGATACGGGCAACCATATAGTAAGGGTTGGAGAGTATGGCGCACTGATGGCAAAGATATTGTGTATGGATGAGCCTTTTGTTAATGCTATACGCTTTCAGGCGCCGCTGCACGATGTAGGTAAAATCCATGTCAACCCAGACATTCTAAAGAAAAAGGGCAAACTGACAGATGAGGAATTCGCAATCATGAAAAACCATACCTATTATGGTACGAAGATAATCGGCGACCATAGCAAGCTTGAAATAGCAAAAAATATTGCCATATCACATCACGAGAGATGGGACGGCTCCGGCTATCCTATGGGATTAAAAGGACAGGAAATTCCTATAGAAGCCAGGATAATCCACATTGCTGACCAATATGATGCACTGCGTAATGCAAGGGCATATAAGCCTGCCTTCGACCACATTAATACGTATCAAATAATCACTGAAGGGGATGGTAGAACGCTCCCGCACCATTTTGACCCTGACGTACTTAAGGCCTTCATAGAAGCCGCTTCTAGGTTTGAAGAGGTATATGAGAGGCTCAAGGGCTGATGAGATGTCAAGTTCACTCGGAGAGAATTTATGAATGAACAAAACATAACGCCGGAACGTGAGTTTACACCTATGAAAAGGTCTTTTCGCCTGATCTTTGCCTCGATAACTTTATTATTTGTATTCACCATAGGCTCTGGGGTTTGGTTTTCAAAGAGGATCGGTGGTTTCAGCAAGGCAATAAACCTTGCCGGTTCAGAGAGAATGAGGGCATTTCAGATAGCGTTTTTAATTACCAGATCATTAGGTGAAAAATCCCCTCAAAGAGAAGAGACACTTGGTCATGTAAAAATGGAAATGGACCGATTTGAGGAAATCCTCAATGCCCTTAAAGACGGCAGCACAAAGTACAACATTGCTGATGTTACAGACAAGGAGTTAGATAAAAAACTGATGCAACTCATCCATCGGTGGGAAGAGGAGTTTAAGCCTAAACTTAATTCCTTGTTCATGGCCGCGCACGAAGACAAGGGCAGACTTACACGGGAATACGGAAAAGGGATACATGATTTCGTAGAGGTGGACCTCGATGGAATCGTCACGCAGATGGTAAAAAAAATAGAAAGAATAGAGCAGGTTTATATCAATGGAAGGTATCTTGTTACAGTGTTAGCCATATTTTTAATGATGTTGAATTTATCTTATCTACGGCGCCGGGTACTCAAGCCGATAAGCACACTGGTTGCAGATACTGAAAAGATAATCGGTGGTAATTATTCAGTTTCGGTCAAGATTCAGGCAGCAGACGAGTTGATGGTGCTAGCAGAGCGTTTTAACACGATGACAGGGACTATTGCGCGGTCTTTCAGAGACATGGAAACCAAGGTTCAACAGAGGACTTTGGAGTTATCAACAGCTAATGCAAGAATGCAATCTTTTTTTGACAGCGCCGCCGACGCTATTATCTCGATAAACCCTGAAGACAGGTCTATACTCCTCTTCACAAAAGGGGCAGAGAGGATATTTGGCTATTCGTCCGACGAGGTCATTGGCAGAAATGTCAATATACTTATGCCTGAGCCGTATCATTCGGCCCACGAAACCTATGTAAAGAAATATATTGGAACAGGCATAAAGAAAATAATTGGGCAGACGGTCAGGGTAAAAGCAAAAAAGAAAGATGGTGATATAATTGATGTTGATCTTTCTGTAAGTGAAAGCGTAACACAAACAGGCCGTGTGTTTAACGCCATAATCCGTGATATGTCTGATAGGATGCAGGCGGAGATGGAGATGCAGAAACTGTCCAACGCCATTGAGCAGTCATCGGAGTCTGTAGTGATAACTGACTATAACGGAAACATTGAATACGTCAATCCGGCCTTTGAGCGTGTGACCGGCTACACACGTGCCGAGGCAATAGGAAAAAACCCTCGGATACTTAAATCTGGCAAGCAGCTCAGGTCATACTATAAGGAACTCTGGGATACTATACTTGGCGGGAGTATCTGGCGTGGTGAGTTCAGCAATAAAAAGAAAAATGGCGAGATTTATTATGAAGACGCAACAATTACCCCGATAAGAAACAAAAATGGTGAAATAACGCATTTCGTGGCGATAAAAAATAACATAACGGCGAGAAAACTAGCCGAAGCAGATGCCGCTAAAAAGAACGCTGAACTTGAAATAAGGGCTCACTACGACACGATATATGCAAAAGCAATATCGATATTCAACACAACCTTTGACCAGAAGCAAGCTGTCCTGGATATGTTGTCGCTGCTGTCAAACTCCCTGCCATACCCCAGTATGGCATTTTATACATATGACGAGTGGGCGGGGAAGCTCATATGTGAATCTGCCTATGGGATTTCAGGTTCTATGAGGAAGGAATTCGAGCTTTCTGAGGGGATAGTAGGACAATCCGTACTCAGCGGCCAAGCCATAGAGATAAAGGGCAGCGTACAGTTTCCCCTTACGATTGAAACAGGGCTTCTCTCTATAACGCCGCAGGCTGTAATTGTCCAGCCTGTCTTTTACCAGGGGAAGGTAATGGGCGTACTTGTGATCGCCTCTGTTACTCAGCTTAGTGATTTAGACAGGGGATTTATCGAGCGGCTTTCGATAAACATTGGCATTTCCTTACAAAACCTGCGCCAATATAATGACATGAAAGAACTCTCTGAGCAGATTAAACTTAGGGGCAACGAGATAGCGCAAAAGAACATCCAGCTTGAGGAGTCAAACAGACTGAAATCTGAGTTTCTAGCCAACATGTCCCATGAGCTTAGAACACCGCTTAATGCGATTATCGGGTTTTCGGAAATACTAAAAGACGGCATTCTAGGCGAACTTGGCGAGGGGCAGAAGGAATATGTCGTGGATATATTCACAAGCGGGCAGCACCTGCTGTCTCTTATTAATGATATCCTTGATCTATCAAAAATTGAGGCGGGGAAGATGTCTCTCGACCTTGACAGGCTTGATATCCCCTATATGCTTGGAAACAGCCTCTCGATAATAAAAGAAAAGGCACAGGCAAACAGCATAGCCCTTAAACTCAATATACAGGAATCTGTCGGTGAGATGTATGCAGACTCAAGGAAATTCAAACAGATTGTCTATAATCTGCTTTCTAATGCAGTCAAATTTACCCCTGCACACGGCTCAGTAACCCTGGACGCCAGCGTTATTACTGCCGACAGCGGCAAATTCCTTGAGGTCTTCGTAGCCGACACGGGAATTGGCATGTCTGAAGAGGGTATGAAAAAACTCTTCAGGCCATTTGAGCAGATAGACGGTTCATTATCGAGAAAATATGAGGGCACGGGGCTTGGCCTTGCTATGGTAAAACGCCTCATAGAGCTGCATGGCGGCACAATAGAAGTTGAGAGCGAGGAAGGCAAAGGCAGCAAGTTTACCTTTAGAATCCCCTACAGAGAGAATATGTCGTTGGAGGTTGAGCCGCCGTCAATTCGTTATTCAGAAGAGATAGGACAAGTGGCATCACCAGATCAGCCTCCCCCAAAAAACAAGGAACCGCTTGTGCTTATCGTGGAGGACGACCCGATGTCAGCCGAACTCCTGAGTATTCAACTTGAGTCCGAGGGTTACAGGACAATTCAGGCTGCAACTGCTCTGAGTGGGCTTGAGCTTGCTGCACAGGAAATCCCAGACCTTATCACCCTTGACATCATGCTTCCAGACATGCACGGGTTGGATTTTCTTAAAAAAATGAAGGAAACTGATGCGATAAGACATATCCCTGTAGTGATAATATCAATGGTGTCAGATAAATCCGAGGGATTTTCACTTGGGGCGTCAAATGTGCTGCAAAAGCCGGTCTCAAAGGATGAGCTTATTGCGGCTGTCAGATACCTCGGCATATTACCTGAAGACACGGCAAAGCAATTAAAGGTGCTTGTAGTGGATGATGACCCAAAGGCGGTTGAGATAGTCTCCCAATATCTCCAGAACGAAGGCTGTGAGGTATTTAAGGCATATGGCGGACAGGAGGCTGTTGATACAGCAAAACGTGAGATGCCAGACCTGATAGTGCTTGATTTGATGATGCCGGAGATGACAGGTTTCGATGTCGTTCGCGCCCTGAAGGATGTGCCTGAGACCGCTTCGATACATATTATAATTCTCACCGCGAAAATAATAACAGAAGACGACCGTAGAGAGCTGAACAACAATGTCCTGAAAATAGTCCAAAAGGGAATTTTTAATAAGACAGATTTGATTGCCGAGGCAAGGCGTGCTATGCGCTGTAAAATTCACGACAAGACCACAGCGCCGGTACCGGTAGTTGAAGACATTACGCACAAGCCGCTGCAACCCGCCGTACTGGTCATTGAGGATGACCTAGCACAGTCTAACATGATGAGACTATCCCTTGAGCGGCAAGGCTACACAGTAATGCAGGCAGAAAATGGACGTGCAGCGCTTGAGTTGATGGGCAGCCGCAAGCCTGATATTATAACGCTTGACCTGATGATGCCAGAGATGGATGGATTTACTTTTTTAGAGAAAAAATCTGAAAATCCTGACTTTGCAGACATCCCGCTTGTTATAGTCTCTGCCATCGCAGGGGAAAGCAAAGGGGATACGCTGAGTGCCGACGCGTTTTTGAGAAAACCTGTCAGGCACAAGGAGATGCTTAGTGTAGTGGAATCTCTGCTTGGGACGGCTCAAAAAAACAAAAAGCATAGGATATTACTCATAGATGACGACCCAAAGGCAATTAAGATTATTGCCTCCTATTTTACGGAAGACCACTACGAGGTGCTGAAAGAGTATGGGGGAATGGAGGGTATTAGGAGTGCCGCAGCAAACAGGCCAGATATTATAGTTCTCGACCTGATGATGCCAGAGATGAATGGCTTTGAAGTCCTCAAAGAACTCAAGGCCAGCAACACCACAAGAGACATCCCTGTTGTTATTCTAACAGCGAAGATATTGACACAAGAAGAGCGTCAGGAGCTTCTCTCAGGGGTAGAGACAATATTTGAGAAAGAACCATCCTCTAACGAATCTATTATAAAAAATATAGAACTGTTACTGAAGACGAAAAAATGATATGAAAGTCCTGATTATTGAAGATAATCCCTTAAACATGAAGTTAGCGGCGGAGATACTCCGGCGCTCAGGGTACACGGTGCTTGAGGCGGTAAACGCTGTCGATGGAATCAAGGCTGCCAAAGAGGAGCAGCCCACGCTTGTCCTGATGGACATACAGCTTCCAGGTATGGACGGCCTTACAGCAACCAGGCTGTTGAAGCAGGATATGGAAACAAAACATATCAAGGTGGTTGCCCTTACTGCCTTTGCAATGAAAGGGGACGAGGAGCGCATGAGAGAGGCCGGATGTGACGGCTATGTATCGAAGCCTATAAGGTATAAAGAGTTTCTGGATACGGTTTCATCTTTTTTTAAATTAGGCGAAGCCAAATAGAGGGGGTGCAGGGGACAAGTTCCCTGCCGGGAGTTTGAGGGCAGAGCCCTCATTCTTTTATAAGGAGCCAGTTGCAAAATGAATAAATATGCCCTGTTTATGTTCGACCTTAAAGAATGGATTCCTGCTTTCGCAGGAATGACACCCCGCCCAGAGGCCGGAATTACAACAGAATGTCGTCTTTCCTTGTCTGTCATTCCCGTGGAAACGGGAATCCAGGATGTTGCAGGTACAAAGAGCTACAACGTTTTGCAATTGGCTCTAAGGTAAGACTATGAATAACTGTGTACTAGTCGTTGATGATCAACCAATAAATGTACGGCTGCTGGATGTTCAGCTTAAGGCAGCGGGGTATACTGTGCTGCCAGCATATGGCGGACAGGAGGCGCTTGATATGGCAAATAAGCACATGCCTGATATCATCCTCCTGGATATCATGATGCCTGGCATGGATGGATATGAGACTTGCCGCTCCCTGAAGTCCAACCCGAAAACAGCGGGGATACCCGTGATTTTTATAAGCGCCCTAACAGATGTAAGCGAAAAGGTCAACGCATTCAAATGCGGAGGGGTTGACTATATCTGTAAACCCTTTCAGAGAGATGAGGTCCTCTCCCGTGTAAGTACTCATCTAAAACTATATTTCTTGCAAAAATCCTTACAACAACAGATAGACGCAGAAATTGCAAAACGCCAAAGCAGGGAGCAGTTACTCGTGCAGCAGTCTAAAATGGCGGCAATGGGTGAAATGCTGGGCATGATACTCCACCAGTGGAAGCAGCCGTTAAACGCAATCTCATCAACGGCTCAGGACCTTGAGGATGCCTTCATCCATAACGAGCTTGACAAGCAATACCTGCATTCCTCGGTAAATACAATAATCAGCCAAACAGATTTTATGCTTAGGACAGCCGACGATTTCAGAAATTTTCTCCGTCCATCTAAAGCAAAGACCAGTTTCAGCGTAAAAAATGCTATCGAAGAGGTCATCTCCATGTTCTCCCCCTACTTTGCCAAAAGCGGCATAGCCATTAACATTAGCTGCTCAGGGGATGACTTTAGTACAACCGGCTATCCAAACGAATTCAAACAGGTCATTCTGAACCTTATAAATAACGCCAGAGACGCGATTCTCAGCCATCCTAATAACAAAGCTGCCATTGACATACACATCACCGCTATGGTCATAACCATCCGTGACACCGGAGGCGGTATCCCTGAAGCAATAATCGGCAGGATATTTGACCCCTACTTTACGACAAAAGCGCCGGATATGGGCACAGGCATTGGTCTTTATATGTCTAAGACGATAATAGAGACAAACATGGGCTGGCGGCTGACAGCGTCAAATATAGAGGGCGGCGCCGAGTTCAGAATAGTTCTTAAAGAATGAGGGCTCTGCCCTCAAACTCCCGGCAGGGAACTTGTCCCCTGCACCCCCTCTTTGGGCTTCGCCCCTTTAGATAGTTGATATGGTTTCAACTAGGCAGTCAAGTAGTTCAGACTCCATGACCTTTTTCACGACCACGCCTTTTTTGAACAGCAGCCCTACCCCATTGCCACCTGCTATCCCTACGTCTGCCTCTTTTGCCTCACCGGGACCGTTAACCTCGCAGCCCATTATGGCAACTGTGATTGTTTTTTTCAGAGGTTTTAGGCGTTCTTCAGCCTCTTTTACGAGATTGATAAGGTCGATTCTTGTACGCCCGCAAGTGGGGCATGATATAATATCGATACCGTGTGCCCGCAGACCGATTGATCTTAATATTGAGTAGGCGGTCTTGACCTCCTCCTCCGGCTGGGCAGTCAGGGAGACCCTCATTGTGTCCCCTATGCCTTCATACAGCAGAATGCCAAGTCCGACCGCACTCTTGATAATTCCCGAGGGGGGCGGCCCGGCCTCTGAGACACCTATGTGCAGGGGATAGTCGTACTGGCGTGAAAATGCCCTGTATGCCTCTACCGTTGATGGCACATTGGATGCCTTCAGGGATACCTTGATGAGATTAAAGTCCATCTCTTCGAGGATTTCGATATGTCTTCGAGCGCTTTCCACGATAGCCTCAGGTGTGGGATGACCATAGCTCATCAGGATGTCTTTTTGCAGTGAGCCGGCATTCACGCCAATGCGAATTGGGATTCCATTGTCTTTGCAGGCGTTGACGAGTTCTTTGACCTTCCAGAGCGCCCCAATGTTGCCAGGATTTATTCTCAACCCATCGACGCCACCAGCTATGGACTTTAGGGCAAGTTTCCAGTCAAAGTGGATATCTGCGATGATGGGAATAGAGACAGAGCGTTTGATTTTGCTGAGGGCCTCGGCAGCGTCGTCGTTTAAAACTGCGATACGGATTATGTCACAGCCTGCCTCTTTGAGTGCCGCTATCTGATTTACAGTCGCCTGAACATCTGTAGTAGGGGTCTTTGTCATCGATTGAACGCTGATGGGGGCGTCGCCGCCTACTGCTACAGTGCCGACATATATTTTGCGTGTTTGTTTACGTGTCTGAGACATTGCTATTTATCTCCTTTTTTTAGGTGCGGTCTGTTGTGAATATATCCTAATGGCCTCTTTGTGCCGCGCGTAGGTCTCAGAAAAGAAATGTGTGCCGTCCTTTTTAGATACGAAATACAGATAAGACACTTTTGCAGGGTTAAGCGCTGCGGTTATGGATTTCAGCGAAGGCGATGCAATAGGGCCTGGAGGAAGCCCTGTGTGCAGGTAAGTATTATAAGGTGTGTCATTGTGAAGGTCTTCCGTTGAGACGCCATATTTAAAATCCTTTACGCCATAGATACTAGTTGGGTCAGCCTGAAGGGGCATTCCTATGCGAAGCCTGTTGAAGTAGACTGCCGCGATAAGTGGACGCTCTGAGTCCACCTTTGCCTCTTTTTCAACAATGGAGGCAAGCGTCAAAAGCTGATGTTCTGTCAGCCCAAGTGATTTCAGTCTGTCTTCAAAATTCGATGGATAGCTTTTTCTTAGCTGATGTACCATTGTTGTTATGCCTTCTTTGGGGGTTATGCCTTTTTCAAATATATATGTCTCAGGATAGAGATAACCCTCGGCAGAGACCGCTTTAATATCGATAGAGTTTAGAAATGCCTTATCATACGCAAGCCTGCGAAATTCATCTGCTTCCGTGCCGTTGAGATTTGGAAATTTTGCGGCAATTTCTTTTAGAGTCTCACCTGGGACAACCATCAGGGGAAGCTTTAGTGTGTCGCCTTTGATGAGAATTGTGAGTACCTCAAGGGGGGTTGTGCCGGTGTGGAAGGCATAGATGCCAGGCTTTAGGTTTCTGTCAATACCCTTGTATTTGGCAGCATAAAACACAATTGAAAGCTGCCTTAAGACCCCCTTTTCCCTGAGAATATTGATTGCCCGCCTGACAGAGCATCCCTTAGGGATTTGTACCTCCAGTTCGTCCTTGTTATATGTAACCGGTACATAGAACTCGGCCACAAGGAAAGTAATAATACCCAAGAGTAGGGTTGCAATCGATACGATGACAAGTTTTTTCATATAATTTCGGCTGATGTGGCTGCCCCAAAAATCTCAATAATCCAAATAATCTCAAACATTGGACAGAGTATATCCTGCTATTGCGGCATTGGAAAAGCTCCATCTTTCAGCATAACGGCGAATTTTTCAGGTGGCACTGGTTTACTAAACAGATACCCCTGAACCTCATCACATCCAAGCTCACGCAAAAGTTCCAACTGCTCCTTTGTCTCCACTCCCTCGGCAATTACCTTTAATCTGAGATTGTGCGACATGTCTATAATTGTCTTAACAATCGTCAAATCATCCTGGTCCTTTGTAATCTCATTTACAAAAGAACGGTCAATCTTCAGCTTTTTAAATGGCAGGTGCTTTAAATAACTCAGCGATGAGTAGCCTGTGCCAAAATCGTCTATTGCCACATTGACACCCATTGTGTTAAATCTGCGCAGCATTGATATTGTGCTGTCCACATTTTGCATACAAAAACTCTCTGTAATCTCTAATTCTAAGTGTTCTGGAGGCATCTCCGTCTTTTTCAATACGTCAAAGACCATTTCTGCAAGGTCATAGTTCCATGATATCTGAGTTGTCGATACATTAACGGCCATAAGTATGGGTGGCAGCCCCTTGGTCTGCCATGCGACATTTTGTTTGCAGCTCTTGTAGAGCACCTGCTCGCCTAGTGGTATTATTAATCCCGTATCTTCTGCAACCGTTATGAATTTATCAGGAAACAGCAGCCCCTTTTCCGGGTGCTGCCACCGCACCAGTGCCTCTGCCCCTATAATCTTGCCGGTTGATATATCTACCTGTGGCTGGAAGTGCAGGATTAACTCATCGCGCTCAAGTGCAAGGCGCAGTTCTTTCTCTACAGATATGCGCCTGTTTAGCTCTTCATCCATGTCAGCTTTAAATAACAGATAATTATTTTTGCCTGCTTTTTTGGCGTGATACATGGCTGTGTCTGCATGTCTTAACAGCTCACCAGCACCATTGGCATCTGACGGGCAAATGCTTACGCCTATGCTTGCTGTTATTGTGATATCTTGCCCATTAACTTCATATGGTTCTTTTAACTGCGTTAATAATTTACTTGTGATTGTCTCAATCTGGTTGACATTGTTCACATTTGACAGTATCACTGTAAACTCATCGCCGCTAACACGTGATACGGTATCGCTTTCCCGAATAGTTCTGGTCAATCTGTCTGCAATCGATTTAATTAACTTGTCTCCTACATCGTGTCCCATCGTGTCGTTTACTATTTTGAAATTATCTATATCTACGTACAAAACGCCAAGCATGTATCCATAACGGGTACCGTTTTTTATTTCATGGCTTAACCTGTCAAAAAACAATACCCTGTTTGGAAGGCCGGTAAGGGTGTCATTATTTGCCATATACTCTAGTTTCTCTTCCATACGCTTACGCTCAATAATGCCTGAGAGCGTGTTAGCGGCAGACACTAAGAAGTTTTCTTCCAGAGTTGTACGTGTATGACCTGCCTCTATGTGCAGGTTTATTACACCAATTGTCCTGTCCTTTACTTTAATAGGGATACAGTAATGTCCATGATTAGTTACATCGTCATAAGTATTATCATGGCAGTCATCAATCTCAGCAGCGAATACCACATTTCCCGTAAAGGCACTGCGTCCACACAAGCAGCTTCCAATAGGTACTCGTCTGCAGAGGTCTAACAAGTGTTGGGAAAAACCCCTATGAGCCACCATCTCAAGCTCGTCGCGGTTGTTTCCTGTCAGAAAAATACATCCTTTGGTTTTTGTTGACAGCCATGGGACTGTGCTGATTAGCTCAAGGAACTTATCTAAATATTCATTTAATGAAAACGTCTGTATCGATAATTGCAGTATCGAGTTTATACTGTTTTGAATCAAATAACCTTGATTTGTTTTTTCCTCGGACTCCTTTCGCATGATTACACCGGCAATTGTACGCGCGATGCTTTTTAAAAATACATCGTCCTCTTTTTTCCTTTCATGTCCTTCATTTAAGTAAACATTGAATACCCCTAGTAATCTGTCCCCTGAAATAATAGGTACACAGTAATGCCCGTGCGCCGCCATATTTACATACCTGACTGAGTGTTTTTCGTCTTTATTGCAGTCTGGTGAAAATATTATCTCTCTGGAAGAGGCTGCCAACCCGCAAAGACATGTCCCAAATGGCAGAGGTGAACACATCGACAACTGCTCGGCACGGAATTTATGAGATGCTGCAATTCTGAGTTGCCCTGATTCCTCATCTGTAAGAAATATACACCCTTTCGATTGTAAAGAAATCCACGGGTTTTGCAATATAAGCTCTAATATCTTTTGCAATAGCAGCTCAAGAGAATCAGGCAGCAACGATATATTAAGGATAGATTTAATAATTTCCTGTTCCTTTACATGTAATTCTGTCTCACTCTTCTGATGTAATAAATCATTATAGCTCTCCACTAATGCGATTTTTGATTTAGTCCTGTAAAGAACAAATATACCAGTAAGATAAACTGCAAGCGACGCAAGCAATACATATATGCAATCATCAATAACATCCCTGGTAACAGACGCAGTGCTGACAAGTAAGATCACGTTCCAGTCAGAGTCCTTATAATGTGTCCTTACCTCAAGATATTCTATATCTGCCGTTTGATTGTCAGACTGGTTCTTTTGAGTAATGGTAACAGTTGTTCTGCCGTCCTTTTCAGCCCTGTTTTTAATTGGCAGCGGCAATAAGGTTATGTTTTCATATTGCCTGCGGTCTTTTATCTGTTGCAGCACATCTTCTGACAGCTTGGTCATAGAGTGATAGACATATCTTTCGTCGCTTGAATGAAAGATAACGCCGTTACTATCTTCAACCATGAATATTTCATTATGTCCGGCATTAGGCGGAGTGAATATTTTTAATTCAAAATTCACTACAACAACACCCATTATCTGCTTATCAGTCTTTATAGGATATGCTATGTAATATCCCGGCTTTTTTGAATGAATGCCAATGGCTACGTATTGATCAGGTGTTCCCTTTATAGCCTTTTGAAAATATTCTCTGAAAGACAAATTCTTGCCAAATACAGTATTGGGGGATTTATAGTTACTAGCCGCTGTTGCAATGCCTTCAGTGTTAATAATATAAATCGAAGACGCTCCCACTGCCTCATTGTACTTAACTAAATAATCATTTATATTTGCCCCCCTATTAGGATGTTTTACGAATTCTACAACAAAAGGACGCTCAGATAATATCCTGGAGTAAGCTTGGTAGTTTTTTACCATGTCTAACAAATAGCTGTTATATACATTTAATTGCCCTGATGCGTATTTATGAAGCTTTTTCATCCCTCTGTCTTTAGTCAAGACTGCCGTAAATATCAATAAGATTACAGCAGCCACTAACATGAAAATAGTAAAGATTTTGTTGTTTAGATAACTTCTCAGATTATTCCGGTTGCCAGCAACAGACTGATCAATCATCTCGTCAACTTTCTCCGTTGATTCAGGTTATTTGCAATACCCATATTATTACACCCGCTACCGCGCCATCAAGTGTATACTGCCTATCACGCTATCAATATTGCCATATCCATACAGGTAAAATCAATATACTTTTTAGTTGCTGTCACTAAAGGTTCAAGCCATGCTTAATTTCTATTGGTGAGTTTTCCCGGGGATATAGTACATTACGTGTAGTGACAGATCAGTTACAGATTAGCCATTCTTAAATAAATTTATAGATTATAATAAAAATCCTTAGCAGCTCTAAACCTTTTGTCTCGACCGTGGTCTCGAATTTGAGACGATGGTGTCGTAGATTTTATCGTTAATCGTGTCATAGGCAGAGAGCTTGCCGTAAAACACTGCCCCGGTGTCTATAACTACGGCATTTTTGTACTTAGTAACGTTCTTATGCGGGGTGTGTCCGACTATTATGTCCTTGCCCCTGTATCTTTCATAGTTCCTTTCCCACAGGAGGGATTGTTTTTTTGCAGTCTCTACAGTCTCGCCAGTTGGTATCCCGCCGTGCATAAAGATATGAGTCTTAGTTTCATAATAAAACTCAAGCCTTTCGACAAAAGGCACCAGATGCCTCTCTGAGCTTTCATATCTCTGAGCATTTTCTATGCCGTCATAGCTATCAATTGTGTTTACACCGCCGTTAATTATCCACAGTTGAAACATCTCGGCTGTCCTGAATTTAAATGCGTTATAGGCTAGATATTCATGGTTGCCTGCAAGCAGGACGATTTGTTCGTTGTACTTATTTTTTAAATCGTCAACGTATTGGACAACCTGAGCGCTGTCTGTGCCCCTGTCTATATAGTCACCAATAAAAATCAACTGGTCTTGGTCAGGGTTGAATTTTATTACATTTTCTACTAAATCAACCGTAAGCCCGTAGCAGCCGTGTATGTCGCCTATGGCAATCTGTCTCTTAAATTCCATAATAATCTTACGGGCATTTCTCCTTTCTGTCAGAGTTTCTTACACTCGCTGGTACACCGGTTAAAAACTTCCTTACATATGTCAGGACATTGTGCGGATTGGCATCTTTGCCTGCAGGCGGCATAGTTATTATCACATTGAACCTTGCAGGACATACCCTCTCCTTCTCTTAACTCTTTGACAGCCTTAAGGAGTTCATCCTGATGTGCTTGTAAGTCTTCGCTTATTGTGGCACGGTCAAGGCTGTCTTTATAGCATAATTCCATTATATCTAAAACATCGTCAAAGTTGGTCTGTATGTAAGTCCCCAGATATTTATCGTTAAGGTCACGAGATAACTTCACGTATTCTTTATTAAGCTTGTCGGCCAACTCGATATATATTCCAGCGTCCTGCAGATTGTGTTTTGAATTAAGCTCCATAATTTTAGAAATTACAGCCGTTATTTCCTTTGTATATTGGCGCAAGGCCTGCACGTTGACAGATTTGCCTTTTTCTACTGCTTCAGGGATATTCTTCAGAGCGCCATATTTTTCATACGCACGTGCGCTGTCAGCAAGCAGGCTCACCTTTGCATCAAACGATGCTGCCTTACGGGCAAGGTATTCATTTATCAGCCCCACATAATAGAGACTTTCCTTGTGGTCACCAGCCTTACTGAAGTTAATCAGGCTGTTTATATAATCATCAATATTAAACAGCGCCATGCCAAGTCCATAGTACATATCCGGGTCATTGTTCTTTCTGTCTATCAATGTGCCGAATATCGCCGCAGACTCATAATATCTCTTGTTCGCAAGGGCGTTAAAGGCATAGTCAGTGGCGTTGAGCATCGAGGAAAACACCCTCAGGGGCTTTATCAACTTATACCTCTGCCTGTAAAAATAAAAACCGTGGCGGTTTCTAATATCATAAATCTCAGTATAGTTTTCAGGTCTTTCTAATGTACTGTTTTCCCACATTACAAACATACCCTCGTCGTCCCTCACCTCATATACCGCCCTGTAACCGCTGAATGGCACGGTCTCCGGTGTATTCTTTTGCTCATAAACGAATAAGCCCAGGTCGTCTCTCCTTTCATATATCTTAGGCTCCTTCTGATTAAACGGTGATACGTCCTCGGGATTAACCAGTGTGTATGTCTCAATTACAGATTCGGCGTTTCTGTCGGCATCCTTCCACACGGAAATCCATAGATTTACTATTTCATTGACCGTCTTGTTGTAATGCCAGAGCATGTCGCCAGTATATCTGATGGGTGTATCAGTGTGGTTGTCGCTGAAGAATATGTTTTTAAAGTTCGAGTAAGGCGGCTTTTTTTCATATCCTCCATAGATTACCGGTGCATATCTCGTAAAGTCCGGCTTCTTATCTCCACCGTCATACCCTCCATAAAACACCGGTGCATATCGTAAATATGTCCATTCCTCGCAAAACCCGCCTATACGGCCTGGATAATACTTCTGAACTATATACATCGACAAGTCTGTCATCAGACGCGCAAAGTAGTCTTTTTTCAGGTCGTTGCGCTTATGAGCCTCAAAGACTGCCGCTTCATAGAGATTATCAAACACCTTCTTGTCCTGATATGCCGTTGGTTTATATTCGGTTTTGTACAACTCATCAACCATAGAATCATAAAATGGTATCAGTGCATATCTCAACCGCGTTGGAGTCAATGCAATGGCAGTTGTCAGCGCCTTTTCGTGAACCTTGTGGAAGCAGTTCCACTGCTTGATGGTTTCCTGCGCAAAACCAGTCCCGCCAGATATAATAAATAAGCCGGCTACCAGTACGATTAACAAACGTAATCTCATTCGCTCCTCCAGTTATTTCTCTTGTTTTTCCCTGCTTGTGTAAGGATTATCACAAGGCTGATGACCCTCGGTTGCCTTTTGTACCGCCAATCATGTCGATATTTACTTTTCACATACCAATTATAGCAAATATGAACGTTATTAATAAAAGATTTTATTTAACATTAAGATGGTTATGCTCCGGTAAGATAGTTATCACAGGATTTCCAGACCAGACTGTGCTGTATTGGGCTGACACACCAACTGACATAAGAAATCGCCGCAATTCGATTCTGAGCTTCTGTGTATGTTGTCAATAAATGCTTTGCCTTGTTCCATATGTCAGCATTTAACCTGTTTATGGCTTACAACGAGCTGATTTAACAACATTTACATTGAGAGATAATTACGATTAGATTAATGCCGCCGCGCTGACAGAAGAATTCTTTTTAGAAATATATTTTACAAAGTTAGCAAAACTGCTTTACTTTACTAAACATTATATGTTACCCTGACTTAACAGTAAAATTAGTATGGGTTAAGCGGTAGGCAGCGCGGCAGGCAACATGGATTCAGTGGCAAATCTATATACAAAAGGAGCGTAACAGCATGAGAAAAAACTGGAGAACATCTAAGAAATTGTTCCAGCGGGCAGAGGAGCTGTTTCCCGGCGGAGTAAACAGTCCTGTCAGGGCGTTTAAGGCCGTAGGAGGCAATCCCATCTTCATTGATACGGCTTATGGGGCAAAGATTTTCGATGTTGACGGCAACGGCTATATCGATTATGTTATGTCATGGGGTCCTTTAATCTTAGGGCACGCCCACAAGGATGTAGTAGATGCCCTTACAGAGGCAGCAGAAGACGGCGTAACATTTGGGGCACCGACCCTGCTTGAGATAAAGATGGGCGAGATAATACAGAAGTATTACCCCTCTATGGAGAGGATGCGTTTAGTAAGCTCAGGCACTGAGGCAACGATGAGTGCTATCAGGGTTGCACGTGCGTTTACCAAGAGGGATAAGGTGATGAAGTTTGAAGGCTGTTATCACGGTCATGCCGATGGACTTCTGGTAAAGGCTGGCTCAGGTGCCGCTACTCATGGGCAGCCTTCAAGTCTTGGAGTGCCACAGTCCTATGCACAGGAAACGATAACTGTTCCATATAACGACATCAAGGCAGTCGAGGCAGTTGTGAACACTGACTGGAAGGACATTGCCTGTATAATTGTCGAACCCATAGCGGCCAATATGGGCCTGGTACTGCCGAAGCCAGGATTTCTTGAAGGTTTGAGGGAAATAACAGAGAAACACGGAATTGTACTGATATTTGACGAGGTGGTAACCGGCTTCAGGGTAGCTGTTGGCGGCGCACAGGAGCTTTATGACATTAAGCCTGATTTGACATGCCTTGGCAAGATAATCGGCGGTGGATTGCCAGCGGGCGCTTATGGCGGAAAGAAAGAAATTATGTCGCTGGTCTCCCCTGACGGCCCTGTTTATCAGGCAGGAACACTTTCAGGGAATCCGGCAGCAATGGCCGCTGGAATAGAGACGATTAAAAATATCGGTAGGAAAGGTTTTTACGACCTGCTTGAGTCTAAGGCTGAAATCCTTGAAGCCGGATTCAAAGACGCGATTAAACGCGCCAAGGCAGACATCAAATTTTACCGCATCGGCAGTATGTTCTGCCAGTACTTCACCGAACACGATGTCTATGACTACGAGACAGCCGCAAAATCAGACACCAAACTATATGCTGAATATTTCAGAACCATGCTTGAGGAAGGGGTCTACTTCCCGCCTTCACAGTTTGAGACCTGCTTCTTGTCGATATCCCATTCAAAATACGATATACAGTTCTCAATGAGAAAGAGCTACAAAGTCTTAAGAAATATGTAACTGCCATTTACGCCCCCCATCGCGCCGAGAAAATGCTTAAAAGGCCGATGGTGGGCTGCATTCATTTTACTGGGGGACGGCGTGTTGTGTGACTAAAGTTGCTGTACATTAAGTAAGCTTATGTGTACAATAGAGAGAATGGCTACCGGTCTGATAAAAAGTGTGATACTGTGCTTTGATAACAGCGAACTGTCTATGACAGCCTCTGATGCTGCGAAGAGTCTTGCTGTTAGTTTAAACTTACATGTCACAGGTATACACGCTTTTAATGCCTCAATGCACGAGGGTGCATTTAGGATAATGGAGCCGACACTTCCAGTTCAATATCAAAAAGAAGAGATACTTAAAAAACAGAGAGAGGCCCATAATACTCTAATAAACGTAGGCATGGAGCGTATCTCTATCTCTTATTTAAAACCCTGTGAGGAATTATTCAGCACCGCTGGGGTGTCTTATAAATCAAAGATAAAAGAGGGTAAGAACTTTATTGCCATAAACGAGATGATACGAGAAACTGCGGACAACTCAACGCTTGTCATATTGGGTGCGTCAGGATTTAACCATAGGGAACCCGGCTTTATTGGAAGCGTCTGTATGCGGGTAATAAGGACAACTGACGCAGACTATCTTGTAGTGAAAAGGGCTGTAAACTTTGATAGACCAAATATTGTTGTGTGCCTTGATGGAAGTGAGACATCGATTTCATCGCTAAAAATGGCAAAAGAGACAGCCGAGACGTTTGATGCCCAACTGCACCTCCTCTATGTCTTTGACACTGCCCTGCACAGGGATGTCTTTGCCAGGCTAAAGGACTCACTAATAGAGGGCGATGGGTTTACCTTTAATACGAAAGAACAGGAAAAGGCCCATGACGATTTTATAGACGTAGGACTTGAGAAGGTGGGTGTCATGATAATTGACAGGGCAGAAAAAGAGGCGCTCGATGGAAACCAGGCAGGGATAATGTCAGCCGGTTGGGGCCTTGTTGGAGATAGACTGAGGCTAAAACCTGTGATAAAGCAGGTGCTCTCCGGACATATATATAAATCCATTTGTGATTACGCAGCTAAGGTATCTGCCGAACTTATATTCATCGGGAGAACTGGAAGACATTACACAGAAGGAGTAGATATTGGGTCTGTGGCAGAGAATGTCATAAGATATGCCCCGTGCAGCGTATTTGTCTCACGAGCCAAAGAACACAAGGGATGGGTAATGTGATGAAATATCAGCCATATATTGTCTCATGGAACATAACAAAGCGCTGCAACCTATCATGCGGTCATTGCTACATAGACGCTGGCACACCGGAAGCGCCGGAGCTAGACACACATCAGTGCAAAGCGCTAATTGACTCCCTTGCCGCCATAAATAAATCCATGATGCTGATAGTAACCGGTGGCGAGCCTATGATAAGAGAGGACATATATGAACTCATTGGACATGCAGCAGCAGTAGGATTTATCACCGTTTTAGGCACAAACGGGACACTCATAACAAGCGACAATGTAAAAAAGCTCAAAGACGCCGGACTCAGAGGGGCCGGTATCAGCATAGATTCCTCAATCCCTTCTGGTCATGATTCATTTCGCGGCATCAGTGGTTCGTGGTCAAAGGCGCTTGAGGCCCTGCGGCTGCTAAAAGAGGTCGGCATAGAGACACAGCTTGACGTTACTGTGATGGACAACAATTGTGCCGATATAGAAAGGTTCGTTGCGCTTGGTGCGGAGCTTGGCGCTAAGGCGGTGAACTTCTTTTTTCTTGTATGTACTGGCAGGGCGATGAAGACATTCATATCTACAGAAAACTATGACAGCGCACTGAGAAAGATAGTGGAACTCTCACAGTCAGAGCGGCGCCTTATGGTCAGGGCACGGTGCGCCCCTCATATTTACAGGTTTATGCACGAAGACGGCGCTCACATCCCATCGGGGACAAGGGGCTGTCTGGCAGGGCGCTCCTATATGCGCATTGATTCATATGGAAATGTAACGGCCTGCCCGTACATGCCAGACGTACTTGGCAATGTGAAGTCTGAGTCAATAGCCGATATATGGGAAAATTCTGATAAGCTTGGGGCCATGAGGGATGGCAAATATGGAGGCAGGTGCGGACGCTGTGAATATACTGAGGTCTGCGGTGGATGCCGGGCAAGGGCACTGGCCGAAAAAGACGACTTTATGGATGAGGACCCGCTCTGTACATATGAACCAAAGCAAGGCGTGGAGACGCTAAAAGTAGATACTGACGATTTAAAATCTGAGATGCAGTGGGACGATGCCGCCAGACAAAGAATAAAGGCAGTCCCTGCATTTGTGAGAAAAATGGTAATTAAGGCAATAGAAAAGGCAGCCAAAGAAAAAGGCGCAACACTAATCACAACAGAACTCCTTGATGAGGTAAAAAAACGCAGCCCATCGCATAAACGTTGAGCGCCTAAAGTCGGCAAGCTGTGCCATAATATTACATGATAGAGAATTATTCATACTAACACAAGGGGGTAATACCTAATATGTTCCATGTAGAGATGAAACAAAAGAAGACTGTTAATGCACTTCCGCAGCGGTGTCTTGAGTGGCTTGTAACGTCGAGAATGAATTTTATAAACGAAATGAAAGAAGGCAAGCCGCTGCGCTATTTCTCTGCACACTTGCCGGTCATGGCCACATGGCCTGCCTCCAGGGGTAATGGAGGTAATGGGGGCAATGACGATGTTGTTGATACGGGGTATCCGGTTAATATGACAGTAAAGGGAATAGGATTGATACCACGCGACGAACTGCTCACATCCTTTACGGAGATGTTTGAGACTATAACCGTGTCCACGCGCACAAAACCCCACATGGAGTCAATCTCAGAGAGGATTGGGGCAATTAATAAGCTCTACGGCGACATAGGGAATTTCGATCCATCGATGCTGGGTGGCCTTGAAATATTTGGTGGAAAGACGCTTGATAATCTCAATGAAAACAGCAATGCAAGTCTGCTATACGTAGGCATGCATCAGGCTGATGGTGCTTCGGCAGGCGGCGGCATGGGGGTGTCCTACATTAGTTTTCAGGTCAACGGTCATATAGAAATACTTAATAAAGATAACCCGTACTATAGATTTTTGCTTGCGTCGAGAAAACTTTTTGAGTTTGATAAGTTTCACATCTTTCAACCCGATTACCCGTTTGGCTATCTGATAAAAATAAAAGAAGTCCTTGATAAATCCCCCTGGTCAAAGGTATCAACAGGACACTGATGGCAGGACACTGATGCAGTTAACAGATAACTTTGGACGCTCCATAGACTACATACGCATATCTGTCACAGACAGGTGCAACCTGAGATGCGTCTATTGTATGCCCGATACGATGAAAAGCGGCTGCTATCAAGATGGAAAAATTAACACTGATTCTATCCTGACATACGATGAGATTGTGCGGTTTGTCGATGTTGCTGCGACACTTGGGATAAAGAAGATAAGGCTGACAGGTGGGGAGCCATTAGTAAGAAACACTATTGATGAACTTGTGAAGGGTATAAAGGAAATCCCTGGGATAGAAGAGTTGAGCCTGACGACAAACGGACAGCGCCTCGCTGGGATGACTGCAGCTTTGGCTCAATCCGGCCTTGACAGGGTAAATATAAGCCTTGATTCATTAAGGGCGGACAGATACGCAGAGATTACCAAAGGCGGAGACTTCGATAAAGTAATGGCGGGCATAAGGGCAGCAGAGGCGGCGGAGTTATTGCCGGTAAAATTAAACATGGTGCCGATGGTTGGCATAAATGATGATGAGATAGAGGCGTTTGTCCTGTTTGGGATACAGACAGGCTGTCAGATCAGATTTATAGAGCTGATGCCGACGGTAGTAAACGAGCATTTATTTAATAAGGGGTTTATAGGCACAGACGAGATAAAGCGCCGAATTGAAAGGGAATTTCACATAACCCCGCTGAAGTTAAGGAAACACGGCCCGGCGCGGTATTTCAGCGTAACTGACCACGCGGGGCACAACAATGGAATCATAGGGATAATAAGCGCGGTGACGTGCCGATTTTGTTCCCAATGCAACAGACTTCGCCTCACAGCAGACGGCAGATTAAGACCGTGTCTCTATTCGAACATCGAAGTCGGTCTGTTTGATGCACTGCGGCATAATGCCTCAAAGGAAGAGCTGCAGGGATTAATCCTACAGGCCGTAGATTTAAAGCCGGAGAGACACCATATCACAGACACCACAGAAACAGACACACCCGCTGTCTCAGGCTCCCCGTTTATAATGTCCGGCGTCGGCGGTTAGATAACGCACTGCTGAAGATTTAATAATTTTCATCCCCTGCCATGTTTAACAAAATTGTTAAGTTAAAATAACACTGGTAGGCTGCGTTTCCCCTGATACAGATGGAATCCATGGGATCAGACCTTGAACTAAAAATCGAGAAGTCCAAGTCAGATACATTAAAATTGTTGTTTCTATTTTGGGCCGGGCAGTTATTGGCAATGTTCGCTATACTCAAGGCATTTATTAAATAATATTTCTCAGCATATCTTTCTCAGTAAAAAAGCTTCACGTTGACCAATCACTCAGCGTTTAAGTGGCATGAAATCAATCTGCCGTTGCTGGGTTTAAGTTCCGGTACGGTGGTCGTGCAGGGAGCAAACTTTTTTGGACATCTGGGGTGGAATGGGCATCCCTCCGGTATCTCTATCGGGCTTGGTGTGTCTGCTGCTGTATCTTCTGGCTGATGGGACTTCTGGGGCTTCGGGGTTGTCTTTGCCCCTATTATTTTTGGGACTGATTCTATCAGCATTTGCGTATACGGGTGCATCGGATTGTCAAATAGCTCCGCAGTCTCTCCCGTCTCCACTATCTTGCCAAGGTACATCACCGCTATCTTGTCACTAAAATACTGTACTACGCTTAAATCGTGGCTTATAAACAGAAATGACAGCCCAATGTCTTCTTTTATACGTATCAGGAGATTCAATATCTGCGCCTGTATCGATACATCCAGTGACGAAAGCGGCTCATCTGCCACTACAAGCTCAGGCCCCAGCATCAACGCCCTCGCTATACATATCCTCTGCCTCTGCCCACCGCTAAATTCATGCGGGTAACGCTCCATTACATCAGAGTCCAGCCCTACCCTCTCCAGCATTGTCCTCACGCGCTCCCTGAACTGTGATTTCGGTACCGTCTTGTGTATCTTTAAAGGCTCAGACAAGGCGCCATATATCTTCATTCTTGGATTCAACGAGGCAAACGGGTCCTGAAATATTATCTGCACCGAACGCCTGTATGCCTTGAGCTTATCCCCGCTCAACGCCAGAACATTTGTACCCTTAAACAGCACATCCCCCTCCTGCGGCTCAACAAGCCTCAGAAGCAACCGCGCTAGTGTGGATTTACCAGAGCCGCTCTCCCCTACTATTGCAAATACCTTGTTCTGTTCTATCGTAAAATCTACACCATCAACAGCCCGCACCTGATGGGGCTTAGATAAAAAACCACTCCTCATCTGGAAATATTTCTTTAGTCCCCGGACTTCCATTAGGCTCATTGCGTTCATTATGGTCCTAAGTCTCGGCCTTACTGGTTAAAATACACCGGTTGAAGTGGCCTTTTTCTATTTCTAAAAGCATCGGCTCTGCCTCTTTACACCTTTTTTCGGCAAACCCGCAGCGGTCTGAAAACTTGCACCCAGCAGGCAGATTATCAGGTTTTGGTACAAACCCCGGTATAGGAACCAGAGGGATGTGTCTTCCCTTGGGTATGGAATTTAAAAGACCTATTGTATAGGGATGCACAGGGCGCTTAAACAGTGTTGCCGTATCAGCGCTCTCCATAATCCTGCCCGCATACATTATCGCAACACGCCCGGCATTTTCTGACACCAGCCCCAGGTCATGGGTTATCAGCACCACCGACATGTTATACATTTCCTGAATACCCCGAAGGAGTTTTAAGACCTGCGCCTGAATGGTAACATCAAGCGCTGTTGTAGGCTCATCGGCCAACACAAGGGCAGGATTGCAGGCAATAGCCATCGCTATCATCACACGCTGCCTCATGCCGCCTGACATCTGATGTGGATAGTCCTTTAGCCTGAGTGCGGGTGAGGGGATTTTTACATCTCCAAGCAGCTCCACCGCCCTCGCCATAGCGTGCGTTTTTGACAACCCCTTATGAACCATCAACACCTCTGCTATCTGGTAGCCCACTGTCAGCACCGGATTAAGCGATGTCATCGGCTCCTGAAATATCATCGCAATCTTGTTCCCGCGAAGACTTCGCTGCTGGTCAACTGTTAGGGCAGAAAGTCTCTGTCCTTTAAAGTATATATCCCCTTCGTAGTACGCATTTTGCGGGAGTATCCCCATGACAGCCGCCGCAGTTACACTCTTGCCGCAGCCGCTTTCACCGACAACGCCAAATATCTCCCCCTTTGCCACGTCAAAGGCAATCGAGTTCACCACCTTGAGGTCGCCCCCCTGCCTCTTAAAATATATGCTTACGTTATCAACACTGAGAAGTGTGTCTGTCATAGTTCAAAAATGTCCTTAATATGCTCGAGTTTTCGGGGCTTTGCAAAAAGGCTTATACCTATCAGGTCAAATCGCACAGCCGGCGTACAGCCATGTTGTTTCAGGTATAGTCTTGCCGTATTGATTATCTTCTTTTTCTTTTTATAATCAATAGCCTCGCAAGGCTCTCCAAACTCATCAGAGGTCCTTGTCTTGACCTCTACAAATACCAACTGCTCACCATCCATTGCAATTATATCTATCTCTCCAAGAGGGTTTTTATAGCCCCTTTCCAGTATGATATAGCCGCCCTTTTTCAGATGTCGCGCGGCCAGCCATTCGCCGTACTTACCGGTGAACAGTGTTTTTATCATACAGACAATCCAGATTTAATGTAAAGGGCTGCTTCAGGCTTCATATCTGGATTATAAAGATTTTTAAAAAATACTTCAATATTTGACACTGTTATTTTTTTAATTTATACTAAAAAAGCGGTGATAAAGGTATATTGTATATCAGCACAGTGTGATGCTTAAGATAGCGGTTGTGGACGGGCAAGGCGGCGGAATTGGCAGTGTGATAGTAAAGCGTCTGCGAGATGATTTCGGCGACGAACTGGAGATAGTCGCCCTGGGTACGAACTCTGCAGCTACTGCCTCTATGCTCAAGGCAAAGGCCAACAAGGGCGCAACCGGCGAAAACGCCATCGCGGTAAACGTCCGCAAGGTGGACATTATACTTGGCCCGATAAGCATCATCATGGCAAATTCCATGATGGGGGAGTTGACGCCCCCAATGGCAAACGCCATCGCTAGCGCCAAGGCAAAGAAAATACTCCTTCCGCTGAATCAGGAGGGTATTGAGGTCATCGGTGTGGACAGACAACCGCTGCCACATCTGGTAGAATCACTTGTTGAGAGAATTAAATTATTATGCACGGAGGTAAAATATGTGTGAAGCAAACGTATATATAGATAATTATGACGACAAAGGCGAAATACTCTATTTAGAAAATGTTGACGTTATCCGCCCGGAAGATGGAAAACTGTTTATCAAAAACCTGTTCGGCGAGCAAAAGTTTTTCGATGGACAAATAAAGGAGATATCCCTTATCAAACACAAAATTGTACTGACCAAACGACAGACATAGATTACAAATGGATATAATCGAACAGATACGGTGGCAGGACATACTGGACATCCTCCTTGTGTGGCTTGTCCTCTATAGGGTGCTGCTGCTGATACGCGGGACACGTGCCGTTGAGATGCTCATAGGAATCGGTGTGCTTCTGGTAATGTCGCTGATTGCAGGGTATCTTAAGATATACACAATAGACTGGCTGATACAGAGCTTTTGGGCATACATAGTGATAGCGGTAATTGTGTTGTTCCAGCCTGAGATAAGGCGGGCACTAGCGCAGATGGGAAAGTCTTCATTTTTTCGGCCTACATCAGCAGAGGAGCTGAAATCCCTCGATGAAATCGTAAAAGCTGCCGCCTCCCTATCGGCAAGGAAAATCGGCGCCCTGATAATCCTTGAGCGGGATACAAGTCTGAAAGACTACATTGAAATAGGGACATATCTTGATGCGCGTGTTACGAGGGAACTCCTGCTAAGTATATTTCATCCCACATCACCTATTCACGACGGCGCAGTAGTTATAAGCGGCAACAAGATAGTAGCCGCAGGGTGTTTTCTGCCAATCACATTCAGACCGGACATAGACAAGCTCCTCGGCACCAGACACAGGGCAGCCCTTGCCGTAACCGAAGAGACTGACGCCGTAGTGGTTATCGTCTCTGAAGAGACTGGAAGCATATCTACGGCTATTGCCGGTGAAATAGAAAAGAAGACTGATATGGCCCATTTGAGAATCTTATTGACTGACATGTTTGCAGACCATGGTAAAAAACGCAAATGAAGAAATTTTTCACAGAAAATACGGAACTAAAACTAATTACCCTCGTACTGTCCCTGATCTTGTGGTTTGTTGTCACTCTTAAAGGACAGTCAGAGGTGATAATGGAGCTTCCCATAGAATATAAAAACATACCCAAAGGCGTCGAAATAACCAAGACCAGCGCAAAGTTCGTAAATGTCTCCATAAAGGGACAGGAGAGAATCGTAAAGAATCTCCTCCCAAAAGATATAAACGTCTTTGTCGATCTGTCAAAGGTTAAGCAAGGTGAGACAATGTTCTATTTCACAAAGGATAATATAAAAATGCCTCCATCGATAACCCTGGCCAGGTTTAATCCGACCAACATCATAGTACGGACAGAGGATGTCTTCACTATGATGCTGCCAATAAAACCAGTAATTAAAGGTGAACCCAAACATGGCTTTACCGTTAGTGAGATAACCTCCACACCGGAGGAAATATCAGCAACAGGTTCACGCCAGGCACTAAATAAGTTAGAGTATATCGAGACCGAACCTGTTTATGTCAAAGACGCAGACGCCACCTTCGACAAGACCGTCCGCCTTGTGCTAAAGGACAGAACTTTAAGCTATGAAAACGACATCGTAAAGATAAAAATAACAATAACGGCAGATAAAACAACGGGGGCAAAGAAATGAAACTTTTCGGTACAGACGGCATAAGAGGGACAGTAAACACATATCCCATAACACCTGAAATGGTTGTCAGAGTAGGGATGGCCATAGGCAAGATACTGCACAAGAAACATGGCAAAAACATGATACTCATAGGAAAGGACACTAGACTTTCAGGATATATATTAGAGAGCGCCCTGACTTCGGGGATATGTTCGATGGGAATGAATGTGACTCTGACAGGACCTCTGCCAACCCCAGGGATCGCGTATCTAACAAAATCACTCAGGTTTGATACAGGCATTGTCATCTCCGCCTCGCATAACCCGTATCAGGACAACGGCATTAAGATATTCAGCGCCGAGGGGTTTAAGCTCAAGGACTCGCTTGAGGCTGAAATCGAGGGGCTTGTATTGAATGAGACATTCACTATAGCAAACCGTCCGGGAAATAACATTGGAAAGGCATACAGGCTTGAAGATGCAACTGCCAGATACATAGAATACGTGAAATCTACCATACCCAGAGAGGCCATATTCGATGGACTAAAGGTTGTAGTAGACTCTGCAAACGGCGCGGCCTATAAGGTTACCCCCACACTACTTGCAGAACTTGGCGCCCATGTCATCAGCATTAACGATAAACCCGACGGCAAGAACATAAATGCAAAGTGTGGTTCCCTGCACATAGACAGACTAGCCGAATATGTTGTAAAACACAACGCCCACATAGGTGTTGCCCACGACGGCGACGCCGATAGGACACTGTTTTGCGATGAAACAGGCAAAATCGTCGATGGCGACCTTATAATGGCACTTTGGGCTAAGGAACTCAAGTCCGAGGGAAAACTCAAAAACGACACCGTAGTCTCGACCATCATGAGCAACCTGGGACTTGAACACTACCTGCAAAAACACGGCATCAAACTACTGCGCACTCAGGTAGGTGACAGATATGTAGTAGAAGAAATGCTTGAGACTGGCTGCAACTTCGGCGGTGAACAATCCGGCCATGTCATCATGCTCCAGCTTAATACCACCGGAGACGGCCCTATTTCCGCAGTCCAGATGCTTAACATCGTAAATAAATCAGGGAAGACGCTCTCAGAACTGGCATCAGACGTAACACTCTACCCACAGGTACTGATAAACGTAAAAGTCGCGGTCAAAAAACAGATAGACAGATGCCCCGATGTGGTCTCAGCCATTGACGCAGCACAAAAGCAGCTCGAAGGTACAGGCAGGGTGCTGGTGCGACCATCTGGAACGGAACCCAAGATCAGGGTCATGCTTGAAGGTAACAACCAACAGAAAATAGAGCAATTAGGCGAAACCATAGCACAGGCAGTCAGAGCAGCCATGTCCTGAGAGATGTGGCTATATCTGTCCTTCATCTCAGGGGTAGTGCTATTTCACGGCAAGCTGTATTTTCCCGTATGCTCTGTCATTGTAACGATTTGTATTCTTGGTCTGTCTCTCTTAAAGAAGGGTTTACCGCTTAAACTGCTTGTTATTCTGTCAGCCGGTTTTTTTTATGCATGGTTTAGATATGACCCAGCAGAGCTAAACACAAAACCTCCTCCCGGTGAGTTCGTCATAACCGGAACGTTTACCTCCATGCCTGTAAAAGTTGATTATCATTCATTCAAACCCGCCGTCAAACCCGCCGTAGCGCCATTTTTTCAACAAGAATTTAAAGTAAGAATACCAGAGGGATTATTCAAAAAACCTGTATCTATCTTTTATTCGCGCTCAAGGGGGTTTATGCCGGGGACAGAGGCGACGATATTAACACAAATGAAGCTATACAGCCCCCCGCATGTACCCGGCAGCTATTCATACGATATGAGGCTCAACGGCACTGCTAAAAGGTTCCTGATGGTAAATGAATCCCAATCAATCCTCTGGCTTTTCGAGAGACAGCGCTTACGGCTTGCCCGGCGACTTGAGGCAGCCTTCACCGGCGATACCTCAAGTGTCCTGAAATCCATCACCATAGGGGATGGCTCCGGCATAAGTGAGCCAGTAAGGGAAAACTTCAGGGCAACCGGTCTTACTCATCTCTTAAGCATCTCAGGGACACATTTTGGAATGCTTACTGTGCTGATATTTTGGATTACTAATCTCATACTTAGCCGTATGCCTTATAACTTCCTGCTTGGAATGACAATTCGTATCAGCACGAAACAGTTGTCGGCAGTTCTGACACTGCCCATAGTGACTGCATATTTATTAATCTCAGGGATGAGTGTTCCGGCCCTGAGGTCCTTTATAATGAGCTGGCTCTTTCTTGTTGGCCTGGTGCTTTGCAGAAAGGGGCAGTGGAAGAACACCCTGGCGCTGGCCGCGTTTATCATTGAGTTGATTGACCCGGAGTCGATATTTACGGCATCCTGGCAGTTGTCATTCTTTTCGTGCCTGTTTATAGGACTGGCATCAGACCGCTTCAACTTTTACTTCACAGAGGATGAAAACCCACGCGGCATGAAAATTCCATCGTTTTACTTTATAGACAGGTTTTTTACCTACATTAAAAAATCTGACTCCAAAATGTACACATACACAACTCAGGCCTTTAGATACATAAGGGATACGGTTATCGTATCACTTGCTGCCGCACTTGGGACAATGCCCATAATCCTCTACGCCTTTCACAGTGGCTCAACCGTCTCGCTTCCTGCAAATATGATAGTTGTGCCGTATATGTGTCTGATTATAACGCCCATTATCCTGCTCAGCTCGTTTATATATCTCGTATCAGGTTTTTTTCCATTTACGGGAATTATCGGTCTCTTAACAAGAAATATGCTTGACGTAATAGAGTGGTTTGCCCGCATTCCACACTCATCGATAAATGTGAAGGCATTCCCGTTTGTGTTTGTTATAGCAGTGTATGTGATATTGCTGTGTTTTTTCCTGAAAAAGATGAAATTGTTTACCGTCACGTCGGCTGCGGCTGCAGTTCTGGTTATTTTTTATTATCTTACTGCTTACCCCAATACACTTGTCGTAACATTTATTGATGTCGGGCAAGGGGACTCAGCGCTTATTGAGACACCAAACGGCAAGGCCATAGCCATTGACACCGGCAGCAACGGCAGGCAGCTTGAGGGGTACATGAGATACAGGGGAAAAAGCACCATCCACGCCCTTATATTAAGCCACGGCGACAGTGACCACATCGGCGGGCTGCCCAATATCCTGAGAAAGTTTGACGTAAAGTATCTGATAGACAACGGCATGATTGTCCATGAAGATATGAAGCTGCTAAGGGGAAGACACATAAGCCTGAAGCACGGCGATGTGTTAAACGTAGATAACGTAACGCTTGCCATCCTCCACCCGCCTGAAGATTTAGAAGGACTGAGCCTGTTAAGCAGACGGACAAACAACAACACATCACTCGTGATTAAGCTGACCGGTGCGCATACATCGTTTCTGTTCACAGGTGACCTGGAAACGGAGGGTGAAAATGTCATCGTGGGGTTAAAAGAAAAACTACGCTCAGATGTCCTAAAGGTATCGCACCACGGCAGCCGGAGGGGGACGTCAGAGGAATTTATCTCTTATTTACAGCCGTCGATAGCAGTAATAAGCGCTGGCAGAAATAATCACTTCGGTCATCCAACCCAGGAGGTATTAAACAATCTAAGAGACATACCGACATATCGGACAGACCACCAGGGGGCAATCCTCGTGCGAGAAACCCAGCGGGGATTCAAAGTAAAAACGCAGTTCGACTATGAACTGATAAAGACCACCATATTCGCCGAAGAGATGAAAAATATAAAGAGGATTTTTTCGGTGTGGTAATACCTAACCCTCTTTTTCAACAAAATCAGCTGCCCGTGCTGCCTCAAGTTTTAATAATCGAATCCACTTGTAAAACTTTGTGTAAACTGTTAGCATATTGTGACAAGCTTATAAAGTCGCTATCAACGGAGAACTGCAATGTCTAAGATCAGTCAAATAACAATAGGTGGATTCCGCAGATTACGAGCAATCGAACTGCCCATCAAACCCTTTAATGTTCTCATCGGCGCCAATGGTGTCGGCAAGACTTCACTTCTGGATGCGTTTTCTCTGCTCTGTGCCTCGGCATCTGGCATGTTGAATAACACTCTATTGGATTTAGGTGGTATAGTGAATATTTTGACACGCGGTAAAACTGAAGAGATATCTTTTGTTGCTCAAATGGAAATATCAGGACGTAAACCGCTCAAGTACGACCTTCATTTCTCACCGAAGGGCACAGGATACTCCATTTCAAAGGAAATTTTATCTCAAGAGCGTGATGGCTTTGATGACCCTTTCAAGCATATCTTCTCTATAAAAGAAGATACTCATTACTATGATCCACAAGAAGGTCTCGTTCGTCCATCCTGGAAATACGATTCGCTTGAAACATTCCTTTCCCAAATACCTAAGATGTTCAGCCAACCAGAGGAATTTAGACATATTCTATCGAAATCAACTTATTATCATGAGCTTAATGTTGGGCGACAAGCGCCCATTAAACTACCTCAACAGATGAGGCCGACAACATCCCCAGGTGCTGACGGGAAAGACATTATTCCATATCTTTATTATCTAAGGGAAACTGACAGTGGGCGTTTCGACGAGATTGTTGATACACTTCACGCTGCCTTTCCCAGCTTTGAAAGGTTGAGCTTTCCTCCCGTTGCCGCAGGTGTCCTGACGATGACCTGGAAAGACAGAAACTTCACCGACCCTATATACATACATGAATTGTCCGAGGGTATGCTTCGGTTTCTGTGGTTAGTGTCACTGCTTCAAAGCCCTGCCCCATCGACCATTACAATGATAGATGAACCGGAAGTGAGCCTGCACCCTGAACTTCTTAGCCTTCTGGCCGGTCTCATGCGTGAAGCCTCACAAAGAACACAATTGATCGTTGCCACGCACTCCGACAGGTTTATCCGCTTTTTGAAGCCGGAAGAGGTTGTGGTAATGGATATTGAAGATGATGGATGTGCAGTGGCGACATGGGCAACAGAATTCGATCTGGACAAATGGCTGGATGAATATAGCCTCGATGAAGTGTGGCAGATGGGCCAGATGGGTGGCAGATCGTGAAGATTTCACTGTTCATTGAAGGGGAAACAGAAAAGGTATTTTTGCCCATCCTGCGAAAGTTCTTAGAAATACATCTGTCAGGAAGAATGCCAAAGATTATCCCCCGGTCATACTACGGAAGGATACCGAAAGAGGATAAACTGAAGCGTGATGTGAACCGATTGCTCTGTGGAACAAAAGCGGTTGATCATGTAATCGCGTTAACCGACGTATATACCGGGGTCGAACCTCCGATTTTTATTGATGCAAAAGATGCAAAGTGTAAAATGCAGACTTGGGTTGGCACTGAGCCAAGATTTCATCCTCATGCCGCTCAATATGATTTCGAGGCATGGCTGCTCCCATACTGGTCGACGATTCAAAAGCTGGCAAATCACAATAAAACTGCCCCTGCTGGAAATCCAGAAAATGTAAACCACGATTTCCCCCCTGCACACCAGATGCAAGAAATTTTAAGACTAGGCAAAGTTCGCAGCTATGTAAAACCGCGTGACGCCGTGTCGATTCTTAGAAAAAATAATCTCATTGATACAATCAACGTGTGTAGTGAATTAAAGGCATTTGTCAATACAATTATAACAATATCAGGCGGACAGACTATTCCATGAAAGGCTCCGCATTTATTGGACTCCACTCAATTGACATTCTCAGCCTCTAAATATTATAGTTACCTCATGGATTCAGTCTTCAGAAAGCGAATAGGAATGGTTATATGGTATGGCATTCTTTCGGGGTTTATAGGCGGCCTTGTCGTGTTTTTTTTGATGTTTCCTATAGGGCTTTTGCTTCATGCGATGGGGGTAAAAGTGCTGTTGAATATTTCTAGTGGCGGGATTTTATCACTGCGCTATGCGCTTGTCACCCTGCAGGCAGTTATTGCTGTCATCGGTATCGGGTATTTCGCATGGAAGGAGTTTTATAAAAAGAATTGACTAAACCGTTGTTATTTATTTATTGTACTTGTAAGCATGTTTAAATACACTTGGCAAAAATATAAGGAGGATTTATTACGATGTATAGAAAGTTGGTTATATATATTTTTATGACAGCGCTTATCATGGCCACAAATTTGGCTGCTGCTGAACAGCCTGTTAAACCACAACACTCGGGAACCATTCCTACTGACAATGCCATACGCATCGGCATTGGTAAAAACACTGTAATAGAATTCGAAGACCCTGATTGCCCTTTCAGCCGAAGGCTCACCGATTATATGAACAAGAGGCAGGATGTGACACGATATATATTTTTTCTTCCCGCAACTCAAATCCATCCCGATGCAATGGATAAGATCAGATTCATTCTTTGCTCAAAAAACAGCCCTCAAGCATTTTTAGACATTATGGCCGGCAAGTACGACAAAGTAAAGCCCCCCGTATGTAAGGATGATAAAGTCGAACAAACCATTAAAGACCATAAGGCATTAGGTGAGAAACTTGGCGCCTCAGCTACACCATATTTAATCATTAACGGTACATATGTGCTTGGTGCTGATTTTGGTAAAATCGAGAGCATAATCGGCCCTCCAAGATAGACTGAAGACCTTAGTACACGTGATTAGCGCTTATTTAACTGGCGGAGCTTCTTGTATCCCCTTCGCAGGAGATTCGCATAACCTTCTATTCTTCCCCTGAGGTATATTCCGTAAAAATGTCTCCAAAGCAAAATCCCCGTAGATGTTACCGGCGTTCTTGTAAATGACTCATCAACGAATTTCAGTCTTTCCTCAATCTCGGAATTGCTGAATACATTTATTGGTTTGCGTGCCGTGATTATCAGCGTTATGGTAGGCGTCAGGGATTTTTCTCCCTGAGGTTGAACCTGTTCAAATACAAAATCCATCTCATTAAATGCGGCATTATTGGGGTCAGAGCCAAAATCAGGATGTGACTTTCCGTCTTTAAACCAATGCCGACAAGTCTCTACCTCTTCAAAAAAACAGCTCACTGCGTAGTGCCATTGCTGCGGCGACCATATGTTCAGATGGTATGGAATCGCAAGGTTTCTCGCCCTTAAGTCCTCATCCGTAATCGGAGGAACAGCCAGCATAAATACACCGTCCGGGTTAAGCAGCCGGGCAAAGCTGTGCAGCGCCAGCCACGGGTTTGGCACATGCTCAAGCACGTTTGAGCTGACTATGAAATCAACAGAATGGTCTTCAAAACCGCTTATGTTCTGAACGTCCATTTCATAGAATTTTAAATTTGGGGCACTGAAGTACTGTGCAGCAAGGGCAACGGCACCTGGGCTAACCTCTATGCCATGTACAAATCCAGCCCCTGAGCGCGCCATATAGGCCGAACCATACCCCGTGCCACAACCGGCGTCTATCACGGTCTTATCTTTGGCAAAATCCATCGCATAACGGTATATCGACAGGTGCGCATAGTACATATCGTTTGGTATTAAATGCGTCACCCGCTCACCGAAGTCGAGAAACCCCTCGACAGGAGATTTTTCTCGTAATCCTAACCGCAAGCGTCACCCCTTCCTGAAATGACTGATTATCATCAACCCTATACCGCATGTCAGGGCCATATCTGCCACATTAAACGCTGGCCAATGATACCGTCCTACATAGAAGTCGAGGAAATCCACTACAGAGCCTGTAGTTATCCTGCCGGTCATATTCCCCGCAGCCCCGCCCAACAAAAGTGACAGGGCAAAGAGGTCCTTGCTGCCAAAGATTAACAGGCCCGCTATAATTATTAACACAGCAATGGACATCACAATAAACGGCGTGTTTCCCCAGCTTTGAAACATCCCGAATGCTGACCCCTTGTTTCGTGCGCTCACTATGTTAAAAAACGAGGTGATGGGGATAGATTCATAGAGGTGCAGTTTTTGTAGTATAAGGTATTTTGTAATCTGGTCGGCAGCAAAGACAAAAAAGGAGATGATAAAATATCTTATTGCCGATTTGCTCGTTGTCATGTCTGCCCCATATGCTTCAACACTGGGTAACATCTCTCGCAGACCTCCGGTTCATCATGAAAACTACCTACTGTTGTGCTGAAGTTCCAGCAGCGACCGCATTTCTCACCCTCTGCCCGGGTTACAATGATAAACAGTTCGGGCAGTGTCTCATCTGTGTGGGATTGCTGTCTGAGTTCGTCTGTTATGACATCAAGCGGCATGACAGCCGCCTGTGATACGATTAACATTGTTGGCAATTCCAGCTCAAAGCCTTTTAATAAAGTATATTGCGGCTGACCAGCGTAGAGCGTCACTTTGGCCTCAAGTGCGTTGCCAATGAACTTCTCCTGCCTTTTTAACTCCAGTGCCTTGTTCACCACATCTCTGATTTTTATGAGAACGCTGAAACGGCTGTCCAGCTTATCATTGATATATTGGGCGTCGGCAGTTGGGAACAAGCTGAGAAATATGCTCTCTTCGTCCAGCATTTTACTGTTTTTCAGGGACTGCCAGACCTCTTCTGCGGTAAACGAAAGTATTGGGGCCATGAGACCTGTGATAGCTAAGAGTATTTGTTTCATCGTCCACTGCGCCGCCATTCTTTCAACAGAATGCCTTGCACTGGTATAAACCCTGTCTTTTATGATATCCAGATAAAAAGAACTCATATCCACTATGCAAAAGTTATACAGGATGTGAAAGACCTCGTGAAAATCAAAATTACTGTATGACAGCGTAACATTTTTAATCATACGCTCACGACGGTTCATCGCCCAGCGGTCAAGGTCTGTAAGCGTATCATCTGGGTGATAATTAACATCAAGTCCGTGAATGTTTCCAAGGAGGAACCGGCATGTGTTGCGGATTTTTCTGTATGCCTCGGTCAGGCGCTGGAGGATTTCCTTTGATATTCTAATATCATATTTGTAGTCCTCTGAGGCCGCCCACAGACGCAGAATCTCTGCCCCGCTTTGCTTTATTATGTCTTCAGGAGATATGACATTGCCCAGGGATTTGGACATCTTTTTACCCCTGCCGTCAACGACAAAACCGTGAGTAAGTACCGTCCTGAATGGTGCTTCGCCCTTCACAGCCATCGAGGCCAGTAGTGAGCTTTGAAACCAGCCCCTGTGCTGGTCACTGCCCTCAAGGTACATATCGGCAGGCCATGTGAGGTTCGTCCGTCTCTCAAGCACAGCGGCCTGACTTACGCCTGAATCAAACCATACGTCCAGTATATCAGTCTCTTTATCGAACGTGCCGCCACCGCACTGTTTGCATTTATAATCATCTGGGAGAAGTTCCAATGGGTCAAGCATAAACCACACGTCTGAGCCGTGTTCCCTAAAACGAGCAACGGTTTTATCAAGCACTCCCTCGTCTATTACTGCCTCGCCGCAGCCCTTACACAGCAGGAGGGCAATCGGCACACCCCACGAACGCTGTCTTGAGATGCACCAGTCCGGTCTGTTTTTCACCATCGCGTAAATCCTGTCTTTTCCCCATGAGGGAACCCACTGGACTTTTTCGATTTCCTCGACGGCTCGTTTCTTTAGTTCACCGTATTCCATAGAGATAAACCACTGCTCAGTCGCCCGGAATATAACAGGTTTCTTACAGCGCCAGCAGTGCGGGTAGGAATGTGTTATAGTGTGCTGCTCAATAAGTGCGTCATTATTTTTTAATACTTCTATGATTTGCGCATTTGCATCGAAGACGAATTTCCCTGCAAGATTTTCCCCTGCTGAGGCGGTAAACTTGCCTCTGTCGTCAACGGGGACATATATATCAAGGCCATATTTAATCCCTGTACGGTAGTCATCCTCACCGTGTCCGGGGGCGATGTGTACAACGCCGGTGCCGTCTTCTATTGTAACAAAATCGGCAGGGACTACCTGAGATAGTCTGTCAATAAATGGGTGATAAGCCCTAATACTTTCAAGTGAATTGCCTTTAAATTGTTTAATTACTGTACCGCTTAGTCCCACATCCACAAGTCTTTCAAGCAGTGGCATGGCTGCTATGTAATATTCTTTGGCAGTATCAACAACGGCATAATCAACGTCTGGATGAACGGCAAGGGCGAGATTTGCTGGCAGTGTCCACGGCGTTGTTGTCCATATCACAATAAATACATTTTTTATAGGTCTTTCTCCAAATAATTTAATAGCGCTATCATCTGTCAGTTTGAATTTAACATAGACCGACGGTGATTGTTTATCTGCATATTCCACTTCGGCCTCGGCAAGGGCTGTAACACAGGACGAACACCAGTGGACGGGTTTCTTTCCCCTATAAACGTAACCAGCCCGGGTGATTTTAAAAAACTCCGCCACAATGTCGGCCTCGTAGTCGAAGTCCATTGTTATATATGGGGAAGTCCAATCGCCAAATACGCCAAGCCGGATGAATTCGTCTCTCTGAATGTCGATGAATTTCTGTGCATATGAGCGGCAGTGGGCGCGCTTTTCGATTATAGTAACAGAGTTCTTTTTTGCCCCCAGCTCTTTATCTGCCTGATGTTCAATGGGAAGGCCGTGGCAGTCCCAACCCGGCACGTATGGCGCGTAACGCCCGTTCATAGAGTGAAATTTAACGATAATGTCCTTGAGAATCTTGTTAAGGGCGTGTCCGATGTGGATATGCCCGTTTGCGTATGGCGGGCCGTCGTGAAGGCAATATGGAGGATTGCCCCTGTTTTTGTCTTCCATCTTTGTGCTTATCGAGTTATCTTTCCAGAAGGCCAGAAAATCCAGCTCCCGCCGGGCAAGATTCGCCTTCATAGGGAAATCTGTATCAGGCAGATTCAGCGTGTCTTTAAAGTCTTTTGCCATAACAATGGAAATTAACACGCTTGGGCTGAAAAAGTCAATCAGGATTTACCCCAGGGCAAACGCATTTGAAAAATCAGGCAGGAATTGCCTATCATTTGGCTCTGACCGATGGTTTCCTGGATTCCCGCTTTCGCGGGAATGACAAAAAAAGAGAATGGCATGATATTATTGGAGTTCATTTGTTCAGCTTTGCCTGTCATTTCCATGTTTTTATTCTGTCATTCCCGCGAAAGCGGGAATCCAGGAGAGGGATTAGCGGGTGTAAGTTTCTAATGCGATTGCCCTGGGATTTACCCACAAATTGACACTGCCGCCACTACTTTGTTATAACCATAAGAGAGATGAACATTTTAAGGGGATTATTTGGTATTACTGTGATTTGCCTTTTCGTGTGGGCAATCAGTGAAAACAGGAAGGAGATACAGTTCAGAACTGTATGTCTGGGGGTTATACTTCAAATTGTTACAGCGTTTCTGGCTTTAAAAATTGCACTTATCAGGAGTTTCTTTCTTTTTTTAAACGAGGCAGTAATGGTGCTTGAAAAGGCTACACTTGCCGGCACGACTTTCACCTTTGGGTATTTGGGTGGTGGCAAGCTCCCGTTTGATGAGAAAATCCCTGGCGGGTCATTTGTATTTGCCTTTCAATCACTGCCGATGGTGCTTGTAATAAGCGCCTTGTCGGCGCTTTTATTTTACTTTAAAATACTTCCATATATGGTCAAAGGGTTTTCTTTTGTACTTCGTAAGATAATGAAAGTGGGCGGGGCAGTTGGACTATGCGCTTCCGCTACAGTATTTGTTGGAATGGTAGAAGCGCCGCTATTTATAAAACCTTACCTTAAAAACATGTCGCGCGGTGAAATCTTTGCCATAATGACTACCGGTATGGCAACAATAGCCGGGACGGTGATGGTGCTATATGCAAGCATATTAGGGCATGTGCTGCCTGATGCCCTTGCTCAAATCCTGCTCCATTCGATAATCAGCGCCCCAGCCGCCCTGGTTTGTTCTATGTTGTTGGTCCCGCCTGTCGGCAAGACAGACACTGCCGAATTAATCCCCCCGCAGATATATAAAGGACCGCTGGATGCTATTGTAAAGGGGACCTCCGACGGGGTCGAGCTGCTGATAAGCATAATAGCCATGCTGATAGTATTTGTTGCACTTGTAAGTCTGACCAATTATGGACTGGGAATGCTGCCTGAATTTTACGGCAAGCCCGTAACTCTTCAGCGAATACTTGGGGTAATCATGGCCCCTGTTGTTTGGGTTATAGGGATACCCTGGTCAGAGGCGCAAGTTGCAGGGTCACTTATGGCTACAAAGACAATTTTAAACGAATTCGTTGCATATATAGACCTCGCCAATCTGCCTGCAGGCTCACTAAGCAAAAGAAGCTCTGTCATCATGCTTTATGCTATGTGCGGATTTGCTAATCTTGGCAGCCTTGGGATTCTAATAGCCGGATTGAGCATAATGGCGCCTGAAAAAAAGTATGAGGTCATATCGCTTGGGCCAAAGTCAATATTAACCGGTACACTGGCATCATGTATGACCGGTGCGGTTATCGGAATGTTTTACTGATGAATACAAAAGACTGCCCAACCTTCTATTTCGCCCTATGTCGCCATCGTCTTAAATATCTCAATTGGCAGGCGACTAATATGGTGGGCAGCCTTTTGTAATTAAACGTAGGGTTGTACTATTTCATGCTGGCCGAGGCAGCTAACTGCTTTGATGCCTCTAATAAAGAACCAAGATATGCCTTAGCTTCCTCATTCATTTTCATGCCTTTTTCCTGCATAGCCTTTATATAGGCTTCCCATTCGGAATGGCTCCATGTGCCCTTTGTATCTTTCAGGAACTTGATCGTCAGGTCGGAGACATCAGCCATCTTACTTGTCATTCCGCTTGTTTCCATTGTGGTCTTATAATACTTCTGCATTGCCTCTAAAACTGCTCCGGCACATGCCTTTGTATCGTCACACATCTCCATCCCGCTCTTCTGCACATCAGAGATGAAATTGAGCCATGCCTCGTGGTCCCACCCACTCTTGTTCTTCTCCACAAACGTACTTGCCATAGTCATAAAACTTTTCATATTCTTTGTTATCATACGGCCTCCTCTTAACTCTTTATGTTATTGTTTAGCTGCCTTCAGAACTTATATATGATATACCCAAAGAATAATAAATGTCAATAAAAAAATGCGTCATATCTCTATGATAAACTCTGCGCCGCCTTCAAAGCTTGCTGCGGTCAGCTTCCAGCCCATATGATTTTCTATGATTGTTTTTGCCATATATAGGCCGATACCTGTACCTTTATTTAATTCCTTCGTTGTGAAATACGGCTCAAAAATCTTGTCGATTATATCTGCGGGAATGCCGCCTCCGTTGTCTGAAACAAAGACCTTAACTTTTTCATTTTCCTTTGTGATGCCTATATCTATTCTACCTTTAGTTTGCTGCTGCATTTTGCTGCATTTCAAAATTATTGCATCCATTGAGTTATTAATAAGATTCAGAATAACTTGTTTAAATTCATTAGGGTAGCCCAAGACTCTTACATCCTCATCGAGGAAGTCTGTATTTAGCGATATGCCATTTTTTAAGAAATATGGGGAAAACATTGAGACAATATCTTCGACAGACCCCTTAAGATCAAAGATCATCTTCTCCTTTGATGGCCGTAGAAAGTCGGAAAAATCGTCCACCGTCTTTGTCATAAAGTCAACCTGGGTAAGTATTGTATCCTTGACATCAACTAGATATTCCTTATTCAGCTCTCCATATTCATACGCGTCGTCCAGTTCCTGAGCCAATGCCGATATAACGTTCAGGGGCTGCCTCCATTGGTGTGCGATGGCGTTTATCATGCCTCCCATCTCTGCCATTTTGGATTGCTGAATCAATAACTGCTCTTTCTCTAATCTTTTCATTATCTCTTCTTGGACTCTCTGTTCCAAAACTGCATTAAGTAATGTCAACTCATGTTCTTTCTCTTTAAGCTGTCGGTTCTGTTCTATAGTCTTTTCATATGTGGAGACCAATAGATTTAATATCTGGCGCTTTTCAGAGTTTATAAGATATGTCTTGCTGCCCAATGATAACTCTATGCCTACTCCGGCACCATCGCTCTTTCTTATCCTGAAGGTTGCCAGCAAATAATCGATTCTTGACATCAACGATTTCTCAGTATATGGTTTTATGATAAAATTGTCAGCCCCGCACTCAAGGCCATATATGATATCCTCCGGATTACTCAATTGAGTAAGTAGTATTATGGGAATATACTTTAATTCATCGATGCCTTTAATTAACTTACACATCTCATAACCGTTCATAACCGGCATGTTTACGTCGCTGATAATAAGAGCTGGCACAATTTCCTGCGCCTTTATGGAGCCGGTTAGTCCGTTGTCTGCCGTTTCCACATCATAGTTATGGCTCTCAAGCATACGCTTCAGCAATACAGCCTGAGAAGTGCTGTCTTCGACAAGCAGAATTTTTAGTCTGTCTTTCTCTTCGTTTAACATTACCACCTATCCACTATTTCAGAAAAGTAGATAGTAACATATATCAATCGTATTTTCCAATAGCCAGACATGCGTTTTGGCCGCCGAAACCAAAGGAGTTAGAAAGCACCCTCTTGTGTGGGCAATTAATGGCCGCGTTTGGGACGTAGTTTAAATTGCACTTAGGGTCGGGGTTTTCGTAGTTAATCGTAGGAAGTATGATGGACTTATTAATCCCTATCGTGCTGAGGACACATTCGATTGCACCGGCTGCGGCTATAGTGTGTCCTATCATGGATTTATTGGAGCTTATATATAGTGCAGCCGCCCGCTCTTGAAACACCTGTTTTATAGCCTCTGTTTCTGTCTGATCGTTCATAAGTGTCGAAGTACCGTGGGCGTTTATATAATCTATATCACTGGTAGTTAATGAGGCGTCTTTAAGGGCAGCACGCATTGCAAGAACTGCGCCCTCGCCTTTTGGGTGCGTGTCAGTTATGCGATAAGCGTCGGCGCTTGAGCCATAGCCGAGGAACTCGGCAAATATAGGTGCACCGCGTCTCCTTGCGTGTTCAAGCTCTTCAAGAATTACCACCCCAGCCCCCTCTGACATCACAAAGCCGTTTCGTTTCCTGTCAAACGGTCTTGATGCCTTCTCAGGTGCTGAATATTTCTCTGACATAGCCTTTATCAGGACAAATCCTACAAATCCTACAAAATTCAGAGTCGACTCACAGCCGCCGGCTATCATTATATCAGCTGCACCGTCACGTATTATACTGGCGGCCTCTCCAATGGCCTGCGCCCCCGCTGCACATGCGCTCGCTATTGAGATATTCGGCCCTTTACAGTCAAATATCCCACCCAAGATGGCAGTTGCTACATCGGACTTCCTCCGGAAAAAACTAAAATACGGGTAGCTGCCCGCGTTAGCAAGGGCCTTCATATCCCAGGGCTGCGACGACTTACCGGGTCTATAAAATTTATGGACAAACATCATATCATTAACGGGTGGGTTTTCCCCGTGATAACCCAGCGCGACACCCATTCTCTGAGGCGTAATAGATACGTTTCCATGAAGGCCGGCCTGTCTTGCCGCTTCAACGGTTGCCTCTATCATAAATTTAATTGGACGCGGGGTATATTTCTCAAGACGTCTGATGTCTATTTTGCTATTTGAGGGCAGCGACTGTCCTATTATATCTAAAGAGGGTTCCCTTTTTATCTCCCCTCCGATTCGGCATGGCATTCCCGTAGTATCAAACGACTCAATCATGCTGATACCTGAGACACCTTCACTTGCCTTATTAAAACTATCTTCGGCGTTTGAGCCTAATGGCGTTACCGCACCATAGCCGGTTATTACAACCCTCGGAGCCATCTGCTTATACTATCTTGTACTCGTCCTGCGTCTTTTGGAGCCATTCTTTTATCAAATCATCACCATTTTTATAAGCCGCCTCTGCACTGCACTCCTTGCAGACGATGCGTGTATCGTTGACTTTCTTCCATGCCGATTTGTCGCACTCAGGGCAGTTTTCAGGCAGCGTATCCAGTATATCCATAATGCTGCCGGCCATTGAGCGTATGGTTATCATAGCTGGAAGGGCATCCATGTCCATGCCGGGCTTAAGAGCCTCTAAGGCAGAACCCTCAACAGCAGCATCAAGGCGAATCCGCATCAGCTTAACGGCCTTCTCGGTCAACCTGCCATCTGAATCAAGGGCGGTACCCTCGCCAAACATCTCTTCAATGTGTTCTATGATGAAGTGTCTGGCCATTTTTATTGAGAACGTCTGCTCAATCCTGTAGTTTATGTCAAGGAAATCGAGGGATTCCGCACCGAGGTCTTTTACAAGCGAGCTGTCGGTCTTAATAGTTGCCACATCAATTGCCAGCGTTTCTGCCGCTGCCTTTTTCAATTCGTCAATCACCATGTCGTCGCTAATCAGCGCTTGTCTCATTTACCTTTTCTCCTTATGTATGTATTATTTAAGCATTTCGATGAAGACAGTTGCTCAGTCCACGATCAACTACAATGGTCTGCCCCCTAATACCGCGACTTGCGGGGCTGCACAGAAACAGCACCACATCTGCAATCTCTTCCGGCATAACAAAGAGCTTTTCAGGGATTCTCTCAACACCCTCAATGAACTGGCGAAGCACCTTAAATGAGTCCGTCTTAACAAGCCCGCCTGAGACCGCATTTACGGTGATATTCTTTAGGGTCTCTGATAAATCCCTTACGACTGCCTCCATTGCTGCTTTCATGCTGCCAAGAGGATAGCTCTGATTATAGAAGCGGCTGCCGAGGCTTGATATAAATATGATATGTTTATCGTGTCCGGTTGTGTTGGTCAGATATGGCAGCGCCTCCTGGACACAAAAGATATTGCCGATGTAGTTAGTATCGACCAATGCGCGGAGTTCCCGCTCAAGCAGCCTTTCGATGGGTTTAAATGGTGCCCGTGCAGCGTTCAAGACAAGCACATCAAGGCCGCCGAGGGCTGATGCCGCATCAGCAAAGATTTTTTTTACTGAACCCTTCTGTGAAATATCGCCGAGGACGAGAATGGCCTTTTGGCCCATGGACTCGATTTCGGCGGCGAGCTTTTTAGCGTGTTCTTCTGAGCGACCGCCTTGTTTACTGAAATTAATGGCTACATCTGCACCACTTTTAGCAAATGCCGCAGCTATGGCAGCCCCAATACCTCGAGAACTACCGGTTACCAGAACCTTACGCGGGCAGATTGGACTCCCGCTGCTTGTTATATCAGGTGTATCAGTATTTTGCGTATCCACGTCATTTAGCCCCGACGGGGATTCTAACAAAACCCAGTCTGTAGAATCAAGCTGATATTTGCATGTTATTTTCATAAGAGGAGATATTATAGGTAAAGACTATGTCTGAATGCAGATCAATGTGCTGTACGCATAAAAAAGGCGAAAATATCTCACATGCTTATAGGCTGACACCAGTTGTTTGCCACAAGCCACATTAAAAATTTATTTATAGATATGAATACTATTTAGTATGGAAACATAAGAAAGAGATTATGACTTAACTGAGATTATCAATGGAGAGAAAGTGATGGGGCCAAGTCCATTTAGAAAACACCAGCGAATCGCGGTGATAATTTTCATGCAATTAGATAGATTTATTGAACAAAATCAACTTGGATTTGCATATTTTTCTCCACTTGACATTATATTTGAAGAGGGGGAAAACAGGCTCCAAACAGATATATTTTTTGTGAGAAATGACAACGCAGAAATAGAGCAGGACTGGATTATGGGTGTGCCGGACATGGTGTGTGAGATAATTTCTCAAAGCACTTATGAAATGGACACTGCCGTTAAGAGGGCAATCTATGAGAAATACAGAGTACCTGAGTATTTGATAATCATGCCTGAGTCTATGACCGTCGAGATTCTAACCATCGAAGCCGACAAGTACAAGCTGCATTCCTTTGCGGCACTGATGGAGCTGCTGCAGCTAAAGTGATAGAAGGGTTTCAACTCAATGTCAGTGATATATTCGCGTAGAATATAGAGATTAAATATTCAGATAAATCAGCAAAGAAAAAAGCGATATTATTAAGGCGACAGAAAATGTGCAGAGAACATATTTAATATATTTAGTCTTATGCTGAAGACATATCTATGAATTATAATATAAAGATTCTTAAAGGAACATTAGGAGATTTTAAAAGAATTTGCATATCAGATTATAGAAATATATTTGAGTATGACGCTACGACCATGCTTATTTATGAGATAAAGCACAGAAAGAGGATTAAAAATTACGTCCCGCACATATACTTATAAGTACACAGCGGACAGGTATCCTTTGAATTTGACGCTGAGTTAAACGGCATATCAGGGTCGTGGATTTCGTCGAGTATGCCATTTATTACATCAAGGAGTGGCTCAAATCTCTGGCCTTCTTCTTTAAATAGAGGTATCTCTGCCTTTTCATCAATATAGGTGCGCCCCAGTTGGATGAATACACCGTTGAGGTCTGCTGGGCTGATGCCCTTATTAAACGAATACAACAATAAATAAAACGGCATTTGAAGCGTGCCGATTGCCTCGCTCCATGTGTCTCTGTCTCCCACATCAAGGCGCGCGTGGTTTATCTCAAGAGAGCGTCTGTTTGCCGTTGTCTTATAATCAGCAATAAAAATCTTATTCCCGCCGCGCAGCTCCACCTTATCAAGCCGCCCAATAAGCCTGACCCCTCTGTGGATAAGCTCAATCTTTTCCTCAAGGCTCAGGATTTTTACTTCTGTAGTCTTTATAGTCGGCAGCATATATTTCCTGAGAAAATCTGACATCCGCTGTCTGAGTTGTTTCTTTAACAGATACACTGCTCCTGCCGTGTCTTTCCCATAGAGGGTTTTAAATCGGGCATTTACGATTTCTAACATCCTGCCTTCGTCCATATCTGTTTCACACAGAACGGTTCCAACGCAAGGCTTAAAATATTCGTATAAGACTGCATGGATGAAATTCCCTATATCTACTTTTAAGGGAGTGCCGGAGAGCTGTTCCTTTTTCTCAAGACGCAGGACGTAGTGGTAATAAAACGAGAGCGGACATTTCAAGTAGGCATTGAGCGAAGAGGCGCTATAGCTTAACTCATTCTTTAGAACGCCAAGCAGATAAGCGCTCTTTCTAATAGCAGAGGGCGGGTTGTTCTTCAGTTCAACATTGTACTGAATAGGGATAATCATATCTGATTGAAGTGGGTCTTTTTGTTTTTCCCACAGGATTTTCTCAATAAACCGGCTCTTTTCCTTCTTTGTGTTTTCAACGAAGAATATATTTACCTCCTTCGCACCGGCAATCAGGGTCTCAAAATAGCAGGCAGACAGGCGTTCTCTGTCAATGTGTGTGGAAAGGCCAAGTATCTGCCGTGCCTTAAAGGGCAGGAGTGAGTCCTCTTTCGACAGACCCGGCAGTTCATCCTCATTTACGTCCATGATATATACGTTGTCAAATCTAATATTTCGCGTCTCCAGAAATCCCAATATCTGCACACCACGAAGGGGCATCCCCTCAAATGGACAATAACACGTGGCCACGTACCGCTTAAACAGATTAAAATAGCCGGTCACATCAGAAAACACTATATCGCGCATCATAGAATTGGCTATCGAATAAGCGGCCAGCGTAAACGCCTCAGAAAATGGAAAGAAAAACGGGTGCAGACGCGCCGTACTCTGCTCGTAGATATATGTTATTAACCCGATGGTCTTCTCAGCAAAGTCCCCCGTGTTTTTAAATGACAGATAACTCCTTATTGTTGCCGTGTGGATTGCCCTGAGGTGTGCCCCTATCTCCTGCTTAGTTATCTTTATACCGGCTTCCACTATCTGTTTGGTCACGGCGTTGAGGAATTCCTCGTCTTGTTCTATCTCGTCAAGCGTAAGAAATGTCTTTGTAGAATTGCCTGTAAGGGTTTTCTCAAGCGTGTGAAACATGATTCTTGTAGCGTCAGTGCGACCGTTCATGTAGATATTTTTCGTATATGGATGGAGGATGAACTTAATATAGTGCGGCATGTAGAGGCGTTCCCCATCGATAGACAAGACAAGATCAATCAGATTCTTAAAAAAGCCAAACACTGGGGTGCGAAGGAGCGGGTAGCCAAGCGACACATTATAGGCATTATCATCAAGCATTGAAATACCGTGATGCAGAATTGGAAAGACAGTCTCAGCAGATGGCAGGGCAACAACGGTGTTCTCATCCCGATGTCCGGGGTTGTCTTTAAGCAGGCGGCTGAGGGCAAATACCTGCCCGTGTGTGTCAGGACTCTTATATATTTTTATCACTGGCACTGGGGTCTTTTCAGGTTCAGGAGCATGGGCGTCTTCGGCTATGCCAAGGTCGTTGAGAAGTTCTTTGACAGCGCTTGTCCTGTGAAATATAAAGAGGGAGTTATCCATTTGTGAAACAGCTTTAAACAAATCCTGTTCTGATTTTGTGATGGAGAAAAATCCCGCAAAGATTATCTTATTAAAAGTAGTCAAATCTATATCGCCGATTCTTTCAGAGACGGTGCGGTATCGCGTGGAACGGGTTGAGAATTTAGATTTTACGAGGACTTCGTAGAATTCCCTGTACAACAGAGACAGTGACTGGAGGTTTTTAAGGGTCTCTTTTGGGATTTTTTCGTCCGCGATAAGCTCTATTTCGCGTATCTTTTTAAATGGGATTTTCTCTATACAAAACTCCTCGAAATCACGGTAGAGTTTTAGCCCTAATGGGAAAAAAGTATCAGCGCTGATAAAGGAGCTGTCAGCGCCAATGGGATTCCTTCTGTGAATATTATAAAGAATAGCGGCTGCATCGATGGTCTCTGCCTTCCTGTCAAATAACCCCAGGCGTGCCTCATAAAGATAGTCAATAAACTCGTCCATCGATAATGACAGCGGGGGGACAAAGGCGGATTGCTGACGCTTGCCAATGGCCTTTCTCAGAAAATGAGACGGTCTCTTGCCGGGAAATACAACAACTGTGCCAGAATAATCCCCGCCCTCCCCTGTTAAGTTATCGAGGACTTCGTCTATAAGCCCCTTATGTGGCGGGATTAAGTTCAAATTACAGTTACCCCTTCTAACAGATCGACGTATGCAATTATACCCTCGACACGACTTGCGGGGTAGAGTTCCTGTAACAGATTGATATAACCCCGTAGTTGATACACATAGCCTTCGCTCTTTTTTGAGCCAGTCTTAAAGTCTATTACAGTCACCAAATCCGGGACTATCACTACCCTGTCCATTACCAATAGAGCCCCCTGAGAGTTTGAAAATGTCTGTTCCTTTTTTACAATAGTGCCTGGCCCTTTAGTAAAATATGGTACAATGAAGGTGGTTTTCAGAAATCTCGACAGCGTTATTTTTACCTGTTCTGATGGGAATTTAAATGCTGATGTGCTGTTTACGAGGGCAATTAAACTGTCAAGAATGCCTTCTGGATTGTCGTCTATGAAATCAATAAAAGACAGGCAGCGGTGGATGAAATCACCCCGCTTTTTCTCCATGACATTGAGCGATTGCTCTGTGTAAATCAAACCGGATGGTCTTGCCACGTCATGGTGGAGGTGAAATTGCCCATCTGCGCTGCCGGATTTTGTTGAAACTATAACCGGCGGTTTTTCGTTTTGGGGTGCAGATACCTCCCGAAAAAGCCCCTTGCCAGCCCTGCCCTCCACTGCTATCACATAGAGTTCTGACTTGGCCCTCGTCAGGGCGACATACAGGGTATTGAGGCGGTTTACGGTATCCTTAATTCGCTCCTCTCTATAGAGAAGCTCATACGTATCAGGGTCTGTTACGGAGATAGATTTGAGAATCTTTTCATTTAATTTCAGAAGATTAATGCCGTCTGGCGTCTCATACGTAACGTAATCTAATCCTTTGTTGGGCTCATCATAGAGCAGGACAATGACAACAGGGAATCCAAGCCCCTTGGCCTTATGTACGGTCATAATGCGTATGGCATCAGTTGTAGTCGGCACGTCTATAGTCCAGGCGTCCGCACCGCCAATTGAAGAGTCTTCGTCGTGTGCCATGCTCAGGAAATCTCTAAGATTATTGCTGCCCTTGTCTTCAAAGTCCTTTACTGCCTCAAGGACCCTGGCAAGTACGGCCTCACTCTCAGCGACTGTCTCAAACACCTTAAATACCCTGTAAATCTCGCTGACCAGATCATAAAGGGGAAAAAATCCGGCGGCCCTGAAAAGCCCGTCGAAATAGCTTTCCCACAGGGAGGCGTAGTCACGTTGAAATGCCTTATACAGAGGGGGAGTTGACCTGTTTTTAAGGAAAAACTCCTTTATTTCACCCATACTTATATCCTGCTTATCTTCGTCAACGACAGCGCTGAAAATCTCACCAGTACAAAAGGTGATAAACGACAGGTCATCTATAGGGGAATCTAAGAAATTTAACAATGAGATAAGCTCCCCTGTTATCTTTGACTTTCTTACGTCGAGACTGCTGAAGGATATAAAGGGAATTCCCCTGATATTTTTTTCTGTAGTGATTTCATCGAGCCACGAGGCCACCATGAGGACATCGTCATTTTTTTTAGTAATGACGGCTATGTCGCTGAGGTTGTATCCTCGCCTTATGAGGTCTTCGACAATTGATATAAATCTGAGTTTCTCAGGTTCCTGCAGGTCATCGCCGTCTTCATGGAGAGATTTCTCCAGCACAGTGACTTCCACATGGCCGGAGTTCTCGTTACCCGGGCGTACCTTCTGTGTGAAATCTGTGAGACCGCTTCGCGCCGCAGCCCCGCATAAACTGTCGATTTTGGGCAGTGTATGCTTAAATACCGTGTCGTTGAAATCCAGGATTCTCTGGAGGCTTCTAAAGTTTGTGTCAAGTTCCCTGACAAAGTGGCCAGCGGAGGGGAAAGGGGGTTGTCTCTCATAGCGCTTCATTATGCTGTAGTCGGCATCACGAAAGCCGTAAATCGCCTGCTTGGTGTCGCCAACGGCAAAGAGGCTGCCTCCCTGAGATGTGGAATTCTCTATGAGCGGGTAGAGATTTTTCCACTGAATCGGCGATGTATCCTGATATTCATCAATGAGATAGTGATAAATAGTCTCACCAATTCTGAAATAAACGTCTGGGACTATTTCACTGGTGATATAACCGGCAAGCATCATGTTTATATCTTCGATGAAGACAGCGCCATAGTGCTTTTTCACCTTTACCAGTGTATCATAAAACTCTTCGTAGATTCTGATATAGGGGGTATAGTATGTATGGGCGTAGTGAACAGCGTACCGGCTAATCAGACCGGTGAGGGCGCTCCACATATCACAGATGCGGTCGTAGGGGGCGGTTAAATGTTGAGCTTTTGGGCCTGGTTTATTTACTGGAGGATAGGCCGTTCCTCTGCCAAGAATGTCTGCAAAGTTTCCTGCCCTTACATCATGGAGGATGTTTTTATATGAACTGTTGCCGCGTCTTTGCAGCCCTGAGCGTTCAATTGCGTCCTCTATTGCATCGACGGACTCTTTGATGGAGTTCTTTATGCCGCTGATCTCCTTATCAAGGGCAAGTGTGCGGGGGCGCTTGCCGATTGATGCAAGTTTTCTGTATATTTTCTTTATTTCAGAGAGAATCGTCTTAGACGGGTCCCAAAGAAATGGGTTTTCTGATTGCCGGGACTCAAGCAGGAGTGAGACGGCATTTTCCACGATTGCACCCTCTTTGGTGCCTTCTTTAACTTTTCTGAGAAACAGCTCAAAGGCGTAGTCCATAAGGGCGTCGCCGTTTATTTGTATCTCAAAGTCCTGATTATATCCAAGGTCAATTACTGAGGCCTTAAAGACCGAGGCCATAAAGCTGTCGATTGTCTTAACGTGGAAGTCCGTGTAGTTATCCAATATCTCATCGATTAAGACGGTTGTCCGTGTCAGGAGAGTATCTTCGTCGATGGAGAGGCATTGAAGGAGTTCAGTGCGTTTTAATTGGTCACCAAAGTAGATGTCCTTAAGCCACTGAAGTATGCGCTCTTTCATCTCTTTGGCGGCATTGTTTGAAAATGTTACGGCCATAATATTTTTCATGCCATTGTGCGGCACCTTTTCAGACAGGAGGAACTGGACAAATCTCTTTGTCAGGGCATGGGTCTTACCTGAGCCGGCAGAGGCCTTGAGTATTATAGTATGGGGAAAAGCTATGCTATCGTCTTTTTCTATTACATCCATCGTAAAACATCTTTAATATTAGATACATATTGTGGTATTATGTTTAAGCTGTGGAAATAGTATACAGATACTATACTGATTAAGTAGGGAGGTGTCAAATGGCTCAGAAAATGGGTGCATTGCCGGAGGTTCTAAAAGTTGGAGCGAATGAGATGGAGCTGGTGGTGTTTAAGATGTACTGCCTCCTGCAAAGCGGTAAGACTGAGACGCGCAGCTACGGGGTCAATGTAGCAAAAGTCAGGGAAATCATACCAATGCCAAACCTGACGACCGTTCCCGACTTGCCAGATTATGCAGAGGCGTTGGCGGAGGTACGCGGGGAGGTCATTCCAATAATTGATTTGGGCAAGCTGATGAAATTTACGCTGCCCACAGGCTCAGACGCTATAGAAATTAGGCAAAAGGTTATAGTTGTGGAGATGTTGGGCACAACGGTCGGCATAGTAGTCCACGAAGTAGAAAGGATACGAAGGATTAAGTGGACGCAGATAAAACCACCCCCACCTCTCTTACAATCCAAACACACGGGGAGAATAACCGGTGTAACCAAGTTAGATGAAAGCGATGATTTGCTGCTGATACTTGACCTTGAGAGTGTTATACAGAGTATTGGTGCAATAGTTACCCACAGAACTATTAACATCGATGACCTGAAGGGCTATGAAAAAAAGAAGTTGTCTGGGAACATCCTTATCGTTGATGACTCGATGGTAGCACGCAAGATTCTCAAGGATACCCTTGAAAACATGGGACTAACTATTGTGGAGGCAGCCGATGGTAAACAGGCGCTTAAGGTATTAAATGACTTCGTTGCTAAGATAGGCAACGAGCCAGTTTCCAAGTACATAAATCTGATTATAACAGACGTAGAAATGCCAGAGATGGACGGGCTGACGTTTACTAAAAGTGTAAAATCCGACCCTAAATTACAGCGCATTCCTGTCATCGTAAATACCTCTTTGAGTGGGGATGAAAACAGACAGAAATCAAAGGTTGTAGGCGCCGACGGGTATCTTATAAAATTTGACGTAGCAAACCTGGTGAGTGAAGTGACGAGGTTTTTAGGGTGATACGTAAGGCGTCAGCATAATGGACAAAGGCGCTAAAATAGAGAAAGACAGCTTTGCGATTATCGAGGCCGGGATGAAGAGACATTTTGACGAGCTATGTCTACCGGTAGTAAAAAGGGTAATTCATGCCACAGGGGATTTCGAGTTCGAGGATATTTTAAGATTCCATACGGACGCAATAACAAATGGCATATCGGCAATAAGGGCTGGGAAGGACATCTTTGTAGATGTAAAAATGGTTGAAGCCGGTATAAATAAAAAGGCATTGGCGCAGTTTGGCGGCACTGTGATTTGTTTCATTTCCGATGAGGATGTAGCGAAGGCGGCAGAGGAAAAGGCAATGACCAGGGCGGAGTGCGCGGTTGAGAAGGCATTTTTAAATACGGCTGCAAATATAGGAATTGCGGCAATTGGAAACGCCCCGACTGCCCTTATCAGGCTGATGGAAATAATTGAAACCAGAGAGATTAGTCCTGAACTAGTTGCCCTCCCCGAACTAATTGTAGGTGTGCCGGTGGGTTTTGTCAAGGCTGAGGAATCAAAGGCATCACTTGCCAGACAACACTATCCCTATATCACCTGTCTGGGAAAAAAGGGTGGAAGCTCCATAGCGGCAGCGATTATTAACGCAATAGTAAGACTTGCCGCACAATAAATCTCATGAAACTCATCCTTTTCGACATAGACGGCACACTGATGGACGCAGGGGGCGCTGGCTCCAAAAGTCTCAACGATGCCTTTTATGAGTTATTTTCTATTGAAGACGCACTTAAAAATATCAAATTTGATGGTAAGACAGACCTGCGGATATTTAAAGAGGGGATGAAATACCACAGAATCACAGACGGCAACGGTGCCTTAGGCTCAATCAGGGAGCAGTACCTCAAACGCCTCAAAGTGGAAATCAATAATGACAAAAGGCATATCAAGCCCGGCATTACTACCCTAATAGAAGCTCTTCATGGTAAACACCACCATATAGGGCTTCTAACGGGAAACCTTATGGCAGGCGCAGAGATAAAGCTGAGGTCGGTAGACCTTTGGCAGTATTTCGATGGAGGCGCCTTTGGCGACACACATGAAGACAGAAACCATCTGCTTCCCATAGCAGTTGATAATATTTATGAAAAAACGGGTAAAAGATTCCCCTATAACCAATGCGTAATCATAGGTGACACCCCAAGGGACGTAGAGGTGGGAAAAACCCATGGGGCATTTACAATAGGAGTTGCCACAGGGCCGTACTCACCTTCGCAGCTTCATCAAACCGGCGCGGATGCAGTATTGAGTGATTTGTCAGACACAGATGCTGTGATGACACTAATCGGTAAAAGAACCGTTACTTGAGCCAACTTCATAAGCAACACTTTCATCCAACATTTTAGACAAAAAATACCTTTTATCCAAAGTTCAAGAATCATCTTAATTGTAGTAAACAGTTGCTGTCCGTAATTGTACATAGTCATCTCCTAATTAATACTTAATCGGGGGTATTGCTTTAGTGACTGTCTTATTGCAGCATATTTAGAGAAGGGTAAGAAAATCAAGGGGGCTTTAATGGCATTGTCAATTGAGAAACTACAGTGTGATGTAGGTAAGATAGAAATCTTCACACGGATAAAATCATAAAGGCATTTCAAAGAGCAGGTTGGACGTTTAAATCACAGAAAGGTAGTCATATTAAACTTGCCAAAGAAGGTGCAACAATAATTTTACCCGTTCACAAAGGGAAATCTATAAAAGAACCTGTTCTACTGCACAAAATCAAAAAAGCAGGATTAACCGTTGAAGAGTTTATCCGTCTTTATCAAGGCTGATTTTAACCAGCCTTAACGATATTATGCCGATGTCCTATGACAACAACACCAATGAACGAGCAAAGGGCAGAAAGGAAGACTGCAGAGCCTCGTTGCTACAACAATAGACAGAAGAATCCATTTTGTCTAAGTTTGACAGAGACTTCGTAGAAAATGCCTCAAACAAAAAATTATCGTGGAAGCTCTAACGTTCCATCCAGTTTAATTTTGAAATGCGGATTCCACGCAACTTCCCAAAGATTTCCCTCTGTATCTAAAAAATACCCGCAATGCCCACCCCAAAAAACATCTTGAGCAGGTTTGATAATCTTCCCGCCTGCTGCTTCAGCATCAGCCAGTACTTGAGCGACATCCTCTTTGCATCGTACGTTATGTGCAAGAGTGAAACCCCTAAACCCGCTGCCTTCAGCCCCAACCATAGCATCTTCGGCCAGCAGCTGGCGTGGATAAAGAGCTAAAACCACTCCACCAGCCTGAAAAAAAACGACATCACCTTGACTGGCAGACGAAGCCACCCATCCCAAAGCCTCGTAAAACTTCCGCATAACACCGAGGTCACTAACTCCAAGTGTGACTATACTGAGTCGTTGTTCCATGAATTGGATTATATCATAAAACAGTATGTTTTTATATGAACCATTTTGTCTATTGCTGCATCTATAATAGCCTGTAAACCACCATATTTCCTATAGGTAAGCAAGGGCAACAATAGACAAAATCATGACGCTTTTCTCGCCTTTTGGTTTTATTCCTCTTCTTCCTCTTTCTTGGCCATGGCGATTATCTTTTGTGCTGTTGCGTGCGGCACATCTTCGTAATGTGAAAACTCCATCGAGTATAGTCCCCTGCCGCTGGTTATGCTGTGAAGCTGGTTGGCATAGGTGAGCATTTCTGACATCGGAACTGCTGCTGCTATTTTCTGAGTTCCACCGGTCTGTGACTCCATACCCTGAACCTTGCCGCGACGTGAGTTAAGGTCTCCGATTACGGCCCCGAGATTGTCCTCCGGCACAATTACCTCTACCTTCATAATCGGCTCCAGCAGGACTGGGTTAGCAGCGACGACCGCCTTTTTAATTGCCATCGAACCGGCTATCTTAAAGGCCATTTCAGATGAGTCAACGGCATGATATGAGCCGTCATAAAGCGAAACCCTTACATCAACAAGCGGGTAGCCAGCAATAATACCGCCTTTCATTTTATCTATGACGCCTTTTTCAACCGCAGGGATGTACTGGCGCGGGATAGCGCCGCCGACAATTTTATCTATAAATTCAAACCCGCCACCCTTCTCCAGCGGCTCAACAGTAATCCAACAGTCGCCGAACTGCCCCCTGCCGCCGGATTGCTTCTTGTACTTGCCCTGAACAGACGCAGTGGAGCGAATGGTCTCTCTGTATGGGATTTTCGGGGTCTTCATCTCAACGTCAACACCAAATTTTCTCTTTAGCTTATGCAGCGTTACCTCTATGTGTACCTGTCCCATACCGGAGATTATCATCTCGTTGGTCTCGGCGTCTCTGTGGAATTTTATTGTGGGGTCTTCATCAAGAATCCTGTGAAGCCCTGTGCTTACCTTCTCCTCATCGCCCTTTGTCTTTGGCTCTATGGCATAGGAGATAATAGGTTCGGCAAATTTCACAGTTGAAAACACTACAGGATGTGCCTCGTCTGTAAGGGTATCGCCCGTCAAGGTCTCCTTTAGTTTTGCCACTACGCCGATTTCACCAGGGCCAAGCGCTTTAACCGGGATTTGTTTCTTGCCAAGCAGGTGAAATATCTGCCCAACACGTTCTTTTGCCCCTCGCGTGGGATTCAGGAGCGTGGCGTCCGGCCTTAACGTACCCGAAAAGACCCTGAATATTGTCAGGCGCCCGGCATATGGGTCGGCAATTGTCTTAAATACGTACATCGCAAGCTGTGCATTTTCCTCCGGCGGGAGTTTCACCTCTGAGCCGTCCTTTGCATTTTTTGCAGTCACCGACAGCGTGTTAAACCTGTCAACCGGTGAGGACAGGTACAAGGTTATCGCCTGAAGGAGCTGGGTGATGGCCATATTTTTCTCGGCAGAGCCACATGCCACTGTTACAAAATCCCTCTTACAGCATCCACGCCGAATCCCGGAAACTATCTCATCTTGTGTCAGTTCGCCAGTCTCAAGGTATTTTTCAAGCAGTGTGTCATCGAGTTCTGCTACTTTTTCTACCAGTTTTTTTCTGTATAGTTCATAATCATCCATCATTTCTGATGGGATATCCTGTTCTTCAGACTTGCCGCCTTTTATCACATACGCCCTGGAATTCAATACATCCACAACACCGGTAAACCCCAACCCCTCACCCATTGGGATATAGAGCGGAACTGCATCAAGGGAGAATATTTTCTCTACCTGCTCTAGTGTTTGCTGAAAGTTGGCATTTTCCTTATCCATTTCGTTGACGAAGACGATACGCGGTACAAAAAACTCATCTGCATATTTCCAGAGTTTTTGGGTCTCTGCACGCGCCCCATCTATAGCGCTTACGACAACTACTGCGCCGTCGGCAATTCTGAGGCATCCCCTAGTGTCTTCCATGAAATTAATAAAACCCGGCGTATCAATGAGATTTAGCCTGTAGCCTGACCATTCACAGGTGGCCACTGCTGCGTTAATAGTTACTTTTCTTTCAATCTCCTCCGGGTCAAAATCGGTGACCGAGTTACCGTCCGTAACGGAGCCCATTCTTGTAATTGCACCTGCGTTAAAGAGAATTGCCTCTGTAAGCGTGGTTTTACCACAGCCGCTGTGGCCTAAGATAGCTACGTTGCGAACTTTTTCAACACTGTCCATAGTTCCCCCTTACGGTTTATATTAGAGCTTATGTTCGATAATATGTTCTATAACAGGCGTGTTTTCTGTTTTCTTTTCGATTTTCCCAGAAATTATTTTTAAGATAATAAAAGCTATGAGAAATGAGGAAAACCCTGCAAATGCGGAGAGCGTTTCAGGATTTACAGTATTAAACATTCCGGCAAGGATATACTTGCCAAACACTGCCCCTAAAAGCAGGGCAACCGCCGGAAGGCCATAGACCAGCAGCGTCCCCTTGACATAGGTATAGGATTTTGCAGTGACTTTGACCATTTGTCCAATCTTTGCTCCGGCTATGTTGAGCGCCGTGATTTCGATAGTTTGATTTTCGCTGCCGTCACTGTTGATGCCGCACGACTCGTTTTCCTTACAGCCTTCACAGGTCTGCCTTTTTTCAACAACTACGGTGGCAGTAACCCCCTCAATGCTTCTTACCACTCCGACTTCATCCATAATGCTTGGATTGTAACATAGCACATGCGCCGCCCGCAACTAAGCGTTAATTTTTCAGTAACTGCTGCTTTATCATTAGTATATCCACCGTCAAAAATCTGCCATAGATTGTCTGATTCCCCACAGTTGATATTCTGGGGACTCTGAACTGGCTAGCTGAATATTATAACAGCTTGTTTTCACGTGATATTTTCCATGCCACAAAAGTTTGCCACCAGTTGTCAGCTCTGGCACAATCTTTGCTATATTACTATTGTTTTGGTTATGTATACAAAGGAGGCCTGACCAAACATGGAACTAAAAACTATGGAATTGGAAACTAAGGACAACGGTAGTAATACAAACAGCGGTAACGATATGGACAGCAACCGCCATAACGATGTGGACTTGGACAGATTAATAAAGTGGACTCTGTTGTTTGCGATAGTTTATTTCGGCGCGTCGCTCTTGCTTAAATAAACAACCAGTGTACAGCTTGGGGTGGGATGCACAGCAAATCGTGTCATTGCCTTGGTGAGACGATTTAACAGCACATTCGTGTATCCCATCCCACTCCTCCCTATTTATTGAAGAATGAGGGCGCTGCCCTCAAACTCCCGGCAGGGAACTTGTCCCCTGCACCCCATCTACGGGGCTTCGCCCCTTTGAATCTTTGGTGCTATACCCCCAGATATGCCTGCCTGACGCGCGGGTCATCAAGAAGCTCCGCCGCCGCACCCTCAAGCATTAGCTCCCCGTTTTCCATCACACAACCGTGGTGCGCTAGTTGGAGCGCCATAAAGGCGTTTTGTTCAACTAAAAGAATCGTCACCCCCGCCTTGTTTATCTCATCTATTATCCCAAATATCTCATCAGCCAGCACCGGCGAAAGCCCCATCGACGGCTCATCAAGCAGTATTAAATCCCCCTTTGACATCAGGGCACGCCCTATGGCAAGCATCTGCTGCTCCCCACCTGACAGCGTAGCCGACAACTGCCCTACGCGCTCCCCAAGACGCGGAAATAACTCTATTACGTGTTCATAATCCATTTTTACGCCTTCCGGGTCATTTCGCCTGAGCCACGCGGCAAGCATCAGGTTTTCCCTTACCGTAAGGCTGCCAAATATCCCCCTGCCCTCCGGCACATGTGTTATGCCCATTGAGACGATTTTATGCGCGGCCATGCCTTTTATATTTGTACCCCTATAGTTTATCTCTCCATCGAATTTGACCATGCCTGAGACTGCACGCAGCAGCGATGACTTCCCTGCCCCGTTTGCCCCAATCAGGGCAGTAATCTGTCCTTCTATGATATCAAAGGATATGCCCCTTAATGCCTTGATATTCCCATAGCTTACTGAAAGGTTTTTTATTGATAATAATACATTCGCCATCTATTTATCCCTGCGTGTACTTACCCCTGAACTGCCTAAATATGCCTCTATTACCTTTTTGTCGCTTTTAATCTCATCTGGGGCTCCAGCGGCTATTGTAACGCCAAAATCCAGCACCTGTATCCTCTGACAAAGCCCCATTATAAAGCTCATGTGGTGCTCTATTACCATTATCGTAAGCTCAAACTCATCCCTGATTCGATGGACAAGTTCCATCAGTGCCCCAGTCTCAGAGGGGTTCATTCCGGCTGCCGGCTCATCTAACAAGAGGAGCTGCGGCCTTGTGGCAAGCGCCCTTACTATTTCAAGGCGGCGTTTTAGGCCATAGGGCAGGTTTTTTGCCGCTTCTGTGGCATACTTATCAAGCGCGAATAACTCAAGCAGCATTCGCACGCATTCAGACACCTCTTTCCCCTCACACTCATTAAATCTCCTCGTGCGCAGCATAGCATCTGCCGCATTATAGTTCACAGAATTAAACATGCCCACCTTTACATTGTCAGTCACTGTGAGGTTGTTAAACAGGCGGATGTTCTGAAACGTGCGGGCTATACCACATGAGTTTATCTCATTTGGCCGCATACGGGTAATCTCTGCGCCATTGAAAAGTACGCTTCCCTGCGTCGGCCTGTAGTAGCCTGATATCAAATTAAACAGTGTCGTCTTGCCTGAACCGTTTGGGCCTATTATTCCCATAATCTGCCCGGAGTTGAGCCTGAGATTAAAGTCTGACAGGGCACAAAGACCGCCAAAATAATGTGTAAGACCGTTGATAGCTAACAGTTCCCCTGCTTTTTCACGGGCTTGTTCACGGGTCACAGCCCTATAGGGCACAACGGCCTCATCTTTGGCCTCATCTTTTTTCTTTAGTGCAACTGGTTCAAACCACCTGAACTCCATAAAGCCAAATATGCCCTTTGGCCGGAATATCATCAACAGGACAAGCAACAGGGGCATTATAACCATGCGCCACTGCCCAAGCGCCCTCAGCGCCTCTATCAGTACGGTATATATAACTGCACCTGTAATCGACCCGGCTATAGACCCTACCCCGCCCAAATAGACCATTATCAGTATCTCTGTAGACTTTATTATATCAAACGTCCGGGGTGAGATAAACTGCAGGAGATGGGCATAAAGCCCCCCCGCCACTCCGGCAAAAAACGACGATACGACAAAGGCATGGAGTTTTACTTTTCTGGTATCAACACCCATTGCTGCCCCTGCTGTCTCGTCTTCCCTTATTGACAATACCCCGCGCCCGATGTTGCTGTATACGAAATTCCTGATTGCCCAGACCGACACCACTGTCCATGCAAATGTCCACGGCAGCGTTGTGAGCTTCTCCATACCCAGAAACCCGCGCGGCCCGCCAACGGCATCAATGTTTTCAAGGACAGATTTCACTATCATATTAAACGACAGCGTCACAATCGCCAGATAATCCCCCCGCGTCTTAAACGAAGGAATAGCCACGACGACCGCAGCAAGGGCTGCCATCACCCCGCCGACAATTACAGCTAATGGAAAAACCCACACACCCGCTGAAGAAGAAAACACCTTTACTGATAATATTGAAGCCCCATACGCCCCCACTGCCATAAACCCCGCGTGCCCCACTGAAAACTCCCCCATGTAGCCATTTACGAGATTTAAACTAAGGGCAAGTATGATATTTATCCCGACATACATTGCAACAAGCTCAACGTACTGGTCTATGAGTCCAAAGCGGCTTACTATTACTGTGGCTATGAAACCAACGCCGGTAAGCACAAAGAGCAGCCAGCGCCTCGATGTTAAGTAGTCCGTATTTATCCTCATACCTTTAGTGTCTTAGGTACTCCCAATATCCCGTTCGGCCTGAAAATAAGGAGAATAAGCAGGAGCGTAAAGGCAATGAAATCCCTGTATGTCGAAGGCAGAGCCACCGCGGCAAAAGTCTCAACCGCCCCCAGAATGTAGCCGCCAAGCATTGCCCCCCTGATTGAGCCAATCCCCCCAACTACGGCGGCAATAAATGCCTTCCAGCCAATCATTATCCCCATGTACGGGTCTATTACTGGAAATGCCATCGCATACATTGTCCCAGCAGCACCGCCAAACCCAGCCCCTATTGCAAATGTCAGGGCAATTATCGCATTTACCGAGACACCCATCAGGGGCAGCGTCTTTATATCCCATGCAAGCGCCCTCATCGCCATCCCATATCTGGTCTTCCGTACTATGAAATCAAGCCCAACCATGAGCAGTACCGACAGCACCACGATGACGCCCTGTATGGAGGATACCGTAAGACCATTAAAATTCCAGCTCACATTGGGCAGCATCTCTGGCACATGGCGTGGATATGGACTAAGGGCAAGCGTAAAATTCTCAATAAACACACCTACGCCAAGTGCGGTAATAATCGCCGAGACCTTCGGCGCATCGCGCAGCGGCCTGTAGGCAAGCCTCTCCACGGCCATGCCAATGGCCGCCGTACCAACAGCTGCAACGACTAATACCACAACAAAAGGCAGGTGCAGCTTGGCCGTCGCAATAAAACACAAAAATGCCCCAATCATAAACAAATCCCCGTGGGCAAAGTTTATCAGCGACAGCACCCCATAGACCATCGTATAGCCAAGTGCTATTACGGCATAAATGCTCCCCAACTGGAGCATGTTTAATATCTGCTGCGAGATATAGACCATGAGTTATTTTAGCATCAGGGTTTTATATCGGCAAACCACTTAAACTCACCGTCTTTTATCTGTAAGATGACAACGCTCTTGTCGGGATCACCAGAGCCTTCATGGAATGTTATGTCACCTGTAACACCCTTGAAGCCGGTTATTTTCTGAATCGCATTTTTAATTGCTTCGCTGTTGGGGTTCCCGGCTCTTTTCATGGCCTCAAAAAGGATACCAAAGGAATCATACGTAAGGGCGGCCACATCGTCGGGGACACTGCCATAGAGGGCCTTATAGTCATCGACGAATTTCTTAACACCGGGCGTTGTAGAGTTCGCCGAGAAGTGGCTGCTAAAAAATGCCCCGTCACAATCCTTTCCACACAGGGCAAGCAGGTCATGGCTTCCCCAGGCGTCACTGCCTAAGACCGGCTCTGTTATGCCAAACCTGCGCGCCTGCTGTACCTGCAGCGGAACGTCGCTATAGTATGTAGGGAGGAATATCAGTTCCGGGCTACCGTTTTTTATCTTCGTCATCTGGACTGTAAAATCTTTGTTGCCTGTTGTGTAGGTCTCAAATCCTGTAATAGTGCCGCCCTTTTCCTCAAGGGTCTTCTTAAAGACCTCCGCCTGCCCTTTCAGCACCTCAGAGGCTACGTCATATAGTACGGCCGCTTTTTTGGCCTTCAACTCACCCATGGCAAATGCGGCCAGCACCCGCCCCTGAAATGAGTCCATGTAACAGGCTCGAAACACATAGCTTTTCTGCTTGCCTGACCTTGGATCAATAGTGGTCTTTGGGTTTGTAGACCAGGGGGAGATCATCGGAATCTTTGAGGTCTCAGCTATTTCTGAGGCAGGGATTGCCCCGCTGCTGGCGTTTGGGCCTACAATGGCTATAACTTTATCTCGTGTGATTAGTTTTTGTGCAGCCGAGGCAGCCTGTTCAGACCTTCCGGCTGAGTCCTCTATCTGAAGTTTTATCGCATATTTTTTCCCGCCTATTTCAAGGCCGCCTTTATCGTTCACTGACTTTACGGCCATTTCTGCTGCATTTTTACACGACGCACCTACGGCAGGTATGTCACCGGTCAGCTCGGCTATCACCCCAATATGTATCGCGTTGTCTTTCTCCTTAGCACATCCTGCCATGAGCATTACAAGGCATAATACCGCAGTATAAAGTCTTACCATTATTAATCCTCCAAATGAATTTATTGCGCTTAAGCCGGTTGATCAAATTATCTGCCTTATACGGCCGTCTCAGGAAACATTACATAAAATGTGGCACCGTTTTCAACGTTTTCAAAATAGAGCCTGCCGCCCATCTGATTCTCTACAAGCACTTTTGACACATAAAGACCTACGCCTACACCCTTGCCCTGTTCTCTGGTTGTAAAATACGGCTCGAATATCCTGCCTGCAAGACTCTCCGGCACCCCGCCCCCGTCGTCCGTTATCTTCAGCATGACCATAGATTCACGACGGGCAATATCTATCGTAATGCTGCCAATAGCTGCATGTGACAGCGCTTTTCTCCTTTCGACAATGGCGTCCATTGAGTTAAACATCAGATTTAATATCACCTGACGAAATTCGTTCAGATAGCCTGTCACATACAGTGCATCTATGCCTGAGTGTATGACCTTTGCATCAACCGACAGGCTCCTGATTTGGCCGTGAAGAAAGTCCAATACCCCGTTAACTGCCCCGATAACTTCAAACTGCCTCTTTTCCTTGTCAGGCTTAAACAGGTTTCGATAACCGCTCACTGTCTCGGACATGGAATTTATCTCTGTCATCGCGTTTTTGACGAAGTCAGCCAGATAGTCAGTATTAATCTCTCCAAACTTATATGCATCTTCTATGTCCTGAACAATAAGGCCAAGGGTGTTTAAGGGTTGTCTCCAGTTGTGAGAAATAGAGCGGAGCATCTCGCCCATTGCTGAGAGTTTTGCCTGCTCTATGAGCAGTTTCTCCTCCTGCCTCAGTCTCTCTGCATCTTCGGCCTTCTTTCTGTATTCATCCATCTTGTGCTTATACATGGCCATTTTAATCGTTACAATCATCTCCCTGCAGTTACATGGCTTGAGCAGATAACCCAGCGGCTCTGTGAGTTCTGCCTTTTCTATGATTTTATCGTCAGAGTATGCCGTAAGATATATGACTGGAATTCCGAAGCGGTCTTTTATTTCTTTGGCAGCCTCAATCCCATCCATATTGCCCCGCAGCACTATATCCATAAGCACGATGTCCGGCCTGTCCCTCTCGGCAGCAACAATAGCGTCCTCGCCAGAGGCAGCCATAGACGTTACCGTAAAGCCCTGATAACCCTCAATCTTACCTTTCATATTGAGCGCTATCAAGGCCTCGTCCTCGACTATCTGTATTTTGATGTTATCCATCACTATATTCTCTGATTATACACTAGTTCGTGAAATTTTATCTTAAACTCTGCCCCTCTGCCAGCTTCGCTTATCAACTCTAACGAACCGCCCAGTTGATGCTCTACAAGGGTCTTAACGAGTTTTAATCCCAGGGTTTTCGTAGTGTTCACATTGCCGGGGATTCCAACACCGTTGTCCCTGACAGACAAATCACAACTGCCATCGTCTGACACGTATAGACTTATCGAGACCCTGGCATTGGTATTGGTATTTACAAAGGCATATTTCAGGGAATTTGATACAAGTTCGTTTATTATTAAACCACACGGGATGGCCGTCTCAATATTCAACGAGATATTTGGCATGTCTATGTCAATCTTTAATAAGTGATCCAACTGTGTATATGATGCCCTGATATTTTCCGTAAGCGTGTTGATGTAGTCTCTGAAATCTATTTTGGACAAATCCTTAGTCTGGTAGAGTTTTTCATGTATCAGCGCCATTGATTTGATTCGATTTTGCATCTCAGTAAACATCCCTATAATACTCTCATCGCTTATCTGACCTGATTGAAGATATACAAGGCTTGAGATTATCTGCATGTTGTTTTTTACCCTGTGGTGAATCTCTTGCAGGAGGAGCGTTTTTTCCTCAAGTGATTTTCTGAGCGACTCAATCATGTTTACCCTTTGGGTTATATCCCTGACAATAAAAGATGCCCCGTCAATAACGCCAGGTGGTATGGCGGCTATTATCGGAGTTACACTCAAGGATACGTTAATACGCCTGCCGTCTTTTCTGAGGTGGACGGTCTCATAGTTTTTGATATGTGCGCCTGAGATTATCTCGTTTAGAATTTCCTGAGCCTCACTAATATCACCTGGCTTCTCCTGTGGAAATAATCCCGCTATTGAAGAGGAAACAACCTCGCCACTTGAGTAGCCATATATATACTCGGCACCCATGTTCCAATGAGTAATTCTTCCTGCATTGTCAACAGCAACAACAGCATCATCCAGAAGTTCAACCACATCATCCAGACGGCGGAGGGTTTCTTTTGCCTTTCTCCTTTCTACGGTCCTTACACCCCGGAATATCGGGGCAACCAGCATAATCCCAATAAGTATTAATACTGAGGATACAAAGGCAACTGTCTCAGGCAGAGGTCTCGGCAGATATGCAATGTCTTCGATGTTTTTATGAAATAAATCGAAAAGTGAAATCAACCGCCTAACAGCCATGACGGAAACTCCGGCGGCAAGAAACACCCACGCGCCTCTTCGCCCTGTAAGGCGTATCAGTCTGACACTCAAGACAGCCGCTGTGAGCTGAACGACGCAGGAACTAATTAAGATTATTTTAAGGTACATCTAAAATTCTTCCGGTCATCATTCCGGTTCTGCCTGATTTTTGGGTATCATTTTGGTGTGCGCGGCAGTTTAATCTCAAATCGGGTACCGGAGCCGACAGTAGAGTGAAGTTTTATCTCCCCGTAATGGTCTGTCACGGCTTTTTTTACACTATAAAGACCAAGCCCTGTTCCTTTCATACTTCCAGGAACCTGAAAATACACATCGAATATCTTATCATGATACTGTGGACAAATGCCCTGTCCATCATCTGAAACAGAAAATCTAATATTGAAACTATCGCCCGATACCTCCACTTTTATTGAGGTCCTGGCATATTTGGTTGCATTGCTCAGAATATTTTCTACAATCGACTTAAGCTGATACGGGTCTGCCGTAAGGGTTAAGTCCTCTTGTGGTTGATAATCGCCGGGAGTCATACCATTAATGGTTATAGTCAGCCCACGGGAGTCTACCATTGGCAGACAGTTCCTGAGCACTGATGACACTATCGAAGCAAAATCTACGTTCACAGGGTTAAACTTCCCAAGTGACGCCTTTTCCTTTAATGATTTCGATGTCTCCTCAATGATTTGCAACAAATCAGCGGCTGCATTTTCTATTATATGCAAGATTTCATTTTTTGCCTCTTCTGTTGTGGCCTTACCCGCTAAGTACCTTCTCGTATAACCTTTAATCGCAAGCAGGGGGGTCTTTAAGTCGTGAATGAGTACAGATATGAATTTCTCACGCTGGGCATTAAATGCCTCTTCTGCCTGCAGCCTTTCAGTTATGTCGTGAAACGCTATGACCTTGCCATAACATACACCCAGATCATCAGTGATTGCGGCAGTACAGCCGCTGATATGATACTGCCTCCCGTGAAGCCCCGTTAAGACCGGGTTATCAAGCGCTGTAACAGATTTATGGTTGAGCTTCTCAAGGTTAAACCTATCACCCTTATCACCCCATTTATTGCCCAGGGTCACATTAAATATATCATTGGCAGACCTACCTATAGCGCTGTCGCCCTCCCAGCCGGTCATTGACTTGGCTGTCTCATTTATAAAAATGACACGTCCGGTCAACTCGGTAGCTATGACACCGTCACCTATGCTGTTAATTGTCGTACTTAACCACTGATGACTTTCACGCAGACACTTCTCAAGCTTATGCTTATACATCGCCATCTCGATGTTTATGTGCAGTTCCTTGTCCTCAAACGGTTTAAGCAGGTAACCGAACGGTTCTGTTATCTTAGCGCGTTCGATCATCTTTTCGTCTGCGTAGGCGGTGAGATAGATTACAGGTATATCATATTTTTCGCGTATTTGACTTGCGGCCTCAACCCCATCAATTCCATCCTGAAGCATTATATCCATTAGGACAAGGTCGGGGCGGCGCTGCTCAATTTTCATAAATGCCTCACGTGCAGTAGGCACTGCCCCTGTGACCACATATCCAAGGTCCTCAACGCACTTCTGTATGTCCTTGGCTATTATTATCTCGTCTTCTACTATTAATACCTTTTTCTTTGACATTCCTTCCTTTCAACTATGCCTAATAGGGAAGATTGAAAAAGAACGAGTGTTCCTTCTCGACGGCCTTGACCCTGTTTCTGCCTTTGTTTTTAGCGATATAGAGGGCATAGTCAGCCTTTTTGATAAATCCGGCGGGGTCTTCCTGCTTGACATACTCTGAGACGCCAAAACTACAGGTCACCTTGCCAACCTCTTTAAATACACTGTCCTGAATTATCTCTCTTATTTTTTCAGCCAGGTCCTTCGCGCCGGCGAGGTTGGTCTCCGGTGTCAGAATCACAAATTCCTCTCCACCGTAACGCGCAAAAATATCGTATTTCCTTATATTTTCCGTTACTAACTTCGTGATTTCCTTTAATACATAATCCCCTGTCGGATGTCCATATGTGTCATTTACAGATTTAAAATGGTCTATGTCGAAAATAATAAGCGACAGGTAGTTATTATACCGTAGTGATCTTTCGATCTCCTTCTTAAGTTCATCCTCAAACTTCTTCCTGTTAAATATGTTTGTTAGGGCATCTTTTGTAGCCAAATCCTGAAACATCTTCCTGTCGCACTCTATATGTGAGATGTCTGTAAAGGTGACAAGATAGCGTTTGCGGGTTTGCAGCTCAGGGATAGCGTTTGCATGTATGATATAGGCCCTGGCCTCACTCTTTAACTGGTCTTTACCGGCCATATGGATGATATAATCAGTTTTCTCCGCAGCTATGGCCTCCTTTATCCACACATTAAACGATTTACCTTTATAAAAACTGTCTTCCTTTACTACCATAAACCGGTTTACGTTTTTACCCTTTTCAAGAAACTCGTCAAATGTCTCAAACCCAAGAAATTTTAAAAACGAAGAGTTCAGAAAATATATCTCGTCTATATCGGTAATCATAATGAATGTGGGATTGTTGTCGAGAATCGTTCTGATGAATTCGTTTTTTGCCTCTATTTCTTTCTGCTGAGATACTGCCCTTGCCACCTTGACAAGCGCATTGAGTAGGTCGTTGTTATTGACTGGTTTCTTAATGTATTTTACGACGCCAATATCTATTGACTTAAGAAAATAGTCCTCGTCGTTAAACGCTGAGGTAATGATAATCGGGGTGTCATCGTTTATAGATTTTATTGCTGCTGACATATCAATACCATTCATCTGGGGCATCATTATGTCGGTTACAACAATGTCCGGGCTTTCATTTTTATATATTTCAAGGCCTTCTCTGCCATTGGAGGCCAGTAAAAGGTCCTTTATACGCCGTTTAAGAAACCGTGCGATACTATCCCTGATAACATCCTCGTCCTCGACATAGAGTACCTTAACCCTTTGAAGATATGGGTCAATACCATTTTGAAAATTATCAATCATAACACTCCCTAATATACTAACAAAAACATACGGAAAAAAGATAAGAATAATCAATGCTGTAAAAATAGGGCTTACCCGTTCACCTCCAGATACCCCAAATACCCTTCAATGACGATGTCTGTACCCAAAGCCCTCGACCTCATATCATACACTTCATAGGGGGTTTCAACACTCCTGAATGTCTTTGAAGATACAGGGCAATAGACACCCTTTCCTCCGATTATCTTTGGCGCTATGAAAAATATGACCTTATCAACAATACCGTCCTCTACGGCGTGCCCTGTGAGTGACGCCCCGCCCTCTATCATCACTGATGTGATGTGCCTTTGCCCTAGTTCCTGCATCAGCCATTTTAAATCAAGGCGTCCATCATAGTGGATGAGCTCAACGCCAGGGGCAAATCCCCCTGTATCCTGCTCTTTAGTAACGATGATAGTGCGGGGCGGGGTTTTTAATATTTCATAATCCAGCGGGGTCTCCAGAGATGGGTCTATACATACGCGGACAGGGCTTCGCAGCCCCCTGCCCCTTGCGGTGAGGCGTGGATTGTCGGCCTTTACAGTGCCGATTGCAGTTAATACGGCATCCACAGAACTCCTTATCCTGTGTACATAGCGCCTGGACTTCTCACACGTAATCCACTTCGATTGTCCATCAGGGGCGGCCATTTTCCCGTCAAGCGTCATCGCTGCCTTTAGTATTACAAATGGGGTTTTTGTTGTGATATACTTAATATATACCTCATTTAGTCTCTCTGCCTGCGTCTGCAAGATACCAACTGCTGTTTCAATATCTGCCTTTTTGAGCATTACTAGCCCCATGCCGGAGACTGATGGGTTGGGGTCTAACATGGCGGCAACCACCCGTTTTATCTTTGCCCCTATGATAGCATCGGTACAGGGCGGCGTCCGTTTACCCGTATGACAGCACGGCTCAAGTGAAACGTACAGTGTCGCACCCTCTGCCGCAGCCCCTGCACTTTTCAATACAAGAGCCTCGGCGTGCGGCTCACCGGCCTTCCTATGGTAGTCCTCCGCAATAATCCGTCCATCCTTATATAAAATCGCACCAACCATAGGATTTGGACTTGTACTTCCACATGCACGTCTGGCAAGTGCAATACAGCGGCGCATCAGAGATATATCATCCATTAGCAATATTATATATGAAATGAGACGATGTTCGCAAAATTTCTGCGCTGCACAAATTATTTAACAGTAGACATTTTAACTAACCTATGTTATAATGTTGCAAATTAGACGAGACCGTAAAACGATCTAATGCGCGTGTATTGTGATTTTATTTATTTGTCCAGGCTCAGCAGTTTGCGGCTTATTTACAGCTTATGGGAGGTGATAATCATCGAGGCGGGGCGTAATAATACTCAAACGGGAGGATGAGGCTGACTGAGAAATCCTACAGCAGTCAACGCGGCAGCAGCCGTGGTTAAGAACAGATAAAACTATATCAAAACTATACACGAGGAGATCAAATGAGAAAGTATCTTGTTTTAGCATTGTTAGTGTTTGCGGTGATGGCAGCCGGTGTAATTAGCGCTGAGGAGGCACCCAAACTTTCAGGTGTAGCATATATTCAGACACACGGTGGACACGTAGCGGTACTCGATTTAGCAACCGGAGACTTAGCCAGATACACACACGGCAAGCCAGCAGACACTTTGCAGCTTTCACCAGATAAGAAGACTATCCATGTGTTTTCGCTTGACGGACATGAAAAAGATATCGATGTTGAAACCGGCAAACAGACTGAATGGGTAAAAGTAGGTAAAAAGCACTGCGGTTCGGCAATCGCCGCCGACGGGACAATCTGGGTTTCAGATATGGCAGATGGTCATATCTATGTATTTGACCCTAAGGAAAGGAAACTGGTTGACAGCTTTCCTGTAAGCAAATCTATCTGTGGCGTTAATTTTTCTAAAGACTTTAAGACTGCATTTGTTTCCGATATGCCAGGTGGTTTTGTAAGCATAGTTGACGTAAAGACCAAGAAAGTAACTGGTCAGATAAAAGATGCAGGAATATTTATCCACCGCGCAAGAATTAAGCCTGGCTCAGATGAGCTGTGGCAGTCAGACGGCGCAGAGTTAAAAGACGGCAAACCGGCTGGCGTAGGCTACACGGAAGGCGGTTCGATCCCAGGGTCGGTAACACTTATTGATATTAAGACAAACAAGGTAACTGACAGGGTATTAATAGGCGGCAACCCGCACGATGTGGACTTCACCCCGGACGGTAAATACGCACTCGTAGGAAGCAGACAGATCCCAGACCAGGATGACAGCGCATTAGCTATTGTCAACACTGCCAGCAAGAGAATGGTGGACATGCGCGGTGCATGTAAGAAATGCCACTACGCATTGAACTTTGCAATACCTAAGACGAAAGACGACGGAAGACCATACCTCTGTGCAGTCGAGGTTGACTGGAACCGCAAGGCTATCGCAGCAGGTGCAGAGCATATAATGCCGAAAGAAGACACCAAGCCCGCAGCACCAGCAAAATCCCATTAAGAACATATAGAGACACACGGCATATACCGGTGTAACACCAAAAGATGTGTTACACCGGTATTTTTTTGTACTTTCACGCTCTATTGCACATGGCAATCACATTAGATAATTTAGGCTGAATTTACATATATTTTGAACAATCATCATGGAGGATCAGTGGCAAAACCCACTTTAGTCTTCGTTTTGAAGATTTCCGGGAAAGCATTCTTGCATAAATACCCTATTACCTGATGCAGACCCCAACCCAGTCAGATTAACTCCACCATCACATCCAGAGATATAGTAAACTCCGCCCCTCCGTCTGTATTACTGACCGTCAGCGTACCGCCCATATTAGTCTCAATTATCGTTTTTGACATATAGAGTCCAAGCCCTGTGCCTGCATTTCCCTTTGTCGTATAGTATGGTTCAAAAATTTTACCTATGATGTCTTCTGGAATACCGCCTCCATTATCCCTGATAGACAATATTATCTTGTCCCTTTCTTCATTGTTAGCGATATTGATTTCAATCAGCCCCTGTAAACATGGTTTAGTAATAGCATCTTTGGCATTGTTTAGAATGTTCAACACTACCTGTTTAAACTCATTTGGATATCCATCTGCATAGAGCAGTGTATCTTGCTCAGTCATAATAGAAATGTCCACATCATTCTTCTTATACATCTGTGCAAACATTGAGAGCAGTTCTTCTATGGAAGTTTTTACATTGAATCTGACTTTTTCTTTTGAAGGCTTTAAAAAGTCCTTAAAATCATCTATCGTCACTGACATAAATTTTACATGCTTCATGGTTGTTTCAACAGTATTATTTATGTATGTTTGATCAAGTTCTCCGTAGGTATAAGCCTCTTTTATATCCTGCACTATCAAACCTATTGCGTTCAGAGGCTGCCTCCATTGGTGTGCGATTAGTCCAAGCATCTCACCCATTGACGCCATCTTGGATTGTTGTATCAGGATTTGCTCACTCTGACGCCGTTTTTTTGTTTCTTCTGTTACCATTGACTCAAGATTAGTAGTTAACTGCTTCAGTTCTTCTTCCATTCTTTTACGCTCGGTAATGTCAGTAGCTATACCACATACGCCATATAGATATCCTTTTGTATTGTGCAGGGGAAACTTTACAGAAATATATGTGTGTAGACCATCATCATGCAAAACTATCTCTTCAAAGGTTAAAGATGCATTCTTTTTCTCAACTTCTATATCATTTTCTCTGAATTTATCGGCAAGTTCTTTTGGAAAGATGTCGTAGTCGGTCTTGCCAACAATGTCTTTCTTACTTATATGGAAGAGCTTCTCGTACATTGTATTTACAAACATATATATACCTTGTAAATCTTTTAGAAAAATAACGGCGGTTGAGCTATCTATTATCGATTGGAGTTGTGTACGAATATCTTCCAGTTTTGTCTCTAAGTTTTTTCGCTCAGTGATGTCTAAAGCCGAACCCCTCAATTTCACTACCTTACCGGCATCGTCTAAAACAGGCTCACATATGCTGTTAATGATTCTTTCAGTCCTATCGGGACGGCAGATGCGTATCTCTATATCATAGGGTTTACCAAGTTGTACTGCTTCTCTTACCGTATCGTCAAAACGCCGGCAGTCATCGGGATGGATATAGTTAATCAGACCGGGGTAGAGAGGAGGACCTGTATTGGGGTCTATACCAATGATATTGAACATTTCTAACGACCACTGCGATTGAGTACTCACAGGGTCAAATGTCCATGTGCCGAAGTGCGCCTTACGCTGTGCCTCAATCTCATCCTGTTCCTTATCTTTCAGTGTATCTGCCATCTGTTTCATGTCCGTAATATCTTCAACTATGGCAAGATTAAGCGGGTGTTGATTTGTAGCATTTTGCAAAGAAATAAATATAAGTTTCACCCATACTATCTTAGAACTCTTGTGAATATACCGCTTCTCTATACTAAAAACCGGTATATCACCTCTGTCCAATAGTTTTAACCCATCCAGTTGATGCTGCAAATCGTCTGGATGCGTAATATCCTGAAATCTTAGGCCAAGTATCTCATCACAAGAATAACCGGTAATCTTGCAGAACTGACGGTTAACCTGAACAAATTCACCGGTTGTTGAATCTATAATGGTAGCTCCGATTGGTACTTTTTCAAATACAGTCCTGAATCTTTGCTCGCTTTCTGCAAGTTTTTCTACCAATATTTTTTGTTGTGTAACATCCCTAGTGTCTAATTGCATAAGTTAGAGATAGTATTTCTTAGTTGCGAGCCGCGAACTTCTCTTTTTCTCCAGACAAAT
>JAMOAZ010000014.1:0-71736 GCA_039908505.1 Nitrospirota bacterium
AAAACACAAAGGAAAGAGTGCGCTCCATCGTGGCTTGGCCCTGGATTATTAGTTCATCATTGATTTAGAATTGGAATAACAGAAATTATATCAAGCGTTACATTCCGATCGTCAATAGAATATATTACCCTGTACTCTCCGACTCTAAGACGCCAGATATTCCCGCAGCCCTTTAACTTGATGCAACCCTTTGGTCGCGGCTCCTTAGCCAGCGCCTCTATCTTGTTAAATATCTTTGAGACGAGAGGATCATCAAGTGATTCAAGTTCCTTGCTGGCTGACCGTGCAAAGGAGATTGAAAATTAGTCAAGGAGCTTTCCCTTTTGTATCAGCCTCTTTCTGAGCATTTCAATAGATTCCCTCGGCTCGTCCTTACGTTCAGATGCTTTGAGGTTGTCATAGAAATCCTCCCACACGCTGCCATATTTCCTGAGATCGATGACAACGGCTGTTTTGTTGCCATTGTCATCTGTCATGTACTGTATTCCTTTCATATATGCCGCCTCCTCTCAGGGCAAACGCACTATATGCGTTTTATTGTTATTTTAAAGTCAGACTAATTCAAAATATAGCATTTAAAAGCATTAAATCTGTCATTCCAGCGAAAGCTGGAATCCAGTTCTTATGCCAAAATGCGGTTAAAAGGTGTTTTCAGCCTTTTACTCTCTCCTGTCGTCTTTACATGGGCACAAAGATGTTGTCATTTCTCATTTTTAAAAGACTGGATTCCAGCTTTCGCTGGAATGACAGACATAAAAATACATACTGCATTTGCCCTGCGCCTCCTCTGCCTTAAATTGGTCATTGTAATAGTTCCTGGATTTCTTTCTGAGCACTATCGTCAAACCAATCTATACTGCCAAGGTATTTTTTTATAATCTTTCCTTCGGAGTTTATTAGGAATGATGTTGGCTGCGCTGTGACTTTATATAGTTTTTTCGCTACTTGTTTGTCCGGGTCTAGTGCGACAACAAAATTTAGTGGATTTTTTGCGATAAATTGTTTCACCTTCGCTACTGAACTGTCAAGGTCTACTGCTACGACCTCAAACCCGTTTTGTTTATATTTCAGATATAACTTATTCATCGAAGGCAGTTCCTCAACACAGGGCGGACACCATGTTGCCCAGAAGTTAATTAAGATAGCCTTTCCCTTGAGCGATGACAGGGAAAAGGTTTTGCCATCCAGTGTCTTTAATGTAAAATCCGGGGCGGTTTTGCCTATGATTTCGTCGGCCTCCCAGGGCGCAGGCGGCACAGCAACAGCGTTTGTGGCAAGTAATAAACAAAGCATGAGCGCACAACAGTATTTAATCATTGATTTGTCCTCCTTGTAAAATATCGTTCTCCTTTAATCATTGTTTCCTTTTTTATCACTAAGGTATCCTTTGTGATTTCACTGTCTATATCAATGGGAATACAGGTGTCCTGATTTGACCATTTCTCATCCTTAAGCATGAACTTTCGCTTGCACTCACGGCAGACTATCTCAACCCCTTCAACCACATAACCCTTTCTGAACCTGAAACACGTAAGACAGGCGTCAAAATGAGTGTGCAGATTGCCCTTGCCGTCCATTCTCACGAAAAAGTTAATGTTTGTGCCACTATATTTATAGGTGAAGAAATGCACATCGCCGTTATTAATCTCTTTAAGCGGGATAGCTATGGCGCCGTTGTGATCTACCACGCTGGTGTATTCTAACTGGCCGGAGCTGCACGCACATACGGCGATTGAAAAGAGTAGGGCGGGGAAAATGTTACGAGAGAGTGTAGGCATTATTAACTCATATCTTTAGGGGTTAAAATGCCACGGTTCATGACAAAGTGTTTGTTGCACTGTTTTGCAATATCGGTATTGTGTGTGACGATTAGAAATGTGATGCCTTGCTCAAGGTTCATTTGTTTACAGAGTGCAAGCATCTCGGCCTCGGTTTCCTCGTCAAGGTCACCTGTGGGCTCATCGGCAAGGATTATCTCCGGATTATTGATAAACGCCCGTGCTATGGCTGCCCGGCGCTGCTGCCCGCCGCTTAACTGCGATGGATAGACATTTAGTTTGTCCTGAAGTCCTACCATTGACAGCAGATCTTTGGCCTCAAACTTTTGGTGTCTGTCTGCTGTCTTGTTAAATGCAGTTGGAAGGATGATGTTTTCCAATATAGTTAGGGTTGGAATAAGACTTGAGAACTGAAAGATAAAGTTAATCCGCTTGTTTCTGAACTCTGATAAATCATTGTCAGTGAGTGACCACAAGTCGGTATCTCCGTATTTCACGGTACCGGATTCAGGTTTTGTCAGGCCGCCAATAATGCTCAACATCGTAGTCTTGCCGCTTCCAGAGTGACCAAAGATCATAATAGAGTCGCCTTTTTCGACTTTAAAGGTGGCGTTGTCAACGGCCTTTATTATATCCTTTCCAATTTTATAGCTCTTTCTGATACCTGTTATCTCTAACATATCATTCCCCGCCCCTGATTGCAGCATATGGCTCCATTTTCATCGACTTGACAGCCGGATAAAGGGCGGCAAGCGTACCGGTGAGAAATGACAAACACAGGCATATCAGCACTAATAATACCAGATTGATGGGCTGCGGCCACATGTAAGGGACATTGAGGGCGGCCTTAATCGGCGCTCTGAATATGTAAAGGAAAAGCCCCCCAATGCCTATGCCGATTATCCCTCCAGAGATAGACAGCACTGCTGCCTCGGATATTATCAACTTAAAAATATCTATTCTTTTTGCACCAAGGGCGCGCAAAAGTCCCAGTTCACGTTGCCTCTCGTTTACTATCATAGAGAAGACCACGCTGATAAGCAGTATGGACATTATCCATAGTATTACGCTGATAGACAGGATGCTTCTTAAGAGCATAAAAAGCTGCTTTCTGACTGTGGCCACCACATCCTCGGACACGATTGCCTTTACGCCGTCTATCTTGCTCTCTATGAAGATGGCTACCCTGCGCGGCGCATATTCTGGGTCTGCCTGCACCAGTATCGTTGATATTTCATTGTTTATCTGGTCAAATATGTTTACAGAGCCATTGTCGGTAGTCTCAATCATTCCCTTAAACGATTCGATGGGCAAATATAGTGCATTATCAATAAACGGCATTCCGGTAGCCTCTAGCGCACCGACTACTGTAATCAATTGACCGTATATCTGAAAGCTTGACCCTGGTATGTATGCCGTTATAGCGCGTCCCATGATTCCCTCCCTCGGCACAAGGGGTTTTTTCAGGCTTTCGGAAAGCCATGGCGTTATCGTAAAATCGTGTTCCGGTTCAAAACCAACTATGAACATATCGCCGGTGTCGCAGCACTTATAAGAGGAGGTTTTGAGAAACAACTGACCGGCTACTTTTTTGACACCTTCGATTTTCCTGATTTTCTCCTCAATCCCTCTGTCCATATAGTAAGTTGATGGTTCACCTGCAAGGAGCGACGCCATTGCCTTTGCCTCTGAATTTTTGGGTACGACCATCACATCTGCCCCAAGACGCCTTGTGCCTCGCTTCAGGCTTGTCTCGACCGAATCCATCACAGTAGTCACTGAAAACAGTGTAGCGGCTACAACCATCACGGCTGCAACAATTGCCATGCTGCGAAAGAACTTCCTGCGAATGTTTTTATATGCTAACGTCGATAAACTAAATGACATCGTAGCTTATAATATAGCATTTTATGGCGGTTTAATGATAGAGCCAAAGTCTCTATGGTCAGGGCAAACGCATTTGAAAATTTCAATAATCATTTCGTCCTATAGATCCCAGTTTTCGCTGGAGTGACAGGATAAAAAACATGGAAATGACAGACAAAACCGAGCAAAGAACACCTAACAATATCATTCCATGCTCTGGTTTTGTCATTCCGGCGAAAGCTGGAATCCAGGAAAGCATCGGTCATAGCTAAAATATAGACAATTTCTGCTTAATTTTCAAATGCGTTTGCCCTGGCTCTATGGTCGGCGATGATATTTTTTATATGAAATCATATGGCAAGTGTTCTAATGATTTTAAATTATCTCTGACCGTTAGTGTATTAGGGTGGTCGACGCCGTAGGTTTCTGTGAAAATTTTTAGCGCTCTTCTATAATATTCCAGACCTTTTTCCCTGTCTCCTTTCTCGCTCCATGCTGAACCCAGGTTGTTTAAATCCCGTCCTACGCTCTGGTGGTTTTCTCCATGTACGATAGTGTCTATTTTTAACGCTATGCCGTAATAATCTATCGCCTTTTGTAAGTCTCCCAGTGTTCTCCATGCTAATCCTAAATTGTTATATCTTGTGGCTACTGAGGCGTGTTCCTCCCCAAATACGCTCACGTCTATCTTTATTGCCTTCATGTAGTAGTCTATCCCCCGGTATACAAAACCCAGTGAACACCACGCCATCCCTATATTGTTATAGTCCACAGCTATGTCAGGATGGTTTTCTCCAAGTATTTCAAGGTCTATATCCAACGCCCACATGTAATATTCCATCGCCTTTTTAAAGTCTCTTTGGATGCTCCACGCCGTGCCAAGATTTGTATAATCCCTTGCTGTGTTTACGCTGCTATGACCATATATTGTTATATCTATCTCCAGCGCCTTCCTATAACACTCAATCGCCTTATCTATTTGTCCTATCGCACGCCACGCCAGTCCCATGTTGCTGTATATCGCGGCAATGTCTGAGCTGTCCTCATCAGAGCGCACACTTGCTGCGGATATGGCCATATTATAATACTCGATTGCCTTTTGTGCGTTGCCAAGCACACCCCACGCCAGCCCTATGTTGTTGTATAGCATTGAGATGGCCGGATGTGTGCCGCCCAAGAGGATTTTGTCAATATTTAAAGCCTTCTCATAGTATTCAATTGCCTTTGCCGCCTGTCCTGCAGACCTTAAGGACATCCCTATGTTGTTGTACCGGGAGACCACACGCTGGGTGTTTTCGCCGTATAGCGCGAGATCGACACGGAGGGCCATCTTGAAATAATCTACTGCCTTGTCATAATTGCCTGTTCGATAGAGCGCAAGGGCAATGTTATTGTATCTGTCGGCAATTGACGGATGCGACTCTCCATATGTCCTGAGGTCCAGCTCAAGCACCCTTATTGCGTACTCTATGGCCCTCTTTTTGTCTCCCAGGATGTCCCATGCCTTCTCAAGCCTGTCGTAGGCATAGGTTATCTGCGCTTTATCTGGCGTGAAGTCGTTAAAGTTCATTACTATCTCGTCCACTATTGCATGTACGTTTTCGCCGTCGATTGTTTCGGAGATTATCTCTGCTATATCGAGCATATCATTGGGGTCAAGTCCTCTTGATACTCCGAAATTTACAAGCAACTCCTTAAATTTATCATGGTTGATTGCAACAACCCCACCGGTGGTCTCAAGCCAGTGATGTATAGCAAACAGCAATACCTTAAATCCTTCATAAACTAAAACGGTCAACTTGCCCCTGAGAATTTCATCAGTCCCGATAGCGCCAGAGTTAATAACGCACCTGTCTATGAAATGCGCGAGATAGTTTTCCCGTCCTTCCATATATATTACTCCCTGTTAACGAAAAAAGCCCCGTCAGCGAAAAAATATGTGTGTTGATCTATTGTTTAGCCCATATCAGCGACGACACACAGGCGGCTGGCCCAGTCGCATTTTGATTGAACCCGAAAAAACTTAATTTGTAATTATCGTTTATGATGTCATTCAGGGCAGTGTTAACGGCATCCCTGCTTGCCGATGAGGTGACGATTCTCCTTTCAGTCCCGTTTTCTATTAAAATAGCAGAAAACGGTTTTTTGCAGGTCAGCGTTTTGCCGTCATTGGTATTAACCACTACAAACACGGAGTCAGACTGCTGCTCATCCTTTCCCCATTTATAGGACATAATGCGCCCGGCGGCGTGGGGTTTGGTGTTCGATACGTCAAAGGCGAATGGATATGTGCCCGGCGGCGGTACACTTCTGTAATTTGTAAACGAGAAATACATAGGGAACGCCCGTATGCCCTCAGGTCCTTTGATGGAATTTACTGCCTTCCACCTTGCCCCATCGGCTTCATAAAGCGTTGTAATCCAGTAGTTGTAGTCATATGCTATGTGCATGAACTCAGCCCGCTTGTCCTTATTAAAATCGAATAGTTTCTGAAAATAACCCGGTGAACTATACGGTATCGGGGCGCCCTGGGAATCAAACATCAGTGTTATAAGCTCAAACTCCGGGGCAGGGGGCATACCCATTACCGGGACATAGACTATCAGGTCTGTTATTCCATTGTTATCAAGGTCTGCCGTTTCCGCCTTGTAGCCGTCTGTTGTTGTAAAGTTGTTGGTCTGAAACTGCCATTTTCTCCCGCCTTTGTCCAAACCTGTAAATATTATGTCACCGTCTTCGTTATATGTGACGTCAGCTCCCGATGGGCCTATTTGTATCTTTCCAGCGGCGTTTTCACCAACGGGCAGTAGTACGGGGTTGGTACTGAAGACCCGTGTCATCTCTGTTTTTTTAAACGGCAGGAAATTCAGATTTACTGCATGTGAGGCGATTGGCAGCAAAGCTATAGAGATTAACGTAAGCGTAAGCAGTGTGATTCTTTTTGTGTGATTTAACATATTCTAATATTTCACTCCTATTATAGAGATTCCGGCAGCCTGGGCTTCCTTAATAACTGCATCCTTTTGGACTATCAGCGTGCTGTCTGCCTCAACTGCCAGCACCCTGGCCTTTACTTCCTTCATTGCGGTTATTGTATCAAGTCCAACGGCTGGGTAGTCAAAACGTTTATCCTGTGCCGGTTTGCTGGTTTTTATTACAACAGCGCCGGTGACTGCCAGTTCACCACCTCTTCTGATTGCCATGTCTGTGCCCTCTATTGCCTCAACTGCCATGACAGCGCGTCCCTTTACCACGATTGTTTGCCCTATATCCAGGCGTCCCATCTCCTTCGCAAGGGGAAAGCCAAAGTCAATGTCTTTCTGCTCGTCCTTTGATAAGCCTTTTTTTGTCAGAAGCCCGGCAGGTGTTAACATGCCTGATGTAAAGTCTGTTATATTAAGTATTTTTATGCCCTCAGATTTAAACTCTTCAACCAAGGCATTGAGAATGGAATCATCGTTATTGTCTTTTAATTTTATTAGAAAAGACACAGCCTTCATATCTGGCATTGTCTTGTTTTTATACAGAAGGGATTTGGGCACCTTCCCCGCCATAACAGCCTCTGTCAGACCTGCACCTTTTAGTGTCTTTATCAGTGTGCCAAGCTTGGCTACGTTTACAATGGTAAAGTCATCGACATAGTCCCTAAGGGCCTCGTTGACAACAGGCTCAAGACCAACTGCGAACACCTTATAGCCCTGACGGTGTGCTTCCTCGGCAACTGCCATTGGCAGATATCCCATGCCCGCAATTAACCCAAGGGTTTTTTTCTCTATGTCTTGCGGCATATTCCCCTCTTGTTGTTCGATATAAACTCTATTAGCTTTTTTATCTCATCTGTCATATCCAGTTCATGCTCTACCTGTTTTATGGCCTCTTTTAATGTGTGTTTGTCGCGGAAGAGTATCTTATAAGCCTTTTTCAGATTTTGAATCTGGTCGTCGGTAAAACCCTTCCGTTTTAGCCCAATGCTGTTGAGGCCGTAGAGTTTTGCCCTTGCCCCTGATGCAATTGTAAAGGGTGGGACATCCTGCCCGATCCCACTAAAACCGCCGACCATTGAATACGCGCCTATTCTTGTGAACTGATGTACTGCTACAATGCCGCCTATGACCGCGTGGTCTTCAACTTCGACATGTCCGGCAAGCGTGGCTGCATTTGCCATTACTACGTGGTTTCCTACCTTACAGTCGTGGGCAATATGCACGTAGGCCATGATGAAGCAGTTGTCTCCTATTTCTGTAAGCCCATCCCCGCCTACCGACGCCCTGTGGATTGTCGAGTACTCCCTGATTATTGTATTGCTGCCAATCTTAACACCGGTTTTTCTTCCGTCATATTTTAAATCCTGCGGCGGGAATCCAAGCCCGGCAAAAGGGTGAATAACACAGTCAGCACCAATTTCTGTATATTCGTCGATTACGATATTTGAGATTAAACGTGTGCCTTTTGCTATTTTAACGCCGTCGCCAATTATGCAAAAAGGTCCTATAACTACCTCATCATCGATTTTTGTATCTGCACCGACAATGGCTGTTGGGTGTATCTGCATAGTTATCTCTCCTCCACGCTGACGACGAGGTCTTTTACATCGGTTACCATTGCAGTGAACTCCGCCTCCGCCACTGTGTTGTCACCAACTGCAGCCCTGCCGGAGAATCTCCAAACCTTGCCGCGCTTCTGGATTGATTTAATGATGAGCTGCAGGGTGTCGCCAGGCAGTACTGGTTTTCTGAATTTGGCCTTCTCGATGCTCATAAAATACACGGTATTGCCTTCTACCCCGGATTTAAAGGCTAATATACCAGACACCTGTGCCAGCGCCTCAACGATTAATACGCCAGGCATTACGGGATTCCCAGGGAAGTGTCCCTGAAAAAACGGCTCATTTATTGTTACATTTTTTATCCCAATGGCGCTCTCTCCAGGTACCAGTTCAGTTATCTTATCGACCATTAAAAACGGATATCTATGTGGCAGCGTCTTTAATATCTCTATTATATTTATCATGGCTTACATGACCTCCGGCGTATATTTTAAACCCAAATGGGCCTATATATTTATATCTTTAGTTAACTCGGCCAGTTGTTTCTCTAATTTATTTATCCTATCATTTAGCTCTGGCAGTTTCGTAAACAATATGTGCGACCTTTTATATTGTAAATGGGGGAGTGAGGGTGAACCCATGTATGCACCTGTTTTGAGATTTGCCATTACGCCCGACTGTGCACCAACTTTTGTGCCTGCTTCAATCTCTATGTGGTCTGAAATGCCCACCTGCCCGGCAAGCACGACATAGTCGCCTAGTGAGGAACTCCCTGCAATGCCTGTCTGGGCAATGAGTATGGAGTTTTTTCCAATCTTTACGTTATGCGCTATTTGGACAAGGTTGTCTATTTTTGTCCCTGCCCCAATTACTGTGGAGCCTGTGGTTGCCCTGTCTATGGTTGTGTTTGCTCCTATTTCTACATCGTCTTCTAATATTACAGTACCTATCTGAGGGATTTTTATGAACCGCCCGCCGTCCATTTCATATCCAAAACCATCTGAGCCTATTACAGCCCCTGATTGCAGTATAACACGATTGCCTATTCTTACGTCTTCACGTATTGACACGTTAGAGTAAATCAGGCAGTTCTGACCAATAATCGTATTTTCTCCTATATAAACGCCAGGATAGATGGTTGTATTGTCACCGATTGCTGCCCCGGAACTAATATATACCCCAGGATATATGCTTATGTCTTTGCCCAGTGTTACGCCTTCTGAGATATATGCCCCATTCATCACGCCTGTCGTCCTGAAGGGTTTAGTGTAAAACATCCTCAGAAGTTTCGAAAACGCATGAGATGGGTTTGAAACAACTACCTGTGGAATATGTATATCATGGCGTTCACGCTTAATTATCACAGCGCTTGCTTGTGAGTTTATTAGCTTAGTGGTAAGTTTTAGATCAGCGAGATATGTGATTTGACCACTTTTTACGTCATCAACACCGCATGCCCCATCAATCTCTATGTCGTGGCCGCTTGTTAGGCGGCCTCCCAACATATCGGATATCTCAATGAGCTTCATACGGCCGGCTATTTTTTCTTTAGATCGTTTAGTTTCTTTACAATCTTGTCTGTTATGTCAACGTTATCTGTGGAATACAACACTGCACCGCTTTCCAATATTGCTGTATATCCATCATCCTTTCCTATCTGGCGAATTATAGTCCTAATATCTGTAAAGACATCTTTTGTGAGGTCGGTTTCCTTTTTTCTTACCTCATCTTGAGCCTCTGCAGCCATCCTCTTTATATCTCTGACCATAGTCTGCATCTCATCTTGTTTTTTCTTCTTTGCTTCTTCGGAAAGGGCAGAGCCTTTTTTATCTAAATCAGCCTTCATGCTGTCGATTGCCTTTTCCTTTTCCTCGATTTTGGTCTGGTGCGTTTTTATGTAGGACTCTAACGCATCTTTTGCCCTTTTACCAGGCTCAGATTCATTTATCACTTTCTGGATATCGACAAAACCGATTTTTACATTTTGTTGAGCCTTCGCCGCAGTTGCGGCAAATAAAAGCACAACGACCAATACCAATACCATCGAAACTTTCTTCATTTTTCCTCCTAAGTTTTTTCTATATCCATATATCATACTCTATTTAAACCATTTTTGGAAAGCTTCTTATTAAATTTTGGGTTAATTTTTGGGTTAAAAGAAATTCCCAAAAGAAAACTCAAGTCTGCCAAAGGAATCCCCATCGGTCCGTTTAAGATTAACTCCATACTCAAGGCGTATTGGGCCAAAGGGAGATATCCACCGTACTCCTGCGCCTGTAGTATACTTAACATCTGACAGAGTTATTCCGCCTCCCAGGGCAGAGCCGATATCCACGAAATATACCCCCTTTAACTTTATCTCGGGGAATATAGGAAATATAATCTCGTTGTTTAACAGTACCTGGCTGGTGCCGCCAATATATGTGCCATCCCAGTCTTGTGGTCCGGCATGTCCAAATTCAACGCCCCTGATTGATGTTATACCCCCAACATAGAATCTTTCATATAGTGGTAGCTGGTTTCCACCATAACCGGTTGCGTAGCCGTATCTTGCCCTGACTGAGTATGTTGTTGGGCCAATAAATGGGAAAAACCATAGAGATTCAATGCCGGTTTTTATGTAATGATTAGAGCCTAATGCCCCGGCAAATGTAACATACGCACTGTTTCTTGAGCCGGTTGTAGGGTCAATGTAGCTGTCTCTGGTGTCACGCGATATGGATGGTGTAATGCTCCCTGTGGTTGAGTATCCTTCCTGCTCAAGTATTAATCTCGAAGCCGTGTCATTTACATCGTGGACATTTACAGCCTCGAAACGGTAGGCAAGCCCTGCCTCCCAATATTCCCAGAATTTCTTGCTTATGCCTACAACGATACCGGTTGCCTTACGGCTGTAATCGATGTATTTTTTGTCCAGTCGGTAGATACTCCCGCTTACCGTATATGGTTTATCTAGAAACCACGGGTGTTTATAGGTTATCTCATACAGGGAAGACCCGCCGACTTCCGCTGCTATTTTCATATAATCTCCTGTGCCGAACAGGTTTGTCTGGGTCAACTGTATCATTCCTATCATCTTGTCAACAGAGCTGTAGCCGCCGCCAACGCTTATAAAGCCTGTCATCTTTTCCTTGACCTTCACATCTATGTCAACTACGTCTGAGTCGGGCTGTGGTTTTGGTGATACCTCGACGTTGTCAAAGTAGTCAAGGTTTTTTATGTTTTGGAAGCTCCGTTTTAACTTCTTGCTGTCATAAGTATCTCCTTCATTTATTGTTATCTCACGTCTTAGAACCTTGTCGCGTGTCTTTGTGTTGTCAGAAAACTCTATGGTGCCGATCTTATACACCTTACCCTCTTCGACTTTCAGGTCAACTTTGACAGTTAAGGCGGTTTCATTTGGTTGTACAACGGGGTTTATTGTTGCCGTTGCGTAGCCCTTTTCTGTGTAGTAATCAGTGACGGAGTTTATGGACTTGGTCAGCACCGATTTACTGAAGACGGCTCCGGGCTTCATAGTGATGAGTTTTGAGAGTGTCTCAGTGTCAAAAGTGGTATTGCCGGTTATGGTAATAGAATCAAGGTTATACGGCTGTCCTTCGCTTATATCATACCGCACGGTGATGCCCTTTTCGCTGACTATCACCTTAGGCTCGGCTATCTTGACATTTAAATATCCATAGTCCATGTATAGGTTCTGGATATTTAAGACATCCTCTTCAAGTGCATCCTTTTTTACGAAACCGGTGCCATCGAAAAATGAGAGTATCCACCACTTGGAGGTATTCAGGACTTTCTTAATCTTCTTTGTGGCAATATGTTGATTTCCTGTTATCTCCACGCTGCGAATCTTTAGTTTTGGGCCTTCTTTAATCTCGAATGTCAGAGTAACCTCACCGTCTTTAGCTGCGCTTAGGATAGGATAAATCTCCGATAAATAGTAGCCTTCGCTGTCATAGTAGTCCTTAAGCTTTTTGACATTGTCCTGAATTAGTGTATTGTCAGATATGGAGCCTGCTGTGACTGTGATTTTTTCCTTGAGTTTTTTATCGTCTAACTCGCTGTTACCGTAGAAGGCTATTTTGGTTATAGTAGGTTTTTCCCTTAGTATGTAGATGACTTTAAGGCCGCCTTCGAAGAACTCTGTCTCAACCTTGACATCGTCGAAGTATCCAAGTTTGTAGACGGTCTTAACGTCTTCGGATATCTTGTCCTGCGAGAGGGGTTGATTTGTCTTTTGCGTGAGTTTGGCCTTAATAGCCCCTTCTTCGATTCTCCTCGTGCCCCTTATCTCAATAGCGATAACCAGTGGTTCGGCAGCAGGCGCGGCAGAGACGGCCGAAGCAGGCGCGGCCATGACATAAGCCGAAGAGTTCATAGTCAAAATAGCAAGCAACAAACATAATAGCAGTTTTGGGAAATGTCTTAGGCGGTTCGTTTTCATATGGTTTTCCTCTAAAAGTTATACACGTTTAATAAAGTTATTTGCGCAATGCCAAGGTACGCGCACTATTTCACGGCTCTGGTAGTATAAACTTTTACATCAGTCCTGTAAATAGTTTTTTTTATAATACCCTGCTGGCAGCGAAAATATTTTTAGTAGGGCAGGTTTGCGGCATGTTAGGGCAGGCGCACGGCGAGCATGTTAAAGGCGGTGTGACGATAAAATAGGGTATTTGAAAGAGATGAATACCAGCATGACCACCGTGTATGGCGCTTGGAGCAGCCTTGTTTGGAAACAAGATTAGGAGGTTTCTCCTTGATAACCAGACACTCTGTCTGAATAAATAATGCTATTGTTTGAGAGTTACTTCTGTTTGAAATATAGTTCAAACGTCACCACATTGCTTGCAGCTTCAAATTGATGTTCAGTTACTTTCAGCGATTGATTATCTGAAAAAGATGTTTTTGCTCTTTTTGGAGTGTTGTTTTCTATAGGTTTTGTTTTAGCTATTTTAGTGACAGCAGCCTCAATTGTTGGTATTTTTTTAAATGCTTCCTCATGACCTAATACCTTCTTTAAATCTTTGCATACCTCTTCCTTTATTTTATTATCCATTTCCTTTATTTTATCCTCCATCTTATCTACTTTCATACTATAAACTATAAAATAAGCTATCTGACCCATTAACAAAAAAACTATTGCTATAAGAAGGCCTCCCACCAATCCAAACTTATCAATTGCAATAAAAGACATATTTCTGTTTGTATTATTATTTTTTGACATTTTTATCTTAATCCCTTTTAAATAATAATAGTGTGATTATTTCGCTGATTATAAGAACTGCTTTATCAGGTGCTGTATTAGCTAGGACTGAAAAAATAATATTAAAAATTGTTACTTCTCTCCATAAAGTCAATATTAAAAAACAAATCGGAGTAATTAATCCGAGTATTATATATTTATTTGACGTTAATATGGAATCACCGCTTGCATAAGATGGAAGATAATACATTAAGAACATATCAGTACATAGTAACACAAACAAGCAAAATATAAAATATGCTGTATATTTGCAGTGATTACTAGGTTGCCTTAGGAGTTTAGCGAGTTTATTATTAGCATTACTGTACTCATCTTCAGATAATATTTTCCTCTTTCTTCCTCCTAACTTTACAATTGGCATCATATCGACATCTTTTAGATACTGTTCAAATAAATCTCTCTTTAAAAATATATTCATTTCTTCTCCTTTTCTAAAACATCTGTTTTACCTGTTATAAAGAATCTGGATACTTTTTCATATGCCTCAGAGTAGTCTGCCTCATTCTCATCTAAGTAGTTAAATAATAAAAGATAATAACTCATCCATGCAGTTGGTATAATGTCAATAAATTTTGAACCAATAAGATATTTTGGGTTTTTTGCCTTTAATTCTTTTGCTAATATTTGAGAATTACATGCAGATAAGTCAATTACACCGGGATAATCATATGGCAACATATCGACAATCTCTGAATTTTTTACGAAACCGTCATAAAACTCAATTCCATGTACGCTATCCTTTATTCTACTGTGGGCAAAGAGTATAATTGCCTTATAGTTATTGGAATAAAAAAGCTCTTTATAATCATTAAATGTCATGTTGTAACAAATATTTACTTTAAGACGTTTTAAATTATCTCTTATATCAGTATCATAAGCATTTACAATATACTGATGATACTGCCACCATCTTTTTAGAAAATTAATATTTACATACTCAATATCAGGATTTCTATTTTGCTTATTAAAGCTTTTTTCGTCAAGAGGAATCGTGAATCCTATGACACATTGATTTGGTTTTGTCATTGTATTGCTTTACTTTATACAGCCTTCTGTTTTTCAAGCATAAATATCCTTACTAGCTGAGCCTCTTCAAATTGATTTTTCAAATCTTCTACGGTGATTACGATATCCTTATTTGAGAGCAGTTTGCTCCTCATCGATGTTGCCCTTTCAGCCATAGTCATTTTCGATACGTTGGCATTCTGTTTTATTATAATTGACCTTATATCTTGAATTAATTGCAGAGCAATCTCTTTTGTCCTTGCATAAACATTCATTATCTTTTCTTGCTTATTCGGAGTAAGAAATGTTATTACGAATTTAAATAGTTTATCAAAACGGCCAGAGGTCTCCTCAGTTACTTCACTAACACTTTTTATTTCAACAGGAGTTTCAAAAAAGGTCCTTACATCAGGTGATTTAGGATTATCCAAGATAATGACTTTATAAGCTGCTTTCTCTGGTTTCTCAAGATGAACATTTACAGTATTTTCAAACGACTTTACTTGTTTGGGAGTGTAACCATCTAATGCTAAATAAATAACACGATTTGTTGGGTTTTTCTCAATCATGGCATCGACTATCTCTGTAAGTTTAAAGTAGCTCTGCGAACCGTTTTTACCATTATATAGTGTATTGGTTAGTTTTTTATCATTTGTAGACTGATTTTCAACGATCCCATACGTAAATCCATTCATACTTGTTTTACCGATCAGTTCGTTATATTGCCTGTTATTCCATAGATATGCCCGTTGCCTGTCACTATTGGCATTACGAGCTATCGATTTATTTAAATCCATGAGCGGTGTAGATTCTATTTTAAGGCTGTCTTCACCATTATGTTTTGAAATTATAAGGGTTTTACCTCCGAAAGTTACATCAATTTTCCAGTCTTGAGCGCCTTTTAGTTGTTTTGCCTTAAATTCTTGCAGGAAACTATCTTTTAGACCTGTTCTCTCTGTGGGTGTAAAAAATGACTTGCCGTTTGTTTCGAAATATTTATCGATAGATACCATAATCTGTCTTGTCGGAACACTCTCCACTATTGAGTCCGGTTGAGGAGCAAAACCAGCGCTGGGCCCTCTTTTTGCAATTTCATTTACATAGTCAGGATTTACAAGCACCGCCTCGTCTACTTTAAATTTATCTTCTAAGGAGTTATATGCAACCTTAACATCATAGTTTAACTTAGTAAACATCTCCTTTAGATTATCAAGATGAAGCGCCCCACAGATAAGGATAACCCTGTGGTAATTGTTTGACTGTATTATCCCTTTTGATTTATTGACCATATGTATGTCTCTATCAGTAGTATCGTGAGATGAACTCAATGTTGATTTAAAGTCGCTTCTCAGACTGTCTGACTCTACATTATAAAACGGTATTTTAATTCCCTTGAGATTCAGCATAATGTACAGATAATCTGCCGCAGAGATATATTTACTTTCTTCATAGTATTTGTGTGTTTCATCTATTTTAGTCAAATTCTCCAAAGCGGCGTTAACTATCAATAAACCTTCTTCTCCGTTTTCAGTCACTATCTGTTTCATAACGGCTATAAGCTCTTCTTTTGTTTTGGGCTTTGCATCGTCATAATAGTTTTGATATTTACCGAAGTCAAGCTGCATTGGTTTTTCTGCATCAATAAGCATTTGCTCCTGTAAGGCATAAATGGCATTGTCTGGCTGCCCTTCGAGAGACTTATATTTTGACCAGTCATAGTTGAGCGATTCCGGCTGTTCAAGAAATATTGCATCTATTTCGTAAGTATTAATGATATCTGTGATTATTTTTGCCACTGCTTTTTGGCTTTTTCCAAGGTGTGTTTCACCTATCAAATATATAGTACGGTGTCCGCTGTTTTCTGCAAGTTGATAAACCGCAACCGGTGGATTTACCAGCTTATAAGTAACTGTTATATATCCAGTTTTCGTTTTAAGGGGAGATGCTGTACCATCAACTTTTATAAGTCTTATTTCGGCATGACCTGGGTATATATTTTCTGGTGCTAAACTATCTCTTGTCTGAGTTGTAACATATTGTTGACCAGAATCGTCCTGCCATGCGTATACGATATCTTCATTTGTTTGGCTCATTATTACTGCTATACCAACTATCGCTGCGGCTATCAAAGCCATTATCAACACCAAATAGACTTTCTTAGTTTCAAAGAGCCACTTTATTTTATCTATCATCGTTATATGACCTCCAGAATATATTTTCTAAAACAATAGTATGTCAACATTAATAAGTGCAATTTCCATGCCATAATTTATTGTTTGTAAGTGCTTGATTATACGAAATAATAATTTTTAGGGTAACATAGAAAATATGAATCTGCACCCATTTATATGGAATCGGATTCCATTATACATAAAGGGACAGAAACTCATTAGGTGGAAAGACTACGGCTGTATTAATACACCACGTTGCATTATGTTTTGCTGCGGCTACAGCGAATTAACATTTATATATAGGTCTCCATCATACCAAGTGCTGTCTAAAATATAGTTATTGTGAAACCATTCGGGAATTCCAACGGGCTGCAACCATGTTAGTTGGGTGAGAGACTCTAAGAATATAAACTTTGGTGGTTTAGTCGTTAAATTGTCCCTTAAAGTGTGCATCTTTTGCTCCGTAGAGCCAATTTTTGTCGGAAGAAATGTATCTCCAAGCAGAAAAAGGTATTTTGTAGGTGAAAGCCTGCCCGACTGTAAATATATATATTTATTATACGACAGTACCCATATTGTATCGCTGTCTTTAGTGTGTTCCTTTATGTATTCCGAAACCGCATCTACTGCAACTTTTGACGATGTGTACTTAAGTTTACTGAATGAACCACTGATCACATAATAATCCATTGTGAGCAGCGATACAGCAAAAAGGATTACCACCACAACAGCGGCAGATGTTTGACCGGCTATACGCCTTAGATTAAACACGAGAAATGCTGCACCACTCAACGCCGTCATAATGAAAGCAGGCACCATCATAATATAATAGTGACCATATGAACCCTGTATGTTTGTAGCAATAAAGCTCATCGTGAACCATGACACTAACACCACCGGAATATAATTGTTTGTCCTGAGAAATGATCTTTGAAATATGCTTAAAACACCAAGAGTGAAAAATATATTAACGGTCTTAACATACAAGATAAGTGATAAAAAGGCATTATAACGCTTGTTAATCATTTGAGAAAGAGGAACCGCCGCTTGACGCTCACGTGCCATCACCACGTTATGGTCAAACACGTCAAGCCAGTCCCGAAAAATCCCTGTGCTGATAAAAAATGTCAATGCAATAATCAACGGAATCGCAGCACCAGCAGCAAAATATATCATATTTTTCCAATTAGCTTGTAAACGACCAGTAGTTTCCACCTTCATTATAAATAAATAAATCACCCATGGCAGGGCAGAAAGAAAAAAAGGCTCTTTTGTAAACACAGAAAGAGAAAAAAATATCCCAGATAGTAAGGCATAGTATAAGTTTTCCTGACGCACTGCCTCTAAAACACAAAGTACCCCGGTAATCATAAACACTGAACCATATTCCTCTGTCAGGTTACCCATGTCAAAGATACCGCCTGTTCTGTAATCATAAAAAACCAGCAAAAAAGTAACGGTAAATATGGCTGCCAACCACGAAGATGCAAAAGTTCTCAATGCGGAAATAAAAAAGACCAGTGCGGCTGCAACGGCAAAATACCGCTCTACCAGCCTTACTGAGTTAAATGTTCCATCACCAAATTTCAGGGCAAGATAGTTGACGACAAAGACCATGGGCTGTTTATCTTCCCACAGTTCACGGTAGAGCAGCTTCCCATTTATCATGTGATGCGCGATGTTCACAAAAATTGCGGAATCACTTGCCCAGAGTATTCCAGAATAATAGTTCATACATCGCCAGCCTACATAAGCAACAAAAACACCTAAAAAGATGCCTGCTAGGCTGTGACTATGGTCACGATGCTGATTAAATGCTTCTGTTGAACTGTTCAAGCCAATCATTCCCAATGAGCGTTAAACCTAAGTTTACCTTATGTCTCATGCGGTACCACGATAATATTACACAATATCATCATTTTTAACAAGCCATGTTTTAACCATACTTATAGAAAGGTTTAGTTAGAAAGAGTTGTATTTGGCTGAGATGATAGCGTGTTGCCTCACGACGAAATCTATACGAAATATACATGAATAGGGTCAATCTTCGCCCCCGCCCATGAAAATCATAAGGCCGTTCTGCAATTCGGGCAGTTGATTTTAACTTGCCATATAAAGTAATATATGGTTTTGCTGGTGTGGCTTGAGACGTATAGAAAATATGCGATGTCGTGTGCCCCTGATTTACTTGATACGGTATTATCCGGTGGTTGTGACGCGGCGGGTTTAAATGTAATTTATCTCAAGTAACTATGGTATAATTTCAACAAGTAATACTTTAAAGAGGAGATGATTTCTAAAAGTAATGCTTAAGACGGCTGGTATCATTATAGTTGGCGACGAAGTCCTGTCAGGCAAGGTAGATGATATAAACTCAGGTTTTGCGGCAAAGGGGTTGCGCTCCAAGGGAATTGACGTTCGCCGTATTTCTGTTATCTCTGACGATGTCGATGAAATAGCTGCCGAGACAACAGCTTTTTCTAAAAAATATGATTATGTGTTTACATCGGGCGGCCTTGGCCCTACGCACGATGATGTAACAATAGAGGGTATATCGAAAGGTTTTGGCGTTAATATCGCAATTGACAGCGATTTAAAGGCAATACTCACTGCCCACTATGGAGATAAGCTCACCCCTGAGAGATTAAAGATGGCAGAAGTCCCCGAAGCATCCGTTCTTATCAAGCACAGCACCATAAAATTCCCTATTATCCATTATAAAAACGTGTATATACTGCCCGGACAGCCGGAGTTGTTCAAGGACAAGTTTAAAGTCCTCAAGGAGAGCTTTAACGAACGTCCGATTCTCCTTGCAAAGGTCTATATTACAGAGTATGAGTCTGAGATAGCACCTTTTCTAAACGTAGTTGTTGCTGGTAATAAGGACGTAAAGATTGGCTCATATCCGGTTATGCACAATGCTGAATATCGAGTTATGCTCACCATTGAGTCGATGGACGCCTCTGCCCTCAGAAATACTGTGAAGATGTTAACCAATGGAGATTTTAAAGATAAGATACTGAAAGTCGAAGGGGAGGGCGCAGATGATGTTTGACAGGCCACTGCTCACCGAAGAACAAATCCGGGCAAGGGTAAAAGAACTAGCCGACAGGATTAACTCAGACTACAAGGGAAGGGAAATCTTGGCTATCGGGATATTAAAAGGTGCCTTTATGTTCTTTTCAGATATTGTCAAGCACATTAATGTGCCTTTGACTGTGGACTTCATCGTCTCATCAAGCTATGAGGATACGACCACAACGGGAAAGGTCAACATACACTTAGATACAAGGAAACCTGTAACCGGCAAAGATGTTCTTATTATCGAAGATATTATTGACACGGGGATTTCCCTGAATTATATTAAAGAAAAACTTTTACAGAAATCACCAAACACGCTGAAAATATGTGTACTACTAGACAAAAAAGAGCGCCGCTTAGTAGAGGTTGATGTCGATTACACGGGCTTTGAAATCCCGGATGAGTTCGTCGTGGGTTATGGTACGGACTATAACGATAACTATAGAAACCTCCCATATGTGGCTATACTAAAACAACCCGGATAAACATAAAGAGGTGCTTAATAAATCATGTACGAACTAATGATAGAGACAACATTTTGTGCAGCACATCAGCTTAGAAACTACAAGGGCAAGTGCGAAGAACTCCACGGTCATAACTGGCGTATTCAGGTTTATGTCCAGGCCGAAAGGCTCAACGACATCGACATCGCTATGGACTTCCACGACCTGAAGCGCTACGCCAAAGAGGTCACTGACCAGCTTGACCACGCTTTTCTCAATAACGTATTTCCTTTTACGGAGATAAACCCATCTTCAGAGAACATTTCAAGATGGATTTACGACTCCATGAAGAAGAAAATCGTCGAAGAGACTGTCAGACTTACGGCAGTTACCGTATGGGAGTCCGATTCGGCATCGGCCACGTACTATGAAGATTGAGCAAATATGGAAATAGAGTTAATTAACAAGATATTGGACTACTTATCATCAGGCAGAGGTTTGATAGGCGAGGTCTATGTCTCATCTGCAAAAAATATAACCGCAGAGTCCAAAGATGCCTCAGTTGACGCGCTTGAAAGGGCAGAGGCATCGGGGCTTTCAGTACGGGTTTTAGATGGTCAGAGGCATGGTTTCAGCTATACGAACGATTTATCAAGATGGCGGGAGGCTGTTGATATGGCAGTCACAACGGCAGCCTGCTTAGAAGAAGATAAAAACTGGTCATTTTGCGGTCGATTGCCACAAAACGCTAGCCATGTTATCACACATGATGACGCCGCCTTTGCCATGACAGAAGCAGACATAGCAGGCATGGCAATAGGGGTTGAGCGCGCCGCACTTGCGGTTGATGCAAGGGTGAAAAAGGTAAGGAAGGCGTCGGCCTCTGTATCTTCTGGCGAGGTGTATATTGCTAATACTGAGGGGCTTAGCAGTAGTTACCGCTTTACATCGTGTTCTCTTTCAGCGATGGCGATGGCAGAGTCCGATGGTGACAGCCAGATGGGATGGGACTATGAGTATGACAGGATTCTCGCTGCGGTCTCACCGGAGAGGGTAGGCGCTGCGGCGGCAGGGCGGGCGCTGGAACTCCTCAATGCAAGACATTTTAAGTCTGTAAAGATACCTGTAATATTAGAAAACTCCGTAGCCGCAGATTTTCTCAGCCTTTTGGCTTCGTCGCTGTCATCTGAGAATCTCCAAAAGGGTAAATCCATACTGGCAGGGAACCTTTCTCAGAAGATAGTCTCTGAAAAGCTGAATATAACAGATAATGCGCTCCTTGATGGCAAGGCAGGCAGCCGCCCGTTTGACGGCGAAGGGGTGCTTTCACAAAGGAATGCCCTTGTGACAGACGGCGTATTAAATGGATTTTTATATAATATTTATACCGCTTCAAAGGGCAGTACTGTATCGACGGGGAGTGCTGCAAGGTCAGGGATTTCAGGGATTCCAACAGTCGGGGTGTCCAATCTTTACATAGAGCCAGCCTCATCTGATACAATGGCAGTTGAAGAGATGTTTTCCACAGCCGGTCAGTGTCTGTTCGTTACAGATGCGATGGGCATACACATGGCAAACCGCATCACAGGGGAGTTTTCAGTTGGTGTAAGCGGTATGTGGGTAGAAAATGGTAAAAAGGCATATCCTATTAAAGAAGCCGTCATCTCCGGCAACTTCCTTGATATGTTTAAAGATGTGGAGGCAGTTGGCAGTGACTTAAAGTTCTACGGCAAGATAGGCAGCCCGTCACTGCTGATAAGGCATATGGATGTAAGCGGCTGATAACACGCCGTTTATTTATCATATATTTAGAGTATAGTTTACAAAATTGGAGGCAACATGGATTACTTTTTAAACGAAGAACAACAGATGATAAGAGATACTGCCCGCCAGATAGCGCAAGAGAAAATCATCCCTGTCAGGGCAGAGCTTGACGAGAAGGAACTATTTCCTACTGAAATAATCAAAGTACTGGCACAGTCTGACATGTTTGGGCTGTTCATCCCGGAGCAGTACGGCGGGCTTGGCAGGGGTGCCTTAGAGCTGTGCCTTGCAGTTGAGGAGTTGAGCCGTGCATGTTTGGGTGTTTCGACAAGTTATGCGGCCAATGCGCTTGGAACATATCCGATACTGTTGTTTGGAACTGATGAACAAAAGAAGAAATTCCTGCCTGACATAGCATCAGGGAAAAAACTCGTTGCCTTTGGCCTTACTGAGGCCAATGCTGGCAGCGACGCGGCAGGCATACAGACTACGGCCACAAAAAGCGGCACCGAGTACATCCTCAACGGCACAAAGCAGTGGATAACAAACGGCGGTGAGGCCGACATCTATACGGTCATAGCAATGACTGATAAATCGCGCGGTGCGCGCGGTGCATCTGCCCTGATAGTGGAAAAGGGTACGCCAGGCTTTACATTTGGAAAGAAGGAAAAGAAGATGGGTATAAGGGCATCAACCACATGCGAACTCGTGTTTGATGATTGCCACATACCAAAAGACAACATACTTGGGCGTGATGGAATGGGGTTTATAGTAGCCATGAAGACACTCGACCAGTCACGCACGGGGGTAGGGGCACAGGGTGTCGGTGTAGCACAGGGTGCATTTGAGGAGGCGGCAAACTTTGCCCGTACACGCGTACAGTTCGATAAACCTATTATAGGTTTTCAGGCCGTACAGCACATGCTTGCCGACATGGCAATTCAAATAGAGGCAGCCCGGGCGCTGGTCTATAGTGTTGCACGATATGTGGACAGCGGTGCAAAGGACATTACAAAGTCCTCCGCAATGGCCAAGACCTTTGCAACAGACGTTGGCATGAGGGTTACTACAGATGCCCTTCAGGTGATGGGTGGCTCCGGGTACATGAGAGATTACCCTGTTGAGAAGATGATGCGCGACGCCAAGATTCTCCAGATATATGAAGGTACAAATCAGATACAGAGAAATGTCATCGCCCAAAACCTGATTAAAGAATTCTCGAGGAACAAGTAACGATGAAAATCATAGTTTGCATAAAGCAGGTACCCGACACCTCCGAAGTAAGAATAAACCCGGAGACAAACACATTGATACGCGACGGTGTGCCTAGCATAATAAACCCATATGATATGCACGCAGTTGAGGCAGCCCTCTCGATAAAGGAAGCGCTTGGCGCAGAGGTTACGGTACTGACCATGGGACCGCCACAGGCCGAGGCTGCTCTCAGGGAGACAGTCGCTATGGGGGCAGACGACGCAGTGTTGCTTACCGACAGGGCATTTGCTGGTTCAGACACATGGGCAACCGCGTACACGCTGGCGGCTGCGATAAAATTCCTGGGCGCTGACATTGTACTGTGTGGCAAGCAGGCCATCGATGGTGATACCGCTCAGGTGGGCCCTGCCATTGCAGAGTTTATGGACATCCCGCATATCTCATACGTCAGCCAGATAGCCTCCGTATCGGGTGATAATATAACGGTAAGAAGACTGATGGATGAAGGTTATGACGTAGTGGAAGCGCCGCTTCCTGTACTGCTTACGGTTGTAAAAGAGCTGAACCAACCAAGAATGGCGTCATTGAAGGGGAAGATGCGGGCAAAGAAAATCGAAATCAGAAAGCTGACCCACAAAGAACTTGCGTTGGATGAGAACAACCTCGGCTTGAAAGGCTCTCCGACACAGGTAAAGAATATCTTCGCGCCGGAGATGAAAAAAGACAGGATTGTAATAGCCGGTACACCTGAAGAACAAGCCGGTGAGCTGATTTCAATCCTAAAGGCCATTAAATGTATATAAAAAATATTGCACAGTAATATTAAAGAGGAGTAACCATGCAGATTAAGGTGGACAGGGAGTTATGCACGGGGTGTCAGACATGTGTTTCCTCGTGCCCGTATGACTCAATAGTGATGTCTGAAAATAAGGCGCTAATAAACGAGTATTGCCAACTATGTCGCGCGTGCTTGAGCGTGTGTCCGGAGGGGGCGATTAAGGAATATAAAGATTCCCCTGCAGAGATAAAACAGGGAGACCTGACCGCCTATAAGGGTGTTGTCGTATTTGCAGAGCAGAGGGAAGGGCACATTGCCCATGTAGCATTTGAGCTTCTCTCAGCAGGCAGGACCCTGGCCGATACGCTGTCTGTCCCGCTTAGTGCGGCGTTGTTTGGTGCCGGTGAGTCAGAGGCAGCAGAGCTTATCAAGTGGGGGGCTGATACAGTCTACTTGTGTGATGACGCCAGTCTCACGAGATTTAACGACGAACCATATTCGGAACTGCTGTCAAAGATAATAATCGAGCACAGGCCTGAGATAGTCCTTGCCGGTGCAACAGCGGTGGGCAGGTCGTTTTTCCCGCGCGTAGCAGCGCGCCTTCATGCTGGATTGACGGCAGACTGCACATCTCTGGGGATAGAAGAAGGGACGCGCAATCTGCTGGCAATAAGACCGGCCTTCGGTGGAAATATCATGGCAACGATACTGTGCCCGGACACAAGGCCGCAAATGGCCACAGTGCGCCCGAAGGTTATGAAAACCAGCGGCTATGATACGAATAGAAAGGGAGAGATTATAAAAATAGATAAACCACAAAAGGCATCGCGCACAAAGGTTGTTGATGTGGTAAAAGATGATTCATTATTCAATATAAGCCTGCAGGATGCCGAGGTGATAGTCTCTGGAGGGCGAGGGCTTGGCGGTGCAAAGGGATTTGAGATACTCAGGGAACTTGCTGGGCTTCTGGGTGGCACGCTTGGGGCCTCAAGGGCGGCAGTCGATGAGGGGTGGATTCAATACGGTCATCAGGTTGGTCAAACTGGCAAAACTGTATGCCCTAAGATATATATCGCATGTGGAATATCTGGCGCTGTGCAGCACATGGTAGGGATGCAGTCATCGGATATAATTGTGGCGATAAATAAGAACCCGGAAGCGCCGATATTTAATATAGCCAACTATGGCATCGTAGGTGACCTCTATGAAGTCATTCCATTAGCAATTAAGAAGATAAAAGGGGATAAAGGCATATGAAAAGAGCTGCGTTCGTTTTTCCTGGGCAAGGTTCCCAGTCCGTCGGTATGGGGCTTGACTTTTATGAAAAGTTCGACGAGGTACGGGCTGTATATAAAGATGCCTCAGATGCCCTCGGCTATGACATATCGGAGTTGTGTTTTAATGGCCCAAAGGATGAGCTTAATAAGACATTTCGCACGCAGCCATGTATCCTAACAACCAGCATAGCCGCCTTCACTGTGCTAAAATTAAAAGGCTTTAAACCAGATGTAGTAGCAGGACACAGCCTTGGCGAGTACTCTGCCCTGGTAGCAGCCGGTGTGCTGCAATTAAAAGACGCAGTTGTCCTAACTGAAAAAAGAGGCCATTTTATGCAGAATGCCGTTGCAGAAGGGCAGGGTCTGATGGCCGCCATAATTGGATTAGACAGAGAGACAGTGGACAGGATTTGTATGAACTCCACTTCAGGGTACGTCTCACCGGCAAACTATAACTGCCCTGAACAGATAGTGATAGCAGGTGAGAAGTCGGCTGTAGAGGAGGCCATAAGGCTTGCCAAGCAGGAAGGCGCAAAGCGCGCAGTTGCCCTGGCTGTCAGTGTGCCCTCTCACTGTACTTTAATGATGAGCGCATCAGAGAAGCTAGGCGAATATATGGAGACCATCCCGTTTAATAAGCCTGATATACCTATTGTAAATAATGCCGATGCAATAGTGCTGGGTACGGTTGACAAGATTAAGTCCTCGCTTGTCAGGCAGCTCAACAGCCCCCTGTTGTGGGAGGATTCGATAAGGACTATAGCCAGCATGGATGTGGAGGTGTTTGTTGAGCTTGGGCCGGGCACTGTCCTAAGTGGTCTGATAAAACGCATCGTTTCAAATGTTGCAATATATGCCGTTGCCGACAGCACCTCATTGGAGCGCTTCATAAATGCGTAAAAAATAAAACTCGGAGGTTTTTTTTCATGATCAAGATTTACTATGACAACGATGCAAAACTTGATGTATTAAAGGGAAAGAAGATAGTCATCATGGGATATGGCAGCCAGGGTCACGCCCACGCCAATAATCTCAAGGAAAGCGGCATGGATGTAAGCATTGGGCTGAGAAAGGGCGGAAGCTGGAAGAAGGCAGAGGAGGCAGGCTTTAATGTTATGCTGCCATCTGAGGCAGCAAAAGTTGCAGATGTGATAATGATTCTCCTGCCCGACGAGTATCAGGCAGATATTTACAATAACGAGATAGCCCCGCACGTAAAAAAGTCTGCGTATATAGCCTTTGCCCACGGCTTCAATATTCACTTCGGGCAGATAGTGCCTCGTGCCGATGTAAACGTGTTTATGGCAGCCCCGAAAGGCCCAGGGCATCTTGTCAGGAGCGAATATGTAAAGGGCGGCGGCGTACCGTGTCTGATAGCAATCCATCAGAACCCCTCTGGTGATACGAAAGACATAGCATTAGCCTATGCCAGCGCAATCGGTGGCGGCAGGGCTGGCATCATCGAGACTGATTTCAGAGAGGAGACCGAGACTGACCTCTTTGGAGAGCAGGCAGTATTATGCGGCGGCATCACTGCGCTGATTCAGGCCGGGTTTGAGACCCTCACCGAGGCCGGCTATGCACCAGAGATGGCATACTTCGAGTGCCTGCATGAGGTAAAGCTCATTGTTGACCTGATATATGAAGGCGGTATAGCCAACATGCGCTACTCTATCAGTAACACTGCCCAATTCGGAGATTTAACGCGCGGCCCACGAATTATTACCGAAGAGACAAAGAAAGAAATGAAAAGAATCCTCACTGAAATCCAATCCGGGGTCTTTGCCCGTGAGTGGATTTTGGAGTGCCGTGCCAACAAACCTGTATTCAATGCCCTGACACGAAAGGGTGAGTCTCATCAGATAGAGGAAGTCGGCGGCAAACTCAGAGCCATGATGCCGTGGTTGAAAAAAGGGAAACTCGTAGATAAATCAAAGGCCTAGTGTCGGACTTTACAGGGTAATGGCTTAGTTGAATACTTGACGGAATGTGTTGGCTGCCATCAGTGAGAGCATCCTGATAGCAGCGCAGCACAAGAAAATGTTAATGTTTTTTTGAAATGATTAGTAATAATTCCCCTGTTTTAAAAGACAATGTTAGTTCACTCATAAAGAGCGCTTTTGAAATTAGAAGACAAATAATTCCTAACCAGCGAATAGGCCCTTTTGTATGATATTTCAGGATGTTAAAAATATAACCTATGGGAAGTTCTTTTTTATAAGGGACAATTTTCTCTATTACGAATTTCAAATCCTTCGATAGTTGATTAAACCCCTTATCGCTGATAAATGTTACATGTTCGTTTTGATAATGGAACCATAAAGTACCTAATAACATACGAGAAAAAGAATTTATATCAGGGGTTGTAAAGATCAGTTTACCGTCTTCTTTTAGAAGCTCTAATAATAGCTGACAAAACCTCTTAATATCAGGAGCATTAATATGTTCTATTACATCGGTTAGGGTAATAATATCAAAATATCCTTTTTTAATAAAGCCACTTTGAACTGCATCCTCAAGTGAACCACAGAATAAATGAGCATCTGGCAAGTTCTTTTTTGCTTGATTAACAGCCCATTCGTTAATATCCAGTCCATAAAGCTTTTTAGGATTAAAAGAGGCTGCTGCAGTTAACAAAAGACCTATAGCGCAACCGATATCTAATATGACTGCATTCGTTAAATCAACAGAGTTATCAACTATGAGTTTAATAAAATTATTAGTTTTTGCCCTTATTATCTTATCATAATTATCCTCTGACAGAGATACAAAAAAGCCCTTATTATAACTAATATCACTTGAAAGCAAGCCTATAAATTCAGACTTACAACTCTTACATTTATATAAGCAGCCGTCTTGTGATTTTTTTAAAACATATGGTTCACCGCTGCAAAAATAACACTTATCCATTTTATAGCATCAGAGTGCTGTCTATAAAGGAATGATTTAAAATCATAGTCAATCATCCAGATTTTTGTAACGGTTTCTGGTAATAATCCATATCATCCGCAGTGCCAGCAATGTTGCCTTCCATCTGCTTCCTGTAATTTTAGACGTACCTAATCTTCCCCTGTATCTTACCGGAATTTCTAAAACCTTTAAATTCTTTTTTATCGCAATACTTGTCATATCAGCCAAAAATGCCCCTTTACCTTCTGTCAAATGTGGCTTGATTAATTCATAGGCACTCTTTTTTATCACCCTGTATGTCCCCCCCATTTCTCTCATGTGCATATCCTGAGTAAATTTAAACCCAAAATATAACAACTGCATATATTTTGACACTATCCAGTTTCCTAACATCAGAGATACCGTCCAGTCGGCATCATCAGTGATAAGATGATGGTTAGACCTAGCGCTTTTAACCATGTCAAAGTAGGGAATATAGGCAAAAAGTAACTGTAAGTCATCGGAATAAAATGAATGATCAGATTCAGTTAGTATAATCAGGTCACCGGAAGCGTTTTCTATAGCAGTTCTGCACGCATATCCATAACCTTGGCGCGGCTCTCTAACTACCTTAGCTCCGGCTTCAACCGCGATTTCATATGTGCCGTCGGTTGAATTGTTATCAGCAACTACTACCTCATCTACATATGGATTTTCAAGGAATGCTTTAATAGTCTGACCAACCCCTTCTCTCTCATTATAAGCAGGCATTACTACTGAGATTTTTTGATTATTATACACTGTAGTTAACTTAAATGACCGCCAGCTAAACTGAGCAGGTCTTTCTCATTCAGCTTTCTCATATAGTTATAAGTGTCTTTAATAATCTGGTCTATCGCATACCCAGGCTCCCATTCAAGCTCTGTTATTGCCTTTACAGCGTTAGGATATTTATCATTTGCTTCTTCATAAAGATTACCATATAATTTTTTCGGGTCTACATATATTTTAGATGACCCTGAGCCTGTGATTTGTATTACTTTTGATGCAAGCTCATCAATTGAAATTTTATTTTCAGGATTGCCTATGTTATAGGATTCCATTGTTTTGCCTTTATTCATTGCTAATACAAGGCCTTTTACAATATCCTTAACATGAGTAAACGCCCTTATTTGTTTACCGTCCCCAAAAACTGTCAGAGGATTATTGTAAATCGATAGAAAAATAAAGCGTGGCAATACAAAACCTCCTACTCCTGATTGTCGTGGGCCTGCAATATTAAAGGGTCTAATAATTACAACATCCAGAGGAGAAACCTTTGCCTTGTTAATCAGGGCTGTTTCTGATGCCAATTTGGCAATTGCATACTCAAGACGTATCGTTGTTTTAGGGGGAATTATTTTTGCAAATTCTTCGCTGCAATAACCCTCCTGTCCACCACCATATATCTCACTTGTTGAAACATCCAGCAGTCTGGCATTATTTTTCAAAGCTATGTCCATTAAATAATATGTATCCATTACAATGCTTTTTATAATATTCCCCGCATATTTTAATACACCAGCAGGGCCGACAATTGAGGCCAAATGGTAAATTTGATCCCACTTAGTGTCGTCTTGTTTATTATAATAATCTTCAATTGTACAGATTTCATAGGTCAAATTATCTCTTGGCCCTAATTCATTTAGTAGCATTTCATGAGGAATAGGATTTGAGTACAAGGCATCAATCACATGAATTCTATCAGAAGGGTATTGTTTTGTAAGATAATCTATAAGATGCCCGCCGATAAATCCAAATCCACCTGTTATCAACAAATTTCTTCCTGACATCAAAGACCTCCTCTTTATTAATCTCAATATGCCGCCAATTACATGCCTCGCCTGAAAAATATATCTATCATGAGTGAAGCAGCCCTGAGTGAAGCAACACAGCCGGTTCCACCACTGTTGTATACTAACATATCGTTTACTAAAAAAGCTACTGCCTGCCGTTATTTCTATGGGTTGATGCTTAGATCAGGTGTTAGAAAAAGAAGCTATCTTCAATCTCTGTTGCTAACAAAGTCAGTAGTAATATTACAAAGTATACATCTTAATATACTTAATCCAACCTAAACCTAAACTTGATTCAGGCATGAAAAAATTATATTTATTAATTCTTTCGATAATTAATAGATGTTCACCCTCATATTTTACAGAATGCGTCTTTAGTTTATTAACAAGGTCATCTTTTATTTCATCTACTATAGATTTAGGAATACTCCAATCTCTTTCAAAGTTATATGCCTGTTTATCCTGGACACCTGGTATTTTATAATTAAGATCATCTTTAGTTTTAACTTGGTAAATACTTGATGTTGCATCTGTTTGAATTATTAGATAATCTGCAAGATCATAGTACATAGGGAAGCGCCATATATCATTTCTATTGACAATAAAACCTTCGAGTGTATCATTAGTCCAATAGACAACGCTGCTTTGTATAGGAATCTTTTTCATAGCATCAATAACAAATTTATTGCTTACCCTTTCTTTTTCAATGTTATTTCTTTTAAGATATAGGTCAATACCAAAACTTTTTACTAATGTTTCAACCTTGTCTGCCCAATAGGTATGATTTTTTAATGTGTACGGCAGCCCTCCTAAATATAAGAAGTTTATTATTATAAAAGAAAAGAAAACACTATTTAAATAAATATATAGAGGGATATTGCTTTTCAATTTTATATTAAAATTAATATTACTAATAAATAATATTAATATTAAGTAATCTATCGTAAACATAACAGTAGCGTGACGGTCTGCGTATGTATATACAGTGTATGCAAAATGAAAGAAAGGCGCAATCAGCGCTAGCCCTAATATCTTTAACCAATACATTTTTTTCATTCTGTCAAAATAAAAATAAAATATACAACCACTAACAATATATAACATAGCAGGGGCAAATATACTGGCAGTTGCCCTGATTGGCTGCCTGAACATTTCGATTATAGGATCAATACTTTTTATTGCACTCAAACGGAATAACAGTTGAGATGAGTGATGATTAATAAAATCATGTCTGATAGCAGGCTGACATAATAAACTCCACACACCAAAATAAATAACAGCAAATACAGCCGGAATATAAACATATGACCTATATTGTTTTTCAAATATTATAATATATAGAGCAAACGTAATTATAAACAGCGCTAAATCATCCTGTATAAGGCATATAAGAATAGTAGTAATTATGAATGGTAATTTTTTATTATCTATAAGGAAATAATATGCAGCTAAGATAAACGGGCCGACAATTTGCGATGGGATTCCGTTTGCAACTATAATTCTTAAGTAACCGCTTATTGCAAAAATAGAAACAGCTAATAATGTTTTTAATTTATAATCAGAGAAAGATAATATTTTTAATATCTTATATGTAAAATATGCAATACCAATATAATCAAACAAAATATAAAATAAAAACAAAGTATTTATGTCAGGAAAGAAGTAATATACAGCAGATATAACAACGCTTGTCAAAAAGTATGAATGCCAGACTAATATGTTGATATACGGGTAAGGATTGATAAAGCTAGCACATTCTGTTGCTGTTGTATTCTGAAATGGTCTGCCGTTGTAAAAGTTATAATAACTCTGAAGATATACTGTTACGTCACCTGAAGACATAACAAAAGCTGTAGAATTTAACTGGAGAAAAAAATAAAATACAAAAAATATCGCTAAAAGTATAGCTGATACAGAAAATAATATTATAAAGTTCTTCGCTTTTATATCCATTGTAATCCTATATCAAAGCAACATATCAGCAGTTAGAGAATGCACTTGGCTAATCGGATGAACATCAAGGTACTGTTCAGCTTTTTTAACGCTGCAAGACTCTCATCACAAGATTGACCGCTCAACACTTCAAACACTGAGCTATCATACCATATCATTCTGATTTATACAATACTACACCGGTACATATTTATTTTAACATTTATTAATTTATACTGATTATGGTAGATTATTGCTTTGATTACTATTAACTGAAGATACAATTGAACTGGAGGATATGATGGCAGAAGACACAATAATCATAACTATAGATAGTGAGCTTGCCGATCTTATCCCTGGCTATCTTGCCAACAGACGCGATGACATCAAGAAAATGATCTTGGCCATAGATTCCGGGGACTTTGATACAATTCGTGTGATAGGACATCAACTGAAAGGCTCTGGTGGTGGTTATGGATTTGATTTTATTACCGAGGTAGGGACGGTCATTGAAAAGGATACAAAGGAGAAAAACTACGAGGAAATAAAAAGACATATCACGGCTCTCAGTAATTATCTTGACAGACTGGAGACAGTTTATGAGTAGGGGGATAATGTGTCGATACTAATAGTCGAAGATTCAGATGATATATGCTTGATTATGAACCGACATTTAACGAAAATTGGATATAAGAATATCCTGCTAGCAGCTTCTGCTGAGGAGGCATTCGATATCATAGGTTTAGATAAATATGATAGTAAGATAAACAAAGATATTGAGCTTATACTTATGGATATAGGTCTGCCGGGGCTTGACGGCATCGGGGCGTGCCAAAAAATAAAATCTAACCACTGGTATAATGATGTACCTATAATCATGGTAACTGGCGACACAAGTGTAATATCACTTGAAAACGCATTTAAGGCAGGGGCTATTGATTATATTACAAAACCGGTAAAGATGCTGGAGCTGCGGGCACGCGTGGATTCGGCGCTGAAGTTAAAGAATGAGATGGACAGGCGTAAGGCTCGTGAAATAGAGCTGGAGGCATTGACACGCCAGCTTAAGGAGGCCAATCGAATCCTTACAAATCTGTCTTATATTGATGGACTTACTGGGGTTGCCAACAGGAGATATTTTGATGACTATTCCGAACAGGAGTGGAAAAAGGCATTCAGAGGGCGTAATTTTATATCTGTGGTACTTGTTGACATTGATTTTTTTAAACAACTTAATGACACGGAAGGTCATCCATACGGTGATGAGTGTCTCAGGCGTATAGCGGGTGCATTGAGCGACGCACTGAGACGCCCTGGGGATTTTATCGCTCGCTATGGTGGTGAGGAATTCGTCAGTGTCCTTCCTGATACAACATTGGATGGGGCAGCCCTCATCGGTGAGACGATGCGCACAAATGTAAACAATTTAAACATCAGCTTTGCTCACACAAAGACAGTGACTGTAAGCATTGGGATTGCTGGGATGATACCAGATAAATCAAGAACCCTTCAATGGTTGATTTCTGAGGCCGACCGTGCCCTTTACACGGCAAAAAAATCAGGTAAAAACCAGGTCAAGGTTTTTTAAACCGGAGGATTTATAATGCTCAGGAAATATATTGTGATTTTTCTTAGTGCGGCACTTATCCAGATTTTTATTAACGGTACTGCCCTGGCTGGGGCAAAAGAAAGCACAGCCTCACTGCCAGTAGGCGGCACGAGAGAAATGTGTACCTATACGGCGAAACAGGCCAGGCTGGGTCAGTATAAGGCAGTATTTTTGGAAAACGCCGCTGTTGATACCAAAGTTGAAAAGACAGAAAAGGTAACCAGTTTTTTAAATGAACTAAAGGGCATTATTAACGCAGCCGTATTAAAATCCCTTCGCGACACTGGCAGATTTCAGACTATTACAACAAAAAAGACTGAGATACCAAATACATACAAGTATCTTATCTGCAAATCTGATTCAGCCATTATTTATTCAAACACCCGTGAGGCCAGTTTTATGGCTGGCTACGGCGCCGGAAAGAGTAAAATAATCATGGTCTTATCAATAGAGGACCCCGAAAGCGGCGAGATACTCCTTAAGTACACGGGCTGGGGCAATATGTACGATGACTTTGGCCAGTCAACAATAGACAAACTCCGCACTGACATCGCCGATATAAGCGGCTATTTCGCAGGACTTGTAAAGGGTTTACCCGACTAAAATCTTTCTTATGTTGCCAACGCGCATAGTGATTTTTTTCCCGTCGAGATGTTCCAAAAAGGGTAGGGCGTATTTTCTTGTCGTACCCAGTATCTCCCTGAATTCCGATACGGTTATTTCCTTCTTACCCTTTGCGAATTCCATGACAATGCCAATCATTTTATCATACGCGCCTTTATCTACATACAGGGAATCGTTTATTCTAATAAGAATGCCTTCTTTGGCAAGCAGTTTTAGTATATCCTCAGCCTGTTTTTCTTTTATCGAAAACGCAGCGGCAAGTTCTTCTTTTGATGGCGGCTGAAACTCCGACAGTTTTAACGTATCGATGATTTTTGCTTTAATACCCTCGTCGATTTGTGTCAAAGATGGTCTAAAACTGTTCAGGCGTATTAACTCTTTATCAATAGTGACTTCGTTAAATGTGCTTAGAATCTTATAAAACACCTTTGAGTCTATTTGCTTAAACAGCCAGCGGAGTTCTTCCTTTAACATGCCAGACTGAAGCGGGTTTCTGTGATGATATGACCGTAAATGAGTTATTACTGCTTCGTGTAGTTGATTGATAGAGAGGCTGTGGAATAATATCTCATTTACCTCAGTAACAAGGCCATTTTTTTTCAGTGTTTCAATGGCCTTATCTATGACTGCTATGTCCTGAGCTGCCCAGGCGTAGAGTTTTCTTCTAAGGATACCTTTAAGTGTGTTAGCTTTGATTTTCTCAGCAAGCCTTGGCATTATATCTCCGGTTAAATAAATATCAAAAAAGGAGTCGTCGTCTTTTTTTCTCCTTAGCAGTGGGGTTGGGTCAAGGACAAGTCCGCCCCCTATGGTATCGACTGGCGAGAGACGTCTGATTATAAATCGGTCTCCTGCCATAGCGATAATAGGCTGTTTAAGGCGCAGTTGGCAGAATGCGGACTCACCAGGCATGAGCTTATCAACACGATATAAGATAACACGCGCTGTTGTCTCAGACGTACCGGCATGAAAATGAACGCTTGCCCTGTTTTTCAATATTTTGGCTGTTTTAAGCAGTCTGACTTCGGCATCCAGCCTGTCTGTGGCAGTGATTGTCTCGCCGTGCGTTACGACATCGCCCCTTTTTATTGCATCTTTATCGACGCCCTGCAAGTTTACTGCAATGCGCTGCCCGGCAAGACCGGTCTTAACGACCATGTTGTGGCTGTGAAGTCCGCGCACCTTTGTCCTTATCCCTGAAGGCAGAATTTCAATCACATCATCTATTGAAATCCGACCGGAGATAGCTGTGCCTGTGACCACAGTACCAAACCCCTTGAGTGTAAACACCCTGTCAATGGGCAGACGAAAGATTCCGTCAGGTGATTTGGGGGCTGTCAGAAGAGCCGTAGTCTGAATCTGAGTTTTGAGTTTATCGATATTCTGACCGCTCTTTGATGACACGGCTATTATCGGCGCTCCATCAAGGAAAGTCCCCGCTGTGAAGTCCTTTACCTCCTCCACTACGACTTCCACAATATCCGATTCAACGAGGTCAGTCTTCGTAATTACCACAATACCTGCCCTTATGCCAAGCAGGTTACAGATTGCAAGATGTTCTCTGGACTGGGGCATAACACCCTCATCAGCGGCTATGGCAAACAGGACAATGTCTATGCCACCTGCTCCGGCAAGCATATTTTTAATAAGCCGTTCATGTCCTGGGACATCCACAATGCCGACAGTAAGACCATCGAATCTGAGGTCTGCAAAGCCGAGGTCAATTGTAATACCGCGTTCTTTTTCTTCTTTCAGCCTGTCGGGGTCTACGCCAGTCAGTGCCATGACAAGGGAACTCTTGCCGTGGTCTATGTGCCCTGCCGTTCCTAAGATAACGTGCCGCATGTTAGTCAATGACTGGAAGCCGCTGCAGGGCTTCTTTTATCTTATCTTCAGGAAACGAACAGTCGATTATCTTACCTTCGAGAAAGTCAGAGTAGGCAGTTAAATCAAGATACCCGTGACCGCTCAGACTAAACACGATGGTCTTTTCTTTATATTCTTCTTTGGCGATGAGTGCCTCATCTATTGCGCACTTAATCGCGTGTGAACTCTCAGGGGCAGGAATAATCCCTTCGCTTTTGGCAAATAACAGGGCTGCCGTGAAGACCTCTGTCTGGTGATAGGCACGTGCTTCAATAAGCCGGTCATGCGTAAGCTGCGACACAAGCGATGAGTCGGCGTGATACCTCAACCCGCCAGCATGAATCCCAGGCGGTACGAAATCATGCCCCAGCGTGTACATCATAAGAAGCGGCGTGAGACCTGCCGTGTCGCCGTAGTCATACCTGAACTGTCCTTTGGTGAGGGTAGGGCAGGACTCCGGCTCAACGGCTATTACTCTAAGCTCCCTGCCGTGTATCTTGTCATAGAGGAATGGAAAACTCAGTCCGCCAAGATTACTTCCCCCGCCGCAGCAGGCTATGACGATGTCGGGATAGTCACCGGCCAGCTCAAACTGTTTCTTTAGCTCAAGCCCTATAACTGTTTGATGCAGAAGGACATGATTGAGGACTGAGCCGAGGGCGTAGTTTGTGTCTTTATGTGTGGCTGCGTCTTCGACTGCCTCGCTGATAGCGATGCCGAGGCTGCCGTGGCTCTCAGGGTCTTTTTCGAGGATAGCCCTGCCGGAGTTTGTCAACGTGCTGGGACTTGGGTAAACTGAAGCCCCCCATGTCTCCATTGATATACGCCTGTAGGGTTTTTGGTTATAGCTGACTTTTACCATATAGACGGTTATCTCAAGGCCGAAGAACACACCAGCCAGAGATATGGCTGCGCCCCACTGACCGGCACCGGTCTCTGTGGCTATGCGTTTGATACCGGCCTGTTTGTTGTAGTATGCCTGAGGGATAGATGTATTGGTCTTGTGGCTTCCGGAGGGGCTTACGCCTTCATACTTATAGTAAATTTTGGCCGGTGTGCCAAGTGCCTTTTCAAGCCTGTGTGCGCGGTAAAGCGGAGATGGTCGCCACAGGGTGTAGCAATCTAAAACCTCTTCTGGGATAGTAATCCAGCGCTCCTGGGTGACCTCCTGCTCGATAAGCGCCATCGGAAAAATGGCCGAAAGATCATCCGGCCCGATCGGTTTTTTCGTTGCCGGATGAAGCGGCGGCTTTGGGATTGTGGGCATATCGGCCATAATATTGTACCACTGCCTGGGTATGTCATTGTCTTCTAAGACTATCTTCGTGCGTTTCATCTAACCTCCCTATCTATTGACATGGCATATTATCAATCGGGTATATTATAATGCCCATAGAGTTTAACTGATTTTGAATAATAGTGGCAATGGTTAATAATGGGTTGCAGATAACTGTGCAAAGAATTGAGGTACATAGTGGAAACGTTAAATGATATAGAAAAGGCAATAACGACCTTAACGGCAGACGAGTTAGCCAAACTTAGGGACTGGTTTGACGAATTCGACGCAAATATTTGGGACAGACAGTTCGTGGAAGATGCTAAATCAGACAGGTTGAAACAGGTGACCGACATAGCTGTATTAGAATTTAAACAAGGCCGATATAAAAAGATATGAAACATTTCGCAGGCGCGTCTTTTTGGACGTGCTATGAGGGTCTGCCTGCACATGTCAGGAAATTAGCTGACAAGAATTTTAGCTTATTGAAGGAAAATCCACATCATCCTTCTATACATCTGAAGCAAGTTGATAAACACTGGTCTATAAGAATTGGTAAAAAGCATAGGGCACTTGCTGTTGAAATAAATGAGGGGCTTCTGTGGTACTGGATAGGGACTCATGCCGAGTATGATCGACTAATACGGTAAACTTAAACGTACGAATTTCCAGTTCAATTGTTCATTAAACACAGTCTCTGGAAAAAATGACTGTTTTATGCTAACATATTTCTATGAAAACCGCTGACCCAATCCTTGTTCGATTTCGTGCAGCACTTGGTGAGATATACGGACAACGTCTTGACCGTGTGGCGCTGTTCGGTTCGCGCGCTCGCGGCGATGACTGTGAAGATTCGGATTATGACGTTGCCGTATTTCTGAAATCGCTTCCAGACAGGTGGGTTGAGCTTGATAGACTGGCAGTGCTTTGTGTTAAGTTCATTGATGATGCAGGCGTTTTTTTCGATGTTAAACCTTATTCTACAGAGGCTTATCAGGAGCGTTCACCGCTCATGCATGAAATCAGAGAGGAAGGGCTTGACCTGTGACGCAGGAGGCAGCACGCTTTCTTGAAAAGGCTTGGCTATTGCTTTCACATGCCGACACTATGCTTAGTGTCGGTCTCAACGACGACGCAGGACGCACTGCCTATGTGAAGTTCATGCGTTTGACCAAAGATGAGCCGCGAGTTCCGGCCAATCTCAGGGTTTTTCTTTATCAGGCATACAATCTCAAGTCTATTGCTGATTACGAGACAGGTCCAGGCTCTGAGATTTCTCTGGAACGGGCGATAGACGCAGTTAAAACAGCTAACTATTTTGTAGAGTACATAACCTCTTTGATATAGATATCTGCTAACTATGGCAAACAGGATAGATTGCTTTAAATGCAGCCATTTTTTTGTCACATGGGACGGGCGTTTTCCCTATGGCTGCAGGTTTATGGGCTTTAAGTCCAAGGTGATGCCCTCACAGGAGGTCTTTAACGCATCGGGAAAATCTTGCCAAAGTTTTAAAGAAAAGTCAGGCAGCAAGTGTAATTAATTCACATATGGCCGAATTTGCTGTTTCCAGTTTAAATATCCCTGATGAGTCAGATGTATGCCATCATACGTATACATTGGGATTAACCCCGATGTGCCGCTTTTTGTGAATGTCCCGTAGATGTCCAGAAATTTTACTTTATCCTTTTTTGTATGTTTTTTAACCGATTGTTTTATTTTTTCGTTTGCAGCAATTACTGTTGTATTAACATATAAATTATATAAATCTCCACTAAAATTTACCGGTAATACGCTTATGACATAAATATCTGCATTGGGGAGCCTGTTTATCAGAACCTTTAATATTTTATTATAGGTCAGGATTAAGTCGTCAACTGATTTTCCTCTGATAATATCGTTTATGCCAACCATGATAAAAATCTTTTTTGGGGCATCCTTAATTACAGCCCCGAGCCGATTGTAAATATCCTGAGTTGTGTTGCCGCTGATACCTCGGTTTATTATATTGTCACTGGGAAATAACTCGTTCCAATCAGCATAGGCCGTTAGACTGTCACCAAGAAAAACGATTTTCTCATTGTATGACCCCGCGGTTAGTTTAATACTAAATAGAATGATAACAACTATTGACATGATAACAGGTTTAAACATAATGCAGCTCCTTCTCTTTTAAGTAGTACAGCAATCAAGGATTGACAGGATAATCACTGCCAACCCTTGATGAAGACAGTTAAGTGCTACGCATAAACGCTGGTGCTGTACTGTGCGTTAAGGTAATCCTCATCTTCTTGCCAACTGCCAGTGCTAATGGCAGATGAATATACGTTTAGCTGCTTGTTGGAATCTTTGTTAAGTTGCGACAACAATTGCTGCATTGAATTGGCTTCAGAGCTGTTCCCTGAATCATTCATAGAGAACCCGCCGTTAGCAGTACCGTTAGCTCCCATCTTAAACGACATAGTCTTCATCTTCTCTACCATCTGTTTACCTGCGTTGTCAAATTCGCTTTGATCAATACTGCCGTTTTCATCGGTATCAAACTGCGAAAAAAACTGATCAACGCTCGGGCCTTGCTTGTCAGTCTTGTCCTTCATTTTATCGTTAACTGCCTGCATCTCATCTTTTGAGATTTTACCGTCACCATCTGTGTCCATACTCTTAAACATCTTTTGGCTCATCTGTGCCATATCGGCTGCACTTGGTCCTGAATTAATTGTTGAAACCATGAGGTTTCCTCCTTTATATTCTATAATAATTACTTGTACAAAGACCAGCTGGTCATTCCATTGTTCTTATAACAACTTCTCACATTAAACGAATCACCTCCTTTAGGGCGGTATAATTTGTTCTACTCTTCACGAAAGAAACCATGTCTGTTCCGCCTCTCTATAATTTTTATAAATTTTTCTTTCTGATCTGCATTTAAAATCAACAGAGTGGTATTGTCTGCCTCCTCAAGTATCATTTTTATCTGAGGAAATAACTGCCGGTGAATCACATTCATCTTTTTGTTCATGGTCTTCATTATAAAAAGTATGTTCTCTTTCTGAGCCTGATCAAGATTCAGGTCTTTGGCAATATGTTTAACAACCATCTCTGGCATGTTTCCCGGGCCGCCTTTTGGACCACCTGGCGGCATATGCTCCATTCTAATTGTGCATATGTGTTGATTTATGATTGCCCCAACAACGCCGCCAATCAAAAAAGTTATAAGTACACCAGCTATCCCTTTATAGTCTTTCATTTACTCTCCTTTAGTATAGGCCATGAACACTCTTTGCTCTAACCCGATATATGAATAGTAATAGTCTTTCTGTTTATGTGTGGTTACGCCAAATCCTATTATGCTTAGTAATATAATTAATGCAAAGAAGTAGGGCATAAGTTTCCATGACCAGTTGTAAAGATACCAATTTGTCTCTTTTTTTACGTAGAGACGTTTTGCCAGTCGGGTCTCGAAATTCCGCTCCAGAGCGGAAGTGTCCGGCCTGATGTGTCGAACTTTCTTAAATAGCTCGTCGAGCTTTCTATTTTCCATGGTTTTTCTCCAAATATCCCCTTAGTTTCCAGCGGGCTCTGAAGGCACGCACCTTCACATTTGTCTTGCTCCATCCGGTAAGCTGAGCTACTTCACGTACAGATTTTTCTTCCAGTTCAAGCAGCACAATGATCATTTTATCTTTTGGAGATAGTCTGTCCAGAGCATTGTAAAGCTCACCGTATGCGTCCTCTTTGTTATATGATGGGGCTGCCGCAAATTCACCTGTAGTTAATTCTACATCTGCCAGTGGTACGTCATCGGCTTTCCTTTTTTGCTTTCTAAGGGCGTCGTAGCAGCAATTTACAGTGATTTTTGACAACCAATGTTCAAACGGGGCATCAGCCCTATACTTGCCGAGCATCTTAAATGCCTTGATAAACACCTCCTGGCATATGTCGTCCAGCTCAAATTGATCGCGAGTAAAACGTGCCGTTATTTTAAATACCTTTCGTTTATAACGCCTGACTAATTCGTTAAATGCCTCTTTATCACCGGACAATACCGCTTCTATGTAAATCATATCGGCCGCCCCAGCCTTGCTGTCTTCGATAAAAACACTGTCTGCCAGTGTTATATAAAACGAATCAGCCGCAACACCTTCCAGTTCAAAATTAAAACCTACTGCCTGCAATCTCATCTTTCCCTCTTTCGCTTAATTTTAACCACTCTATAAGTATAGACGCTTACCCAGTTAAAAGGTTACAAAAAAATATTGAAGCAATAGAGAATTTTTACACTGGTCATAAGGGCAGTCCTCATCTAATACGATATCTGAGAGATTATCGAGCCTTGTAGGTCGATGACATACAGATATGAGGTTGTGCTGTTGTTTTTATCACCAAAGACCACTCTTGTAGTAATTTCAATGGTACCACTTACAAACTCTGGCTTCGATGTAATCTCACCGGTTAATTTGACACTCACTGGGTCAATATTTTGGTCAAAAGGCAGCGTTATAAAGTACAACACCGTCGAAGGATTGCCTGACAATGCACCTGGGATTACGCAAATAACAACAAGTATATCGTTAGACAATCTGTCTTTTCCTAAAACAAGACGCTCAACCATGCCGTTTATTGTCATGGAGTGCTTTATTCCCGACGAGGTAATCACCATAAATTTCGTGGTAATGTTATCAGATGATAGATTATATGTATTTAGTGTTGTGATATATGTAACGCCGCTGCTGTCTGCCACAATGGAAGTTCCGTTAAGATTCATTGTGCCTCCAATAGGATTATTTTATTTAATAGGTCACCGTTTGGGAGTGCGGCTGAGGATTCATAGACTAAGAATCCTCAGCCGTTTTGGTGGTGCAAGGGTTACTAATACGAAATCTGCGAGAGAATAGAGCCGTTTGAGCCGATAATGTACAGATTTGAGGTCTTGCTCGGCGTACCGCCATTATTGGTCATTGTTGTTGTGGTAACATACACATAACCATTTACAAACAGCGGTTCAGATGCGGTCATCCCATCTAAACTGACTGACACTGGTGTGGCGTTTTGGTTAAACGGCAGCGATATGATGTTCAACACCGTAGACATACTGCCTGTCGTTGTGGAATTTATCGTTGGTGGGTTAGCGGCAACAGCAACAAGCATGTCCATTGATGATGTGTCTTTTCCTATGACGAGACTTTTAACCATCCCATTAACTGCTATGGCCTGTTTTGCCCCCGACAACGCAATTGCCGTTATGTTTGACGTGAAGCTGCCCGATGTCAGACCAGAGGTGTTGATAGAAGCAACATATGCCGTGCCGTCGCTGCTTGCCACAAGTGGGGTTGTCATTTTAGACTGCATCATTGCCCCACCTGCATCCCCGCCAACCCCCCTACCATTACCTGGGCCGCCAAAGGCATATACCTGCTGCCCAAAAATCAGCAAAGTTGCCATAAGTGCTGCCAATACATAAATCTTCTTCATTTTTGCTTCTCCTTTTTACTTTCCGGTTTAGTTAACGATGTTAACCTTTCTATTATGGTAGACGTTTGACTTGCTAAAAGGTTACATAGGGCGCAATAAAATATTTACGTCAACTGTTTAAGGTTGTAAAAACTTCAAACCGGCAATGGACTTTTGCATCTTGCCAGCATAGCGCTCCATTTCTGAGTATATGCAGCCGCAGTATTTCTGTCTGTAGAGGGATAGTTTTTTTGACATCGCAATGCCGTCATGCCAGCCATTTCTGAAATCCTCTTCATAGAAATCGATTGAATATCTGTTGGCAAGCTCAGATGCTGTGTCAACAATGGTTTCATATTTCTGATAAATGCTGTAGAGTAGGGTGGTTGAAAATGCGTCATAACCCAGTTCTTTTGCCTTTTGAGCAGTTTGGGTAAGCCTCATCCTGTAGCAGGCAGCACACCTGTCTTTTCCTTTTAATCCAGCGATTTCTATAAACTCAGCAAGACCGTAGTAATTGTCGTAGAGAATTTCAACTGGATTCTGAGAGACAAGCTGCTTAACGGCATCCAAGCGCAGGGCGTATTCGGTAAGTGGATGAATGTTGGGATTATACCAGAAACCGGTTACGTCAATGCCCCTTTTTTTCAACACATCAAGTGGAAATACAGCACAGTTAGCGCAGCATATGTGAAGCAGTGCTTTCACTTTAAAACCTCCTAAAATAACCGGCGCGGGGCGGTCTTGCCCAGGTGTTCATAGGCAAATGGGGTTGCAAGCCTTCCCCGTGGGGTTCGCTCAAGCAGGCCCTCCTGAAGCAGATACGGTTCATATACGTCTTCTATCGTGTCCTTGTCCTCGCTTACTGAGGCTGATATAGTTTCTACTCCGACCGGGCCGCCGCCGAATTTCTCTATTATTGTAAGAAGAACCTTTCTGTCCATGTCGTCAAGTCCCAGCTTGTCGATATTTAATGACGAAAGGGCGACTTTGGCTATGTTTAGGTCTACGACACCGTTATTTTTTACCTGTGCAAAGTCACGGACGCGCTTTAGCAGTCTGTTTGCGATTCTTGGTGTGCCGCGTGAGCGTCTGGCAATTTCCAATGACGCCTCATCAGTAATCTCTATGTCAATAATCGACGCCGAACGGTTGATTATCACAACAAGATCTTGATAACCGTAGTACTCAAGCCTGTTTATGACGCCAAATCTGTCCCTGAGAGGGGAGGTTAGGAGCCCCGTTCTTGTGGTTGCCCCGATTAGTGTAAATCTGGGCAGATTTAGTTTGAGCGTCCTCGCGCTTGGCCCCTGCCCAATAAGGATGTCGAGTTTAAAGTCCTCCATAGCGGGGTACATTATCTCCTCCACAATCCGGGGCAGGCGATGTATCTCGTCAATAAAAAGTATATCATTGTCCGAGAGGTTTGTTAAAATGGCCGCAAGATCACCGGCCCGCTCAAGCACCGGCCCGGAGGTTGTCTTTATACTTACCTTGAGTTCGTTGGCTATGATATTTGCTATTGTAGTCTTGCCAAGCCCGGGCGGGCCGCAAAACAGGACATGGTCAAGGGGTTCACCGCGGCGTCTTGCGGCCTCAATAAATATGCACAGGTTTTCCTTAATCCTCGTCTGCCCAATGAATTCCTGAAAAGACCCCGGTCTGAGTGTGTAGTCGCTCTGACCGTCTTCAGAGAGTGTTTGTGATTGAATTGTTCGTTCTTCTTTCATTGGATTACTGCTCGGTCTTGGACAAATATTTTAAGGATTCCTTTAAGAGTGATTCAATGTCACGAATACCTTTTTTGTTGAGCTGATCGAGGACATGGATGACATCTGTCCTCTTGTATCCAAGATTGAGCAGGGCAGACATGGCATCCTCGTAATCTGTGTTAGCAAACGTAGTGGTTGAAACAGGGAGCTTCTCTTTGAGTTCAAGGACGATGCGTGAGGCGGTTTTCTTGCCGATTCCAGGGATTGCCGTAAGCGTATCAATGTCATTGGAATTTACAGCAGAGGCAAATTTTTCAGCAGAAAGTCCTGAGAGCGCCGCGAGGGCTATCTTTGGCCCAACACCGCTGACTGACAGCACCTTCGTAAAGATAAATCTTTCCTCCTCTTTAAGAAAACCGTAGAGCTGTAGTATATCCTCGCGCACATGTGTATAGATGTACAGAAACACACCATGGCCCTCGGCGGGTAAGTTGGTAAGTACACATATGGGTACATGTACTTCGTAACCAACACCGTTTACCTCAATCAAAACCATATCGGATTTCTTACGAGAAACCGTTCCTCTGAGTGATCCAATCATCGGAGTTCTATAATACAGTAATCTTTGCTATAACATCAAATTAAAGTTTGACCGGCATTCTGCCGATAGTATAATCAAACAGCACTGGTAAAATCTTTAGAAACGTCGTATAACTTGTCGTATAACTTAAGGGATAAAACTATGATAGTAGAACAATCTAATATCAATATGTCATCTGCGTACAAACAGACACAGTCGTATGAAAAAACCGAGAACCTTTCCATTCGTGTTGGCACTGGCAGGAGGGCACCAGTAACTGGAGCTGCATCTGTCACCATACCCTCAGGGGATTCAGTTGCTATAAGTGAACAGGCAATGATTGCCCATAAATCTCAGTCCGAAGATTCCGATAACGAGGACATCTTATTAACAGGTGATATGAAGATGCTGATTATTAAACTTATTTTAGAGAAATTGACCGGCAGGAAAATTGACCTTAAATCGATTAAGGGTATTATAGACTCACAAGACATAAGTGTTGGGCAAAACGCTGCACCGCCAGAACCATCTGTCGATATCTCATACAGCTCAACTGAGACCTATGTCGAACAACAGGATTTGGCATATAGCGCCTCAGGTATAATTAAAACAGCGGACGGCAAGGAAATAAAATTCTCCATGAATCTTTCATTAAGCAGTGAGTTCATTCAGCAAAATAACATAAACTTTCATGCTGATAACGGCGTTAAACAAGACCCGCTTGTTGTGAACTATGCCGGTAATGCCGCGCAGCTCACAGGCCCAACCGTTGCCTTTGACCTAAATAGCGACGGTCAAAGCAAGAATATACGCTTTATCGGTTCGGGAAGCGGTTTTCTTGCCCTCGATACAAACGGCGACGGAGTAATAAACAACGGCAGAGAACTCTTTGGCCCATCAACGGGAAACGGGTTTTCTGAACTGGCAGCGTTTGATTCAGACAATAGTGGCTGGATTGATGAAAATGACCCAGTTTATAATGCCCTAAGTGTGTGGACAAAGAACGCCAGTGCCGACGATAAACTCAGCTCACTGAAGGAATTAGACATTGGGGCAATTAACCTGGGAGTTCTCCCGACGAATTTCTCATACAAAGACGAGACTAATAAACTACAGGGGCAACTCAAAAGCACTGGGGTATTCTTAAAGGAAAGCGGCGGCGCCGGGTCGATACAACAGATAGACCTTATGACCTAATACCATTTCTATCAATGTGGGATTACTTGAGGAGCCCAAACAGTCTGAACATACCAGCTATCACAGCGGCCTGTGCAACAAGCATGGCGGCTACCCATTTAATGATGTCGGACTTGGCACTTTCAAGATCAGCCTTAGTAGCTAATTCCTTTCGTGAGCTTGTGTCGGCTTCGTTAATGATCTTGACAAGGGCCCCAGCTCCGTCGTCGCCAAGTTTTTTCCTTAACACCTCATATCTTGATATTTTTCAATATGTGTCTGCAGGGGCAAACGGTGTCAGCCGATCTCAGTCATCGTCATTTTACGATATATATAATTTAACATAATATATCTTATCGGACATTTTATATCAACATGTTTTGTGGATAACTTGTCGGTAATAGCTTGATTTTGCCTTGTAGAGCCTTTATGTACGCGCCTTTACCGGTATTGTCTAACTTTTAAGCAATCGATTATTCTTTATAAAATGGCAGGTTATCAGATAATTATCAGCTCTCCGACAAGACGGTCTTTTGCTTGCCCGGTAACTATCAGTTTTACAAGGTGTTTTTCTCGTATCTCAAACCCTGGCACTGTCTCAGATGCTATTTTCAGATAATTTCCCGTTGTGCCCGTGAATGCACCGTCTTCAAGTTTTTCGACTACCGCGCACAGGGTTTTTCCCAGTTGCGCGGACATGTATGTCTGCTTCTTTTCATTAGACAGTTCCCTTAGATATTGAGCGCGCTGTTTTTTAATACCTTCCTCTACATGGTCAGGCATCTCTGCAGCCTTTGTGTTTTTCCTCACCGAGTATGGAAATACATGCAGGTACACCAGCGGCATGGATGAGATAAACCCATATGTATCTCTGAAGTTATCTGCCGTCTCACCAGGGAATCCTACTATAACGTCCGAGCCTATGGATATGTTATCAACGGCATCAGTCAACCGTAAGATGGTTCGTCTGAAGTCCTCAGTGTTATACGGCCGGTTCATTTTCTTTAATATGCCATCGTGACCGCTTTGCAGCGGTACGTGGGCATGGCTGCAAATCCTGTCATTTTCAAAGAGCCGAATCAGTCTGTCTGTTATTTCACTTACCTCAATAGATGTCAGTCTGATTCTTACATTATTCGTATTTATCAATATGTGTTCGATAAGTTCTGCAAGTTCTATCTGGGGACTAAGGTCAACTCCATAATAGCCTATATGAATCCCTGTTATGACGATTTCCATAAAGCCTGCCTCTTCGATTGCCTTGGCCTCGTGGACGATTTCGCTTACAGGTCTTGACCTTGAGGCGCCTCTGGTTTGCGGTATTATGCAGTATGTGCAGGAGGCGTTGCAGCCGTCTTGTATCTTAAGCAATGCACGGCTGTTTGCGTGGTTTGCTGCTGGGGTAGTAAGGTTTTGGGTATGTCCGAATTTATCTTTGAAGTATGTGCCTTTGTCGTCATTTGTTACAATCTCCACATCCTTGCTTATCTGTCTTATCAGTGGGGCGTTAAGCTCAGAATAGCAGCCTGTCACAATTACCGATGCCCCGGCCTTTAGAGCTCGCCTTATTAATTGTCTTGACTGGTAGTCGCTTTTGGCCGTTACGCTGCATGTATTAATTACGCAGACATCAGGTATTTCCTCAAGTGATGCCTTATTATGGGAGTTTTCCAGTAAGATGTTTTCAATCAGACTGCTTTCAGATTGGTTGGATTTGCAGCCCAGGGTCAGCACACAAAATTTCATTAGCGCTGCTTGCCTTACCGGTCAGGCTGGCCTTCAAGTGAATGTCTAAAAGAATTTGTTATGTTTACCGTTATAAACATTCCTTTTTTAAATGATTCTACGGGGATAAAATTAACAATCTTATTTGTCCTCGTCCTTCCTGTCCAACGGGCCGGGTCTGAGGAGCTTTCTCCTTCGACGAGGATTTCTACTGTTTGACCCTTAAGCTTGCGGTTTATTTTATCTGTTATAACATCCTGTAGTTCAAGGATTGTCTTAAGCCTCTCTGATTTTATTTCCTCATCAAGCTGTCCTTCCATCTCTGCGGCCCGCGTGTAACGGCGTTTTGAGTATTTAAATGCGAATACACCGTCGAACTCTATTTCTTTTAGTGCCGATAGTGTCTCTTTGTGGTCTTCGCTGGTCTCACCGGGGAAACCAGTTATTATGTCTGATGTGATTGTGATACCAGGGACGCTGTCTCTTAAGGCGGTTATTTTATCCAGATACTGCGCGTATGAGTATTTCCTGTTCATTGAAGACAGAATCTTTGAAGAGCCTGACTGAAGCGGCAGATGTATGTGTTCACATACCTTATCGAGGTCCCCGATTGCAGCAATTAACTCCGGTGACAGGTCTTTGGGGTGAGAGGTTACAAAACGTACCCGCTCAATTCCCTTGACCGCATTTACGGCTGTAAGCAGCTCTGCAAATGAGGTACATGTGCCATTGTTCGGGTCACAGTATGAGTTTACGTTTTGTCCAAGCAGTGTTATCTCCTTATAGCCCTCATCAGAAAGGGTTTTTATTTCGTTGACAATGCTGTCCATTGGCCTTGAGCGTTCCCTGCCCCTTGTGTGTGGGACTACGCAGTAGCTGCAAAAGTTATTACAGCCGTACATGATATTTACCCATGCCCGTGTGCCATCGTTTCTGATGGACGGGAGTTCTGTCTCCGCTAAATCTGGATTTTCTTCGACGGCGGCCTTTCGTTTATCTCTGAGGATGAGTTCAGGGAGTTTTGCGATATTTTGCGGGCCAAAGGTGAAATCAACATATTGATTATCAATCAGAAATTTCTCGCCCTCTTGTTGGGCGATACACCCTGAGACGACTATTTGCATAGCTGGACGCTTTTTTTTCAAACGCCTGAAGTACCCAAGTCTCGACAGAAACTTATGCTCGGCTTTCTCTCTGATACTGCAAGTGTTGAGGATTATCAGGGCGGCGTCCTCTGGTTTATTGGTAAAGGCATAGCCTTCACCCCGCAGGACTCCAGCTATCTTTTCTGTGTCGTGGACATTCATCTGACAGCCCCATGTTTGTAAGTATGCGACTTTATCCATTAGTAATTTAATATCTCTAAATAGTTTGCATAATCCTGCTCGACTGTGCCGGTGCTTGTGCGTCTTTTCTTTTCAAAATCCTTTTGCGCCTTTTGGACATTGCCTTTATATTCCGGGGATAGACGTATCCCTTCCATAAGTGCATCGTTGGCCTCACCATACCGTCCGGCAGCATTGTGGCAGAGGGCTATTCCGAAGTATGAGCCTATATTAGTATGAGTTCTCGCAATGGAATCTTTGAAAGACCTGATGGCCTCGTCGTATTTGCCTATTCTGTATAAGGAAAATCCAAGGTTTTGATAAGACTTATCCGGTGTTGCATACAGGGGGTTTTTTAACGCGTCTCTAAATGCCTCTACAGATTCTGCCCATTTGCCCAATTCCGCGTATGTTATGCCGAGGTGGTTATATGCCTCGGAGTAATTCTTATCAACGGCGATTGCCTTTAGAAAGGATTCCTTTGCATTTTTATAGTCGCCAAACCGGTGGTAAACAAGGCCAATGGCATTTAAAGTTTCCTTGTCGTTAGGATTTATATCGAGGACCTTTTTGAATTCTACAAAGGCGCCCTGGTAGTCGTTTTCCTTCATCTTTGCAACTCCATGGGCGTAGTGTCCTTTAACTTTATTATCCTTTTTATAATCATTTTCCTGCTGAGAAGTCCCCGGGGTCGAACACGATGCAAGCATTGCCAATAGTAACAATAATTTAAGAAAATTACTTAACTCCATATTTTTTATCACTATCCTTCTGTTTATCAGGTTTATATCCTTCCGATTTATATTCTTAGAGTATGGCAGCTAACGTTTCCTTATCCATATGTGTGAGAACTCAATATCCTGATAAGCGTAAGCAAGCCCCAGCCTCAATATCTCAAGCAGGGCCAGAAAGGTTATTATGACTTCCACCTTTGTTGCCGCATCCGTAAACAAACTATCAAACAAGATTTTCTCTTTCTCAAACTCAAGCCTCTCCGTAATAATAGCAATTTTATCTTTAATGGTCAAGTGTTCTTTTGTTATTGGCCTTACTGCAAAGGGTTTCTTGTCAATGACGCACTGAAGTGCTTTTACAAGGTCATACAGGTCTACGTTGATCAGGTATGGCTGCTGCTGTGTCTTAGACGTCTCAAGTTCCCACTCAGGCTCCTTTGAGAAGATATTTTCCCATACCGCCTCCTTTTCCTTTAGTGAAAATGCCGCCTCCTTATATGATTGATACTCGATAAGTCTCTGAACAAGCTCTGCACGAGGGTCTTCCTCTTCCTCCTGCCCTACCCTTTCTTCTGCTGGCAGAAGCATTTTAGATTTTATATGTATCAGTGTGGCCGCCATTACTATAAACTCACCGGCGATGTCAATGTTCAAGTCCTTCATAATGGTCAAGTACTCAAGGTACTGTCCAGTGATAAAGGCTATGGGGATGTCATAGATATCAATCTTGTTCTTATTGATAAGTGAAAGGAGCAAATCAAGGGGCCCTTCAAATACATCTAATTTTATTTTATACGCCGCTTCACCGCCAGGCACTGTTTTCCCCTCTATTTGAAATATTTATCGAGTGCTATAAATGCCAGCACCGTTACACTGATATAACCGTTCATGTTGAAGAATGCCATGTCTAGTTTGCTTAAATCCCCCGGCCTTACAAGGTTATGTTCATAGATTAAAAGCACCGCCACAATTGCCATCCCTATATAATAAACTATCCCAAGATGAAACACCACGCCTGAGACGATTAACAATATCCACGTAAGCAGATGAAATCCGCGCGCAATATATAACGAAGTCCTGATGCCAAATCGCTGTGGAATTGAATAAAGCCCGTAACTCTTGTCAAAGTCAATATCTGCTAGTGCATAGAGTATATCAAAACCGGCAAGCCAAAACACTACAGCAGCGGGCAAAGCTGCTGCCTCCCACGAGACACTTCCCCTGATGGCTATCCAGGCCCCAAGCGGCGCCAATGCTATCGCCACACCCAACACAATATGACAGCCCCATGTGAATCTCTTCGTATAAGAATAGAGAAATATGACAGACAGTGCTATCGGTGAGAGTTTAAGGCACAGGGGATTTAACATATATGCCGCAACCCCAAAGACAACCGAAGACAACACTACAAAGACAGTTGCCTCGGCTGCCGAGATAACCCCTGCGGGGATTTCGCGATTTTTTGTCCGCGGGTTTTGGGCGTCTATCTTTCTGTCAACAACCCTGTTCATGCCCATGGCTGCTGAACGGGCTGCCACCATTGCTGCTGTTATCCATACTATCTTTTTAGTTTCTGGAAGCCCGTCGGCTGCTAAAATGGCAGAGGAAAAGGCAAATGGCAGTGCAAACACCGAGTGTGAGAATTTAATCATCTTCAGGTAAGTAATTACGCGTGTGCAGGTCATGCAGAGTGCAAGTTAGATTTTATTTTGCAGCCGGGCATTTTCAATTACTATTGCTGCCTCCTCTGCAAGGGCCATTGCAAAGTCTATTTCGTCACTCGTAAACACCCTTAGCTCGCTGGTCAGCAGTCTCAGGACGCCTATAGTGTCATTGTAGAGTATGAGCGGGATGGCCAGAATGCTCTTAATCCCTTCCCTCTGGGCCTCTTTGTTAAAATGTATTCGGGCATCGCTTGCGGCGTCATAAATAGCAACCGGCTCTCCCTTTAGCGCAGTCTTTATGTTTTCCTCGAATTCTACAGAGCCTCTGCTCAGGTACTCATCGCTCAGACCTGATGCTGCCGCAAGTTCAAGCCTCTGGGTTTTCGGGTTCAGCAGCCGTATGGTTGCCGCCTTTGTATTCATTATCTCAGGCAGTCGTGTGACAATACGATTTAGTACCTGGCTGAAATCTGTTGTCTTTGTCCTGAGTTTTGTTATCTCCTGAAGGGTCTTTAAATAAGTTACTTCTTTATATTGTTTTTCGTACATGGTCGCATTAACTATTGCAAGACCGCACTGTTCGGCTAAGGATGTCGTAAAAGCCACCTCTTTCTGCGTGAAATTGCGAAGCCAGCCGGTGAACAACTTAATTACACCTATGAGTTTACCCCTTGCAAGGATAGGCACGGAGAGAATACTCTTTATCCCCTCCTCTATTATGTCTTTCTTGTTTAGAACCCTGGGGTCTGTCGTAGCATCATAAATGAAGACCGGCTTATAGTTGAGTTCCTCAAGGATATTCATGTCCTTGTCCTTTAAGAATGGCAGCATAGATGCCTGAGAGTAGAGGTGATTTAAAGCCTCCATGATGTTGAGTTCCTTTCCTGTGGGGTCTTTTGCCAGGAAATCGTTGTTTAGTCCATAGGAAGCGGCAAGCTTTATCTTTTTCGTTTTCTCATCAATAAGTTTTATCGTAGCCCCTTTTACCTGAATGGCCTCCGGGATTTTCCTGACAATCATATTCAGGATTTCCTCAAGGTTCAGCGAAGAGCTTAACGCCTTAGATATCTCCTGAAATACCCTAAGGTATTCTTTCTCCTTTGAGACGATAGTCTCAAACTCCTTGGCATTCATTATCGCCATAGCGGCCTGTTCGGCGATTGCCGAGACGAATTTCATGTCCTCGTCCGAGTAGTTTCTTGGCTCTGCCGTGTACATCCTCATTATTCCGATGATGTCGTCTTTAAACCTCAGGGGCACACTCATGATGCTTCTGATGCCTTCTTTATTTGCGGCGTGGAAATATATCGAATTCTTATCATCTGCTACATCGTATATAGAGACGGGTTTACCGGACATGGCGTCTTCTAAACTCTGGTCAAATGTCACAGCGCCCTTGTTGACATAGTCATCAGACAGTCCGAAAGATGCGGCAACGTCAAGGGTGCGTGATTTCTTGTTTATCAATCTCAATAGACATGCCTTGACATTCATTACCCTTACAATATTTGTTACTATCAGATTCAGGACTTCATCTAAAGCGATACTTGAACTTATTGCCTTGCAGATATTTTGATAACTCTCAAGATAGACCCTTTTTTGGAATATCTTCTCTGAACACTCGCCGCACATACCGTGCGTAATGTCCGCATAGCCCATCGAGTTTAGAAACTCTTCGATGGTCTGCCATGTATCGCCGTTTTTTATCTTTTTACACCAGCCACAGGTTAGAGTCAATTGTTTTTCAGTGGCTAACATGTTAATATCTCAAGTATCTCTTTATATCTTAGCGCCGTCTTTGCTATGATTTCCCCAGGGAGCTTAGGCCCAGGATAATCCTGATTCCAGTCCAAGGTCAGCAGGTAATCCCGGACGATTTGCTTGTCGAAACTCTCTTGTGCCCTGCCAGGGGCATAGTCTTTAAGCGGCCAGAAGCGCGATGAGTCAGGGGTTAATACCTCATCAATCAGGATTGGTTCACCGTCTATAATGCCGAACTCAAATTTCGTGTCGGCAATTATAATGCCCTTGCTGAGGGCATAGTCAACTGCCTTGTTGTATATTGCAAGGCTTAGATTTTTTATCTTTCCGGCAATATCGGCTCCAACTATAGAGACGGCCTCATCGAAAGAGATATTTACATCGTGCCCTTTTTCGGCCTTTGTGCTTGGCGTAAAAATGGGTTCGGGGAGCCTCTCTGATTCTTTTAATCCACCGGGCAGCTTAATCGCACACACTGTGCCATCCCTCTTATATTCCTTCCATGCCGACCCTGAGATATAACCCCTGACAATACATTCCACCTCAAGGGGGCTTGCCTTTTTAACAAGCATTGTTCTGTTAGCAAGGATTTCCTTATACCTTTGACAGGCGTCTGGGAAGGCACTTACATCTGTTGTAACGATGTGATTTTCAACTATTGATTTAACATAGGAAAACCAGAAGGCAGAAACAGCGGTAAGCACTTCGCCTTTTGAAGGGATGCCGTCTGGAAGCACAACGTCAAAGGCAGACAGCCTGTCTGTTGCGACTAAGAGGAGGTGCTGTCCAAGATCATAGATGTCCCGTACCTTACCTCTTTTGACAAGCTGTAAGTCAGGAAACTCTGTATTTAACACAACATTTTTATTCATAGCATCCATATTATCCAAGTGTAACATTTATCACAGCGTTGTTTGTTAAGCAACATCATTTCTGCCTTTAGTATAATAATCGGACACACTAATGTCAACATAATAATCGTCATTATTTCGGCCATGCACCTCTTTTTTTTCACACCGGCTGCCGCGCATTAGTCATCTTGTTAGCTGTTGATTAAAATTTGTCATTTAAAGTAGAATTATTCAGACGAGGTGCTAACGAATGTCTGTTATAACTATAAGTAATCAGCCCTATAGTAGAGGCAGGGAGATAGCCGAAGCGGTTGCCGCTAAAACAGGCACTGAACTGTTAACCGTTGAGCAGATTACCGCCCATGCCGCAGAGGAATATCAAGTATCCCCTGAGCAGATAAGACATGCCTGTGAAAGCCCGCTGACCCCGATGACAATGTATGGAACGTCATTGGAGGAAAGATACAGGTATTTGGCATACTATGAGGCAGCCCTTATGCGCTTCCTGCTGAGGGATAACATCGTGTTTTGTGGCTTTGCCGGGCGTGTGTTATTAGAATGTATCTCCCACATTTTTAAGACATATGTATCGTCAAGCCTTGTGGACAGAGCCAGTGTCAGAGCTGCCAGGGAAAATATTTCACAAAAAGCGGCTGAAGAACAAATCATTAAGGAGTACAACGCACACAAGAAACTGATAAAGACGCTCTATAAATTTGAGGTTGACAATCCAAAACTCTACGACATGGTGCTGAATATCGGGCAAATCACTGTGGAAGACGCCATTGAGATTATCACCACAACATCCCAGAGCAGACGTTTTCAGCCTATGACATACTCGACTGCCACTGCCAAAAACACAGCGCTGATGTACAGGGTGCGCGCATCGCTCATACACATAGACCCAAACGTCAGCGTGTGTTATGAATGCAGCAGCCTGATAATACACAGCCGTGCTATCAAAGGTGAAAAACAAAAGCGCACTGCTGCAATAAAATCTCAATTAAAGTCTATACCCGAAGCGGCAGTGGCAGAGATAATAATTACCGAGGATTTCACTAAGTAAAAAGTATCCTCGTCTCTGAGGATATGCTTAAGACACGTGGAAAAATCAGAACAAATAGCGGTTATTGAGGCCCTGCTTTTCGTAGCCGGAGATTCCCTCTCGAGCGCCGATATAAAGCGACTTACAGGGTTTTCGGACGAAGAGACCGCCGGTGCCATTGCTGCACTCATATCACGTTATAGAAATACCGGCGGCGGCTTAATGATTGCTGAACTAGCCGGTGGCTATCAAATGGTTACCAACCCCTCGTGCGCAGAGTGGATTAAGAATTTAAAGAAATCCAAATCATCTGGAAAACTCTCCATCGCCGCCCTTGAGACCCTGGCGCTTGTCGCCTATAAGCAGCCTATCACAAAGGTGGAAATAGAAGAGCTGCGAAGTGTAAGTTCAGACTGGACAATCAAGGTATTGCTTGAGCGTGACCTGATTAAAATCGCCGGAAGAAAAGACGCCCCCGGAAAACCCCTCATCTTTGCCACAACAAAAGAATTCCTTAAATACTTTGGCCTGAAGAATTTATCAGACTTGCCTACGCTTAAGGAATTCACTAAAGAAGAATAACGGGCGACTCTAAAACCCCCAGGGCAAATGCATTTGCCCTGCTAAAACCCCTGATAATACTTCTTGACCTCATCAATTGATAATTGCCCTGGGGCAGTTACTGTCTCTAATGAGGCAAACGTAAAGAGCGAGCCAATAAGCGGCAGAAATATTCTGGAGGCCATCCCCTTATCCCCCATAGCAATACTAACGACGGGCTTATGGTCTAATGTAAAAGCAGTAAGCCTCTTTATATCGTCCATGCCGTTTGGTGTCACAGCTATTTTCACTATGCGTGCGCCTATGTGTCTGCCTTGTTCATACACCTCCTCAAGCTTTCTCTCATCGGGGGTTTGAGCAAAGTTGTGATATGAGGTGATGAGCGTCTTACTGTGTTTATTGGTTAAGGCAGCGATGTTCGGCGCTATGTCAGACTCTACCTCTATATCAACGGCATCAGTAAGGTCAATAATATAGGAGAAGATTCCTGTCCTATCTTCATCGGCAATTGCTGCCGCCCCACCCTCTTCTTTTGACCTGCATGTGGCTATGACCGGTACGCCCCTGAATTTACCTTTAAAGGTCTTAAAAATATCCTGTACGTATGAGATACTCAGGTCTGAAAACATGTCGATTCTCAGCTCTGCAATATCAGCCCCGCGTAGTGTCTTTATGGATAACACATCTGCATCGTTAAGAGGAACTGCAATCTGTGGTCTTTCCTGAGGGCTAAGGGACAGGCCGCCTATTTTAATGTGCTGCATAAGATCACACGCCTTGCAGGGTGCTTAAACAAGTTTCTGACAGGGAGTCGTTATTTTTTAGGTTCTCGTATTCTCCTTTTACAATCTTCTGAACGTCCTGCCTAAGCTCATTTAAATAATTGAAATTAGCCGTAGCCGTCTTTATGATTTCCCTGTCGAGGACATTATTGCTGCCAAGAGATTCAAGCAAAGACAGTGCCGTGTCTTTGTCCATCCCTTTTCTGTATGGCCTGTCCTCGGAGATTGCTGTAAGCACATCGGCCACAGCCATTATTCTTGAGCCAATGGGCAGGCTGTCACCCTTGAGATGAAATGGATAGCCTGTGGCGTCCATTTTCTCGTGATGAAACGATGCCCACATGTTAATCGTCTCCAATCCCTTTACCGATTCAAGTATCCTGTAGGAGAAATAAACATGGCTCTTCATGACGTTCATCTGTTCATCATTGAGTTTTGCAGGCTTTTCCAACAGCTCAGTCGGCACGGCCAGCTTTCCGATGTCATGTAAATGTCCGGCTATCGCCATTAGTCTGCACTCTAAGGAGGAGAAGCCGATAAATCTTGACAGCGCCCTGGCAACTGCGCTGACCCCTGCCGAGTGTACCGCTGTGAACTCACTCCTGAAGTCGATTATATGGCTGAAGAGCCTTGCTGTCTCCTCAAGTTCGTCTATGTTTAGTTCTTTTTCGGGGAGGACTTCCCTGTTTAATATTAGTTCTTCAAGTTCGGAATATGTCGCATCAAACCAAAAACATTCCTTCTCAGAAATATCTGCAAATACCTCGACAAGACGTGGGTCAAAAAGTATATTCGAGCGGCTCATTATCGCCTTGACGATAGTGTCTTTTTGATTTAACACCTCGGTGTTTTTATTTAATAATATCTCGATTCTGTCGGCTAGATGTATTATATGAGCGCCGATATGGACTTTCTCTTCGCCCGAATAGTACCCCCTTCCCTCCTCCCATCTGATGTGATGATGGCGTACTATCGGCGCGATATTACTCAATACTGCGAAGTCCTTCATCAGTGAGTAGCCCTTTTCAGAATGTTCAAAGGGATTTTTGATGTCGTACTCGGCAATCATATGTTTTTCACGCAGTGAAAACACCCCAATATCGTGAAGGGTTGCGGCTATAAAAATGTCTTTTCGCACCTTAAGCGAAAGCCCGTATGCCTTAGCTATGTCGTCTGCTATAATGGAAACCCTCAGGTGGTGGTTTGACAGCGTCTTATCAACAATATCAAGGGTCTTGGAAAATGTAGTCAGCAACGTCCCAAGTTTGACCTTCATGTTAGAAAGAATGTCCACACTTCATTATATCATATGTACAGGTAAAAATGCTAACATTAACTGTTATGAATCAGATGGCTTCACATGAATTAGTCAGCGGCCTTTTTGATTTTTGGGCTGCTGTGGTCATATTTGTTATCGCCTATGTGCTGATTATCTCTGAGAAGGTTCATAAGACAGTTACGGCCATATTTGCGGCTTCACTTATGCTGATACTTAGGGTGTTAACACAGCACGAGGCATTTCACATGGAGTCGCTGGGTGTGGACTGGAACGTCATATTTGTCCTTGTCTCTATGATGATAATAATAAACATCATGAGACCAACGGGGGTGTTTGAGTACATTGCCATAAAGAGCGCCAGGCTTGGCAGGGGTGAGCCGGTACGAATAATGATTATACTAACTGTCGTAACGGCAGTGTTGAGCGCCCTTTTGGATAACGTGACCACAGTACTCTTGATAGCCCCGGTAACGATACTGATTGCTGATGCCCTTGGCGTTGACCCCGTGCCATATCTCATTATGGAGGCAGCGGCATCAAACATAGGAGGTACTGCCACGCTTATAGGTGACCCACCAAACATTATGATTGCATCAAAGGCACATCTCAGTTTTATGGATTTTATCATACACCTGACCCCTGTTGTAGTTATCATGATGGCCGTGCTGGTTTTATTAATAAAGATAGTCTTTAGCCGGAGGCTCCATACGACAGACGAACAAAGGCAGACAATCCTTGATATGAACGAGGACAAGGCCATAAAGGACCCTGTGATGCTGAGGAAATCTGTCTTTGTGCTGGCGCTGGTGTTGGTTGGCTTCATTTTTCATGGGGCGCTTAAATACGAACCAGCAACGGTGGCGCTTTTCGGGGCGGGCCTACTCATGCTGCTATCAAACACTAAAAACCCGCACCATCTACTGGCTGAGATAGAGTGGCCTGTAATATTCTTTTTCATAGGATTATTTATCATCGTGGGCGGCGTAGTAAAGGTGGGCCTGATTAAAATGATGTCAACTGAAGCGCTTGCCCTAACTCATGGCAATATGTTTAAAACAAGTATGATAGTGCTGTGGTTTTCGGCAGTTGCCTCGGCGATAGTTGATAATATACCGTACACAGCCGCCATGAACCCGCTCATAGTTAATATGGCTGAACAGTTGTGGCCCGGGCAGCACGGGACTGAACTCTTACACAACAAGGAACTGATGCCGGTATGGTGGTCACTTGCACTTGGGGCATGTCTTGGTGGCAATGGGACCTCTATTGGGGCATCAGCTAATGTCATTGTCGTAGGGATGGCAGAGCGCGCGGGGAGAAAGATTACATTTTTCAGATTTTTTATCTACGGCTTTCCCATTATGCTCTTAACCGTGCTGATTTCTAACCTATATATCTGGCTCAGGTATTATGTCCTGTGAGGAGATAAAAAAAATGACAAAAAACAGATTAAAAGACGAAAAAAGCCCGTATCTGCTTCAACACGCCGATAACCCGGTCAACTGGTACGCGTGGTCAGAGGAGGCATTTAAAGCGGCAAAGACTGAGGACAAACCCATATTCCTCTCAATAGGCTATTCAACATGCCACTGGTGCCATGTGATGAAACGTGAGTCCTTCGAGGACACTGAGGTTGCCGCCCTGATAAACGATACGTTTATTTCCATAAAACTGGACAGAGAAGAACGCCCGGATATAGACAATATTTATATGACAGCCTGCCAGATGATGACTGGAGGTGGTGGCTGGCCCCTTACTATTATCATGTTCCCCGACGGCAGGCCGTTTTTTGCCGCCACATATATCCCTAAACAAAACAGAGGCTCTATGGCAGGGATGATGTTTCTTGTCCCACGCGTGAAGCAGGCATGGCGGCATGAGCGTGATGAACTTATTCGCACGGCAGACTATGTTACTGCACTAATGCGTGAAAACGCCCTCAAATCCACAACCAGTGTGCCGCCAATTACTGAGATTATGCAAATAACCTATCGTGCCGTTGCATCCTCATTCGATAACGTTAATGGCGGGTTTGGCAGCGCCCCAAAGTTCCCTGTGGCGCATAATATCCTGTTTCTCCTGAGATATTATCAGAACACAGGAGAAGCCGCCGCATTTAAAATGGCAGAGAAGACCCTCCACGCAATGCGTATGGGCGGTATATACGACCAACTGGGATATGGCTTTCACCGCTACAGTACAGATGCCTCATGGCATGTGCCGCATTTTGAGAAAATGCTCTACGACCAGGCGCTTCTTCTTATGGCATACACCGAGGCATACACCGTGACGACAGATGAGTTTTATAAACGGACGGCGTATGAGATTACTGCATATGTGCTGAGGGATATGCTGGGCGCTGAGGGTGGTTTTTATAGCGCCGAAGACGCTGAGAGCGAGGGCGTTGAGGGTAAGTTTTATTTCTGGACATACGAACAACTCAGGGCAGCCCTCACCCCTGAAGAGACAGCGGCAACTACTGAAGTCTTCGGCGTCAAAGGGGATTCCCAATCGGGCGGCATAAATAACATACTCCATATGGTGAAGGCTGAAAGCGAGCTTAACCTTGAGAAGCGTACCCTCATTAACAGTGCAATAGAAAAACTCTTCAAAGCACGGCAAACGAGAATCCCCCCGCACAAAGACGACAAGATACTGACAGACCTCAACGGCCTCATGGCGGCAGCCCTTGCCATAGCAGGCAGGGCATTTAATGACAACACCCTGATTTCTGCCGCCAGCACCGCAGTTGGATTTATAGAACGCACTATGGCAGCCGAACCGGGCGGCCTTATGCACCGCTACAGAGACGGTCAAAGCGCCATTACCGGTATGTTAAACGACTATGCCTCTGTCATATGGGCATTGGTTGAACTGTATGAGGCAACTTCTGACAATGCCTGTCTGGTCTCGGCAAAAAAGTACATGGACTATTTCATTGAACACTTCTGGGATTTCGAGGGCGGCGGTTTTTTCTTTACAGACAAGGCATCAGAAACTCTAATAGTACGTCAGAAGGAATTTTACGACGGGGCTGTCCCCTCAGGCAATTCAATCGCCCTTTACAATATGCTGAGGCTTTCTAAAATTCTTGGAGACCAACAACTCGATAAATTATCACACGAGCTGATAGCTGCTGGAAAATCAGTGTTTCAGGCGGGGGCATATACGTTTTTTGCATTAGCGGCTGACCTTGCCAGGGCAATCGTATTAGAAACTTACACCCGCTAATCCTTCTCCTGGATTCCCGCTTTCGCGGGAATGACAGAATAAAAAACATGGAAATGACAGGCAAAGCTGAACAAATGAACTCCAATAATATCATGCCATTCTCTTTTTTTGTCATTCCCGCGAAAGCGGGAATCCAGGAAACCATCGATCAGAGCTAAAAGTATAGGCAATCTCAGCTTAATTTTTCTAATGCGTTTGCCATGCTGACCTTGCCAGGCTAAACTGAAGCGGTCATGGCTCTTTGGACAGCTCTGTTGAGAGAATCACCCTGACTGTTGTGCCTGCGCCTTCAGCGCTTTCAATCTCAAGCCTGCCGTTGTGGTTGTTGATAATGCCATAACTTATGGACAGACCCAGGCCGGTTCCCTTGCCGACTTCTTTTGTCGTAAAAAACGGCTCAAGTACCTTTTCCTTTAATTCAGGAGACATCCCTACTCCGTTATCGTTTACCGCTACGATAACTGCTTTGGCATCATTGCAGACAGTGACCTTCAGGCGCTTAGTGTAATCAGATGAGGGAGTTGCAGGCATAAGCTGGCGGGACTTATCGTTCATCGCGTCTCTTGCATTAGTGATGAGGTTTATCCACACCTGCTCCAGTTGAAAGGGTTCGCCTGTGACATTGGGAAGGGAAGAGGAAAAGTCTTTAATAACCTCTATCTCATGCAGCCTGAGCTGTTCGTCCAAAAGGCTGAACGCAGAATTCACTGTATCAACGACATCGACTTCCGTGAATTTCAGCATGTCCTGCCTTGCAAATGTTCTTATGTGTTGTATGATTTTCGACATCCTTTTTACTGATGTCTCTATGTCGTTAAGGCCGGATTCTATCTCTTTCTGGGTTAATCTGTTTCTTTCAAGGAGTTTGCGAAAACTCTTGGCAACAAGCGCTATACCACCCAGCGGCTGGTTCATCTCATGGGCAATACCGGCAGACATCTCCCCAAGCGTGGTAAGTTTTGACGTATGAAAGAGCTGCACCTGAATATTATCCAGCTCTGCTTTGCGCTCCTTTGTCCTTCTATCAAGTTCTTCGTTCATCTTCGATATAATAGCGGAGGATATTTTTAGTTCTCTGTTTCTGTACAATCGAGTTCTATTGAGATTTATCCTTTCTATCGCCTTCTTTACAGAAAAAAGCAGCTCATCAAGATTAACCGGCTTGGTTATATAATCCGCCGCCCCGGCGCGAAGCGCCCTGACAGCGTATTCATTGTCTTTCATGCCGGTCAGGATGATACACTCGATATCCTTATAGAAGCTCTTTGCACTGTTTAGTACTTCTATGCCATCCATGTCGCTCATATTTATATCAGTAATGACAACATCTATTTTATTCAGCTCAATAATCTCTAACCCTGTTAATCCAGAGGTAGCGGTGAATACTTCAAAGTCCTCTTTCCTAAAGAAGGCAGCCAGCCTTTTTACAACCAGCTCGTCATCGTCAATTATCAATATGGAGTTCTTGCTGGTAAGCAGGTCATTGTCAGAAAGTTTCTCCTGTGCCCTGCCCAGGGCCGCGCTAAGTTCATCCATATTAAAGGGTTTTTCTATGTAGTCAATTGCGCCGCACCTCAGTGATTCAATGGCTAAGTCGCTGTTGCCATGACCGGTCATTATTATTAGTTCACATTTCGGATTGATTTCCTTAAATTTTCTTAGCAGCTCTATTCCATTGAGGTCTGGAAGGTTTATGTCTATAAGGACAATACTTATATCCGGGTTACTCATCATTGCCGCAACAGAAGACTTACCGTCTTGTGCCGTTACGACATCATAAAACCCTCTGGATAAGTCCTTCTCTAACTGCTCCCTGATTATCCTATCGTCATCAACGATTAGTACAGCCGTTGCATTCATAGGGACCTTTCGCCGCGAATGGCAACAAGGATATAACTCTCCCTCGCGTCCCCCACAACAGTTATCAGGGTAAGGGTAAGGGATGAGAAGTCCCCGGTTTTTATTGTCTCTATGCTCCCTGGCTCATCATAAAGCTTGTTCATAGTCTCTTCAAGCTGCTGCAAGGTTAGTTCTTTAATGCCCATTTTTTTCATACTCTCTATCATGGAGGCGTCTAACTTATCTGTACGGCTGCCTATTATAGACATGAGAGATTTGTTGATATAAACTATATTAAAATCCCTCCTCATCACAAATATTGACGTAGGGATAGCATCCAACAGCCTTTGGGCAAAGTCAGTCGCTTGTTTTACTACAGAATTATGAAGATTGATTATGAGTTCCTGTTCAGCGGTTACCTGCGCGATTACCTGTCTGGCAAGCTCAAGCTCACGATTTCGGTATTTTAAGGCCCTGTCAAGCCGCAGTTTCTCCAGCGCCTTTTCTACTGATAGTATCAACTGGTCAATGTCAACGGGTTTCTTTATAAAATTTATCGCCCCGTCGCGCAGTGCCTGTATAGCGCTTTCCTCATCACCATATCCCGTAAAGACTATCGCCTCGAAGTCACCGCTCATCTTCCTCATTTGATGCAGGGCCTGAAGTCCGGTCATAACTGGCATTGTAATGTCTGTTACGACGATATCGATTTTCGCAAGCCCGAATGTCTTCACCGCGTCTTCACCATTTTCTGCCTCGATAACCATCCAGTTTTCCTTTGCCATAACCCTTGCCAGGCGTTTGCGCGGCAGTTCCTCATCGTCAACAAGGAGTACGACCGGTTGAACAAAGTTATCCCCGCGCGCTACAACCCTTTCCCTTGCCCTTCCAAGCGAAGAACTGAGGGCATCAAGGTCTATCGGTTTTTTTAAATAGTCAAGGACGCCCTCACGAAGCGCCATTACCGCTGTATCTGTCTCTCCAAAACCGGTAAAGAGGATTACATCGGTATCAGGCGATAAACGTTTTACTGTATTGATGACTTCCATCCCGTCCATGTCCGGCATCTTCAGGTCTGTCAGGACTATATCCGGCTTTTCTACGCGAAACAATTCGATGCCGACACGGCCATTTTCTGCCTGTATTACGTCAAACCTGTCCTTTTGAATAAACTTCGCTAGCTGCTTTCTGGTCGTCTCATCGTCTTCTACTAATAATACCTTATGTAATATCATGTCTATCTCCCCCCAAATATCTGAGTTTGTTTATCAGCCGTTGGCAGTGTTATCCTAAAAACAGAACCCTTTCCAACTGTGCTTTCCACTGATATTGTACCGTTGTGTTCTTCTATTATCTTTTTTGATACCGAAAGGCCAAGTCCCGTACCCTTTCCCGGTTCGTTTGTAGTAAAAAATGGCTGAAATATCTTGTCTTTAACCGCATCCTCGATACCAGCACCTGTGTCTTCTACTAATATATCAATGCCGGAGTCTCCTGCCGGATATGTACTTATTATAAGGCGTTTGTCAGTCTTCTTATCGTCTCTCATGGCATTTCTGGCGTTAGTTATCATGTTAATAAGCACCTGCTCCAGCCTTATAACATCGCCCTTAACCCGTGGCAGCCCGGGTGCCAGAGTTTTTGTTATCTTGATTCCAATGTTTCTCAACTGTTGGTCTAACAGTTTAAATGGCTCTTCGACTACTGTGTTTATATCAAGAAGTTCGGTGTTCATGGCCTCTGACCGCCGCGTGAATACCCTCATGTGGTCAATAATTGCCGCCATTTTATCGACCTGTTTCACTATGTCTGTAAGGTCTTCATTGAGTTCATCAGGGTTATGCCGACCCTTTTGTATATCCTTTAATACCGATTGGCAGACTATCTTTATACCGTTGAGCGGTTGGTTCAGCTCGTGGGCGACACCGGCAGTAAGCTCTCCTAATGCCGCGAGTTTCGCCGACTGGATAAGCTGTGCCGTGGCATCCTTTAATTCCTGATTGATTCTCTCCAGCTCTGTCGCCCGCGACTCAAGCAGCGATTTAGATTCTACAATCTCATTAAACAGGCTGTGAAATCTCTGCTCTAAAACCATTAGTTGATCGCCCATGAGCGATTTAGGAGGCTCTATCCCCAGACGCTCTTTTGAGACAGTTGATACATAGCTGTCAAGCATTTTGATACGCGTAGTGATATAGATCATCACCACAATGAAGGCTATGATGAGGGCAGCGCCGCTGATAATATTAAAACGTGTGCTGCTGGACTCTACCTTTTCTCTAAGTACACTTATGTCGCTTAGGGGTACCAGAGTGGCAAGCATCAGATAAAGTTCGTTCTCACCATAATCTAAAAAGGACTTGCCTCCGAATATGAAATTAATATTCAGGTCTTCCAGTTTCTTCTCGTTTTTTAGCAGTTCCGGTCTATTGATAGCTAAGATAATATGGTCTTTCGAGCCTGCCAGTATCACGGTTCTCTTGGTCGTCATAGGCCCCATCACTTTTGCAAGAAAGTCATTGTTGAGGGAATGGGCAATTACAATGACGGCGGTCTTATTTCCTGCGTCATCATATATTTCCTTAGAGGCAAGGACATAATTTACGCCATCACGGCTGCACATGAAGGATTGGTTTGGAGACAGATGCAACTGCGCCAAAACATTAAACACGCCAGGTATGGATTTGTCTGTTTCATTGTATACCTCTCTGAGTCTTCCTTTCGCATCATAGAGTAATATGTATTCAACTCCAACGTAATACTTGAGAATAGATGACCGTGGCAGCCACAGCGGGATGTCTTGCTCTTCATAGATTTTTATCGGGATTTTTACCGGAGGCTGCTCTGGGTTGGGCTCTCCCCATTCCGCGTTTTTCACATAGGTGATTAAGGAGTTATTATTTGCCAGTGCCCCTGCGGTGCGCTGGAAATTCAGGAAATAATCGTCGAATAGCTGCCTGTTTTCAGTGCTCTGTTCGTCTAATCTTTCCTTGAGCTGTGCATTAAACTGTTCTTCTATCATCTTTCCATGAAGGTGATTTATCACAACGCCAAGTACAACAGCTAAAACAAACATAATCGCAGCTATCTTCAGCGTAAGCGAGATATTACCAAAAATACTTGTACGTTTAGCTAATTGGCTCATCAGTTCTTTTCACCTTTCACGCCGTGTCTTCTGTCTTTAACTTCTTAAAGCCTATCTTATAGACAGTACCAGATGTAGTGTCTATTGCAATAGTGCCCTTGAGTTTTCTTGTTACCAGGTCATGCACTAAGCGTATCCCAAGCGACTTTGCTTTGGTTAAGTCAAAATCACTTGGGATACCGGCGCCGTTGTCACCGACACTCAAGACATAATTATTGTCTTCGTCTATGTGAAAACCTATAATTATCTCGCCAGCCTCACCGTCAGGTTTGCTGCGAAAGGCATATTTCATCGAATTGGAGACTATCTCATTTATAATCAGCCCACATGGGATTGCTATATCCAGAGTGACTGTCCTGACATCTATATCCAGCTTTAGTGTGGGCGATGCCGAACTAAGTTCATATGAATTAATAAGTTCGGTCGTAAGCTCACGAACATACTCGTCAAAATCCAGGGCAGATAAATCAGCCGACTGGTAGAGCTTCGTATGAATAGAGGCCATCGCCTTTATCCTGTTATAGCTGTCTCTGAAGATATTCAGCATATTCGTGTCGGTTATGTTTTCCGACTGGAGGCTCAGGAGGCTGGTGATTACCTGAAAATTATTTTTAACCCTGTGGTGAATCTCCCGCAGGAGGGTTTCCTTGTATTCGGCAGATTTGCGCCATTCGTTCATCTTGTGTTTATAGATGGCCATCTTTATCATTATATGTATCTCTTTGTCTGTAGAGGGTTTTACTATGTAGCCATAGGGTTCGGTCAACTTTGCGCGTTCAAGCAGGGCCTCATCAGCGTAGGCAGTCATGAATATTATGGGAATATCAAAACGTTTCGATATTTCGGCGGCAGTATCTATCCCATCCATCGCGCCCTGAATCGCTATATCCATCAATATGACATCAGGTTTGTCCGTCTCGGCCTTCGTTATAGCCTGTTCGGATGACGGCACTACAGCGCTGACGGTATAGCCCAGTTTCTCGAGCTTGCGCTTTAAGTTTATCGCGATTATCCCCTCGTCCTCTACTACCTGAACCATTTGAACCTTTATATTATCCATAGTGATTTACAGCTCCATTGTCAGATTTTCAGAACATATTATCATATGAGCCAATTGCAAAATGCTGTAGTGTGCTGCACCTACAACATTCTGGATTCCCGTTTTCACGGGAATGACAGACAGGGGAAAACGGCTTTCTGCTGTCATTCCCGCCTGCCCTCTGCTGTCATTCCCGCGAAAGCGGGAATCCATATCTTTAAGAGCATACAGAAAATGGACACATTTATTCATTTTGTAATTGGCTCATATGCGTTTCTTATATTCCAATTCCTTAAATGACAGTTTAAACTCTGTTCCCTCATTCACGGTTATTTCAATTTTACCGCCAAGCTGATACTCCCCTAATGTCCTAATCAGCCTTAAGCCAAGAGAGGATGATTCGTCAATGTTGAAGTCTTCAGAGATACCCTTTCCATTATCCCTGACAACCAGTTCGTATGATTTCTTCCCAATGTCTTTCATGGAGATATTAAGCCTTCCTGAGTTAGTTTCTTTAAAGGCATGCTTAAGGGAATTTGTTATAAGCTCGTTTATTATCAGGCAGCACGGCATAGCAGTGTCCATCCCGATGTAAATATCGTCGTCAATATCTATGACAACAGACACCGCATCGGGGTCAACACTGTATGAATTAAGAATATCTGTAACAAGATCGGTTGTATAGTTACTGAAATTAATCTGTGAGAGGTTATCGTTTTGGTATAACAGTTTATGGACAAGTGACATCGAGCGAATCCTGTTAATCATCTCAGTGTACATGTCAATGACTTGTTTGTCTGCTGTGCTTTCGATATTAAGTTCAATGAGGCTTGAGATTATCCCCATGTTGTTTTTGACTCTATGATGAATTTCCCGCAGAAAAAGTGTCTTTTCCTCAAGTGACGCTTTAATTTTCTCTTGGTTGAGTTTCCGCTGCGTAATATTCTTAAATATATGGATTGAGCCTTTGAAGGCGCCTTCTCTGTTAAAGATTGGGGAAACCGTAACCTCGAAATATGCGTTAAGGTCCTGATAAAAAATTTCTTTAATTCGGGATTCCCTGCTTTCACGGCTTGCTGCGCTAAGACATTTTGAAACATCTCCTTCGATGCAGCCAAAAAGCGCGTAACATGGCTTGTGGTTAAGGTCTTCCTCTGTAAGGCCAAACGTATCACTGAATGCCCTATTGGTCTTGATAATGTTGAAGTCTTCGTCATGAATAGAAAGGCAGTCGCTTACACAGTTAAATGTTATCTCCCATTCATCGACACTCCTTTGGAGTTCTCTGACGTATGAATCTATCTTCGCCTGCATACCTTGTTTTTCTAATGCCTTATCGATTTCTATCTTAAGTTCATCGTATTCGATAGGTTTTTGGATGTAGCCGAAGGCGCCTTCTTTCATCGCCTCGATAGCCGTATCGACGCCTCCATGTCCGGTAATGAAGATGAGTTCGGCGGTCTTTTTCTTCATTTTCACGCGTCTTAAGACCTCTATGCCGTCCATCTTAGGCATTTTAATATCGCTAACGATTACATCGGGGTCTTCAGCGTCGAATACTTTAAGGGCTTCGACGCCGCACTCAGCAGTAAAGACATCATAATCATCAAGTACGAGGAGGTTCTTCAATCTGTCCCTGATGATTGCCTCATCGTCTATGACTAATATCTTAGCCATCTTGTAAGCATGGGCTATTTCACCTCTGCATCGAGTTCCTTTACTGGTTTCTTAGGGGCATCTTTTAGTACCTCGTTGAAGTTACCCTTAAGAACTTCAGCATCAGCGGGTTTTCCCATCTCTTTTTTGACGCGAAAGAGCACAATTCCACAATTCTGCTCGCCACCGGAAGGGAATGCGCTGCCGGGATTCGTAAAACTTGTATCCCTGGCAGATGTAGCATTGCAGTCAGAATACCATGAATATGCAGTTTGTACGGGCAGCACCGCGGACAAGGTAAATAGACACAGCAATATGATAATAAGTTTTTTCATTGTGATACCTCCGTCTATTGATGATACAGCATTACCTGAAAATAAGCAAGCAGCAATTGCCTGACTGCCTGACCCGACTGCTGGCGACAAACTGGTTATAGGAAGAGAAGACATGATATGAAGTAATCAAGCGGCATAACCAGAGCGGGGACGCGGAGAATCTTAACAAAGTACGTGAACAATAATTCTCTTGACTATTTCCTCTACCTCATTTTTAAACATAGCGTTTAGTCAGGAATATCCTCTGTAAAACAAGGCTATAAGCTATTATATGCCATTATTATGCTTAACTGCATCTCTCACCAGCGACCTTCTGTGTGAAAACAAATTAGCATGTTATGTTGAGTATCAACCTTGACAAAGTAAATATTTTTTTCTTAAAGTTGAGATGTATCAGTATCATATAGTAAGGGGAATGGAATGCAGGTGATTCACACAAAGGGTTTTAATCAAAAAGGAAACAGCAATGTTGTATCTCTCATTATGCTGTTCAGTTACGTTATGGCGTATTTGTGCAGCCCGCTTTTTATTAATAGTTTACATGCTCACACAAAAACCGTAACGCAAGTGGATAGCAGAAGCAATATCAATAATGAGCCTGAGAATGCTTTAATTCAGTTTACATCCGGCAATCATGTAATAGGTTTTAAGGAAGACAAGGTATATGTAGCCTCTATGGATCATGTGCTGACCGTGGAATTCATAAGTGCAAACGAAATAAAACCCCAGGCGGCTAGTGGAGAGGCAGCAGGAGGAAAGCCCCCGGCATTGGGTGAAGTCAGGTATGACAATCTATGGGATGGGATAATGTTAACCTACGACTCAGTACCGAAGGGCATAATGGCAAGCACATATCATCTGAAAGCGGGCGCGGATGCCGGACAGATAAGATTGAAGTACAATGTGCCGCTAACGATAGACGACAAGGGAAATTTGGTGTTGAAATTTGAAACAGGCACAATGCAGGAATCAGCGCCTATAGCGTGGCAGGAAATCGAGGGTAAAAAAGTACCGGTGGAAATAAGTTTTAAAGTGCTTGGACAACGAGAAGCAGGTTTTAAAGTAGCAAAGCATGACGCCAAATATCCATTAATAATAGACCCTGCTCTTTCATGGAGCACTTTTCTCGGTGGGGCTGGAGGCGATGTCGGACAGGGCATAGCAGTAGACACAAATGGAAACGTTTATGTCACGGGGTATAGCGGTGCCACTTGGGGTACTCCTGTGAGCGCTTACACTGGTGGCACTGATGCCTTTGCAGCTAAGTTAGACAGTGCAGGGGCGCTTACTTGGAACACTTTTCTCGGTGGGGCTGGTGGATCCGATATCGGATATGGCATAGCAGTAGACACAAACGGAAACGTTTATGTCACGGGGTATAGCGGTGCCACTTGGGGTGCGCCTGTGAGCGCTTACACTGCTGATGACGCCTTTGCAGCTAAGTTAACCAGTGCAGGGGCGCTTACTTGGAACACTTTTCTCGGTGGGGCTGGAACCGATTACGGACGTAGCATAGCAGTAGACACAAACGGAAATGTTTATGTCGGTGGGGATAGCGATGCCACTTGGGGTGCGCCTGTGAGCGCTTACACTGCTGGCAATGATACCTTTGCAGCTAAGTTAACCAGTGCAGGGGCGCTTACTTGGAACACTTTTCTCGGTGGGGCTGGTGGAAACGATTACGGAATGGGCATAGCAGTAGACACAAGCGGAAATGTTTATGTCGGGGGGTATAGCGATGCCACTTGGGGTACTCCTGTGAGCGCTTACACTGGTGGCACTGATGCCTTTGCAGCTAAGTTAACCAGTGCAGGGGCGCTTACTTGGAACACTTTTCTCGGTGGGGCTGGAACCGATGTCGGATATAGCATAGCAGTAGACACAAGCGGAAATGTTTATGTCGGGGGGTATAGCGATGCCACTTGGGGTGCGCCTGTGAGCGCTTACACTGCTGGCAATGATACCTTTGCAGCTAAGTTAGACAGTGCAGGGGCGCTTACTTGGAGTACTTTTCTCGGTGGGGCTGGAACCGATGTCGGATATGGCATAGCAGTAGACACAAGCGGAAATGTTTATGTCGGGGGGTATAGCGATGCCACTTGGGGTACTCCTGTGAGCGCTTACACTGGTGGCACTGATGCCTTAGCAGCTAAGTTAGACAGTGCAGGGGCGCTTACTTGGAGCACTTTTCTCGGTGGGGCTGGAAACGATTACGGATATGGCATAGCAGTAGACACAAGCGGAAACGTTTATGTCGGGGGGTATAGCGATGCCACTTGGGGTGCGCCTGTGAGCGCTTACAGTTTGGGTGGTGACGCCTTTGCAGCGATGATTGCTACAGATTCCTCTACTGTTGTGGGCGTACCGACGTTAAATCAATGGGGGATGATTATATTTATGTCTCTCGTAGGCATTGTCTCGGCATATTATTTAAGAAAGCCTTACGGCGATGCGATTTAACAATTCCGGACAGAAATATTTCAAGAGGTTTTAGATCAAAAAATGCCATTAAATCACAGAGGGGTCTAATTGAGTGAACCATTTATTATGGGTCTGTTAACTAAACTGTGTCAGGCCCGGTTTTAGCCCTTAACATCAATGTCCAATAGTAACCTCCCCTCGAA
>JAMOAZ010000015.1:0-71343 GCA_039908505.1 Nitrospirota bacterium
GGTATCGCACATGAAATAAATAATCCGGTTGGCTTTATACATTCCAATATGGGCAACCTGCGTAAGTTCTTCCTCAAAGATAGACGCGTCGTTTGCTGGTATGGACAAAAGAATGGCAGCTATTGTCGAGTCAACCGCAAAGCTCGCCGGAGAGACTAATCTTGATATACTAAAACAGGTAGTTGACGGCATTGGAAAGCAGGCAGAACAGGCCGCGGCGACCTCTGGCGTTATTAAAAAAGATTTAGCTGCCATAAATGATATGCTTCAAAAGAATCTTGGTACGCAGATAGAGGGCGTTTCCTCAAAGATAGACGCATCGTTTGCTGGTATGGACAAAAGAATGACAGCTATTGTCGAGTCAACCGCAAAACTCGCCGGAGAGACTAATCTCGATATACTAAAACAGGTAGTTGACGGCATTGCCGACATTAATAGACAGGCAGAACAGGCCGCGGCGGCCTCTGGGGCTATAAAGAATGATTTAGCTGCCATGAGTGAGACAATACAACGACTTGGTTCTGATGAGGAAAGGGCACAGGCTATCGATTCTATGACAAGGGTTGTGGGTGATTCCCTGAAGGTGATTGAAAAGGACATTGCCGCTGCCGCTGAGGGCTCAAAAAATTTGATCGGCAGCAAGCTCGACGAAGTAGAGAAATCAGTAAGAGCTGCCATTGAAGCCAAGACACTTAATGAAAAATCGATAATGTCTACTTTTAACGAAGATATGGCGTTGATAAAACAAGCTGTTCAGTTGAGAGATAAAGAAGAAGGAGAAATGGTCAAAGGCGTATACTACTCGATGAAGAAATTGATAAGCGATTTCAACAAGGAAAGGGAAAACACCATCGTGTTTAACAAGCAGTACCTGACAAGTATGAATGACTTGAGAACACACATCGAGGAGTACATAGGGAAGAACATCTTAGACGCAAAAGAGCAAAACGCCGCGCTCAAAGACGATGTTCAGCATGTAAGCAAGTCCATACAGCAAAACGTGAAAGACCAGAACAAGATGCTTCTGGATATAATAATGGTCATAGAGAAGCAGCTTCCATTTTTCAGCGGCAAGGTTGATGAGGCCTTATCAGGTGTAGAAAACAAGATAGCAGGCTTTGAGCGCGCAACGCTGTCAAAGATAGCTAATACCAGCACTGATATTATGAAATATATAGATGAGAATGTCGCCAATAGTGATGCGGGGAGACATTATGGCCCGCTCATGGCAGAGCTTGGCGCAATAAAACAACTGACTAATAACACGGTTAAAGACCAGAACGATGTGCTTCAGGGCGTGTTTTTGTCAGTGAAAAAGCTGCTGAACATCTCAGCAAAGGAAAGAGATACCAATCAAAAGGTTGCCAACGATTTGATAAGCGCCCTGGACACTCTCTACGCTCACATCAGACGCCTGGAAGCTGAAAACGATGAGCTTGACGTTGAGCTTCTGAGGCTTGCTGGTGACGATTATTTCAAAAACAAGTTTAAGCAGCTTGAAAATGAACTGCATAAGACACGCAGCCTTGCTGAAAAATATCAGGACGAAAAGAGAGAACTGGAACAGAAGTATCTGAAACTCCAGCACGAATGGGAAGAGGCACGACAGGCAGGCAGCGATTGATATGACAGAAAGAGACGAAATAAGAATACAGGAGTTCTTACACCGGCTCAAAGACACAATGCTCAGGCTTGAGGACGTTGGGATGGAGCAGTTCGGCAGGAGGATAGAAAATCTAACCGCCAACCTTGGCATGTTTTCAAAGCACACGGTTAAAAGCGGCCTTGTCGGTATCACCAGTTCAGGGAAGTCGTCTCTGCTGAACGTCCTGCTTGGCACTGGGAAGAAGATACTAAAGGAGCAAAGCAAGGCCACTACGAACATGATTGTGTTTTGCTCGAAGTCGCCGGAACCGGAGCTGGAGTTAAACTTCGACAACGGCAGCCAGGTGAAAAAACGAGGTCAGGAGGTCTTGACCGAGTCCATATGGAAATATACGTCAGAGGATGAAAACCCTCAGAACAAGTTCAATGTAAAGTATATCAGGCTCTCCCTGCCTAGCTTCCTGCTGGATGAGGGCACGGAGATAGCGGACACCCCCGGTCTGGACGCCTTTGGCAATAAGGAACACGAAGACCTCACCCTGCGTGAATTCCTGCCGCAGGCCGATATGATAATATATCTCTCCGCGATAACAAGCCCGATGAAAGAGGCCGACAAAAGGGTTCTGAACAAGATAATGGACGCTGACCAGCGCATCATGTTTGTCCAGACGTGTAAGGCCGCAGTGGTAGAAAAGAGCCTGGGCGATGGCAGGAAGGTGGCGGTTACAGACCTTCTGACCAAATACAAGAGTGATCTTGAAAAATCCCTTGCACCGTTTACAAAACTAAAGGACGCCCCAATCGTACAGGTAGAGACCTCGCTGGCAATGAAATATATCAAGGACAGCAATGAAGTCAAGGCGTGGCAGGACTCCGGCATGGATGAGTTTGTCTTTGTTATCAGGAGCCTTGTAAAGCAGCTTCAGGGTGAGTATACACTAAAAAATTTAAAGAAGACCGTTGATGAAACAAATGCCCTGAATAATCTTATTAAGAACACCATAGGCGAAGACGCCAATAAAGAAGCCAATATCGAGCAGCAAACAAAAGATTTGGCAGGCATCAGCGGATTTCTCCAGCGTATGATGCGCGATAAAGACGCCCTTGTTGCTAAGTGGAAGGGACATCTCAATCCCACAGAGCTGTATAATTACTACAATCTGGAGCTGTCGAGGATTTTTGGGTACAGATACAACTTTAACCCGCTGCATGACAAGGAGTTTCTCTCAAGGATAGAGGAGATAAGGGAGAAGACTCAAAACGTTAAAAGCGATTTTCTCAACGCCATTGACGCAGCCAAGGCAAGATATACGGAGTCTTTCAACGAGCTGGGGCTTGAGGTCAGGCGTGCAGATATGCAGGCAACAAGCACGTCAAGTTTTTTCCTGCCCAATGTGCAAAAAAAACGCGTCTCTGATGCAACGGGCACTGGTGAGACCACATCCAAATTTGGATTCTTTAAGGACACTAAGAAAGAGACCGCCGCTGCCGAGTTCATAGACAAGGATAAGTTCATACGTGAGCTTAAGATGTCGCTCACAATGTTTTTTGAGCCTCTTAGCAGCCACCTTGACTGGTGGTCTAACACGATTAACTACTCTTTCATGGAGCCGCTGCAAAAGAAAATCACCTCGCTCAATGACGACATCGCAAGGATAAAACGCGGCGTATCTGTTGACGAGGCGCAGTACAACGCGCTGGTCACGGTAAGTAACGAGCTTGAGGATATTCTCAGTGAAGTCTCATACCTGTATAACGTTGACCCATCACAGAGAAAGACAGTGCGTTTTAACAGATACACAAGCAAGGTACTTTCAGACAGGGGCACGGGCGACACCAGAAACCTGTTCCTGCAGCTTGGAAGCCGCCTCTTTGAAGGCCTGTTTCATACATATTATCTCGAGTGTATCGGCGGTATCCCAAAGCCCAGGACAATAGCCCTGATAGGCCAGGACTTTGATACACAGATTGATTTTTTACGCCGTTTGCTGAGACTTAGCGGTGAACAGGTCTCGATGCTTAACAAGATGGAACGACCGTTTTCAATTAATTTACAAAACGCAGAAGGCGCCCTGAGAAATGTAGAATTTGCAGGGGAGTTCGGAGGGCTGCTGTCTTTTTACATCCTCGGCAACGATTCGCCTTCGATGGAGCTTGTGAAATCCGCCGGAATATTTGACAAGGCAGATATTATACAGGTGATGATAGAGGACATGCACAGGGTAGCGTCGGCGCTGACAGACCTTGTGGAGAGGAACCTATTTTTTGATATGCTGCTTGCCCACAAAGGTAAACTCCTGCTGGCAAATCCATCGGCGTCGTATTTCCAAAAAGACAGACTGCACATACTGGTCACCGAGGCGGTTGCCGAAATAGACAAGATATTTAAGCCTGAGCAGGTCAAGTGGTTTATATATGAGAATTTTGAGATAAGATACAACTACTTCAATCTGCTGTCAAACCGTATCAGAGCCGAGGGCATAAAGCCGGAGGACTGTCTGAAGGAATGGAAGACAGCCGGAGTGCCACTTGACGAACCCTTCAGCGAAAACACGCTGCTTGAGCAGTTTGAGGAACTCCTGCAAAACGCCTGAAAACACTCTTTGGGTTTTAATACTGCTGTTGGCTGATTCACACAGTAGTTGCTTAACGTGTCTGTTTAAAAAAGACTACTTATTGAATAATATAAATTGGTTTTTAAAAAATTATAACGGCTAATTTGAGGATTTTAAAGAATCCGTTAATGAAATATACGGAGAAGACGCACCATTGCCATCTGAAACGCATATGGAGTTATTTTATGACAATTAATCTGCATGGTGGCAGCCTCACACGCTTTGACAACCCGGCCTCCTAAAACATTGACAAAACTATCCAAATATTTTACATTAGACATACGCAATTCGCGATGAATATTGAGGAGGATGTATGAACAGCGTCGTTGATGATATATCGGCTGTAAAAAAAAGGATAACCATCGAGGCCTCAGCTATAGAAATAGAGGGGGAAATTCAAAAGTCCTTAAACGAGGTAAAGGATAGGACGAGGGTTCCCGGCTTCAGGCAGGGCAAGGCCCCCATGTCTTTAATCGAAAAACGATTCAGAAAAGACGTGGAAAATAATGTGCTTGAAAAGCTGATACCACAGTACTACAAAGACGCTGTCAAGGCGGCGAATCTGACCCCTCTTCTGCCTCCGGTGATAGAGGCTCAGGATTATAAGACCAAGGGGGCGCTAAAGCTGGTATGCACCGTAGAGGTGCGCCCAAAGGTTGATGATTTGGTTTATGAGGGACTGCCAGTTAATGAGATTAATATTGAGGTTACTGATGACGAAGTGCAGACCCAATTAAATAGGCTCTCAATGTCAAAGGCCGTTTACGTGCCAGCGGCTGAAAGACCAGTTGAAATGGATGACCTTGTCGTGCTTGACTATTCCGCAGCCGGTGACGAAGAGCCGAAAATAGATCAATTCATAAAAGTTGGCTCTGAGGCCTTTCCTGATAGTTTTTATACGCCCATAATTGGAAAAAACAGGGGTGATACTGCTGAAGCGGAGGTTGTCTTCCCTGCCGAACATCTAAACTCGCTCTACAGTGGTAAGACGGTGAATTTTAAAATCACCATTAAGGATATCAAGGCCCTGCAGCTGCCCACCATAGACGATGAGTTTGCTAAGGACCTTGGGTTTGATAAGATAGATGATTTGCGCTCGCATATTAATAAAACCCTTGTCGATATGAAAAGGGACAAGGCGCTGAAGGCCGAAAAGGGAGAAATGATAAAAAAGCTGGCCGATAAGTACACATTTGACCTGCCAGAGACGGCTATGAAACAGGAGATAGACAGCATAGTCAGCCATGCAAAGGAGCTTGATGCATACAAAGATACACCAGAGGAGGAAATAAAGGCGAAGTTCTACGACGATGCAGTAAGAAATGTTAAGATAATGGTGCTGCTTGATATAATAGGAGAAAAAGAGGCGGTGAAGGTTACAGAGGAAGACATGAGGGAAAGGCTCGTATCAATGGCCTATGCCTCTTCAATGGCACCTGAGGCCCTGCTGCAGTACTATAACACCCAGGAGGGCGCCCTTGAGAGCCTTCGCTACTCTTTGTTTAGAGAAAAGGTGGTAGATTCGATATACTCTAAGGCAGTTGCAGCAATAAAGGAGGATTAATGACATTTATTCCCATGGTAATAGAGCAAACAGGCAGGACAGAACGCGCATATGATATATACTCAAGACTGCTGAAAGACAGGATAGTGTTTCTGGGCACTGCCGTTGACGATAACGTTGCCAACAGCATAATGGCGCAGATGTTGTTTTTGCAGACTGAAGACCCTGAAAAGGACATCCATCTGTACATAAACTCACCCGGTGGACTTGTAACCTCTGGTCTTGCCATATATGATACGATGCAGTATGTGCGGTGCGATATAGCTACTTACTGTACAGGGCAGGCGGCAAGCATGGGGGCGCTGCTTCTAGCTGCCGGGGCACATGGAAAGAGATTCGCACTTCCGAACTCGCGGATATTGATTCATCAGCCGATGGGCGGCTTCAGTGGTCAGGCTACAGATGTGGAAATCCACGCCAAAGAGATGCTGAAAATGAAAAATACACTGAATAAAATTCTCTCCCATCACACCGGACAGCATATCGACAAAATTCACACAGATACGGACAGGGACTACTTCATGTCTGCAGAAGAGGCAAAACAGTACGGTCTGGTTGATGAAGTTATTGTGGCTATAAAAACTGCCGATGATAAGTAATAGGGCAAACGCATTTGGAAATTACAATAGGTATCTCATAGACTGGATTCCAGCTTTCGCTGGAATCCAGGAAACGGAACTGAAGGCATAGGTAATTTTTTCAAATGCGTTTGCCCTGTGATAAATAATCACACATCACGTAGTAATCGTGCTATAATATACGTAGATGTGCCAGTGCATCGGCAGCAAATAGATGAGTACGGAGAGAAGACAAATGGCGAGAAAGAAAGATGAACAACTAAAATGTTCATTCTGCGGCAAGCACCAGGGGGAGGTCAAGAAACTAATAGCCGGTCCCTCAGTATATATATGCGATGAGTGTGTAGATTTATGCAATGACATAATCGCAGAGGATATGAAGATGTCCTTTACCCAAAAAGGACACAGCGGCGTCCCGGCACCTGTGAAGATTCACGCATTTTTAAAGGATTATGTAATTGGTCAGGAACATGCTAAAAAGATAATCTCCGTTGCCGTCCACAATCACTACAAGCGGATATACAGGCAGAAGGAAACCGATGTTGAGCTGCAAAAGAGCAATATTCTGCTTGCAGGCCCCACTGGCACCGGCAAGACGCTCCTTGCCCAAACCCTGGCTCGCTATCTTGACGTACCATTTACCATAGCCGATGCCACTACCCTTACAGAGGCCGGGTACGTTGGTGAAGATGTAGAAAATATAATACTAAAACTCCTCCAGGCGGCTAACTTCGATATCGAAAGGGCGCAGAAGGGGATAGTATATATAGACGAGATTGACAAGATAAGCAGGAAGTCAGACAATCCATCGATAACGCGCGACGTATCTGGAGAGGGAGTGCAGCAAGCCCTTTTAAAAATTATCGAGGGCACGATAGCCAATGTCCCCCCGCAAGGCGGTAGAAAACACCCTCATCAGGAATACCTTCAGGTAGACACCACAAACATATTATTTATCTGTGGAGGGGCATTTAACGGCCTTGACGATATAATTGAACAGCGCATAGGGAAAAAGACTGTAGGTTTTGGGGCTGAACTCTATAGCAAGAAAAAGAAAGAGAAAATTCTGAATCTGGTAAGCCCGGAAGACCTGACCAAGTATGGTTTGATTCCTGAACTAGTCGGCAGGCTGCCCGTGATAGCCACGCTTGAGGCATTGAACGAAGAGGCCCTTGTGCAGATTCTTGTAGAGCCTAAAAACGCGCTGACTAAGCAGTATGAAAAGCTACTGCACTTTGACAATGTAAGGCTGAAGTTTACGGATAACGCCCTGCGCGCAATCGCAAAAAAGGCGATCACCAGAAAGACTGGTGCGCGCGGTCTGAGGTCAATCCTCGAAGAGGTAATGCTTGACGTAATGTACGACATCCCGTCTCAAAGTGGAATCAAGGAGTGCATCATCAACGAAGAGACAATAGTTAATAACGACAAGCCGCTCCTTATCTATGAAAAGCAAGTAGAATCGGCATAGGTATCAGAGGGGGGATGGTATAGCCCATTCCCCTTGCCATTGCAAAAGTGTTTTCTCGACTTGCAGATGTGATTCAAACTCTTCATCAAGTAAGGTCAAGTGCAGCCTCAAGTATCATTTTCTCAATTATGTTAAACCCACCTGCTCAGTGCTTTACCCAGATTCAACTTGCTGGTAGTGGTGTGTGTGACCATTGGCTGAGGTGCTGTTAGCGGTAATAAATTGACACATTTAAGGCTGAAAATCTGACCCACCGAAAAGTTGTTTTGATAATGGCGATACAATGTTTTTGCAAGTCTTCAGTCTGCCTGCTCCCTGCCAGAATATCTTGTCTATATATAGCTATCCAAAAACGACACCTGAAAACAGCGAAGACAGTCATGTTTTGCTAATTATTTAAGCGGCTGCAAAGCAGATGAGCGATTTTTCTCACTATACATTGATCAGTTACCAGAGTGAACTGCTTTTCTTAAGATTATATTGAGGTTGAATCACGGTCTTTGGAGCAAACTTCTCAAAGCAGCCTTCAGGCTTACAAATAAAAAAAGGCAGGGCTTGATGCCCCGCCTTTTTAGCTTATGCTGTATACTTCTCTTAGTATCCGTAGATTCCGTTGATTGTAGAGACGTTAGTGATTACACCACCAACGTTGGTGCCTGAATCTGAACAATTGTAACCAACTACGTTACGTTTCGGTGAGGTTGTGCCCTGGTAGCATGCCAAACCCATGGTTACGCAGCTAAATGTGCTGTTACCTAATTTGAAGCCGTTGTTACCAATCGCGCTTGCTGCAATCAGGTCGAGCCTTCCACCGTATCCTGCAACTGTGCCTGTGCCTGTGTCGCTGGAAACGTCAATTATCTGTGAACCATCGATTGTTATAGCCTGGCCGGAAAACGCCATCAACCTTGTTCTTCTCATCGGTATTTTCGCTGATGAAGCGTTTACTGTGCTAGCAATGCTTCTGGAAGCGTTACCTGTGGAGTTTGCTAATACTGTAAAAGCTATTGTCGTTACGTTATCATCGTTTGATGTGTTAGTGTTTGACGGAGTTGCCATGTTCGACACCATACAATAAACAGGTGCGTTTGAGTCGGTTGTTAAATATGGCAGAAAATAGCTGACGGTATCAGCTGCTGTTGCCGTCTTCGTGCCGCTGTTTATTCCCCACATCCCGAGCGCTGTTAACATAACAGCTAAGACTAAAACATAAATTAAACTTCTCTTCATTACAATCCTCCTAAATTTTTAGTGTAGCTACTTTTTCCCTAACAAGTAAGCAAAGTATCACCTGCTACGCAGGCTTGTTGAACCCTCTTGTGTTCACCTCCCTTTCTCAAAGATTATCTTCTGCACATCTTTATGTCTCTGCCTCATGTGTACCCTAACATCTGCGATACGAACGTTATTATATACACCGTCTAAATCATTTGTCAATAGCAAACCAGCGTCCACTTAACTTTTTTTAATGCACTTAAATAACTGCTCTGATTACATGTAAACCATATCTTAGTACTAAACTTCTGCACTTACTCTTGCTTTCGCCTCATGCTCTTAACATATCACTACGCTGTTGTTAGTATAAACAGATAATTTACGATTTGTCAATAGCTTGTAAAAATATTTTTAGTATGCTCATCTGCCAGTCATGCGCCTGGTATTTCTGAAATAGGAGACTTGCTATGGGGTGCTGGAATAACTTATAATATTACATTAACGCTTGAGCGGTGATCTTGTTCTATTGCGGGGTGAGGTAATGGGCCAATTATCTAACTATTCCTCTGTTACTGTATATTCATCTGCTGAGATCAAGATAGTGTGTCCATACTGCGGGGCAAATTGTACAATCATTAATGAATACCCGCCGGAAGAGGATTTTGCCACATTCTGCACTACGTGCGACCAACCTATTGCTATTCGCCTTAATTTGAGGACATCATACCGTAAAAAAGTTAATATCGAGGCGTTTTATCAGATTAAAGGGGTCAACCGCCCGCCAAGGAAGGCGACTATTCTGGATATGTCCCGCGGGGGGCTGCGCCTTAAGTGTTTTAAAAGCACTCATGAAGTGGTTGGTGGTATTCTGTTATTGAGCTTTCCATTACCCCCGAAAGAAGAGAAAATAACTATTAGTGCAGAAATCCTACGAGTTACAGAGGAAACAAAAACAACCGTTGTCCTGGGACTAAGGTTTAGAGACCTGGGTGAATACGAAGATATACAAATTGGTTTTTTCCTTAAAGCGTGAGAGTATTAACGCTAGTAGTTTCTCCCCTGATATGAGTTGAGCTGCTTGAATTTATTGTCTATATCTATTAATATCTGCTGTCTGGTCTTATTCCATATGGGGGCTATAAGAATATCGTCAGGGGCGGTGGCAAACATCCGCTGTAAGACTACTCTATTAGTGAGCCTCGCAACAAATTCTATGAGAAAATCCAGATATTGTTCATACTCAAATACAAAAAATGGATTCTTTGCATATTCCGCCGCCATCGCTGTGCCCTTGACTACCTGTAGTTGATGTATTTTCAGAAATCCTAACCGAAGCCCTGATATCACCCCAGCCATCGAGAGCATCTCTGGTATTGTCTCCGTCGGAAACCCTGCTATTATGTGTGCCCCGATATGTAATAAGTTATAGTTTGCGGCCATGTCTATGGCATTGATAAAACAGGCATAGTCATGCCCCCTGTTTATATATGCAAGGCTTTTGTCATATATCGACTGAAGGCCAAACTCTATCAGCACAAAATAGTCCTTCGCTATGGACTCAAGCAGGGCGAATTTCTCCTCATCTATGGCATCTGGCCTTGTGCCCACTGCAATGCCCACAACGCCTGGATGCGCCAGTGCCTCGTGGTATATCCGCCTCAACTCGTCAACCGGCGCGTATGTGTTGGTATATGGCTGGAAGTAGGCGATAAATTTATTCGCCTTGTACCTTTTCGACAAATATGATATGCCGTTTTCTACCTGCTGCCTTACCCCCAGCGCAGGCTTACACGACGACGGGCGGAAACTGTCGTTATTGCAATAGACACAACCGCCGACGCCCACTGTGCCGTCTCTGTTTGGGCAGGTAAACCCAGCATCTATGTTGACTTTATAAACGCTCTGACCAAAACGCTCCCTCATATAAAGGCCAAAGGAATTATAACGGCGGCGTTCGGTTGTTACATTGCCCACATTATACCTTTACCTTCCATCTCGTGCCGTTTTCTTTGTCCTCAAGGATAATCCCTTTGGCGTCAAGGTCTCCTCTGATTTCATCGGCCAGCTTCCAGTCTTTTTTCGCTCTGGCCTCACGGCGACTTACTATCAGCTCTTCGATTTCAGATTCCGTTATATCAGCCTTGTGTGTGGCAAGCAAGGACAGATACCACTCCTGCGGCGTCTTTGTAAATATGTTCAGCGCCGCAGCACAGTCCTTTATATCCCCTGCTGCCTTTTCAACTAAGAGCCTGCTACAGTTGGACGACGGTTTTTTATCGAGATAGCGGTTTATTTCCCTAATCATATCAAAGATTGCGGCAAGCGCTGAGGCCGTATTAAAATCGTCGTCCATCGCCTCCATAAATCTATCTTTAAGAGTACCGCTTGTGGTAGCGAAGTCGTCATCGTACTTCGATGGACTGGCCTTTTCTTTAAACACATTCAAAAAATCACTGACGCGAAGCACTGTGGAGTATACCCTGTCCAGCGATGGCTCTGTCTGCTTCAGGCTCTCGCGCGAGAACTCTATGGGGCTTCTGTAGTGTGTCGAAAGGATAAATACCCTCAGGACTTCGGGGTCGAATTCCTTCAATATATCCCTTATTGTAAAGAAATTCCCCAGGGATTTGGACATTTTTTCCTTGTCTATTGTGATAAAACCGTTGTGAATCCAATACTTGGCAAATGGCTTGCCTGTGGCCGCACAGCTCTGGGCTATTTCGTTTTCATGGTGCGGGAAGATTAAATCTGCCCCGCCGCCGTGAATATCAAAGGTCTCACCAAGGTGTTCCAACGACATGGCGCTGCACTCGATGTGCCAGCCCGGTCTGCCCGGCCCCCATGGGCTGTCCCACGCCGGTTCTCCCTCTTTGGAGCGCTTCCATAGGGCAAAGTCGAAGTGATTTCGCTTTTTTTCGTCTATCTCTACGCGTGCCCCTGCCTCCATTGACTCAAGGTCACGCTTGGAGAGCTGCCCGTAGTCTGCAAACTTCCCCACTTCATAATATACTCCGTCTTCGGTTTCATAGGCATATCCTTTGTCTGTCAGCTTTTTTATAATGCCGAGCATCTGGTCTATATGCCCTGTTGCCTTTGGCTCAACATCAGGGTTTGCAATACCAAGCCTTGTCATGTCCTTGTAGTATTCCTGTGTGTAGGTCTCTGCGACTTCGTCCCATGTCCTGCCCTCTTCGTTCGCCCTGTTGATTATTTTGTCGTCAATGTCGGTAAAGTTTTTTGCGAATTTTACGTCATAGCCCCTGAAGCGGAGGTATCTGCTGATTGTGTCAAAGACAACGGCGCTTCTTGCGTGCCCGACATGGCACAAGTCATAGACCGTTACGCCGCATACGTACATCCTTACACGATTGCCATCGACTGGGACGAATTGCTCTTTTTTGCCCGACATGGTGTTATATATCTTTAATCCCATCTGTCTCCTTCCAAAATATATTTTCTCTACCGGCTAATCAGGCGCCCTAATGGCGCATCCGGCGCACCGGGTAGTTTTATGCTATAACAGTTACAGGCACTTTAGCAAGATGCACGGGTTAAATACCAGGGTAAACGCACTATGTATTTTTTTGTCTGTCATTCCTGCGAAAGCAGGAATCCAGTCTATAAAGCATGAGAAATAACAGCATCTTTGTGCCCAAGTAAGGATGACATGAGAGAGTAAAAGACTGGAAAACACGTTTTGACCGCATTTTGATATAAGAACTGGATTCCTGCTTTCGCAGGAATGACAGATTTAGTACGTTTGAATGATATTTTTTGCATTAGCCTGAATCTGAAATAACAACAAAACGCATATAGCGCGTTTGCCCTGGGGTAAATACAATCATGATTGTAACTTCTCCTGCCCATTTTTCGATAAAACAACTTGACAACCCAATATTTCTAATTGTATGTTATCAACGGTCAATCTGCCGCACAAGGCCGCGAAAGACATGCCCGTGCTTAATGAGGGTAAACACGTGTTGAATGCGCTTAACAAGGGCAATGTTGTAATTGTCATACTATTACTGTTGTCCTTAATCTATGTACTCATGTCACTGCCGCTGCATGTGGGAGACTCTGATATTTGGTACCATTTAAGCGGTGGAAGGTATTTTTTTTCACATGGCAGCCCGGCAAATAGCAGTTATTTTTCATTTATCCAACCGGAGAGGCTCCGCAGCAATTACTATTGGTTATTTCAGATAATAGTTTACAAAATATATTCATATATGGGCGAATGGGGGCTTGTTGTATTTCGGGCACTGATGTACATATTAATCCTGTCACTGATTCTGTTATTTCTTTATAAAAGACAGGAAAAAAACATTTACTACCTCACGTTTATCATGATTGTCTACGGCGTTGCGCTGATGGACAGGCAATCAGTTATACGGCCCCACATATTTAGCTACATATTAATAGTGGCCTTCATATACATCCTTGAGTTTTACCCCCGAAAGACCTTTGTTTTGCCTGTGTTAGCACTGCTATGGTCTAATGTTCATGGTATAGAATATCCTGTAATGGTGTTGATACTACTGGCATACGCCCTGGAGGATTTATTTAAGCGAATATGGCCTGATGCCGGCAGAAATGAGAAAAATACAATACTTATAATATCTGTTGTAATTTCAGCAGCTATGATTTTTATTACCCCTAACGGCCTGGGACTTGTTAAAGCCCCATTTATTTCGACAGGTTTAGCATCGCTTTATATCAAGGAGCTTAGACAACCTTCGTTTAGCGAGATAATTCCTCTTTCACTTTCACCATTAAGTCATGGCACGGCTATGTTTATGAATATACTGCAGTTGACTGCATTGCTGTCCTGTTTTCAGAGTATCTTTAAGAGAAAAATAAGAATAAGTCATGCTGTTATGTTTATAGGAGGGGCTTATTTATTGTTACAAAGCAAACGGTTTGTTTTTGAATTTGTACTGCTTGCCCTGCCATGCGTTGCAGTGGGCGGGCCCTCCGGGGATTTCTTCACGGCTGCCGGTAAAGGCAATCTGCGTAAGGTATCCTGTTTGATTGTCAATATCATACTGCTGGTGACGGCGCTTTTCGCACTACATACTACCTTACTGGATTTAAAAAGAAAATCTGTAGCTATGCCCTATGGTATCACACGGTTTCTTGCTGGGTTGGACGCAGGAGGGACGATTGCAAACCACCCAAACAACGGCGGATTCCTGCAATGGCGGCTTTATCCGAAGTACAAAATATTAATGGATATGGAAGTGCCGCATCTGTTTACAGATTATGATTTTTATACCGCATCAAATGTGTTCAAAGAGACTGTGATTTTTTCAGATATTATTGACAAATATAACCCTGCTTTTCTATCTGTATCAATAAACAATCAGGATTTTAGTGTCTATATTAAAACAAATCCAAACTTTGCCGTTATCTTTTTTGACGATTCTGACGTACTGTATGTAAATAAGACGATTTACCCGGAAATTGCCGCACGGTACGAACTAAAAGAAATCAACCCGTTTGCGCTCAGGGCTGAACTAATGGACTTAGTGATTGTTGACAAAAGCGATGATTATATCAGGGAGGCGAAGAGGGTTTTTGACATCTACCCTAGTTTGCTCATAAGCCAGTCTTTGGCACGCGTGTATAATAAGAAAGAACAATACGAGCAGTCGTTATTCTACACAGACACTGCCGTAAAGAATTACCCAGAAATACCCGCTGCTTATAACATAAAGGCAGATGTCCTTGCAAGACTTCATAGATATAAAGAGGCGGCCAAATTATTGGAGGTATCACTCTGCAAGGCCGACGATATTGAAAAAAAGGAAACATACCGACAATTATACAGGTGCTATTTAAAGATGTCTGAAGAGAAGAAGGCATATGATGCGATAAGAAAATCTGTTGACGTGTTTTCACCAACCTCGACATACGAGGATATATATAACTTAGCAGCCCTGTCACTGAAATACGGAAACACGCCTGATACGACAGCCCTTTTGAAGATTGCCTTATTAAAGACGCCAAAAGACAAGGCCAATTTAAGGACTATGATAGAAAATACTTTAGAGTCGCTGCAGAAATAACACCGTTGCTACACCGTGTTTATTTATATCGGGCAGATTGATTATAATAGGTAATGAGGAATCCTTTATTAAAAGGTTATATTTATGTGCCCGGGAGGTTTTAATGCTGCGAAAATCTTTTGTTTGTGCCCTTTTGCTTGTGGTCATGTCTGTTACGGCCTATGCCGCAGAGCCGCATAAACCATCTGCCGCTGATAAATGCGCTGTATGTGGTATGCTGGTTACACCGCATGTGAAATGGCTGTCTCAAATTATCTTTAAAGACGGTTCGGTCATGTTCTTTGACGGCCCGAAGGATATGTTTAAGTTCTACTTCGACATTCCTAAATTCACACCTGCAAAGACACAGGCCGATATTTCAGATATTTACGTTACCGAATACTATACGGCTAAACCTGTGGATGCCAAAACTGTGGTCTTTGTGATTGGCAGCGATGTTATGGGCCCGATGGGAAAGGAATTCGTCCCGGTGACAGCAGACAAGGTGAATAGTTTTATGGTTGACCATAAGGGGCAGAAGTCACTTAAGTTTGACGAGGTAAAGGTTGCAGACTTTCACTCAGGCAATATGGACAAGTCCCACGCTGACCACAAACACTGATGTTAAAGACAAAATTGTTTACTGCGTTTATTATTATAGAGGCGGCAGCGCTGGCGACGCTCTATGTAAGCTCAGTCAGCACAGTCCACTTAAAAGAGCCGGAGATGGCGCTCAAGGGTTCACTGGTACGCGTGATGAAATTAACCGATGTTGCATTCTGGACAGAGGCCAGATATACGAGACACCCTTCACAGGCTGACTTTTTTACCGCGTTTCAGGATTTCCCCATGTCGATTGACCACTTTCCGGCTGGTTCTATCGTGCCTCCTTCGCAAATACACGGGACCCCAATAATCAGGTGATCAGGTGATCGGATGACAGGACATGGCCGAATCATCGAGTACGCGCTGTCTTCCTTGAGTAGAAGGAAACTCAAGAATCTTTCTGTCGCGGCTATCTTTAGTCTCCTGATAGCCGTGCTTAGTTCTATCTTGTTCCTCATGCACGCGTATAAAACAGAGACGCTTAAACTGCTTGACAACTCCCCTGAGATAATCCTTCAGAATATGTCAGCCGGCAGACACGAACTCATCCCCTTAGAATACATCAGTACACTTTCGGGTATTGCCGGTGTCGGTAAGATAGTGCCCAGGTACTGGGGATACTACTATGACTCGCTGACCAGCGCCAACTACACGCTAATGGCCCAAAATGCCGACGATGAAAAGATGCAGGATATAAAACTGATTAACGGGCGAATACCACAGACAGCCGGTGAATGTGCCATTGGCAGTGGTGTGGCAGCGATCAGACAGATAGGACTAAACGACGATTTCTTTATGACCCTCGGCACAGAACAAAACGTTAATCTGAAAATAGTCGGGATTTTTACGGCAAACTCTGCCATTGTTACAAATGACCTTGTCGTCCTTACAAAGAACGACCTTGTTAAGTTTTTCAACATGCCAGTTGACAAGGCAACAGATATTACCATAGAGGTAAACAATCCCTCCGAGGTAACCACTGTGGCAAGGAAAATCAGGCGTGCATACCCGGATTCAAGGCCAATACTAAAAATTGAACTCACCCGCACCTATGACAATATATTTAACTGGCGCGGGGGGATTGTGCTGACAATGTTCTTTGGGGCAATTGCGGCCTTTACGATATTCGTCTGGGATAAGGCCACGGGGATAAATGCCAGAGAGAGACAGGAGATAGGGATTCTCAAGGCCATTGGCTGGGAGACCTCAGATGTGCTGAAATTGAAATTCTGGGAGGGCACCATTGTCTCACTGAGTTCGTTTCTCACGGGATTGATACTGGCATACGCACACGTATTTTATTTTAATGCCCAGTTCCTTGCCCCTGTTCTTAAGGGCTGGTCTGTGTTGTTTCCTAAGTTTCAGCCGATGCCCTATATTGACCTGTATCAGATATTTGTCCTGTTTTTCCTCACGGTTGTACCGTATGTTGCCGCCAGTATTGTGCCTTCATGGAAGGCTGCAACCTCTGACCCTGACGCCGTGATGAGGTAGCCGGGGATGGACTCCGTTATCAGGACTGAAGGCGTATCAAAGGTGTTTAACGCCACGCTTGCCGATGAGGTGAGGGCGGTTGCTGGTGTGTCTGTTGAGATACCCAGGGGGCGCATAACGGTGTTAAAAGGTCCAAGCGGCTCTGGCAAGACAACCCTTCTGGGGCTTATCGGCTGTATGTCAAGGCCAACAGAGGGGAAAATCATTGTAGAAGGCAAGGATGTGGCAAAACTCCCTGAGCGTTTTCTCACCAATGTGAGGCGAAAGACCTTTGGATTTATCTTTCAGCACTTTAATCTTATCAGGGGGCTGACCGTCAGTGAAAATGTCATGCTCCCGCTCTATCCTACCGATATAGACAGCAAGCAGATGCAGCAGCGCATGGAGGAAATACTTGGCAAGTTAGACCTTACGGCAAAACTCAATGTTAAAATAGAGAAACTCTCAGGCGGGCAGCAGCAGCGCGTTGCAATTGCCCGCGCCCTGATTAATGAACCCGCCGTTGTACTTGCCGATGAGCCCACTGCACATCTCGATACAAAACTATCAGGCGACCTTCTTAATATCATTACAGCCTTAAACAAAGAAGGAAAGACCATCGTAATAGCCACGCACGACCCATTGATTTACGACAAGCCGTATATCGACAATATAATAGAGATGCGTGACGGCGCGGTTAAAGAGTCCGCACTGTTGTGATATTCCACCCCGGAGTCCTTGCCCTTGTCGTAGGCTCTGTGATTGTCCTTATTATGGCTTTTTTTTCTGTCTTCCTTGGAATAAGAATAATAATTGGTTGGGATATTACAAAAAGTACTGCAAAACAACTGATACTTGAGCGCCAGACATATCTTATCACAACAATTATGAAATACGTACTGGGGTTTCAAATCCTGTCCCTGTTCCTGTTCGTGTATACGGCTGATGACATTCACAAGCTATTTGTCGGGGCAATGTGTACGACTGGTTCGCTTAACGCCAATCCCATAGGGTGGACGGTCTTGTTTGCAAAAATTGTGATTTTTTTCCTGTGTGCCGTGTGGCTTGCCATTAATCGTGTAGATGAGATGGCAGAGGACTATCCGCTTGTCAAACTCAAGTATAAGTATCTGGTTGCGCTTGTCCCTGTTATAGCGCTTGAGGGGTACTGGCAGTTGAACTATTTCCTCGGGCTTCGGGCAAATGTGATTACCTCGTGTTGCAGCTCGCTGTTTAGTGACGAGGGGCTGACGGTGGCCTCGTCTCTTGCATCTTTGCCAGTTACTGCGGCAATGTATATGTTTTACGGCGCGGCTGCAGTTGAGCTTGCCCTGTTGTCAGTACTGCTTCGCAAAGGTTCTGTGTCCTCACCGCTGAGGTATATATCCGGCGTCTGGTCGCTCGTGTTCTTTGTCATTTCAATTGCGTCAATAGTTGCCTTCGTATCTATTTATTACTATGAAACCCCTGTGCATCACTGCCCGTTCGATATACTGCAAAAACAGTATATGTTTATAGGTTATCCGCTCTACGGCAGTCTGTTTGGCGGCATACTTTTCAGCCTCGGTGCGGCAGTTACAGAGAAATTTAAAAAAATAGATTCGATACGAACTCAGATTAATCATACTCAGAGGAGATGGACGATAATTTCCATAGTGTTACTAATCTTATTTATAATAATTGCGACATGGCCGGTAGTGTTTTCAAATTTCAGGGCGTATGACTGAGCATTACGGCGGTATGGCTGCCTTAAGGTTGTCATTTTTTTAGTTTTGTTGTACAATTTTCAAGATGACGGCAGTCTTGGTAGCATAGGAAGGACAAAATGTACAGTAATCTTTGGGCACTATTTATTATCTGGCTTAAGGGATTACCAGATGACTGGAGAGGCCGGGGCGTTAAGAAAATCGTTGCCGATGTCAATTTGCTGCGAAGAATATTTCCCGCGAAGGCGATTAAAATAAAAACTTCTGGCGCTGTGGTAATATCAGAATCCGGCAGGGAAATGACCGCTGAGATAAATGGCATGGACATTATTATAGCCGGAAGCATCTCATTAAAAAACTGTGTTATTCTGCTGAGAGACATGACGCTTAACATTGATATGATCGGAGAAAAAATTGAGGGTCATAAAATCCTGACTGACGGCTCTTTATGGGTAGAAAATACACTGTTTTTAGGTAATATGGGCTGTCTCACCAATCTGAACATCGTCTCTGGAGGCATAGTTCAGGGAAATATTGCAAAGGTCTCAATGCTCTATATACGTGAAGGCAGATATAGCGGGACAATCTCAGCCATTGAGAAGTGGCTTCACATATCGAATTCCCGCGGCGTCTTCAAGGGCAGTATAGGCAGAATCGGTGAGGCGCTCTATCTGGACGCCGGTGAGCTTATAACAGATTCATTACCTGTTATTGACGGCGGCTATGTAGTTATAAAGAATGGTAAGATATTAATGTCTGATGAGACTCCATGGCCGCGGGAGGCAGTAATGGAACATATCGGTGCACTCAGTGAAGACCGTGAACTTTTTATCTTTGGCTCTGGCGGCAGTGTCCTGCTTGGCGCCGGTGGAACGTATGTCCTCTGTAAAGAGGGCACAGACCCGTACTCACGATATAAGACAGAGAACATTATCTCATCTAATAGGTTTTACCGGCTAATCGACGGGGAAATCTGTGAGGTCACTCTGAGAACCGCCTCAAATCAGCAGTTAATCCCACAGGCAAGCAAATTCTACACATATGTGCGCCTTGAGATAGTGAAGTGTTAATGATAAACTGGCAAAGTCCTGAAAATCTGGATGGAGATTTGAGATGCTGAGTAACGTCAGAAGGCTGTCCGCTCTGCCCATAGTTCACCTATTTATTATAGCGGCAGTGTGCGTAATCGTCTACAGCAATTCCTTTAAAGCACCGTTTATGTTCGATGACTACACCAATATAATCGAAAAGAGTGTAGTCAGGGACATTGGGCAGTATAAAGATAACTTTTTACTGGTCACACCTTCAACTAACCGCCGGTTTGTAGCGATTCTGACATTTGCGCTGAACTACAGGCTCCATGGCATGAACGTCATGGGCTATCATATCTTCAACCTGATTGTGCATGTGTTAAATGCCCTGCTTGTATATCAGCTCATCCGCCTAATATTCAGAACACCAGCAGGGTCTAATCCCGCTTTGGGTAATAACGTTATGGCGCTCTTTACTGCCCTGTTGTTTGCCGTTCATCCGGTTCAGACATCTGCCGTGACGTATATTGTGCAGCGTTATACGTCCCTTGCCACACTGTTTTGCCTTGTCACACTAACGGCATATGCAGGGTCGAGGCTCACGGCTTCAACTGCCCTGAGATATACACTCTACGCAATTTCAATTTTTTCCGTCATTCTTGCCATGAGGACAAAGGAAATAGCCTTTACGCTTCCTGTGATTGCTGTGATGTTTGAGTTTATGTTTTTTGAGGGGAAGATAAAACGCAGGATTCTCTATTTGATTCCGCTGATATTGACTATGTCAATCATCCCAATCTCCATACTGGCAGCCAATTCCCCCAGCGCGCCCAGCGCGATAAATAGTACGCCAAGTGTGATAAATACTGTGGTAAATAACTCGCTGACATCAGGCATTGCAAGCTCCTCTGCGGCAGTTACAGATATCCCCCGCACAGAGTATCTGTTCACACAGTTTCGCGTCATAGTGACATACTTGAGGCTGCTTTTTGTCCCCGTTGGGCTCAATCTTGACTATGATTACCATGTGTTGAGGAGTTTTTTTAACCCCGAAGTCGTATTATCTTTTTTAGTATTAGCGCTGCTTTTCGCCTCAGTTGTATATATGTTATACCGATTTAATCAGACTGGGGTGCCATACCGCTTTTTGAGCAGGCTGTATTCCTTTGGCATACTATGGTTTTTTATCGCCTTATCTGTAGAGTCTTCTGTCATGCCAATAAAAGACGTAATAAATGAATACCGGCTGTATTATCCATCGGCAGGGTTTTTTATCGCTGTGATGTCCGCAGTTGCGTGGACAGTGGAAAAATGGGAAAGACAGGCGAAGACATACGTATTTTCGGCACTGCCGGTAATACTTGTCTTGTTCTCGGTAATGACCCTGCTGAGAAACGATGTCTGGGCTGACAGGGTGAGGCTATGGGAAGATACGGTGAGGAAAAGCCCTGGCAAGGCCCGTCCGCATTATAATTTAGGGTACGATTACCTGAGACAGGGCAGAGTTGCGGATGCCTCACGGGAATTTCAAACTGCAATAATCTTAAAACCGGACTTTGCCGACGCATATAACAATCTTGGAGACATCTATGCCTCACAAGGACGCATGGATGAGGCGCTTAATGCGTTTAAGAAGGCGGTTCAATATAAACCAGACTTTGCAGTTGCATATAACAATCTGGGTACGATTTATGATGAGCGGGGGCAGATTGAAGATGCAGCCGCACACTATCGAACTGCCGTAAAATTGCAGCCCGACTACATAGACGCCCATCTGAACCTCGGAAATCTCATGATAAAGGCAAATCAGCTTAACGATGCAGTCATGGAATTTCAGTCTGTGTTAAAGTATGCCCCCTACAATGATGAGGCATCAGAAAAACTACGGGCATTAAGAGGCACTCGAAAATAGATTAATACGGCCTTATGCACGTAAAATTGAGTCATCACGGGGGATCAGTCTGACGGTATGGCGGGGCTGTTATATAAAAAAGGGGGTTAACACAGTTTAGCCCATGTCAGACCCCCTACAAGCTTAAGCTGCACCGTTGCCCTTATCCTTCATATCCCTGGTGCATGCGCAAGAGCCAGCTAAGTCTGCCAGGGTTTCCTCGGTTAGTTCTTTCCCTTTTTCTATTATCGCAGCGACCCTGCCTTTAGTCTCATCTACGTAGTGTACTGTATGGTCTTTGATTTCCTCAGCGGCTTCTTTGAGCCTGCGCCTTGTCTGTTCACCGGGAACCGGGGCAACAAGTATCGCAATCCCTACCCCAAATAATCCGCCAAGTAAAAACGCCAAGACAACCGCAAGCGAACTGTGTGTACAATGCTCTCTGCTCATAGTATCCCTCCTCAAGTTGATACTTACTGTCGCTAATCACCAGCCTATTTCACCCTTCCTTATAATAAGTATATCACAGAGACATCTATAACTGCAAACTGAAGGTAAAAGTACCGCAATTATCACGGGACAGGAAACACCTATAAGTTACTGTATTTAAACGATTATAACAACTCCTCGCACCTTGCCGGAAACGCCCGGGAAATTCATGGAAAACTCACAGAGCCGCAAACTAAAAACGCCGCGTGTCTACTATTAAATAATAACAGAGAGAATTCCTTAATAATTAACAAAAAATACATATAACAACAGATTATGGAACACTACTGACAGGGACAAACTGAGTAGCGATGATGTCAGGACTGGATACCAACCCCAGCCATGCCGCAGCCACCCCCATGACGTCCCTCTCAACATGACGAATAATGACTTGACAAACAGGGCAAGACAGTGTTAGTGTAAATGGTGTTATGCGTGGGAAGTTAAGCAGAAGGTGGCAGGTTGTGCGATTATGATTAACTGGTATGCTGTTCATGTTAAAAACAGGCATGAATTTAAGGTTTATGAAAGGTTGTTGAGTAAAAACATAGAGTCTTTTCTCCCTGTGTTTGAAAGGCTTTGTAGATGGAAGGATAGGAAGAAGTTACAGTCGTTTCCGTTATTCAATGGGTATTTGTTTACCCATATTACAGGCAGTCCTGATGAAATAATGTTGGTGCTAAAGACTCAGGGCGTTGTCAGGATTCTTGGTACTAGCTCCCGCAAACCAGAACCCATACCTGAGACTCAGATAGTATCTCTTAAGAAACTGGTCGAAAGCAAAGAGCAGTTAGACCCATATCCATATTTGAAGGAAGGGCAGTGGATAAGGATAAGAAAAGGGGCGCTTGCAGGAGCAGAAGGTATTCTTATTGAAAAGGCACAAACTCATATTTTCGTTGTATCTATAGATATTTTTCAACGTGGGTTGTCCCTGAAAATAGATGCGTCAGACATAGACCCTGTTGCATTAACTCGCTGACGCCGTGTTACAGCTATAGAGAAGTCTAAATGTAGCTGAGAGGGCGGAGCTATGTAAAATCGTCAAATCTCATTGCAATCATGTTGTACGCTGGTATTACTTCCGAATCAGATATGCCGAACGATATAAATGACAACAGCATTTAACAGCGCCTCATAACATGTGCGGCATATTTGGTATTGTAAACTTTAACCTGTCATCAACGGTAGATTCTTCAGTCCTCTGCCGCATGGGTTCAGTTCTTGTCCACAGAGGGCCTGATGACAGTGGCGTGTGGATAAAGCACAATGTCGGATTTGGGCATACAAGACTCTCTATTGTTGATTTAAGTCCATACGGCAACCAGCCTATGGTCAATGAGGATGGCACGGTTGTTTTGACATTCAACGGTGAAATATATAATTATTTGCAGTTGAAGGACTATCTTACAGGCAAGGGGCATGTCTTCCGCTCCAATTCCGACACTGAGGTTGTCGTTCATCTGTGGGAGGAGGAGGGGGTTAAATGTTTAGAGCGCCTTAACGGCATGTTTGCATTGGCGTTGTGGGACAACAGGAAGAAAGTATTATTGTTAGCAAAAGACAGATTCGGTAAAAAACCATTATTTTACATGCGCCTAAATGACCAGATAATATTTGCCTCTGAGATAAAGTCAATACTACAGTGTCCTGACGTTGTGAGTCAACCCAATATTGAGGCAATTCACCATTACCTGAGCTACCAGTCTGTCCCATCGCCATATTGTGCCTTTGATGGGATGTTAAAGCTGCCACCGGCACACTATCTGCTGCTTAAAGACGGGGTGGGGCAGCCGCAGCAGTATTGGAAACTTTCATATAGCGATAAAATCTCTGTGCAGACTGAAAGAGACATGAGCAATCTCAGAGATGAGCTTGTGCAGCGTCTGAGTGAGTCTGTGAGAATCCGGCTGATGGGCGATGTCCCCATCGGTGCTTTTTTGTCCGGGGGAATTGACTCATCCCTCGTAACTGCCCTGATGGCAGGTATGACAAATCAGCAGATAAACACATTTTCCATAGGATTTTCAGACAAGGAGTATGATGAGACTGTGTATGCCAAAATGGTTGCAGGGAGGTATGACACCCTGCACCATGAGTTTATTGTAAAACCAGATGTAATGAGCATTTTGCCAACTCTGGTATGGCATTATAATGAACCATTTGCTGATCCCTCGGCTATCCCTACGTATTATGTCTCAAAGCTGGCAAGGGAACACGTTAAGGTTGTCCTCAGTGGTGACGGGGGGGATGAGAACTTTGCAGGATATATGCGGTATACAAACGATGGAGACTACGGCCTGAAAAAAGGGTTTACTGCCTTTTTAAAGAGATTTCTTGCCCGAAATCTCACATGGTCATTTTTTGTAGGCGCAGGAGTGCCAAAGGATTTTAAAAGATTGTTAAACTTAAACCGGCAGAGACTTCTGTACTACTACCGCATAACACATTTTCATGAACTATACAAACGGTGGCTTTATACTGAGGATATGAAAAAAAAGATGGCAGGCATTTTCTCAATTGACATCATGCTTGACCGTTACCGGCACTCAGATGCTCACGACTTCCTTGATGCGACGCTTGACCTAGACTTCGGTCTCTATCTTGCCGATACCCTGATGGTTAAGGTAGATATTGCGTCTATGGCCAACTCTCTGGAGGTGCGGGCGCCGTTTCTTGACTATACGTTTGTAGAATTTGCAGCTAAAATACCATCTGAACTAAAATTAAAAAACGGTACTGAGACTAAGCATATACTAAAGCTGGCAGCAGAGCCGTATCTGCCTGATGAGGTAGTGTACCGCAAAAAGATGGGCTTTGGCGTGCCAATAGACCATTGGTTCAGAAACGAGCTAAAGGCAATGGTCTATGACGTGCTGTTGAGTAAAAGGGCAACAGAGCGCGGGTATTTTAAGCGGCAATATATAGAGTACATACTGAAATGTCACCAAAATGGGGAAAATTATCAGTATCTTATCTGGAATCTGCTGATGTTGGAACTCTGGTTTTTAATGTTTATTGATAAAACGATTGCAATGCCTTCAGGAGGCCAATTGTTGAGCAGAGGTGAGAGATATGGCAGAGGATAATAAAGTATGGCATCATCAGTTAGTAACACGCAAAACGAGGGAGGCTCAAAACGGGCATCGCAGCGGTGTTCTATGGTTTACTGGGCTGCCGTGTTCAGGGAAATCTACGATAGCCTCTTCGGTTGAGTACAGGCTACATTTGATGGGAGTTAGAACCATAGTGCTTGATGGCGATAACGTAAGGCATGGGCTGTGTTCTGACCTTGGTTTTAGCATAGCTGACCGGAATGAAAACATACGCAGACTTGGTGAGGTCTCAAAGCTCCTTATTGAGGCGGGCATAATAGTGATAACAGCATTTATATCACCGCTGAGGGAACATCGCGCAAGGGCACGAACACTTGTGGGAGAAGGCCAGTTTATAGAGATATTTTGTGACTGCCCTGTCGGAGTATGTGAAGAGAGGGATGTAAAGGGGCATTACAAGATGGCGAGGGCGGGGAAGATTAAGGAATTTACAGGAGTATCGTCGCCATATGAGCTGCCAGAGAGTGCAGAGGTAGTTCTCAAAACAGACATTCTTCTGGTTGAGCAGTGTACAGAACAGGTTGTTGACTATCTGAGAAATGGATGGCTGCCTGATATTAACAGGTAATAGAGGCTGTTTATGGATATTGACAGACCAATAATAATAATAGGTGCCGGCAGGAGCGGCTCTACTTTGCTAGTTAATATCTTTGATAAACATAAGGACATCTATTGCTGCGGAGAAACAGATTTTTTGGTACCACGGTTGTGGCTTGAGCTGTGGGAAAGCCGCCTTTGGACAAATGATTGGTCTAACTTAAAGGTGCCTAGAAAGGAACGAACCGAAAAAAAAATTCATGTTGATACGAGAAAAGATGCCAACATACTATATACTGACACTGACAGACTCATGCTAAAGAAACGTGTTGGCAGTGGTATATCAAAGCTGATGGCAGAAAATATTCTGGAGGTTAAACAATCGCATAAAATATGGGGCTTTAAGGAGATATGGAACGGCAGCAGCCAATTTGCTTATGAGTGGGAGCCTTATGATTATGTTTTCCCCAATGCCATATGGGTTCACAATGTAAGACATCCCTTCGATTATATCAGATCCCTTGCAACAAACAGCAATCGTAGAATAACTTATGATTTCCTTAATATTAACTTACAATCATGGGTTTCAATGAATAAATATTCTGCCAAACGCTCAGAGACAGGCCGTTATTTTCTGGTTCGGTACGAGGATATTTTAAGTGATCTTAAGGGAACCCTGCTTCCAGTTTTTGAAGCCGCAGGGGTTGGCTACGACCCTGATTGCGAAGCCGTATTGTCTTTGAAATATGCGCAGTCCCGCAATAAAAAACAACCAAAAATAGAGGATATATTTTCTATTCGTCAAATAATAAATTGTATAAGTGTGGTCAAGGACTTAATTCCGTTAATGATAAAATATAACTATTCAGTGCCTGGGTTAGACATGCCATTAAAAGACCTTGAGAAAGATACAGGATTAGGATTAGAAATCAAACTGCGCAGCCATCTCCCTCAGCACTACATGTATGAGGAAAGTCAAAACCTTAAACTTGTTCTTAGTAGTCTTTTGAGACGTAAATTGAGACGTCTTATTTATGGTGCTATTAACATTTTAGAACATAAACTTGCTAATATTAACAATGGCCTTTCAGCAAGAATCATAGATTTAATGCGTAAATTTAATGCTTAGTCCCGGCAGCGGCTTCGGGCTGAGTTTGGTTTTTCAAACACTGCTGGACTCTTTACTATTGCTTTCAATCACGTATTGCTATCTCTCTGTTTCAATGGTCGTGAAATCGGGCTGCATCTGAGATGACAGAGCTTTGGAAAAAACAATGAAAAAGATTACCTCCTGTAAGCATATCGGGCTCGTTGGGCTTGGTTACTGGGGAAGGAACATTCTGCGTAAGTTATCTGAATTGGATGTGATTCATAGTGTGTATGATATAGACGCTGAAACTGTAAACAAATTTAGAGAGAGTATGACCGGTGTTTGCTTCTGCGCGTCATTTGAAGATATGTTAAGCATAAGAGATATAAAGGCAGTTGCCATTGCTACGCCAGCAGCTTCCCACTACGGACTTGTCAGGCGTTGTCTGTTGGCTGGCAAGGATGTCTTTGTAGAAAAACCATTAGCGTTAAGCTCCATTGAGGCCGAGGAGTTGACAAAGCTGGCTGAGAGAGAAAACAAGATATTGATGGTTGGCCACATACTTCAGTACCATCCGGCTGTTATAAAACTGAAGGACCTTATATCAATGGGTAAATTAGGTAAGATTCAATATATTTATTCAAATCGCCTTAACATAGGCAAGCTTCGTGTGGAAGAAAACATTTTGTGGAGTTTTGCGCCTCACGATATATCCGTCATTCTCATGCTGCTTAACGAGGAGCCGGTAAAGGTTTCGGCAACCGGTGGAGATTATCTGAATAAAGGCGTATACGATACAACTTTAACGACCCTGCAGTTCAGTAATGGTGTGAAGGGCCATATATTTGTAAGCTGGCTGCATCCATATAAAGAGCAAAAACTCATCGTAGTTGGATCAAACTCAATGGCCGTGTTTGACGATGTTGCCAAAGAGAAGCTGCTTTTGTATAACCACAATATAAACTGGAAAGACGGGAAAGTGCCAGTTGCCCAAAAGGCTGAATATCAGGCAGTTGATTTTGACAGCGCAGAGCCGCTAAAAGAAGAGTTAAGGCATTTTATAGAATGTGTTAACTCAAGAAGCAAGCCAAAAACAGATGGTTTAGAGGCTATAAGGGTGTTGAAAATACTTGAGTCCGCGGAGTCCTGTCTTGTCTCCAATTTGATGAGTCCCAGTTTAAGTGACACTTCTTTTTTTGTCCATGAAAATGCCTGTGTCGATGAGGGTGTAGAAATCGGCAGTGATACTAAGGTATGGCATTTTTCCCATATCCTGAAAGGTTCAAAGATTGGAAGCAATTGTGTAATAGGACAGAATGTAATGATAGGCCCGGACGTTGAAATCGGAAACAGATGTAAGATACAGAACAACGTGTCGGTCTATAAAGGTGTGGTATTGGAAGACGAGGTATTCTGCGGCCCGTCGTGTGTATTTACTAATGTGAATAATCCACGGGCGTTTATAGAAAAAAAACATGAATTCAAAGAGACAATAGTGAAGCGTGGAGCTACAATCGGGGCTAACGCAACAATAGTCTGTGGGGTGACTATAGGACAGTATGCCCTGATAGGCGCTGGCGCTGTGGTAAAATCTGATGTACCTGATTTTGCTGTTATGGCTGGTGTGCCGGCAAAACAAATTGGCTGGGCGTGCAGGTGCGGCAGTACCTTAAAATTCACAGATAAAGATTCTTTATGTGAATATTGCAGCAGTACATATCACCTGGAAGATGGTGGAATAAGGCAGTTGTGAAACAAATACCGCTGCGCAATCTAAGGCTTGAATATCAATACATGAAAGATGAAATTGACACTGCAATCGGCAGGTGTCTTGAGCATCAGCAGTGGATTCTTGGGCCTGAGACAGGAGAACTTGAGTCTGCTATTTCTACATATCTTGGCGTTAAACATTGCATAGGTGTATCGTCCGGTACGGAGGCCCTGGTGCTGTCCTTGCGGGCACTTGCGATAAAGACCACGGGAAGGGAATATTTCGATAAATCCGATGGAATAATAACGACTCCATTTACCTTTACTGCCACAGGTGACGCGATATTGCGGGCAGGGGCAACCCCTGTGTTTATTGATATTGACCCTGATACATATAATATCGACCCGGTTAAAATCAGGGAATATTTGGATTCTCGCGAGGGCAGCCTAAACGCTGGCGAACTTGCGGTTGTGGGGATTGTTCCAGTACATCTTTACGGCAGGCCATGTGACATGGATGCAATTATGGGCATAGCTGAAAGCTGCAATCTCTTTGTGGTAGAGGATGCCGCGCAGTCATTTGGGGGTCTGTGGGCAGATAAAAAACTTGGAGCGTTGGGCACCTGTGGGACGTTTAGTTTTTTCCCGTCAAAAAACCTCGCTGGATTTGGTGACGGCGGCATGGTATCAACTAATGACGATGAAATCGCAGGGCTTGTCCGAATGCTTTCAAAACACGGCGGTGTCGATAAATATAACGCTGGGCATATCGGTTATAACGCACGGATTGACACTTTACAGGCAGCCATTGTCCTCGCTAAGTTTAAATACATAGATGCTCTCAATACTAAAAGAAGAGATATTGCAAAATTATATAACTCTCACCTTGAGGGTGTAAACGGCCTAAACGTGACAGGCGCTAATCCTGCTGGTGAAGATCATAGGTGTTATCATGTGTATAATCAATATACGATATGGGTCAGCAAAAGAGATGCACTTCAGGCATATCTCAAGGAGTTTAATATTTCCAGCATGGTATATTATCCCCGTACTCTTCATAAAATGGACGTTTTCATAAATAGCAAAGCGAAAGTATTCGGCAGTCTTGTTCACGCTGAACAGGCGTGCTGCAGTGTCCTGAGCCTGCCTGCAGAACCGATGCAGGAAGAAGACGATACCAGATTTGTCATTGATAAGGTAAGGGATTTTTTTCATCAGCCGCTATGATATGTGACTACCCTAAGAGAATAGTTGCAGAGTTAACCCCTTTATGCAACCTGTCATGTCCTATGTGTCCACGTCATTATATTGAAAGGCCCGATGGTTATATAGATAAAATTCTGTGGCAAAAGATTATCGATGAACTTACACAGAGCAATCCTGATGCCGTTGTGCTTCCTTTTTGGCGTGGAGAGCCTTTGCTTCACCCCGCATTTATTGAGTTGTTAAAATATGCCGTGAGTAAATCTATTAAAATACATATCTCGACAAATGGGCATCTTGTTGAAGGTATATATGCCGGACTATTATCTGAGTGTGAATTTGTTACATTCAGTATCCATAGTCATTCAGGGCTTCGCAGGGCAAAGGAATTCCTGACAATCAGGAAAAACACTAAACCTATTGTCCAGGTATCGTTTGTCAGGGGTGAGCAGACTACTGAAAGTCTGCTTGGTGATATTGTTAATAGTCCTGAATTATCAGGTTTTGATACTGTAAGGGTATTTGAAGAGCATACAGTGGACGGCGTATTTGGTAAGACAAGGGCTTCAGGCAATAATCATCGGATGTTTTGTCAGAAGTTGACAGATACGTTAGTTATAGCCTATGACGGCTCAATATCGCGTTGCAACCACATATGGAAGACACAAAACAGCGTTAATATAAATAATATGACCCTAAAAGATGTATGGCACTCAGAATACTTAATGGGCATACGTAATAGTTATCCGGATAATTTTTGCGGGCCATGCGACCAGTGGATAGGGCATACACGCGGTGAGGCATGGAGGAGAGTAGACAGCGGGATTGAACATAAGGTTTTTGGTGCCTGAGTACAGAGAGATACCTATTGCTCTTCCTTCAACTGGCGAAGAGGAGTGGTATGCGGTACGCGATAGTTTAATGACAGGATGGTTAACGCAGGGGCCGAAGGTCTCAGCGTTTGAAAAGGCCTTTGCGGCAAGACATGGCGTGAGATATGCAGTAGCCGCGTCAAGCTGCACAACTGCCCTTCATCTGATTCTCACGGCCTTAGGTATTGGTCCTGGCGATGAGGTTATCGTCCCGGCATTTACATGGGTTGCTACGTCAAATGTGGTTATTTACTGTGGCGCAACACCTGTCTTTGCCGATATACACACAGATACATTCAATGTCGATGCCGCAGAGATTGCCGCAAAGATAAACAAGCACACAAAGGCTGTAATTGCGGTACATTTATTTGGACTTTGTGCCGACATTGACTCTATAAAAGATGTGGCACATGGGATACCTGTAATTGAAGATGCCGCATGTGCAGCCGGCAGTTACTATAATAATCGTCCTGCCGGGTCACATGGCTTGGCCGGGGCTTTTTCCTTCCATCCGAGAAAATCAATTACAACCGGAGAAGGGGGAATGATAACGACAGACGACAAGAACCTGGCCGAAACAATTACTGTGCTTCGCAATCACGGTGCAAGCATTGCTGAGGAACAACGGCATGTTGGTCAAACACCTTATCTTCTTCCAGAGTTTAATATGCTTGGATTTAATTATCGTATGACAGATCTGCAGGGGGCGGTAGGACTTGTTCAACTGTCAAAGTTGGATGCCTTTATCGCGGAAAGACATAAGCGGGCTGTTTTATATGAAAATGCGTTTTCTGATGTGCGATGGTTGAAAACTCCTTCTGTTTCTGCTAATTGCAGACATGGCTGGCAGTCGTATGTGTGCTATGTCGATGAGGGTAAGGCACCGATGCGGCGTGATGAGTTGATGAGGTATTTATTGTCAAAAGGGATTCATACCAGGTCTGGCACTCACGCAGTCCATATGCTGGGATATTATAGAGACAGATTCGGGTTCAAACCTGAACACTATAGCAGGGCATGGGATTGTCAGAGATATACAATGGCTATCCCGCTGCACAACAGAATGACCACTGAGGACTATGAATATGTCATCAGGACTATCAGGGAAATTGCCTGAAGCTATATGTGCGGTATTGCCGGGATATATAATTTAGATGGTGAGGGGGTCTCTCCGGTTTTTTTGAGGAGGATGACCGATGCGGCAGCTCACAGAGGTCCTGATGGAGAGGGATTTTATATAGACCGTTTCATAGGGCTTGGGCATAGGAGATTGGCTGTAATCGATATATCTGCCGCCGGACATCAACCGATGCTTACAACTGACGGCAGTTGTGTGCTGACATATAACGGTGAGATTTATAACTTTCAGGAGCTGCGTGTTGAGCTTGAAAGTCTTGGATATACATTTAGATCAAAGACTGATTCCGAGGTGGTGCTTTATTCATACGCGCAATGGGGGGCATCGTGCGTGGAACGCTTTAATGGTATGTTTGCTTTTGCCATTTGGGACAGGAGCCGCCGGGAGCTTTTTCTTGCCAGAGACCGGTATGGGATTAAACCACTTTACTATACATTCGCAGGACATACATTCTTATTTGCGTCGGAACAAAAGGCAATCCTGGCACATCCGGCCGTAAGACGCGTGACAGATACTGCGGCATTGCTGGAGTATTTCACATTTCAGAACATCTTTACCGACAGAACCCTTCTGAAGGGAATCAGGATACTGCCAGCGGGATATTGGGCGAAATTAGTGTTTGGGCAAACACCGCTGCAGACACATAAATATTGGGATTTTAATTTCAGGGAACCTGAACATCCGGCTGACGAACAAGAGTATGAAGAGGAGCTTGAGAGACTGTTTCGCCAGGGTGTGAGCCGCCAGTTATTCAGCGATGTCGAAATAGGTTCTTACTTAAGCGGAGGAATGGACTCATGTTCTATTACTGCACTTGCCGCTGAACAGCTGCCTTATATTAAAACCTTCACGTGCGGGTTTGATCTGCATTCCATCTCTGGATTAGAGACGGGCTGTGATGAGCGTGAGAAGGCCGAACATCTGTCATATATATTTAAAACTGAACATTACGAGATGGTGTTGAAATCAGGGGATATGGAGAGAATACTCCCTAAGTTGGCGTGGTATATAGAAGAGCCGCGCATGGGCCAGAGCTATCCTAATTTTTATATAGCGCAGCTGGCGTCAAAATTTGTAAAGGTGGTGCTGTCCGGTGCCGGCGGCGATGAGATATTTGGCGGCTATCCGTGGAGGTATTACAGGGCTGAAGCATATAATGATTTTGAACAATATATAGACAGATATTATGAGTTTTGGCAGCGGCTGGTTCCTAACACCACACTTCAGGCAATATTTCAACCTGTATGGACTGATGTCAGCCATGTCAATACACGCGATATCTTCAGAAACGTGTTCTGTAACCATAGTGAAAAACTTTCTAAGCCAGAGGACTATATAAACCACTCTCTCTATTTTGAGGCAAAGACCTTCCTGCAGGGGCTGCTATTGTTAGAGGATAAACTTAGTATGGCACATGGGATTGAATCAAGGGTACCGTTCCTTGACAACGACCTTGTGGATTTTGCTATGCGGATTCCGGTACGGCTGAAACTTAGCAATTTGAGCAGCGTTATCGGTCTCAATGAAAATGAAATCGGCTCAAAGAAGGAGAAATATTTCCAAAAGACACGGGATGGAAAGCTAATATTTCGCAAGGTGATGGGAAAGTATCTCCCGATAGAAATCACCGGTGCCGTAAAGCAAGGATTTTCAGCACCTGATGCCTCATGGTTTAGAGGGGAAAGCATAGATTACGTAAGAAAAATAATCAATGACAAAAAATCGAGCATATATGAATTCATGGAATTCGATGCTGTCAGAGGGTTAGTAAATGAACACCTCGGTGGACAGCAAAACAGACGACTGTTCATCTGGTCACTGCTTAGTTTTGAGTGGTGGTGCAGAAGATTTCTGGAGACTTAACAATGTCGGCATTACAACGGCTTGGGATAGTGGCAGATGAACAAAAAGTTAATCTGCCTTACAGCGAAGCTCAGAACCAGACAAAAAATGCGTTTGGTTTTAAGTGGTCGAAGAGAGATACCTATGAATCTGATGTTTGTAAGTCAACCGCGAAACAATGGCTGTTTAAGCGTTACTGTGATGATATTCCGGCATGTTTGTCTGGATGGCTCGACGGCGGGAGTAAGATAATTCTGGATGCAGGGTGTGGCTCAGGGTATTCGGCTTTACTTTTCTTTGGCGACCACTTAAAAAAACATGATTATCTTGGCATTGATATATCTGATGCAATAGAAATTGCAAAGGTACGTTTCCGTGAGGCAGGATATAAGGGAGATTTTCTTAACGCAAGCATATTCGACTTAGATTATATTGCTGATGGGACAATAGATATAATCTTCGCTGAAGGAGTACTGCACCATACTGACAGTGTGGAGAGGTCTGTTAAGTATCTGACAAAAAAGCTTAAATCTAGCGGCAGATTTCTCTTTTATGTATACGCAAAAAAGGCACCGATCAGGGAATTTACAGATGATTTCATTCGCAGGGAGATAGCGCCGCTCTCTGATGAGCAGGCTTGGGAAGCGCTTGAACCTTTAACAAGGCTGGGCATGGAACTTGGCAAGCTCGACATTAACCTGGATATCCCTGATGATATACCATATCTTGGTATCAAAAAAGGAATAATAGATTTACAGAGATTCTTCTATTGGAATATCTGTAAGTGTTTTTATCGCCCAGATTTTTCTCTTGAAGAAATGAACCACATAAATTTTGACTGGTTTAGGCCGTTGAATTGCCATCGTCATACCCCTGATGAGATTTGTAGATGGTGTAGTGAGGCGGGGCTTGTTATAGAGCGTATGAGTGTTGAAGACTCAGGGATAACGGTTGTGGGTTTGAAGGGTGATTAAACAATTAAAAGATATTTTTTGCGGCGAAGCTGCACAGTCTCAGCTTCTGTATAAGCTTCGCAATCTCTGGATACGGCTTCAGAGTGAGGTAAATACAAAGTGGAAACGTACCCTACCATTTGGCGATTACATTGTTGATCGATGGGAAAGGGCCAAAGCTATGGGCTTTGGAGAAGGTACCTCTGTTTATGACAGCTGCCTTGTTTTAGGGGATGTAAAAGTAGGACAAAATACATGGATAGGACCTTTTACCGTACTGGATGGTTCAGGAGGTTTGGAGGTTGGCTCTTATTGTTCTATCAGTGCTGGTGTTCAGATATATTCGCATGATTCCAGCAAATGGGCTGTATCAGGCGGCAAGAGTGCCTATGAATATGCTTCTGTAAGGATAGGTGACAGGTGTTATATTGGACCAAATACCGTAGTTTCAAAAGGGGTGACGATTGGTCATGGTTCTGTTATCGGAGCGTGCAGCTTGGTCCTGTCAGATGTGCCTGAAAACTCCATGGCATGTGGTATCCCTTGTAAAATTCTGGAAGTCACTTATATAAAATGACGATGATAAGGCCAAAATGATTTGTGAAATATGTGGTAGTACGCTTAATTATTTGGAATTCAGTAGTGATTTATCTTTTTCTTCAGATGGAAAGACTATATCACGTGTGCTGGAACATAATTATTGTACTTCATGTGGAGTTATACTAGTAGCTGAAAATAGCAGACTTGACAAAGTACAGTTTTACGGGGAGGAATATAATTATATATCACCGAACGATTTAAATATAGAAAGTGATACTATTCCTGCAAATTTAGAGTTTTTCCTGTATTTTTTGAAAAATCACCCCGTGAAGGAAAGAAAGAACATACTTGATATTGGTGCTGGCAGGGGTACGCTGTTGAATGTTATACATAGAGAATTTCCTGAGTGCAATTACTTTGCAGTTGAGCCTGGCCAGTCATATAAATATATACTCGATTTTGTGTATTCAAAACATAATTCGTTTTTTGAGAACTCTGAATATATTAATATGAAATTTGATGTAATAATATCTACAGGTGTGCTTCACCATACATATTCTGTGGTTAAATTTCTTGAGCTAGTCAGGAACTGTCTTGATAACAAAGGAATATTTTTAGTTGAGCTGCCAAATTTTAGATACAATAAGTCAGATATATTAATTTCTGATCATATTTGGAAGTTTACAGACAAAGTATTTGAAAGTCTGATTGGCTATGCTGGTTATGAGATTATTTGTAAAAACGTAGAAAATGTAGTACCCATGAGGTTTATACTATCTAAAGGGAATAAACAAATACTTAAAGAGATTAAAGTTGACAGTCAAATTGAGAGTTCAGTTAAGTATGTCAGAGGTACTGTTGAAATGTGCAAAAGATATAAATTAAAAAATGAAAGGTTTTTTGTATATGGGCAAGGAATTATTTATCACTATCTTTGTTCTCTCAATTTGATTGATTCAAATAATGTGGTTGCATTTATTGATGACAATAAATGCTATATAGGCGGTACGATAAGCGGCAAGCCTGTTATATCAATAGATGATATTGGGAAATATAGCTGTAAAAAAGTATTTCTTTCTATGAATGATTGTTACCATGATAATGTAATTAGAAGATTACCTGGTTATGAAATATTTAGATAAATAATAACTAACGGGATTGAATTGACGTGAAGAAGATATTGTTTTTTACTTTATACGATGTAATATGCATAGGTACCAGGATTTTGTCGTCTATAGCAAAAAAATCAAACATAGAAACACATATAGTCCTTTTTAAAGATCAAAAGGCAAGGCCTGTTTTTAAGGACAGTACAGATTATTTGACCTATCAATTTTACACAAATGGCATAAAACATGGCAGTTGTTATGCTGCATATCCATATACAAAAAAAGAGGTATCACTTTTCTATGATATAGTATCTGAAGTCAAGCCGGATTTAGTCTGTCTCAGCACCAGGACATTTGCTTACAAAAGCTGTAAAGAAATATTTTGTGGCTTTAAGAAAATATTTGATATTCCTGTCATAGGTGGAGGATGGGGGCCAACTCTTGAGCCTGCAAAATTTCTGGAGTTTTGTGATTATGTATGTTTTGGTGAAGGTGAGAGGACGATGGATAATATTTGTATTAATTTAAATGATAACATATTGAGGGATTTTACTAATGTTTCAAATTTGTTATATTATAAGTCAGGTAATTTGAAAAAAAATCCTGTTGCAGAACCATTGAGCAGCAAAGAAATGGATGAACTGCCCTTGCCGGATTATGATTATGAGAACAAATATCTAATAGAAAATAATAAAATTAAAACTGCTGAAGAATTTTATAATGAAAAAGTATATAATTGTTTTGCAGGTCGTGGCTGCCCAATGACTTGCACGTACTGCTTATCAAATAAGTATAAGCAAATGTATGCTGAGCATGATCATACGATAAAGAAATACAGGATGAGAAGTGTTGATGTTGTAATAGATGAATTAGAACAAGCAAAAGATAAGGGTGCAAAGTTTATACGAATAGCTGATGAAGTATTTCCAGTTGATAAGAACTGGACAGAAGAATTCATAATTAAGTATAAAGATAAAATAAATCTGCCATATTTTGCATATGTAAGGCCTGAATATCATAATACTGATGTACTAAATAGGATGGCAAATATAGGTTTTACTTCAAGTGTGGTTGGCATTCAGTCAGGTTCACATGATATAAGAAAAAATATATTTAAAAGGTACTTATCAGAGACAAAGCTTATACAATTTGCCTATTGTCTAAAAGAATTAAATGTTGAATATACTTATAATCTTATCAATTATAATCCATACGAAAAGGAAGTCAATATGGAGGAGGCTCTGAATTTATTGCAAAAACTGCCATTTTCACCTATAACGTTATTTAAATTGGCAGTTTTCCCAGGCTCTCTAATATTGACTATGATTGAAAGAGACAAACCAGTAGCAGAGCCTGATAATATACAGAAATGGTATGGCTATCTCTATACAATGGTAACCGCTGGCAAAACATACAGAAAAATAGCCGGTTTTATAAAGGAAAACAATCTGTTTAAAACTGTCAATTTTCCTTTTCATGTTCTGCTACTACCTCTTTATTTTGGATATATAAAAGAAAAAATATTAAAAAAGATTAGATATGGAGCACCGATGATGATAAAGATGCCAAAAAAAAACCGGAAAAACAAGACATAGGGCTGCGCTTATCTTGTTAAACAGAGTACATAAGTAATAATGACATATGAAGATGAATGACGATGCAGAGTAATCGTACATATGACATCTAAAGAAATAAATAGGATAATCTTGACAATCGATATTGACTGGGCGCCGGATTTTATCATAGAAGAAGTTGCAACGATATTAATCTCACATAATGTCAAAGCAACATGGTTTGTAACACATGCATCATCTGCAATTGAACGTTTGCGGCAATATCCAGAATTGTTTGAACTTGGGATACACCCCAATTTTTATCCAGGATCAATACACGGCACAAATGAAGACGAAGTTATGAAATTTGTCAAGGAAATTGTTCCTGATGCAATAAGTATGAGAACACACGGTCTGTATCATAATGCAAATCTATTAATAAAGGCACATAATCATTATGGAATTGAAGTAGATTTATCAATATTTTTGCCATATACCACTAATATTACTCCGCACAGGTATAGATATGGAAACTTAAACAAACAACTTTTGAGGATACCATATTTCTGGGAGGATGACTTTGACTTTTACAATCCATATCCTCTCTGGGATATAAACGATGACAGACTCAAAACAGCCGGATTAAAGATTATTAATTTTCATCCAATTCATATTGCTTTAAATTCCAACTCCTGTCATGCTTATGAATCACTAAAAAGTAGTACAGCCGTCTCGAACTGTACGCCTGATGACATTGGACGTTTTAGAAATCACGGCGAGGGTACGGCAACATTGTTCATGCAAATAGTTGGTGCAATTACTGGCAGCGGGAAGATGGTAAAGGAATTTCTGGAATGAATATTTTGAGCTGCGGTATAAAGCAGCCTTGACAGGGGCTGAATGTCTTATTGCCAGGCGCTAACGAAGTGATCAGGATAGTGGAGGCAAATGGGCGATTATTGGAACGGTGGGATTCTTTAGTCAGGACATCGATAAATGGTACATTGTTTCATATGCGTCGATTTCTTCAGTATCACGACGATAAGTTTACTGAATACGAACGGTGGCTTGTTGCCCTTGACGGTGATGCGCCGTATGCTCAGATTGTTCTTACCGTATGTCGGGAAGGTGATGTCCTTGTAGCACGCTCACCATATGGTGCAAGTTATGGCGGCTTTGTTTTTCAACAATTGCCAACATATCGGGCTGGTCAGTCTCTCGTATCGGCATTTTACTTATGGTTAGAAGAACATGGCATACAAGTCTGCATCTTGCAACAACCTATTTCATGTTGTTCTGCATATAATCTCGATACATTTATTTTTAACTTAATGGAGAAAGATTTCAGAATAGTCAAAAGGGATGTATCGAGTGTTGTTCGTTTACAGGCAGGCTTGCCAGTAGTTAGTTCGAGGGCGCGAAACATGGTACGAAAGGCAGAAAAAAATGGGCTGAAGGTGGTAAGAAACGCTGAGCTTGACTTGTTTTGGCATGTTGTGGAGAAAACATTCGAAAAACACGGTGCTAATCCTACTCATACTAAAACTGAGCTTGCCGGGCTGATTAAACGTTTTCCTGATAGAATCAGGTTAAGCGTAGCCATAATCGATACAATACCCGTATCCGGTATCTGCGAATTTGTCATTAATAAATGTGTAAACAGCTCTTTCTATCTTTGCCAGGACCCTGCTTATCAACGGTTTCAAGGGCTTAGTATGTTAGTGCTAAATGCCCTCGGGCAATCGGAAAAAGATGGTTATCTATATTACGATTTCGGTACGTCTACTGCAAATATGCAGGCAGGGCCTAATATATTTTGTTTTAAAGAAAGTTTCGGTGCAGAAGGATATTTTAGAGATACATTGCAATGGCGCTATGGAATATGATATTCCTATTTTGATGTCTGACGTTAAAACAGCCTCTGATATTTATAAAAATTGGCAGATGACCACAAGTGATCCCTTTGGGTGTGATACAGATATAAGGTCTTATTTTGGCCCAACAGCAAGGTGGCTGCTCTCGGCATGTTTGGATGGTTTACACCTCTTACGCTCAGACAATATTGCAATCCTGACGACCACGAATGCTACTTATGTCCCGACATGTTTAACGATCGCTTCTTTTAATTTTTGCGGTGTAAGCCGCGTTGTAACACAACATACACGTGTGGCGATTATAGTTCATGAACATGGGTTTTCTTATCCATCTTTACGGGAAGTCTGTGAAGCTCTGCGGCTGCAAGGGATAACTATAATCGAAGATTGCGCACATGTATTTGGTCTGCCAATTGATGACAACTGTGTTGTTGGCTCTTTTGGAGATTACGCCCTGTTTTCTTTATCGAAGATTTTTCCTTGTGCATCGGGAGGGCTCATTAGAAGCAGGAGGTCACTGAAACTGCCGGATATGACTAATGCGGAAGCTGAAATAACAAGACATGCGAAAGAAGTCTTTGTCCAATGGTTGCCTTACTATAAAGAGTTGAACAATCGAAGGATGTCCCGCCACAATATTATTGCTTCATTGCTTGGCCAACAAAATATTGAGATACATAGCAATTATTATATTTCCTGGATGACATATTTCAAGACCGATGCAGCTATTGACTTAAAAACGCCATTGTCAAAGAGTATTGAATTTGGAGCTACTTTGAGAGATGACCTTATACTAATTCCAACCAACCCTCTCGTCGAAGAAAGTAGATTTATGGAACTTGCCGGAATGCTTAGAAAGGAAATGCATGACTATGATCGATAGTCTTCATCCTTTTACATTAAAGCACTACAAGGAGATCATTGCCTCATGCTTAAGTGCAGGTTATAAGTTCTTACAATTTACGGAGACAGCAACGAAAGGTCGAACAATATACCTTAGGCATGACGTAGATAACTGTGTCGAGAGTGCCTTACATATGGCGGAAGCCGAGAGTGCGCTTGGCATAAGCTCTACATACCTTTTTCTCATTCGCTCGGAAAACTACAATATGCTGTCTTACGATAACCTTGAAAAAACACTAAAAATCAGCGGTATGGGGCATTCGGTCGGTCTGCATTTTTCAATCGGGGAACATGGCAGCTATGACAATGAAGTGCAACTGCGCACTTTGATTTTGAATGACGCAATACTGTTCAGGGGCATTACGGGTCTTGAATGTAAGGTCTTCTCCTTTCATAACCCGGCCGACGGAGATGTATTCCAAATAGAGGTCCCCGGACTTGTGAATGTTTACAATGACACATTTTTTTCAAAAATTAAATATATATCCGATTCCAACATGCAGTGGCGGGATGGTTGCCCATGTGAGATGTTTAGTGCTGGAAGGTATGAGCAGATACAGATGCTGGTGCATCCAATGAGCTATGCCGATGAGCTTGCTTCCGACAGGGATGTGCTTCTCTTTTTTTTGAAGAAGAAATTATTGTATCTAAAAAAAATGAACGAAATCCAAAACCGTTACCTGCGTGACAATGTGATAGGGCTCGATGAAATATTCGATTATATTGGGAGAGCTGAAAATCGATGAACGATAGTTTTATCGCTGCCGACAATCACAAGCGTACCGACAAATATAAACTACACGAAGACACCGTTGCTGCTATTGTATCTATGAATGAAATCCTGTCGAGGTATGAGCAATATCCAGAGCCTGTTACTGACTATCCTTTGATATTCGTTTTTGGTCTGCCACGTTCCGGTACAACCCTTGCCTATCAGATATTATGCTATTCGCTTGACATCGGTTATATCAACAACCTGAGCGCACGATTTTGGATGGCACCGCTGCATGGAATAAGGCTGTCTCTGTCCGTTATTGGCGACAGTCGTGATGGAAGTTTTAAATCGGATTATGGACGGAGTGTTGAGATTGCCGGGCCGCATGAGTATTCATACTTCTGGCAGAATATGCTGCACATGAAGAGCGAAAACGATGTGAAGCTGTTTGGCGGCGGTAGTGAACAGGTGGATTGGCAGGTGTTGTACAGGATTCTCATGGCGATGTCAGCCTGTTTTGGCAAGGGAATGGCCTTTAGGACAAATTTTGCCGTCAATTTCCTCGAGGACTTTGCATCGAGATTTAAAAAGTCAATATTTATTTATATCGAGAGAGATATGAAAGACATTGGGATTTCGATATTGAAGGCGAGGAAGGCCTATTATGGAGATAAGGATACATGGTGGGCTACGATTCCAGAAGATTACGACAGTCTTGTAAAATTGCCTTTTTTCAAGCAAATTGCCGGGCAGGTTACGAGTCTCAGGAAAACTTATCTGCGGCAAATATCGAGGATCGACAACGAGAAAATACTGAAAATAAGCTACTCGGAGCTGGTCTCATCACCAGGTAAGTTTCTGGAATATGTTATTAGCAAGGTTAAAATGCTTTATGGTGAAGAGGTTCGGATAATAAACGCCCCTCCAGAAAAATTCATATTCAATCACGTTATGGAGTTTAGAGATGAAGATGAGAGACTGGTTGCCGAGACTATAGAAAAAAGTGACATTTTGTGAAGGTGTGCATACATCAGCCAAATTTCCTCCCCTGGCTTGGGATATTCCACAGGATATCCATGTGTGATAAATTTGTGGTTTTCGACCATGTTCAGGCAATGCGTGGAAAGAGCTGGTTTACTCGAAACAGGATACTGCTTAACGGCAATCCTGTCTGGCTGACGATGCCAATAGAGAAAAAAGGAAAATCGATACAGAAAATTTCTGATGCTAAAATAAATTACTCATCTAATTTCAAGAGGAAACATTTGGGCACATTGCGCCAGGCATATATGAGGACACAATATTTCAACGAAGTATTTCCGGTCATTGAAGAATTATATTCGAAACAATTCCAAAGGATGTCCGATTTTAACGTTAGTTTTCTTACGAATGTATGTGCAAAATTGGGGATTGACACCTGTTTTGCGTTCAGTTCACAAATGGAAGATTTAAGTGCGGGCGGCAGCCAGCTTGTCCTCGATATTTGCCGCAAGGCTGGAGCCAATGTATATATATCCGGTAGTGGCTGTATGGATTTTATAGAGCCAAATTCTTTTGAGCGTGAAGGTATAAAGTTTACATTTCAACGTTTTACCCAACCGGTATATAAGCAAATAAACAACGCTGAGTTTGTTTCCCATCTTTCTGTATTGGATGCACTTTTCAACGTTGGCGTTAATGGTGTTAAGGAAATGATAGAAAATTGCTGACTTATAATGGGTCTCAAAAACTGGACAACGTGTTAAGTTACAGTTAAGAGCAGAAAAAATGACGAGCTAATAAATGAGCTACTTGGTCAGCTAAAAATGGAACTTGACCGGCTAAAAAACATGGGAACTAAAGGTTAAGGACAAGAGAATGCTCATTGACAGGACAAATGGGCTCATCTCAATACAAAGGCAGGCAGAGCTTTTAGGGCAGTCATGTTCAGACATGTACTACCGTAAAATCATAAAATCACAACGATTCCAAAGGCTTATTTATGTGGGTAAACGGTTACAAAAAATCAATTAATATCATTGGTGTAAATGGTAGATGATCATATAGAAATGTGGAAATCTCACTGGAATTCTAAGAGGGATATGACGGATCCATTGGAAATTAATGGCTATTGTATGAATGGAAAAAGCATCCAGCATGAAATCTACACAGAAGCAATATTATTTCCAGTAATACAACAGCTTGGAGTGCGCCCTGGGGATAAAGTTCTTGAGGTCGGGTGTGGGACAGGGATGTTCCTATCTGAAATAGAAAAGATAACACCTGAAGTCTACGGTGTTGATATCAGCGTCGAAATGCTGAAAAAATATTCTGGGAAGGCCAGGTTACACGTTTGTGCTGCTCATGAAGTACCTTTCAGTCCAAAAACAATGGATAGGATACTGATGTATTCTGTTGCGCATTGTTTCGAATCATTTGAATATTTTAAGAAGGTAATAGAGACACTATTATATATTTTAAAAGATGAAGGCTTCCTTTTTATAGGAGACATTCCAATGGACATACCAACCAGGAACAGCAAGTACTTGATTTACTCTAAAAAGGATATTATGACTTTTTTGGAATTTAAAGGTTTTCCATTTGAACTTAGGGCACAAAACGAAAAGAAAAGATTATTGAATGAGCGGTATGATATATTCGTCTGGAAAAATATAGCAAGAAGGTGATGAAATAAGGACAACCGCTCATATGAATTCAGGGGATGCTAAGAAAAAGTACTTGCATAGAAGGTGTGTGGACATAGGGATAAAGAAGGATAAGGAGAGCTTATGTTACCCAATCCGAAGGGACTTTTATGATACAAGGTGAGAGACAAGTGTCAATCTATAGTATAGTTGCAGCATTTGCACTACTTCATGGCATATGGCATTTTAGATGGGAAAGCAGCACATATAATATCGCAAACTTATGCGGTTAGAAACTGTTAGGTTTTACGCTAAAAATGACACTGCAATCAATTTTAATATATGGATGCTCATAGGCATTTAAGGTACTGGCTAAACAGCTCCTGATGGCTGGAAAATGATTTCCTATGTGGTGATATTTGTCGCAGGTTTTGTTGTGGCGGCTATTACAAGGACCGTCGGTATATACCTCTACCGTATATGGTTTTATCAGGGCTTTACTGGGGATTCCTCGATACACTTTTCTATAATTCGGCATCTTAAGAGAGATGCTGCAAATCCTTTCATTGACCAATACCTAATGGGGAACGAACCTATGTGCTATCCTTTGGGTTTCCATCGCATTGCAAAGCTTTTTAGCGAAGATACCATAAAAAAATATTCATGGCTTCCCAATCTTTGCATCTTCTCGTTTTTCACGGCTGCTTACCTCGACTTCACCCATTATGTAGAGAAGGTCTTGCTGTTGAGAGATGGCAATGCCCTTCTCTATACTGTAGCCTTCGTATACTTTGTTTCTATCTCCAATCTTGTTTTCAACGGCCCTGCAATTGCGTATATAAAGCTCTCAGAGAGGCTTCTTGGCAGAATGAGTACTTCATTTTATTTCCTGCTTCTTTTTGCATACTTATACTGGGGAAGCAATCTGTCGCTTGCCTTGTCTGTTATCTTTGGGGGCGTAGCAGTTCTTTCCTCCATTTTCGCCAGACAGTCACTTCTTTTCACAACAATGCTTCTGAGCTTATTATCTTTTGATCCCATGCCTCTTCTCTCCGTTGTGTGTAGTTTTACCCTCGCAGTTGTTCTATCTGGCAGGTATTTCCTCAGAGGGATGAAAAACACCGTGAGGCAGTGGTCGATTTACCATGACTTTGTATCAAAAAGCTTGTTTGTGCAGCAAGCAATGAGTAGTTTTATATCCTTAAAGGGTTTTATAGATAATGTAATGTGCAAGGGTATTTTGAAAATGCTTAAAAAGGCGGTTTTATATTTCCTTTCAAAAGAGCCTACAAGGGCCATAGCATATTACCCTGAGATAGTCTTACTGGGGTGGCTAATACTCTTTGTTGCAGGTGAAAGCATCGATCTGTACCACCTCATAGCACCAGTCCTTGCGACTGTAGTTGTCTACTTTGCCACAAGCACGCAATTCCTTAACCAGCTTGGAGAATCATACCGCTACATTGAGTATGATCTCAGTTTCATTCTCCCCCTCGCGGTCGGGCTTGTAGCAGTGCATAGTCAGGTTTCGTCCTCCTTGATATTGTTTGTTTTCTACTCAGCCTATGTGTCGGCATTTGTTGTCTTTTCCGCATGGTATTTTTCGAAAGCAGTGGTCAGAGGATGCAAGATACCTCAGAAGGACTCTCTGTCAGAATTTCTTGATTCACTTGGACTTGCTGAAGAAGCGGTTGTCTTCCCCGTGACCATGCGTTTTGGGGCAGATATCTGCGCACGAGGAAACTACAGGAGTTTCTGGTGGCAGCCAGGCGTTATCAATACTTCATTTTTAGATGAATTTATCGAGGAATATCCATATCTGAAAAAAGACTGGCTACCCCTTTGCAAGAAGTACAACGTGACACACGTAATCCATGCAAAGTCAGCCATTGAAAAAATCGACTGGCAGTATGACTTTTCTGACCTTCGTCTGCTCAAAGAGACTGACAGCTACATAGCCTACGAGGTTACTGTATGACACTCATACGGCAGATAAAATCAATCTCCAGGGATGCCCTTGTGTACGGAATTGGAAATGCCATAGGCAGTCTCATTGCCCTTATCACCGCCCCAATACTTACACGCATCTTTGTTCCATCTGACTATGGGGCAATAAACCTTGTACAGACCGTAATTGGTTTAATAGTGATGGTTGCCGGGGTGAACCTCAATTCAGGGGTTTTCTTTTATTATTTTAAGAGCGAAGATGTAACTCAAAAGAGGATTATTCTTTCGACCTCCTTTTATTTTTTTATAGCCTTTGGACTTATCATGAGTATCGCTGCCTGGATTACAGCACCTGGACTTGAAGCCATTCTGCTCATAGGGAAAACCGGTGTAAACGAATACAGATATGCGTATTACATAAGGATACTCTCAATAGGTATATTTTTCACTCTCCTCGATAACAACTTCCGCTCTATCTTGAGGATGAACCTTCAGCCTAAAAAATATGCAGTCCTCAGTGTGCTGCATGTGTTATCCAATATCAGCCTCACGATATTGTTTGTGGTATACTGCCATGGAGGTATTGAGGGTGCGTTGTGGTCTGGTGTCATTGCAAGGGCCATAACTTGTGCAGCAGGCTTTATGATGACAATATGCCACTATATAGGGGTCTTCTCGTTTTCGACACTTATGCTTTTTATGTCTTATAGTCTGCCGGCTTTCCCTTCTGTTATAATGAACTGGGCCATTTCCCAGATGAACATCTTATTTCTGAACTACAACTGCTCAACCTATGAAGTAGGCATCTACACAACCGCAGTGAGGATAGCTGCCAGCTTTCTTCTCTTTACCACTGCCTTTCGTCTGGCCTGGGACCCTGTGGCACTATCTATCATGGACGAGAAAGACTCCAAAAGGACTTATGAAAAAGTCTATACATTTTTTATCGTATTCATGGGGGTACTCGGCGGTGCAATAGCACTCTTGTCCAAGCCGATTTTGATGATTCTCACGCCACCGTCCTATCATAAGGCGTATGCAATAGTAGCAATCCTGATATACGCCTACCTATATCAGGGTGCCTCTAACATACTACAGATAGGGATTAGTATAAGCGGGAGGACTAAATACGCATCATACTGTCAGCTTGCTGCTTTTATTGTAAATATACTGCTTAACATTGTATTAGTGCCTCGCTTAAATATATGGGGAGCAGCATATGCATTTGCAGGAGGTATTTTCATGCAAAGCTTAGTCTACTATTTTTTCTCGCAAAGATTATATCCGATTTCATATCGGTTCTGGCAGCTTCATGGTCTTACTTTTATCATGTTTGCTATAATTTTTACAGAAGTTCATATCATAAAAGAATACGACTTGTTTGCTGCTGCATTTACGGCATTTCTGTTCATAATTATTATTGCACTTTGTGCATGGATGCTTGGCATTACGAAGAGGGAAAGGAAAACAGTTTTTGATTATACATATCTATGGTTGGAAAGATTTGGAATTATAAAAGTGAGTAAAGTATAATTTTGAAGATACACTGAAACTGCTATGTGTCGATACAATTTTGACAATTATAAGGCTGTTATGTATACTACGGTCAGTCAGGTGGATTCCTGAGCTTCGACAGGAATTGGAACGGTCTAATGGCTACTCAGCATCCCTCTTGAGAGGGCTAACTCACAAACTTCCACTGTTTGCGGCACCGTGGAGCATACCAAGGAGTTACAATGAATATTCGAAGAATTAACTTATTGTTGGTCAATGCTAAGAGCGCACCTGACGATACTTACATAAAGGAGAGGAAGTTTCAACTATTTCCATTCAGTATAGGTTATCTTTACAATTACATCAAGAAGAATGATGTCTGCGATGTAGATTTTTTGGACCTGGAACTGAAACCGATAGACACCCTATGGCATGATGTCAGAACAAATAAATATGACCTTATAGGGTTTACATCGACGACGGAAGCAAGGTTTGATACTATTGATAAGATACTAATGGTGAAATCTATGTCTCCAGAGGTAAAGATAGTTGTAGGGGGGCAATTTTTTTCTGTGACTGCCGATGATGCCCTGAGAAGTGTATCAGAAATCGATTTTATCGTCAGAGGAGAGGGAGAACAGACACTTAGTGAATTAGTTGAAACTCTTTCAGAGGGAAAAAATGATTATTCAGAGATAAATGGACTTTCATATCGTATTCAAGATAGAATTATTCACAATCCTAATCGAAAACCAGAGACTAACCTCGATAAATATCTAATCGATTATTCGCTTTTTGCCAATCTGGGATATGATTACCTTTTTCCATTTAGAAACTTCACGACTGATGATACGATGAGGTCGTTTATCCTGGATTTGGGGCGTGGATGCAGTAATCACTGTATATTTTGTACGGTAAATTTTCACCTCTATCGTCCTCTGAAGTTAACAAGTGTAATAGCACAGATTAACTGGGTAATGAATAATTTAAATACAAAATATTTTACTTTTGCAGACCCATCTTTTACAGAGCGTCCAAAATTTGTAACGGAATTATGTCAATATTTAATCGATAATAACTACGATATCCAGTGGTGGTGTGAAGTTCGGGCTGACACCCCCGTTGAGCTGCTGACTTTAATGCAGAGGGCCGGATGCATAAGTACGCAATTTGCCGTAGAATCAGGCTCCGATAAAGTACTCACGATCTTGAAGAAGAAGCTCAATCTTCAGCAAATCGAATCGTTTGCAAAGGCATGTCATAATTTAGGAATAAGAGCTGTTTACAATGTAATGTTTTCAATGCCTGAAGAAACACCTGAGGATTGTGAGAAAACACTGGAAGTAATCAAGATGCTTTATAAGTATGAGATGGAACCAGTTTCTGTACAACCTCTTGTCATATATCCGGGGACTGAACTTTACGATATGTCTGTGCGGAAGGGGATAATCCCTGAAAATTTTTCTTGGTTCGACAGAAGCTATAAATGCAATTATAAATATATATTGCCGGGTAAGACCCATATGCCGCATTATCTGGATACTGAATATTTAAGCGAATCGCAGGTTCAATATTATTTGAATAAAGTAATCAAAGACAGGGAGGAGTATTATAATAAGAAATATTTCGGTGAACGATCTATAATACACTCAATTAAGCAATTTAAACGCCACATGGATAAAGCCAGAACTCTAAACGATGTTATTCAAGCATTGAAGCGTACTGCCTTGTTTTTGACATACAAAATACGAGGATTAGTGGACAAGGGACAATAAGAGGGGAGAAGACCACAGCGTATGAAAATGGAATCGCATGGTTATGGAAAACAATTACGTTGAATTGAAATATGACTCATGTCTGGTCACAGGCGGGGCCGGGTTTATTGGCAGCCATATTTGCGAAGAGGCGCTTGCACAGGGCAAGCGGGTTGTCTGCGTTGATAACATGGTTGGCGGCAAGAGGGACAACATTGAGCCTTTCAAAAATAATCCGAATTTTACTTTTGTAATGGCAGACATTACTAATTCAGATACATTAGAGCGGTGCTTTGAAGGCATCGATGTTGTTTTCCACAATGCAGCATCAAAGTGTACAGTATGTCGAGATAATCCAAAATTAGATTTGTTAGTAAACTCATGGGGTTCATGGAATGTCTTTGAGGCATGTCGTAAAGCTGGAGTAAAAAAAGTGATTCATGCCTCTACTGGCTCAGTCTATGGAGAGGCTAAGTATTTTCCACAGGACGAAGAACACCCTTACGCACCGCGCTCTTTTTATGGTGTAAGCAAGATGGCTGGAGAGAATTACCTTGCGGCATTTAAGGAGTATTACCCTGACTTCAGATACTCTGTTATCAGATATTTTCATGTCTACGGGCCGCGGCAGGAGTCAGCAGACTGGGGAGGTGTTATTCCAATTTTTATCAGACGAGCATACGAAGGACTGCCTCTTATTATTTATGGCGACGGCTCCCAGCAAAGGTCTTTTACCTATGTCAAAGATGATGTATCTGCTAACTTTGTGCTGGCAAACACTGGGATATCCGATGGCGAATCGTATAACTCCGCCTCTGGCATAAAGGTTACAATTCTTGAGCTTGCCAGGATGGTTTTAAAGCTCATGAAGCGGGATGACCTAGAAGTACAGTTTAAGGACTGGAGAGCCGGAGATATAAAAATATTTGACGTAAACAACACTAAAATCAAAGAATTAGGTGTTTCATTTGAAATAAACTTTGAAAAGGGTTTACAAGCTGCCATTGATTGGTATGTTTCATACTTTGATAGGATCAAGCACTCATAATCTGACCGCTTAGAGATTATTCCATCATGCTAAACAAAAGAAATATATATTTTATTGTCGTCATAGCTGCAGAATTCATGTTTTTGCCGGTTCTCTTAATTTGGTGCATTATGATTAGGCTGAGAATGTCCTTGAGAGGGATATCAAAACGCCCAAATATATTTATGGGTACTATGCATATCAACAACTGGACGAACGTTGTGAAGGCACTGAGAATGAAAGGCTATGATGTAGCTCTGGTTGTATGGAGCCCGCCCGCTCATGAAATTAATGTGGTACCCTATGATCTGGTATTGAGTAAGCGTTATCCATTTCTATTCAGGTCTAAATATACCCGCTTTCTTTTGCAAATCTTTCTATTTCTCTGGTCTACATGGTATTTTGATCTTTTTATAATGTGTTTTAAGGACAGGCTTTTAGACCGTTCAATACTTTTAAGATGGGTTGAGCTGCAACTGATACAATTAGCCGGAAAAAAAATTATTCTTAATACCTATGGTGATGATATAATGACGCCACACATGACTTTAGGGACAAAATATAAATACAGTGTCTTAGAGGGATTCCTCAAAGACAGAGATTATGCCAACAGAGATGAGTGCTTAGTACTGAAAAACCGAAACTATTGCCAGAAATGGGCAGACTATATTGTGAGCGCAATAGATCATGTCCAGTACCTGGAGAGGATAGATGATTGTTTACACATGAGATGTGTTGACCTTGCTGAATTCACGCCCGCATGTGAAACCTCAAATAGCATACCAGTAATTGCTCACGCGCCTAATCATAGGCTGTTTAAAGGGACAGCGTACTTGATTAAAGCTGTGGATGAGTTAAACGAAGAAGGCGTTCATTGTACATTAAATATTATCGAGCAGCGCCCGCATAATGAAGTTTTGGAAGGGATTTCATGCGCTGACATTGCAGCAGATCAGTTTCTTGTAGGGGCTTATGCACGGTTTGCAATAGAGTCTATGGCACTTTGCAAGCCTGTAGTATGCTACCTGCGTGATGATCTTTTTGAGTTAAATCCTGTTTGGGAAGAAAGTCCTATTGTCAACGCCAATCCAGATAATCTCAAGGAGAAACTAAAGGAGCTCATTTTAATGTCACCCACAGAGCGCAGCTATATCGGTAAAAATGGAAGGGCATACGTAGAAAAATACCATTCCATTGAATATATAGGCAATAGAATGCATGAAATCATTGCAAGAGTTTGGTTTGCTGATAAGGTAAAGATATTGTGAGTTATCCACAATTCAGTTGTTTGCAATTTACATACATCCAATTATGCCGATAGAAACTAAGGGAGCAGATAAGGCCGGAAAGCAATACTGGGAAAATACCTGGGCTGAAGGTGAACTGCCAAAAGCTGTAAATCAGTTCCAGAGTGGATTGAATGACTATGTCACACTGTGCTTTCATAGATATTTCAGAGGGATTTTTTCAAAAATTGAAACACAGGGAATGAAATTGCTTGAAATCGGATGCGCAAGATCTGTATGGCTGCCTTATTTTGCAAAAGAGTTTGGTTTTGTCGTAAACGGTTTGGATTATTCTGAGAAAGGCTGCAGCTTAACACGGCAGATACTTAACAATGAAGGAGTAAAAGGTGAGGTTGTTTGTGTTGACTTTTTCTCTCCGCCTAAATACATGTTAGGAGGCTTCGATGTAGTTGTCTCGTTTGGTGTTGCAGAACATTTTCAAGGCACGGCTGAATGCTTGAGTGCATTTTCTAAATTGCTTAAAGATGGAGGAATAATTATTACAATAGTACCTAACATGACTGGACTAATTGGTTACGTGCAAAGGATTATGAACAGGCCAGTTTACGATATACACGTCCCCCTGGATAGAGAATTACTCTATGCTGCACATAAGCAATCTGGCCTGGATGTCATTGAATGCGACTATTTTCTTTCAACAAATTTTGGCGTTATTAATTTAGATGGCATATCTCAAAAAACCTTGGGTACTAAGAAAGAAATTCTGCGCATACTTGTGGGGCTCTCAAAGGCAATCTGGCTTTTCGAAATGAGACTTGGACATCTTGCTGTTAGTAAGTGTATGTCCCCGTATATTAAATGTTTATCTCGTAAGCCGAAAGGTCATCATTATCTATGATTCTGGAGCGCATAACGATTTCACAATTGATAGAATAGCTGGTAGTTTAATAATATTTATGAGTCAAGCTCGAAGTGAAAAGATTTTATATGATGATATGCCAGACTTGTCAGAAATAAATAACATCAGATGAGGCAGGAGATAAAATTGTTGTCTTCAGAAAATAAAATGCACAGTAATACAATATATGTACCTACGCTATTGCTGCAGAAACTAAAAGAAATTATTCCACATAAGATGAAGTTAAGCATAAGAAGAGTAATTGATAATGTATTTGAAAATAAAACCAGAAGATACTTTAAAAAAGTCATTGATAACGACAATAATACATATGCTCAGCATATATTTACAAGCGAAAATAAATTAAACATAACTCTTTATATAGGCATGCTAGGGGCTGGCGGCTCAGAGAGGCAGTTAAGCAATCTTGCATTAAAACTCTCCGAAATGGGGCACAATGTAATGGTGTTAAGTGACAATATTTCAGAAGCCTACAGTCATTATCTGTTCCGTTTGACTGAACTAGGGATTCCTGTGAAACAATTAAAACGGTATCGTTTTAAAAACAATATACATGATACTAAGCTGCCTGTAAACATAACTGCATTACGAAAGGCACCTTATTATTTAAAAGCCAATATTATTGCTTTAGTGAATGAGCTTTGTCTCAACCAGCCGGATGTACTTCACTGCTGGCTGGACAATAGTAATATTAGTGGAGGGCTTGCTGGCATTATATCAGCAATTCCGAAAATAGTTCTCAGCGGGCGCAGTATTAATCCGACGCATTTTTCTTATTTAACTCAACCGTGGTTTAAGCCGTGGTACGAGATATTAATTAATAATAAGAGGGTCATTATGTGTAATAATTCAATGAGAGGTGCGGAGGATTATGCACAGTGGCTTAATATTTCGGTTTCTGATATTGCTGTTGTGAATAATGCAATCAACCCTGATCTTTTTAAGTTTACACAAAACGACGATCATATGAAAATCAGGGATTCAATTGGCATATCTATTACAGACCAACTGATAGGCGGTTTTTTTAGACTATCTCCAGAGAAGTTAATAACTGATTTTATTAAGGTTGTTTGGGAATGCAAAGAGAAATCTTCTAAAATTAAAGCCATTATTGCAGGAACAGGCACAGAAGAAAAATTGATTAAATACTGGATTGCTAAACTTAACTTAACTGATACGGTTTTTTTATTAGGCAACAGGACAGACGTATTTAGTGTTATGAGAGTATGCAATATTATACTTTTAACCTCTGAATATGAAGGATTGCCTAATTGTCTAATGGAGGCTCAGTATTTGGGTATTCCTGTCGTTGCAACGAGGACAGGCGGAATCCCAGAGATAGTTAAAAATGGTATCACAGGTGAACTTCATGAAGTTGGTGATGTAGAAAATATGGCAAAAAGTATCATGAAGATTCTTAGTAATAAAAATTATGCAGACAGGTTAGGGGAGCAAGGGCACCTTCTGATAAGACAGAATTTCTCTATTGAACGAATGGCAGAGGGGTTTCTAAATCTTTATAAATCGGTGAAAAATGAAAATAAAATGTTATTATGATTATTGATCGGATTGATCTTCGCAACAGCCTATTGCAATTGTTTCAGGTATTGAAAGATAATTTTCCTGTTAAGGCCAAACCGCTCTTAAAAAATACAATATACAGTATATATAAGAATCGTGATACTGCTGCAAGAAAAGCCGTTATGTTATCAATAGAAAAAGATAATATCATGTATGATTCATCATTATTAAATCATAATGATAAATTAAACATTGCACTTTATATCGGTCAATTAGGACCTGGCGGAGCAGAAAGGCAGTTATGTAATCTTGCAATAAGACTCAATGAAATGGGACATACTGTAAGGGTACTAACAATAACTCTAAGAGGGAAGAATGGACATTATCTTCCATATTTATTCAAAAGAGGGATTTCAGTTAAGCAATTAGAACATGTTAATTCCAAAAAGTTTACTAGCAGCTTAATAAATTCAGCAGGGTTAGAAATTATACCGTATTATATGAAATCATATATTTACGATTTACTAAATGAGCTGTGCTTAAGCCGACCAGATGTGCTTCACTGCTGGCTTGACTATTGTAATATCATAGGAGGACTTGCCGGATTTATCTCAGCAGTTCCTAAAATCATCCTAAACAGCCGGAATGTAAATCCAACACATCTTGTATGGCTTAATTGGCCATGGTTTAAACCGTGGTACGAAGTCTTAATTATGAGTAAAAGAATCTCTGTAGTTAACAACTCAGTCAGAGGTGCGGCAGATTATGCTCAGTGGCTGAATATTGCGTCTTCAAACATTGCAGTTGTAAAAAACTCACTTATTCCCGACCAGTTCAAATCAGCAGAGTATGAAGATGGCAGGCGATTTAGAGATTCTTTAGGAATATCGCACGATGCCCCAGTGATAGGCGGTATATTCAGATTTACCCCAGAGAAAAGGCCAATTGATTTTATGAACGTAATTAGGATATGTAAGAAGAAATATTCTGAATTAAAAGTTGTCATTGCAGGAATAGGCCCAATGGAGTATGAGTTAAAGCAGTATATTAACAGGCACAGCTTAGGTGACACAGTGTTTTTAGTGGGAAGACGGAGAGATATTTTTCTAATTATCAGAGCATTTAATGTACTGCTGTTGACCTCAGAAAATGATGGGTTACCGAATACATTGATGGAAGCTTCGTACTTAGGCATACCGGTTGTAGCGACAAAGGCAGGGGGAATCCCTGAGATAGTGAAAGACGGTGTCTCTGGTGAACTTCATGATGTTGGTGATATTGAGAATATGGCAAAAAGTATCACAAGAATACTGAGCGACAAATTATATGCAAGAAAATTAGGCTTACAGGGACAACGTATAATGAAGGAGGAGTTTTCAGTAGAAAAAATGGCAGACGGCTTTTTAAATATCTATAAATTATGGTCACCGCGAAGCGGCTAGCTATTATGAACCAAAGGACTATTATAGACTATTGTATTTTTTTTCTGATAAGCTTATACCTGGTATTTATAGGATTATTCCTTATTATTTCTGGTAGACTTATTCACAGTGGATTGTTGAATAAAATACTATTAACGCTCTATATAAGCATAATGAGAGTATTTATAAAAAAGGATAAACCTTAGGATAATCAATCTTGGCTTTATATGAAAACGACAAGCTGTTGGGATCTGTCAGCACAACACGTGATGATATCAAAAAGGCTGGACTAGGCAGATATATGCACGTGGCTGGTTACATTTATTTTTCCACTTCTGATAATAACTACCAGCGCGAAAATAACCGCGCCTATACTTTTATGAACAGGGTGAAATAAATGCCGGCAGATGATAAGACAGTTTTTAAAAATATATTCAGATGCCCGGACACTGGTGAGATTTTGAAAGATGATGGAGATGCCTTTATCAGTGTATCTGGGCGGAGATGGCCTATTGTAAATAATATACCTCGTTTTGTAGATACTGATATGTATGTAGATTCTTTTAGTTTTGAATGGAAGTTGCACGCACATACACAGATAGATTCGCTCACCGGCACAAATTCATCAGAAGATTTTTTTGTGCAAAAAACTGGATTATCGCCGGATGAGGTGAAGGGCAAGCTCATTCTTGATGCAGGTGTGGGTGCCGGGCGCTTTTCAGATATATTGTCAAAATGGGGGGCAAACGTAGTAGGGATTGATTTAAGTTATGCTGTGGAGGCTGCCTATCGTAATCATCTCAGCAGTAAAAATGTTATTATTGCACAGGCAGATATAGGGAAGCCTCCGTTTGCCCCTGAAACCTTTGATTTTATAGTATCTATAGGAGTGCTTCATCATACACCGGACACAAGGGCATATTTTAAAGCGCTTGTTCCGCTTCTGAAGCCTGGAGGGGAAATATGTATTTGGGTGTACCCTGCTGAGGGCAATTACCTGACCAGAGCTGCATGGATACCTTTCACAAGCAAGATACCAACAAAATTGTTTTACAAGTGGTGTCAAATATTTGTCCCATTCGCACAAAGACATTATAAAATATTCAGATTATTATCAGCATTTTTTCCATTCAGCAATCAAGGACTTGGGCTTGACAATGATATTCTTGATACATTTGACGGTTATAGTCCGAAATACCATGGAGTTCATAGTGAGAAAGAGGTGGTTGGGTGGTTTGAGGAATGCGGGCTTAAAAATATACAAACGCTTCAATTTAAAACGTCCGTAAGAGGAAATAAATAACAACTGCTGTGAAGGCGAAGCCTTGCTTTAAAATATGAACAAAATTAAGTATTTAGTTTTTCGCGCATTACTTGTGATAATTCCTGTGATCGTGATAATTTCAGTTGGTGCTGGTATGGTAAAAGTAATACCAAATAAGTACAATAATTGGAAGCAGAATGCGTTCTATTTCAGGGACGATATAAACTTAAATATTTTTAAACCTAACTCACTCTATTCGTGGCGTAAAGATTGTTTTGGAATAACTTCAATTCATATAAACAGTCATGGGTTTAGAGATGTAGACTGGGATTTGAATGCCCAATATAAAATAGCTATATTGGGAGATTCCTACATGGAAGGCTTTCAGGTTTCAGATGGAGATTACACTGCTGCTATAATGAGAACATTACTAAATTTACATATAAAATCTAAAATTGAGGTATTTAATACTGGTCTCTCAGGTAATGGTACAGTGCATGAGTTATATAGGTATCGAAAATATTTAAAGACGTTTAAACCTGATATTGTTCTTTTGTTTTTTTTAGTAGGTAATGATTTTAGAGATAACAGTTGTGAGCTTAGTGTCGCAATAAATAAGAACAAAATAGAAATGCCATGTGCTTATGTTGAAGCTAATGTAGTCACCTATGAGACAAACGTAGATATTTTAAATAGAAAATATTTTGATAAACATAACAGTGTCTATCGGAACTATCAGAACCTAAAAGATAACATTAAGTATAAATATCCTACGATTGCTGCAATTGCTAAGGATTTAAAAGACACATTATCCTACAAAGCAAAGGTTGGCGCTACAGTCGAAGAAGACGGGATTTCATCTGATAAGTATATTTATGATCCGCCTATCAAGCAGCAATGGCTTGAAGCATGGCAAATAACAGAAGAGACGCTGATAAAACTAAATCAGGAGATAATTGCAGACGGTGGAAAGCTAATTATAGTTATAAATGCTGAAAATCCATACTCCACAATTCGTTATCCAGAAATTAGACTCATGGACATAGCAAATAAAGATAATATTAGTATATTATCATTAACAACTGATTTTATTGCGTACAAAGATATGTTTGCTTTAAAACAGCCATATTTTTCCTTTTACTGCGATGGACACTGGAACCCATTAGGTCACTTTATTGCAGCAAATGTTGTAGTCAAGTACATCATTGACCATGATTATCTGCCTATTGATAATGCAGAAAAGCAGATTATATTAGCACAAATAGTTAATAATTTAAATATTAATCCAAAAGAAATATTAGGTACCGGATATGACCAGATTTACAAAAATAGTTATTTTAAAGGTAAGACTAATATTAAAAACACTTTAAAAGCTAATTTGGTCAGTTAGACACTAATTAATATTGATATGCGCATATGTTTTAGTCTTTAGCTTGGTGCTTAAAAGAAGATGAACAATACAGTTGAGATGGCGTTTGACTATATGCTTTCTAGGCTTATCCCATGGTTTGTTCCAAGTGTTTGATGTTAAAGAGCAAGACTATTATAATAAATAACTCAAATAAATGTATCATCCACTAAAAAATAATAATTATTTATATACGTTTATGTTCATATCTGCAAATATTATATTTGCTATATGTAGTATAGTAATTTCTGAATATATTTATGACCCTATTCATCAATATAACCTAAAATATTTATTTGGGATATTTATTGCGGTATTTAATTATATAATATGTTGTTATATTTATGACATTTATAATATTAGCGAGTATAGTAAAATGAGTGATCTTATCAAAAATATTATATTAGCAAATATACTTACTGGTGTTCTTACATGTACAGCATATTTTATTACTTCTATTTGGCATAGAAAGGTATTTATATTAAATTCCGTTATGTTGTTATCTTTTTCGTTCATATGGAGATTATATTTTATTCGTATTATGAAATCAAAAGAAAAGGCGTATAACATATTAATGATTTCTAATAATCAACATAAGAAAGAGTTAAGTGAACTGTTAAGGCTTAGATATCATGCCAACGAAATACATGAGCTTGATGCTGATGCCTTAGTTAAGGAATCAAAAGCATTAAATAGGTTAATAGATGAAGCAGGCAAGGGAAAAATATTTCATGTTCTGATAGATTATAAAACCACAAATATACAAGAATTTCTTAATAGAATAAGAATTATTATTAGTACTGGCGTAAAGGTATATGATTTTGAAAGTGTATATGAGCATTTAACTGATAAAGTTATCATATCATCTAATATTATCCCTTTGTTAAACATGCGGACCATTAGCTATATGAAATATGATATATATAAATTCAGGATTAAGCCAATTATCGACAAAATTATCGCTGCATTGATTTTAATAATATTAAGCCCTGCATTGTTAATATTGATTATAATAATTATTTTATTTTCAAAGACACCTGTTTTCTTTACGCAGGATCGTGTCGGCTTGAATGAAAAACCATTCAGAATTTATAAATTTAGATCGATGAAAACGGACAAAAATACATCTGCCCCAAACTGGACAGATGTTAATGATGACAGAATAACACCTATTGGTAAAATTATGCGCAAATACAGGATTGATGAAATTCCTCAGCTATGGAACGTACTTAGAGGAGAAATGAGCTTAATCGGCCCTAGACCAGAGGTCCCTGATTTTGTAAATATCTTTAACAGCTCAATTACATACTATTTTATGCGGCACACTGTGAAGCCTGGCATTACTGGCTGGTCACAGGTAAAATATAAATACGCCGCATCTCCTGAGGAGGCTATAACTAAATTGCAGTATGATTTGTGGTATATCAAAAACATGTCTTTCTTCATTGATTTAAGAATTATTTTAGAGACGTTAAAGGTTGTATTTATTGGCAGAGGAGCGAGATAAGCACTACATTAGAACTTCATAAATGAAAATCGCTTTTGTTACAACATCTGCTAAAAATATATATCTTTTCAAACGAGCATGGATTAAAGCACTAGTGGCTGAAGGGCACGATATTTACGCAGTAGCACCTAATGACCCATTCAGTAGTAAACTCATTGAAGAGAATATTAAAGTGATCCCATATAATCTAAATCGTGGGTCTATTAGTCCTATTAAGGAGTTCTCTGCATTTATAGAACTATTACATATTATTATGAGAGAAAAGTTTGATTTAGTACACACATTTTCACATAAGCCAAATATATACTGTACAATTGCTGCAAAAATATGTAGAATTGGCATAATCATCAACCAAATTGAAGGACTTGGATTTATCTATACTGAGAATAATATGAAAAGCATTCTTTTAAAAAATATTCTTTATATATTTTATAGGATAACATCATTATGGATCGATAAGATGCTGCTTCTTAATTATGATGACCAAATAATTATGAATAAAATGATTACAAAAGAGAAGTTGATGGTAATAAATGGCTGCGGGGTTGATGTAAACTACTTATCAAATGATAATTTAAATATATCACTAGCAAACGAACTTAAAACTCAATATGCAATTACAGATAAAACAGTTGTAGTAATTATGATTGCACGTCTCTTATACCACAAAGGGATAAGAGAATATAGTGTGGCAGCAAATGAGATATCAAGACGCCAGCAAGGGGTTTTGTTTCTGATAGCAGGTGCTGTTGACAAAGAAAATCCATCTTCTGTTTCAGAGAGTTTTATAACTGAAACATCAAAAAATAAGTCGATTATATTTACAGGTGAGCATCATCACATCAAAGAGCTGCTTTCAATATCAGACATTTTTGTCCTGCCAAGTTACCGAGAAGGTTTACCGCAGACTATTCTTGAGGCTATGTCAATGGGAAAACCAGTCATTACTACAGATACTCCAGGATGCAGCCAAACTGTAGACCATATGCTTACAGGGATTAAAATTCCGCAGAGAGATTCAATTAGTCTGGTAAATGCACTCGAACTGCTAATTAACAATAAACATCTAAGAGAAAGCATGGGTGCAGCTGGCAGAGAAAAGGTAGTCAGAGAATTTTCTAGTGATATTATTATTAGAGAGATTCTTTCAATTTATAGGGAATTATTACAAAATCATGTATAACTACGTAAATAATAGTAAATTGAATAATAAAAGTACTCTTTATTATGTGATAATTATTATTCTTTTAACATTCCTGACATATTCAAATACATTTAATGTGCCATTTGTTTATGATGATGTCCCTAACATCTATGAAAACCATTACATTAAAGACACATCCTTGTGTATAAAATATTTAAAAATCAAAGGCATATTAGGAATAATACTCACTAATAGAATTATTGTCACTGTCAGCTTTTGCCTAAATCATCATATTAACGGCTTCAATGTGATAGGATACCATGCTGTAAATTTAGCATTTCATATAGCAAATTCTGTACTTCTATATTTTCTCATGCTGATGTTGTTTAAATCTCCATTTTATCAGGACTATAAATTTAAAACTAATTATTTTACACCAGAATTAAATTCATTACTCGTAGCTGCAATATTTGCTGTACACCCTATCCAAACACAATCAGTTACCTATGTAATACAACGCTCTAGCCTAATGTTGTCCTTTTTTATGCTGCTCTCACTTATAGCTTATATTAGAATGCTCTTATCGTATGAAAGGCATAAAAAGACAGCTTATTATTTAATTTCTATAACTTTCATGTTTCTTGCAGTAAAAACAAAAGAGCTATCTATTTTATTACCTATTCTGATATTTATTATACATGTTTCATTTTATAAAGGCGGTACTGTAAAAACAATTATAAATCTGATTATATTTATGCTTATTACAGTTGTTATTCCAATAGGAATATTTATGTCGTCCCCGGGTACTCTTGGCGAGTTGGGCGTTGTTAAAGATACAACTCCGATTGAAAGTGTTGTAGTTAATACTACATCTCCAAAATATTATTTCTTTACACAGTTAAGAGTGTTGGTTACATATATTAGGCTGTTACTTTTTCCGGTAGATCAGCAGCTTATCTATAAATACAGCTTTTATACTGATTTTTATAATCTCAATGTATTCTTATCATTTGTATTTATAATGATTGTTATATTGATGGCTGTATATATATACTACTTATCAGGGAAAAAGAATATGCAACTTTATAGACTGTCATCTGTAGGTATTTTCTGGTTTTTCCTTTACTTATCACTATACTGTACAATTATACCTTCAAACGATTTGATTGTTGAACATAGATTATATTATTCATCAATCGGTTTTATTATATTTGCTGTAATAACTGTAGCTGCAATAGCTGACAATGCAGGCGAGAAATATGCCAAAACTGCATTGCTATCATTAATTATAGTGGTACTTACTTTTTCTATTGCCAGTTATAAGAGGAATTCTGTCTGGCAAAATGAAATATCTTTATGGAATGATGTTGTTAGTAAAAGTCCGGATAATGCAAATGCACATTTTAATCTTGGCTATAGTTACTTAAATAACGGCGACTATGATAAGGCTATAGATGAGTTTAAAAAAACAGTAGTAATGTATAGAAATAATAAGCTGTTATTTTATAAACTGCAGCAAATATATTTTTACTTAGGAATATCATATAAAAAAATAGGTTCTTATGATGACGCAATAGACAGTCTAAAGAGAGTTATCATATTAAGCAGCGGCGCCTCTCATAGTAATGAGCAGGTATTAATAGATGCATATAATGAATTAGGTTCTATATATCAGGATTTGAACAAATATGACAAGGCATTAGAGCAGTATAATATTTCTCTAAATATTAATAAGAATTATGTTAAGACTCATATCTATCTTGGAAATTATTTTATCAAGATAAACAATATAGATCAAGCAATAATAGAACTCAAATATGTAGCTAATAAAAAACCTAATGATTTGCAGGTACATTATATACTAGGTATGCTATATAAGGAAAAAGCTATGAATGATAAAGCTGTCACAGAGTTTAAAAAGAATATTGAGTTGAATGATAAACATGCTGAATCATATTCAAATATTGGTTCTATTTATATTATAACGAAAGACTACAAACTGGCTGAGTTCTACTTGATAAAGGCTTTATCATTAAATCCAACAAGCACTGAGGCTCAATCTTTAATGAGACAATTAAAGATGATAATGGCTGTCGAGATAATTCCATAAAAAAAGAAAGGGAATGAGAGACATTCCCTTTCACATAAAATTTACATAGATGATGCGTCTTTTATGACGAGAACTGAACAGTGAGAAAGTGCAACCACTCGTTCTGCGACACTGCCCATCAGTAGTTTACTTATGCCTGTCCTTCCATGCGTTCCCATCAGGATTATATTTATATCCAGCTCCTTTGCCTTTTTTACGATAATCTCGTATGGGTTTCCAATGCCTGTTACCGTAACGGCATTGACGCCTTCTCTGTCAGCAGCCTGCTTCACTCGTGCAACTATGGCCCTGGAGTCAGGCAGCCTGTCATCGCTTGGTGCTACTGAAAGCACTGTGAGGGAGTTGACATGCGGACATCTTTTTGCCATATTTATGGCCTCTTTCTCTGCTGAGGCGCTGTATGTTGAGCCGTCTGTTGCCAGCAGCACCCTCTCTCCCTTAATGTCTGCGTCCTTAGGGACTACCAGCACCTTGCAAGGGGCATAGGCAATAACCTTTGCCGTAACGCTGCCCATCAGCATTCTCTTCAGACCGGTCATTCCCCTCCTTCCCATTATGATAACGTCGGTTTTTCTGTCATAGGCCTCTTCGATTATCCCCTCAAAGGTATCGTTCGACCTTTTTACGATGATGTCAAGTTCGACGTTTTCCTCGGCTGCCCTTTCCCTCAAATCGTCAAAATATCTCGTAAGCTTGTGGTCTATCTGCTCGACAAAGGTCATCCCGCCGCTTTCGTAAGTATCGCTCAGGGCATTGACATATAAAAGTGTGAGCCTGATACCACAGGATTTGGAAAACAACAGGGCCTCTTTTATCGCCCCTTCGCTATATTCCGAGCCATCGGCGGCAAGGAGCAGGGATTTCAACTCACCCATGAGCTGCGACCTGTACATTATTTCCATTCTTGAGACTTCAGTTGCTACCATGATTATTGTCCTCCTGAGACGCTCTGCTGTTTTACGCCGACCCTTAAATTTAACTGACGCTCAGCCATCAGACCCTTAATAATTGCCTTTAGTATGATAAAAGCCCCTATAAGGAGTGCTAATATCATTATCGCAAAACTTGTACTCTTCAATATATTAACCATACCATCGCCTAGCGGACTAATAACGCCAAGCTGCGACAGGTATACTGGCACCATTAGCGCGCGGCTGAATAACACTATCATCATTATGGTAGCCATAACCACCTTTATCATAAATGGCTTAACATAAGTCGTGCCGATTGCCCCAAGCTGAATGCCAAAAAGAGAGCCTCCCAGTATCAACATGGCCAGTCTGATGTCAACAAGACCGTGCAGTGCATACTTCAACGAACCCCCAACACCCATTACGAACGCTATTACCAGCTCTGTGGCAGAGGCCATAAGGCCGGGCGCTCCAAGTACATACATCATCGACGGTACGCCGATAAATCCGCCTACTGCAATAGTTGCTGCCAATATTCCCGTTGCAAATCCCAGTGGTATGGTAAATAACACGGAGATACGAGCGTTTAACGATTTAAAATATACCATCGTCCCGGGGATGTGGATGGACTGTACCCAGCGGGCCAATGCAGTTACCTTTTCTTCGTCGTTGGTTGTGTGATTTTTATGGCTTTTTAGTACGTCTTTCAGGATAATCGAACCAACTACGCCAAGTGCCAGGACGAAGGCCACGCTTACATACAGGTTTGAGCCGGCATCGCCAAAGGACTGTTTAATTTTCTCCTGTAAGCTGGCTCCATAAAGTACGCCGGCCTCGCCTGAGACGCCCATTATTAATCCTAACTTAATATCTACCTGACCGTACCTGTAGCGCTTTATTGCCCCTATCAGGGCCTTCGGGAACTTGTGGCACATGTTGCTTGCAACGGCTACAAGGCCTGGCACACCAAGGCTCATCATCGCGGGCGTCAGTACAAACGCACCACCAGAGCCAATAAACCCGCTTACTAATCCCCCGACAAACCCAACTATAAACAGATACACCGCTGTAGTTGTCGTTAAGTCTATGAAATTTGAAGCTTGTGCTGCTATATCGTGCATAGTTATTTCACCTCTTCTCTTTTTTTGCCGAGATACCAATAATATCCCAGAAGTTTCCAGTAAAGCTGCCATGTACGAACGAAAACATGAATGCTGTTGCAATTGGAAGCAGCGCGTAAAACCCCCCTTTTGCAAATACCGCGTTTAGTATGTGCTGTTCCGTAAACAGTATCGTGTACAGTGCCAGAGAGACAATCCCTAAAACAATTGCCTTGCCATAGTGTTTTTTCTTAAACTTATCTGTTCTTCCTGCCATGTTTCCTCCTTATAAGATAATTAGTTTATTTTTGCATTACCCCTGTATTACCTCTGCATTACCTTTGTATTATTCCGGCTTTTACTAAAACGAGCGGGCAGTTAATGCTTTTCCATGTCTCTGCCATGGCTTTGTCCTTTCTTTTTGAGTCGGCGGCAGACTCTTCCGGGGATTCCATTATCACGCAAAGCACATCGCTATTGCCTTTGGTATAGTCCACTACCGCCTGCTTTAGTGTCCCCGTGACCTTGTTGAAGGTGTAGCTAATGCCCTCAGACTTTAAGTTATTGCAGAACTGGTCAATTACCGGGTCTGCCACCGGGTCTGTAACAGTTCCCTCTGAGACATAAAGGATATCGATAGCGGCCTTGAGCCTCATACACGTGTTGATTGCGTAAGTCAGGGTCTTTTTTTCGATCTCCGACTCCTTAATAACCAGGAGAATATTGCGCTTTTCGTTCATCAGTTCCCTAGCATAATCATGTTCGCCTGCCTCAGCAAATGTTATTGCCGTGAAGATGTTGTCGAGTTTCTTGTTAAGTTTGCTCATTGTCATACCTCCTTAGTTGTTGTGTTTTATCTATCTTAGTATATATCAATTAGCGTGCCACACCTGTAACATACTGTTTATAAAGGAAAATATCTGATTTGCAGGTATATATGCAGTGTTGCAAAATTAAACGCCGCAGAAACATTCGCTGTGTTGTCCAGGTAAAATGCCTGTTGCAATAAATGAATCAGGTGTTGCATAATGCAACTAAGTATGGTGAACTTTCAAACCAGCATCAGAAAGAAGATAATCTCTGGCTACTTTATCGTCCTCGTTATGATAATCGGGTTTTCTCTTTTCGCGTTCATTGAAATGGAATACATGGAGAGGAAGATACTGGCCGGTGAGGTAATAAACGAATTTTTTGATGTGACGCTTGAGATGAGGAGATTTGAGAAGAATTATTTTCTGTACAGCGTGGAAGAAGATGCTGATGAAAACCTGAAATACCAGAAAAAGGCAACGGAATTATTCATCAATAACACGGGAGCATTCAGCGATTACACTGCGGCAGAGATAAGCGAAAAATTGCAGAAATATAAGCTGATGATGATAAGCTATCGCTTGTCAAAAAGAGAAGAGACAGATGCCCAAAGGGAACACAGCCGAAATCAAATAAGGTCGCTTGGCAAGGAGATAACAAGTAACGCAGAGAAAATATCACAGAAAGAACGAGAGACCCTGCGCGAGGTGCTATCGAACTCCAGACGGATTCTTATTATATCTATCCTGACTCTGACGATTCTGGGGCTTTTGGTTGGGCAGGTCTTATCTAAAATAGTGGTGAGGCCGCTAAAGCAGCTTCAGGACAGCCTGAGACTGATTTCTGAAGGCGGGTTTGAGCAGATAGTTATAAACTCGAAAGATGCTGAGGTCGTGTCCCTTGCAAACGCATTTAATAATATGTTAAGAGAGCGGGAGCTGAGGAGGCGGCACTTAATACAGTCGGAAAAGCTGGCCTCGCTTGGTACGCTGCTCTCTGGTGTGGCACATGAGCTGAACAACCCGCTGTCAAATATATCGTCGTCGTGCCAGATACTGATTGAAGAGATCGAGGACAGTGATATTGACTATAAAAAAGAACTGCTGTCAAATATTGATGATCAAACTAACAGGGCACGCAACATTGTACGTTCCTTGTTGGAGTTCTCAAAGGATAGGATATTTAAAAAAGATATTGTAAGGTTAAGGGAATTACTGGAGGAGACAATACGCTTTATAAGGGGGCAGTTGCCATCAAATGTCAAGATACACCTCGATATTGCAGGGGATATAACAATACATGCAGATAAACAGAGGATACAGCAGGTATTTTTGAATCTTATTAAAAATGCTGCAGATGCGATTGACGGCGATGGGGTCATATCAATAACGGCAGGGACACTCATGCCTCCAGACAGATGTATGAATAATATCGAGCACTGTTTTATGCAGAACGACAGGTGTTTTTCGATTGCCTCTGCCGTTGACATAATAGTCAGTGATACTGGTACAGGAATGAGCGATGAGATATTGAAGTCCATTTTTGATCCATTTTTCACGACAAAAGAGGTAGGTAAAGGCTCAGGCTTAGGCCTGTTTATAGTGCATGAGATAATTGAGGAGCACGGAGGCTGTATAACGGTCTCAAGTGACCCTGGCAAGGGGACTGCTTTTATGATGAGATTGCCCGCTGAACAGCAATGAAAAATCAGGCAAAGATACTAATAGTTGACGACGAAAAGATAGCGCTTCAAAATCTTGAACACGTTATGAAAAAGGAAGGCTATGAGGTGGTCAGCTCGCAAAGCGGCGCTGGCGCCATTAAATTGCTTGAAACTCAGGACTTCGACGTAGTGCTGACGGATTTAAAGATGGAAAAAGTCGATGGAACACAGGTACTGAAAAGGTGCAAGGAGCTTCATCCCGATACCGAGGTGATAATGATAACGGGATTTGCCACGCTTGAATCAGCCGTAAACACAATGAAACAGGGCGCGTTTTACTATATCGCAAAACCATTCCGCCTTGACGAGGTAAGAAAGGTAACGCAAGAGGCCGCAGAGAAGGTTGCCCTGAAAAAAGAAAACAGGCATCTCAGGCAGCTCATTGAGGTATACCAGGGAAAGGTCAGGATAATCACACAAAACAAGGACATGCTAAACCTCTTAGAAACTGCCAGACAGATTGCCCCAACCGATTGCAGCATAATTGTTCGCGGCGAAAGCGGCACGGGCAAGGAATTATTAGTACGCTATATTCACTATAACAGCAAGAGGGCAAACGGGCCTTTTTTCGCTATTAACTGCGGGGCATTCACGGACGAACTGCTCACAAACGAGCTGTTCGGTCACGAAAAAGGCGCCTTCACGGGCGCTGTGGCACAGAAAAAGGGGCTGCTGGAGATAGCATCCGGTGGTACGTTGTTCCTCGATGAGGTAACGGAGATGTCCTCGTCAATGCAGGTCAAACTCCTCCGGGTTATTCAGGAGCGGGAGATGATGAGAGTAGGCGGAACTGAGCCGATAACCGTTGATGTCAGAATAATTTCGGCCTCTAACAAGGCAATAAAGGAGCAGATAAATAATGGGAAATTCAGAAGTGATCTATATTTCCGCTTAAATGTTGTCACTCTGCGTATACCACCGCTTGCCGGAAGAAAGGACGATATAGCGCTCCTGAGTTATCATTTTTTAAAGAAGTACGCAACGCTGATGAAAAAAGAGATAGATGAGGTATCTAAAGAGGTGCTGGATGTACTTGAGGGTTATGATTTTCCGGGTAATGTCAGAGAACTGGAGAATATTATAGAAAGGGGGGTAGCGCTCTCAAATGGCGCCTCTATTGAGGCCGTCCACTTATCTGAAGACTTGAGGGACTTAAACATAAAGACATTCAGACGAAAAGACGGCAACTTCCCTACATTAGAGGAACAGGAGCGCTCATATATCCAATGGATTCTTAACGATGTAAAAGGGAACAAGTCAGCAGCTGCAAAGATACTTGGCATAGACAGGGTATCGCTGTGGCGAAAGCTGACGAAATATGGATTGGAGACAGAAGCCCCATAGATGTGGTGCAGGGGACTTGTCCCCTGCCGGGAGTTTGAGGGCAGAGCCCTCATTCTTAAAGTTAGTTCTATCGACTTGCGGCAGGGATCGAGTTACTGAGTTCTTGTAACAAGTACGGAACACATTGCAAGGGCTACTACCCTTTCAGCCACGCTTCCCATCAGAAGTCTGTCTAATCCGGTTCTTCCATGTGTTCCCATTATAATAATGTCTCTGGCCGTCTCCATTGATGCATTTACTATTGCCTTATATGGGTCGCCTTTCAGTGCCAGTGTGTCAACCTTTACGCCCGCTTTTTCAGCCGCTTCCCTGACATTATTCAGATATCTTTCTACATCTGCTGTCCTGCTGTCGTTCTTTGCCACTGATACGGCCAAAAAGTTTTTTACAAATGGACATCTCTTTGCCATCATAATTGCCTCTGCCTGCGCCGCCTCGCTGAACCTGGAGCCGTCTGTGGCAAGCATGATGTTTTCACCTTTTATCTCTGTATCCTTTGGCACCACTAATACCTTGCATGGGGCGTGGGCTATGGTCTTTGCCGTCTGGCTCCCCATCATCAGCTTTTTCAAGCCTGTGTTTCCCCTCCTGCCCATTATTATTATGTCTGCCCTTGTTTTCCTCGCCTCGTCTATTATGGTTTCATATGCCTGGGTTGACCTTCTTACCACTATGTCGCATTCGACATTTTCTTCAGCTGCCAGTGTCCTTATTTCGTCGAAATGCGCTGCGGCCTTCCTTTCGATCTCCTCGACATACTCAAGACCTTCTGTCTCAAACTCAGAGTTATACTCCAGCACCCGCAATACAGTTAATACCGTCTTACAAGCCCGCGCAAAGTTTATCGCCTCTTTTATCGCACCGCGGCTGAACTGAGAACCGTCTGTTGCCAGTAGAATAGACTCTAACTCACCCATTAAATTCATTCTATACTTATCTTCGTTCATTCTAATGTCCTCCCGTTTTCAATAATCCCGAAGCTGCTAAAATCAAAACGGTAACCTCCAGTGCGGCAATCAAGGCATATACGTAATCCTTTTTTCTTATCAGAATTGGTATTATAGCAAGAAAACACACTATTGTTACGCCGCCCAAAAATGCTATCCCAAGGAAGTTTAGAAAATCCCCCTTGTTCAGCAGCTTTAGCCACGACCATCCCTCATGTATCCCTGTCTTACTCAGATAATCATGCACTGACATACCCCATAACTTCGGCAAATCCTCTACGGGCACAAACGGCGGCAATATTCCAATTGCGTATATGGCAAAGGAGATTAGAAGCATTGCCATCCCAATTTTCATGCCATTGTTCAGCAGCGCTGCATACCTGAGCTGCTCTTCGGTTGCTACTACTTTTTTCTCCATATATATTATCCTCCCTGCTTAATTTAGTTCCAGATGCCTAGTCCCTTTAATAAAGACCTTGCCCCTGCAAAAGACAGCATTATTATCACTATATACCGTACTGCCGCAGGCTTTGTCTTTGCCAATATCCTTACCCCTACCAGTGAACCAAGCATTACGCCAATAATCGACGGCACTACCATCATTGGTATCACTGCGCCGTTATTTATATATATCCACGCCGCCGACGTATCTGTTATCGACAAGAGAAATTTACTTGACGACACTGCAACCTTTAACGGCGTACCCATCAGGATATTTAACACCGGGACGTTTGCCCAGCCCGCTCCAATGCCAAACATGCCGGCCATTATTCCTATTATTACAAATAATCCCAGCCCCAGCGGTGTCCTGTGAATCTTCCAGTTGATGTCTTCACCTGTTGTGACCTCGTGGTACACACCGTTTATCCTTAATGCGGTTGACAAGGCATCCGCCTTAGGCACCTCAGGATACTCTGACTTCTTAGTCTTTATTACAATACCGACAATCCCAAGTATTGTGGCGCCCAGGGCTATTTGCAATATATTGGTTGGAAGCGCAAGCCCTATCATTGCCCCTACTATCGCGCAAGCCGAGGCCAATAACCCCACTGGCAGCGCTAATCTCAAATTGGCCATCCCCTTTTTTAGTAACCCTGGGCCTGCCGCCAATGCACCAGCCAGCGCTACCAATAAACCTGCCCCTCTAACAAAATCCAGATGAAATGGAAAAAAACCACCCACTATCGGCACAAACAATGTCCCGCCGCCAAGCCCGCCTAATACCGCCACTACCCCCAACAAAAATGACAACACGAACAGACTAAGCGGCCATACCCACCACGGCACAGTGCTGGCCTTTGCAATAACCTCCTTGACTGGTGCCTCCGCAAATGCCATCGAACATAAACCCGCCACCATTATCACCGCTATGACCACTACTGCAACCCTTTTTAGAGCCGGCATTCTAAATACCCTCCCTGTGATTCAGATTTTATTGATGTGATGCTGCCTTACCTCCGCAATTTCCCTGATTGTTCAATGTTAATAAACACTACAGCCTAATGTCAAGCACTATTTCATACAAATGTCACTATTTTCAACTTAAAACTTAACTACATTATGTCTGACCATAGCTTCCACCTTGGTGTATTAAAACTCCAGGGCAATTGCATTAGAAACTTGCAACAGTAACTTCCTCTCCTGGATTCCCGCTTTCGCGGGAATGACAGAATAA